>NZ_JBGQOK010000001.1:0-862812 GCF_052119605.1 Leeuwenhoekiella sp. W20_SRS_FM14 | reverse complement strand
AAAAGAAAGTGAGGTATGAAACTCAATATATTTCGTTCATTATAGATCTGAACAAATTTTATATTTTACAACGTGTTATATCAAGACTAAATATACACTATATCAGTGTAAGTTGCGTGATAACAGTATATTTTTATTGTCTTTAGCAGTTTCAAATAATCGCTTAACTACAAGGTCAAGAGGGCTCGCAATTGCCTGTAAATCTTTTTTACCTACGTGAGTATATATCATAGTGGTTTCCGTTCTACTATGCCCCAGAAGTTCTTGTATATAACGTATGTCTACTCCGTTTTCTAGTAAATGAGTGGCGTAACTGTGTCTTAAAGTATGTGGCGTGACGTGTTTTGTTATTTTGGCTAGCTTACAAGAACGCTTTAAAAATGCCCGAATGCTTTCTGGACTATATTTTTCGCCGTGTATTCCTTCCACAAAGTATCGTTTGGGAGTGTATGTTGAAAGATAATTATAAAGAAGGGGCTTAAAACTTTCTGCCATTCCCACATACCGGTCTTTACGACCTTTTCCCTGGCGTATATGAAGTTGGTTTCGGTCTATGTCTAGATCACGCAATTCAAGATTTAAAAGCTCTCCTATACGTAAGCCACAGGAGTATATGAGTGCCAGAAGTGCGCGATGTTTCAGATTGCGTGTGGCTCTCAATAGATCAAGTATTTCTTGCGCACTTAAAACTTCAGGAAGCTTTTTTGACTTCTTAGGTTGTTGTAATGCTAAGTCTTCAATGCTTAGCTTTGGCGTAAAATGTATGAGGTGTTTAATCGCACTTATCATTTGACGGTGCGTACTTATAGCATAGTTATGGTTTTTTACACAGCTTCGTATATATAAACTTAGATCGTCTAGCTGTGCATCTGCTAGTGATTTCTTAGATAAGTAAATGGCAAAGCCTAAAACAAAACTATAATACGTACGTAATGTACTTTCACTAAAACGCTTTCCTCGTAAGTAGGTCACATATTTTTTAAGAATAGGAATATTAATAGGATCTACGAGATCTTTGCTTAAATTCTGGCGTTCTGTTTTTACAATATCTTTTGGTACGGGCTTCGATATATTAAATGCGGAATAATCTACAAAAAAGTCAAAGTCACGCAAATTTTTATACAAGGTATGTAACGTGGTAAAGCGCTCAAATATGTAAAAACAACTGTGAGTTTTACTATAAGAAACGTGGGCTATACGTTTTATCTTATTGCGATTTGAATCGTTATTTTCAAATTTTATACTATAGGCAGCCTCGTTTCTATGTATGAGGGGTTCTAGAACAACAGTATTCATAAAAAATGGCTTTACAGGTAAGTAAAGCCATAAATTAATAATATTCAACGATATATATGTTTTTTTTGAACTAAATCTACATAGCCTTACTGAAAAATAATGCGTTCATCATCAGTTTATTAGTACCATACCAGAAGGCTCTAAAATTGGTATTATCTGTAAATATCAGAACATCACCACGACCTGCAGACTGGTGTACAAATGGGCGGGTTTCTTTAAGAGCATCTAGATTTATAGAACTTATATAGCCACTTACTAATGGGGCGTCAGTATATTGTATTGGGTTTTTGTAACTGGTTTCATCAGCTTCAATAAATAATGTAGTATCTCTAAATAGATTAATATAATCAGACTCATAACCAAAGGCAATAGGGTGAGAGCGATCTAACTTAGCTTTAAAAATAGCACCACCTATTACCTGTGCACCATTAAAATCGCTACGCTGTTCAAAAGATATACCCTCAGCAGGATTTTCGGTCTCTTTAGTGCTAAAATCAATAAGTCCTTGTCTTTTAATCCATTTTGCAGAATTTTTAAAACCGACTAATGTACCACCATTACGAACCCAGGTAGCGATTTTTTCAGATTGTTCATCGCCTATAGACGATCCCCACGAGCTGGGCATAATGAGCGTGGTGTAATCACTTAAATCTGTGCTGCCCAGATTACGAGTATCTATTTTTGTTATAGAAATAGCAAAACGAGTATCTAATACGTGCCAGATTTCACCGGCATCAAGTGAACTTATTCCTTCGCCTACCAGCAAAGCAATCTTTAAAGGTTTTAACGCTTCAAACTGGCGGCTTCCTAAATCTATACCTTGTGTAGAGCCAGTCTTTACAGGAACTATATGTAAATGAGATGCTTTAGCAATTCCATCTAAAAAAGCATTCAACTCTTCATTTGTCAACTCTTGATTTTGTACCGGTATTAAAATGGTACCATAGTCATAGCGTTTACCGTTTAAAGTAAATGGTTGCATTGCCACTTTAGCGCGTATTCCTTTATTTAAAATACTATTAAGTGCCTTAGGGGCATAATAATTTGACCAGGGTAATAAATAGGCGTAGTCACTGTTTGCCAGTGTAAGAGCAGCTTCAAATTGTACCGAATCTATTTTAGAACTGGCAAGTGCTGCCGGTGCGGTCTCACTAAAATCAAGATTAAAAGCAAGGGGTAAACTCCACGCAGAAATATCATAAAACAAGCTGTCTTCAAAAGTGGTACGCTTTTCAAACATCGCATTCAACAACCGGCTATGTTTTTGATTTTTAGGAACTACATAGCTGGTTTCGGTAGTAAAAGAAAGGTCTTTTGTGGTGTAATTTTCTTTTGCCTTATATATAGCGATGTGATGACGTTCTAATAATTGAGCAAGTAGTGTTGCACGCGCAGGGTCTGTTTTACTGCCAAATATATAGGCATCTCCTGCTACTTCAGCTCTAGACTTAGCATAAAAATCGCGTTGATAATCTAGCAGTTTTGTACGCATTGCCTGTGCTGCCTCTAGCGTAGATAAAAATGCTGTAAACTGGTTACGTACTGTAAACGGAAACGTTAATATTCCATTTTCAGTTTCCTGTAAATGACCCCGAGAACTGGCCTGTTCAAATAAAATACCTATGCTTCCATTTATATCTGGGAAGGTAGAACCTTTTCCGTAGTAAAAGTCGTCATAGTCTTCTTCAGTATAATAAAGCGATCCTATTTTATCAAAGGCTTTTGCGTGGTAGGTTCCTATTTCTGCAGTTAATTCCTGATTCAATTTTGGAGTTAGCGGGTGTGTTCTACTGGGTATTCCCGGTTGAAAGAAAAACGAAGAATTGCTACCCATCTCGTGATGATCTGTTAAGATATTAGGATGCCAGTCGTGAAAGGTTTGAATACGGGCCTGAGATTCGGGTAATTGTGCCGGTAACCAGTCGCGGTTAAGGTCAAACCAATAATGATTAGAACGCCCACCCGGCCATACTTCGTCATATTCACGGTCTTGAGGGTCTGCGGTAAGCGTTACATTTTTATTAGTATTTGCCCAGTATGAGAAGCGCTGCAACCCGTCTGGATTAAAAGAAGGATCAAATAAAATAACGGTATTTTTTAAAAGCGCATCTATTTTAGGGCCTTGTGCAGCCGCTAAATAATACACAGCAAGTAATCCCGCATTAGAACCACTGGCCTCGTTACCGTGTATGCTCATACCTTGATAGGTCACAATGGGCATCTTCTCAGTATCTAAATTTTTTGCATCGGCTTCTGTAAGTGCAAGATGTTGTTGTTTTATGCTTTCTATATTGGCGTGATTTTCTGGCGAAGTGATGGTCAAAAGTAGTAGCGGTCTGCCTTCAAAAGTTACACCGCGACGCGCTAATGTGATGCGGGGAGAGGCAGCTGCCATTTTCTCCATATAATTTACAAGTAAGTCATGACTCACGTGCCATGTACCCGGTACATAACCTAAAATATCCTGAGGTTTAGGTATCGCTGCATCGTAAGTAACATCATTAGGAAGATAATAGTCGAGCGTAGGCGAAGTTACCTGAGCGCTGCAAAAAGGGATAATAACTAAAAGGAGCACTAATCTGAGTACATATTGCTGCATAAAGAGAAAGTTTTTTAATAACGCTTCCGCGGAAAATTTTAAGATTAAACGTCGTGTTTAAATATATTAATTAAAATACAATTACATCGTGAGTAGCTTGTAATGCTTGGGTTCAAATGGAGTTGTTAGGAATAAAATCTAAATTGTGATAACGGAAGCATTGATTTTAGTTTATTAAATGCGCATAAATAAGTAATTGGGATTAAAGAATTAGTTTAGGATTATGACATAAAAAAAGCCGCAAATAATGCGGCTTTAAACTGTTTTAGATTAGGCTATGCTTTAAATATCATCAAAACTTACATCTGTAAAAGCTTTGGCTGACTGTGCTTCTACAAGAATTTCTAAATCTTCATCTTTAGTGTAATCGCTTTGGTGACGCTCACTTATTACTTCTTCTCCTTTTTCATTAAGAATGTAACCGGTCATCTCATTTAAAATTTCTGAAAACCCTTCAAAATCTTCTTTGTATAAGTAGATTTTATGTTTTTTGTAGTGAAAAGAGCCATCGTCATTGGTAAACTTTTTACTTTCGGTAATGGTCAGGTAATAATCTCCTGCACGTGTAGATCGCACGTCAAAAAAGTACGTGCGTCTTCCTGCTCTTAATACTTTCGAGAATATCTCATCATTCCCCTTCATTTCATTATTGCTCATAATCTTGGTTTAATTGATACGCTTTATGCACTCAAAAATGGAAAAAAATTAAATGGTGTACAAAATTTTTATTCCATTTCTTTTTCGTCAAGTTGTTTTCGGTAAAGTTCTTGATAATATCCCGGTTGTTTTACAAGGTCATTATGAGTCCCTCGTTGTATGATTTCACCTTCTTCAAGAATAATTATTTTGTCTGCATTTTTTGCAGAAGAGATTCTGTGGCTAACTAAAATAGTGGTCTTTTGAGAAGAGATGCGTTTTAGGTTTGCTAAAATTTCTTCTTCGGTTTCTGTATCTACAGCAGATAAACTATCATCAAACAATAATATTTGTGGATCTTTTATAATCGCCCGGGCAATAGATACACGTTGTTTTTGACCACCACTTAAGGTAATTCCACGTTCGCCTAAAATAGTATCATAGCCCTTAGAAAATTCTACAATATTTTTATCTACCACGGCATTTTTTGCGGCTTCAACTACCTCGGCATCGGTCGCTTTACTGTTACCAAATTTTATATTTTCTTTGATACTATCACTAAATAAAAAGGCTTCCTGCGGCACATAGCCTATACTGGTGCGCAGGTCTTTTAGATTAAATGATTCTATAGGTTTTTGATCTATTAAAATAACACCGCCATTAGTATCGTATAAACGGGCTATAAGCTCAAGAATGGTAGATTTACCAGAGCCTGTTTTACCTATTATTGCAATTGTTTCACCTTCTTCTACTTCAAAAGATACATTTTTTAAAGCCGTAATATTAGTGTCATCATAAGTGAACGTTACATTATCAAATGTAATTCTTCCGGTAACGGGCGTATGTTCTGTTGTATTATTTACAATTTCGGGCTGTTCTTTTAAAAACTCGTTAATCCGTTTTTGAGAAGCTTCCGCTTGTTGCACCAGAGAAGTGATCCACCCTACAGATGCCACAGGCCAGGTTAGCATATTTACGTAAATTAAAAACTCTACAATTACACCCAGATCTGGTATTGTTCCGTCTATATATTGTTTTCCACCTATATAAAGCACCAGTAAATTACTTGCGCCTATAAGAGCAATCATTAACGGGAAGAAAAACGCCTGTACTTTTACAAGATCCAGGTTTTTCTGTTTGCTGGTTTCAGACAACTCTGTAAAATTTTCAAAAGTTTGAGATTCGAGTCCATAGGCTTTAATTACACCTATTCCACTAAAAGATTCCTGAGTAAACGTGCTCAAATGGGATAAATATTGCTGAACCACAATACTGCGTGCGTGAATTAATTTACTCAATTGATAAATCGCCACAGATAATATAGGTAACGGAATAATTACATAAAGCGTTAGGGTAGGAGCGGTGTAGTACATATAGGGGATTACCGTAGCAAATAAAATAACGGTGGTAACACCGTACATAATCGCGGGGCCTAAGTACATACGTACTTTGCTTACATCCTCACTTATACGGTTCATAAGATCGCCGGTTCGGTTTTTCTTATAAAAATTTAAAGATAAATTCTGGTATTGGTTATACACCTCATTTTTTAAATCGGCTTCCATGTATCTGGAAACCACAATAAACATCTGTCGCATTAAAAAAGTGAAAAATGCAGAAAGTAGTGCCGCTCCCAGCAACATCAGCAAAGTCATCAATAATTGATGTTTTAATTCGCTGAGTTGGCCTCCGTTAGTCATATAATTCTCGACATATTTTACCATATCGCCAGAAAATTTAGGCGTAAGTATGGCAAAAATGCGGGCTATAACAACAATGAAAAAGCCTAATATGAGCTTCCATTTATACTTATTAAAATATTTATTAAGGTGTTGCAGTTCTTTCATAGCGTATTTTAATCTGCTGCGTACAATCTATTTTTTAATGTAAAAAATAAGGTGCAATCAACAGTGGCGCAAAGATAAACGATTAGACTGTATTTGAGGGCTTGAGTTTTTTGAGATAAAAAACAAAATACCTTGCTAAGAACTCTTAGATATCATGTATTTTTGCAGCGTTTTTGAAGAGAACCATCCTATTGATGCTCATCTTCAAAAAATTGATATATCAAACATCAAAAGTTCTTTAAAGCTATGCTCAATAGACGGCACATTCGCATAAAGGTAATGCAAGCGCTTTACGCCTTAAGTCAATCTGAAAACCAGGATTTGATTAAAGAAGAAAAATTTATGAATGCGAGTACGGCACAGATGTACGACTTGTATCTTGTAATGGTAGATTTACTGGTAGAAATTCACGCTCACGCGAAAGATTTTTTAGAGAAATCTCAACAAAAAATGTTAGCGACAGAGTCTGACAAAAATCCCAATCTAAAGTTTGTAAACAATAAGGTACTCGTAAGCCTTGCCGAAAATGAACTTCTTCAAAAAGAACTTAAAAAAGCAAAACTTAACAACTGGCGTTTAGATAGCGAGTATGTAGTTCTTATTTATGAGAGTCTTATAGAAAGTGAGTTCTTTGAAGAATATATGCTGAAGCCTGAAACCGACTTTAAGGAGGACAAGAATTTTGTCATTCAATTTTTTACAGAACTGGTAGCGCCTAACGATAAGTTATACGAGTATCTTGAAGATTACAGAATCACATGGATAGATGATTTACCGGTGGTAAATACAACGATCATTAAGCGACTTTCAAAATTAAAACCAAATTCTCCTGAGTCTACTATCTTACCTAAATTGTACAAAGATGAAGAAGATCGCCAGTACGCAAAAGATTTGTTGCTGCGTACCTCTCGTAATGATGCGGAGTTTGAAGCAGAAATTTTAGGAAACACCCCTAACTGGGATCAGGATCGTATCGCAACACTAGATAAGATTTTAATCAAAATGGCATTGTGTGAATTTTTAAAATTTGCCTCAATACCGGTAAAGGTTACAATTAATGAATATTTAGAGCTTTCTAAAGAATATTCAACCCCTAAGAGTAGTATTTTTATTAACGGTGTTTTAGATCGTCTTGTAAAAAAATACAAATTAGAAGGAAGGCTTAACAAAGCCGGCCGCGGGCTAATTGAGTAATAAATAAAATCGTATTTTTGAGACCCTTTTAAAAAATGATATCAATATGAAAAAAGTATTTCTGGCAGCTGGTTTAATAGCTGCATTAGCATTTACAGGTTGTAAAGACAACGCATCTGAAAAAGTTAAAGGCGAAAACGTAGAAATGGCAGCTAATCGTGATGCTAACGCAACTGCATTTCCAAAAATGGAATTTGAAGAGAGTGAGTATGATTTTGGTAATATAGAACGTGGTACGGGTGTAGAACATGTTTTTAAATTTAAAAACACAGGTGATGCACCTTTAGTAATAGTTGACGCAACAAGTACTTGTGGGTGTACTGTTCCTAGTTTTCCTGAAGAGCCTATCGCTCCTGGTGACACAGGAGAACTTCTAGTTAAGTATAATGGAAGTGGTATGAACGCAGTAACTAAAATTGTAACTGTAAAATCTAATACTCAAAAAGGAACTGAAACAGTAAAAATTACCGCATTTGTGAAGTCTGAACAAGGACCTACAAATAACGGATAAGCACCACTAAATGGAACAAATAACAAGTTTTTTACCCATACTCCTAATGATTGCTGTCGTGTATCTTTTTATGATACGCCCGCAAATGAAACGCCAAAAAGATGAAAAGAAATTTGGCGAAGCTTTAAAAAGAGGAGACCGGGTAATTACAAAAAGTGGTCTTCACGGAAAGATCTTAGAACTTAATGAAAGTACAGTAGTACTGGAGAGCGGAGCCGGCAAAATGATTTTTGAACGTTCTGCACTCTCATTAGAATTAACTAGGAAGCTTAATGAGCCTGCTAAAGCCGCAGTTGTTAAGAAAAAGTAATTTTACAAACTTCTTCATAAAAAAAAATCCCGATGCATTTGCATCGGGATTTTTTATTTTATTCAAATAAACAATAGCTCTGAATACTTAAAATTTTAGAACCATTAATTATTTTCAATATTATTGTACGATAAATATACTCGCTATTGTATTCACTTCAGACATGGTTAAAGGTTCGTCAAAAGCAGCCGTTACCGCACCGTTTCCGCCAAAATCACTAAACATACCAGCTAAATCAACACCACCTTGAACTGTATTAGATTCTGGAGTTGCACCACCGTATATTCCTGCAAATTGAGAGGGAAGTGTGTTTTCAGAATTTGTAATCCATCCTTTTTCACCGCGCATTCTGCGTACTTGAGATGCGTGACGAGCTTCAACCGAATGTATTTGTAATGCATATTCCAGTAAAGTGCCGTCATTAGCAAGAGCTCCCGCCTGACCTTTATATGCCCTTACACCTGTATCTTCAAATCCTTGTGCTAATGCCATAAACGTAGGATAATCGTTAAAAGGATCTAAATTTAAATCACCACCGGTAAAGTCAAATGTGGGTTTAGAAACAGCATTATCACCCAGTGCGCCTAAAAGAAATTTTACGTGCTCGTCTTCGTGAGTAGAAATTGTTTGAAAAACGGCCATATCATCACTGTCAATTACGCCACTGTCTAAGCCCATAGCGTAAAATTCTTGCTCTAAATATTCTAATGTAAGTGCAAAGTTTAATACATCAAGATTTGAGGCCTGAAATGCAGCTGATGCCATTGACATCGTAGCAGCTTTTGATTTTGAACTGGTCGCGGCTAATCCGAATGGGATTGAAGCTAGTGCTACACCTTTACCGAATGATTTAATATGATCGAAAGATTCTCTACGTGAACCCTTAGCATTAAGGATTTCTTTATTAGATAGAGTTTCTAGAAGTTTTATGAAATTCATAATAATAGTTTTTTGTGATTAATTAATTATACAAATGCCTTAGCAGTGAAATTGGTTTTTATAAAACCTAAACTAGATACTGCTGCAAGAATATCTGCAGGAGGTGTTGCTTTGTCAAAGGCAGGAGCCGTACCTGCAAGACCTATTAGAATATCATTTCCTGCAAAATCCATAGAACCTGGATTTTTTAAGTCTCTAAACGCAGATGCGTGACGCGCTTCTACTGAAACAATTTTACCAGCAAGGCCTAAATAAATTTGACCAGCTGCATCGTCAACTGTAATTAATTTACCTGCACCATTATATGCTGCTACACCCGTATCTTCTAAAGCGATTGCTGTATTTATAACAAAATCTTCACTATCAAACTGAGAATCTGCTCCAAAATCTATTTCTAAATCTGGTAAAACCATATCAGCAGATACAGCTGAACTAATTGCTGTTCTAAAAAATTCACGGTGTATAACTTCATGATTATAAACATCAGTAAGTAACTGTTGAACTGTAGCTGAAGCTCCTTGATAATATCCACCTGCAACAACTTTAGCATAAAATGCCGCCTCTAGTTGCTCAAGAGCATATGCATAATTTAAAATTGCAAGATTGCCTGAACCAAGATCGAAGACATCATTTCCCATCATATTGCCATTATCATCATCATCACTACAAGATGCGAGTAATAGTCCAGAACCTACAACAGCTAGGCCGCTCACTTTTAAAAAGTTTCTGCGGTTTCTACCTACAGTTTGAGTTTTTACCTCAATCGATTTTTTCATTTTCATAACGTTTGAATTTCTTTGGTTATTAATACTTATGGAAACTTACGAGGAAAATGAAGCTAGGGTTTTGATAGAATTCGGTTTAACAAATGTTTAAGATTTACAGTATAGAATACGTATTTCTTTAACAATAATTATCAAAAATTTTTATGAATAATGTCTTAAAATATTTACAAATCATTTTGTTAAAAGTGTGAACTGAGTACTAATAATGGACAATTTTTCAATAAAAAAAAGCTTAAAGAGGTAATATTGATAATAAAGGAGAGTGAAAATTTACTTAAGTAACTTCTGCAAAGAAAAAAATATTATTTTTAGTAATTAATTACATTCAAAATTGAAATCGATTATTTTATAAGAATAATTTTTCTTGTAATTAAAATGCCACCATTCTGTACGTATGGTTTCAAAACCAAAAAGCATCATACCCTCTTGTAGAATCTGTCTGTTTTCAAGAACTTCGTTTGGCAAGTTTTTGTTATCAATATGAGCTTCTCTTCCAAAAAAATCGTGATCTGTTCCCATATTTACCGGCGTACCATCTAATTTTTCAAGACTTATATCTACTGCGGCACCTCTATTATGTACAGAACCACTTTTGTAGGGATTAGCAACATACTGCGCATTGGGAAAAGCAGCCCACATTTTTTTCTGAGCACTTACGGGTCTGTAGCAATCAAAGAGTACAATTCGATAACCCTTCTCACAAAAGTAATGATTAGCAGCTTTTAAAGCTTCTGCAACCTCGGGACGTAGATAACAAGCTGCACATTCATAGAAAGCTTCTTTTAAAAAATTATTACTACTAGCGTAGCGTATATCATAAGTGAAACCGTCTTTTAGCGTATCTAAAAGAATTAGGTTGGTTTTAGTCTCTTGTGCTTTTGTAAAGCTGAAAATAAATAAGCTAAAGCAGAGGAAGTAGAATTTCATTTATTAAAATTGAATTGCTTCAGCTTCAAAAAACTGAAATTTAAAGATAAAAATAAACCGGTTATGCCTTGCCTGCCAGATATTTTCTATCCATCCAGAAAGTCCCAAATGGGATAATTGAACACGCCAAAACTATTAGTAATGTTTTAAAATTCCAGTTTAATTCGGTTTTCACAACTATAGCCATAACCACGTAAACTAAAAATAAAACACCATGAGCCATTCCTATAATTTGATTAGGCATACCCATTTCAAAAATATACTTAAGAGGCATGGTTACAAATAAAATAAGCAATAGCGATATTCCTTCAAGTATGCTTATAATCTGAAAAGCTTTAATCATGAAACTAAATTAAAAATTGCTGCACCATAAATTGCAAAACGCACAAAGCGTAATAAACCAAAAAGGAGGTAGTTTACAAATGGATATTTAATCATTCCTGCTGCCAAACTACTTACTGCAAAAGGAACCGGTAAAATTGCACCTACAACGATTAAAAAACCACCCCATTTACGGGCATTTTTTAAATGTTTAGCCATTTTCACCTCCAGATATTCATGTACTGCATGAATACGTGTAGATGCGCGCCCTGTGAAATAACTAATAATTCCGCCGGCGTAAGATAAAATTGCTATAAGTGACAGGTATAAAATTGGATCTGGCATTTTATCACTCCACGCAATGAAAATTTCAGGTGGTATGAGTCCCAATATACTTTCCGAAAGAAAGAAGACAAACAGCACCCAAAATGGTGGGAACGTGTCTGTCATTTTAATTAACAATTCATTTATATCAATTACAAAATAATGAATACATACGAGCGCTATTACAAATACTAAAAGTGGGGTAAGTGCTTTTTTGAGACTACTGCCCACAAATGAATAGAACCCCGTATACTTGTAATACTGGTGTAACAATTGAAGTCTGGACTTTTTCTCTTTTTTACGTTCTGAAGTCATCCAATTAATTTTTTGCAAAGATACTTCTTGAAATACAGGATAACAACGTTGTTTGCCTTTATATTATCTTCTTAATACAGTTTTGGGAAAACTTTAAAATATCAGTTTTTCTTCTGCGTATATTTAAAGTTAATTTTAGCCTATGGATAAATTTAAAGACAAAGTAGCTCTAATTACAGGAGGTACAAAAGGAATAGGTAGAGGAGTTGCTGAAGCACTTCTTGAACTGGGAATGAATGTAGCGATTACGAGTAGAACACTTAGTAGTGCTGAAGAAGTTGCTGCAGATTTAAACGAAAAGTTTAAAGGTAAAGGCAGAGCATTAGGATTGAAAGCCGATGTACGAAATTTTGAAAGTCAGGTGCAGGCCGTTGACAATTTAATTGCAGAATTTGGTAAGCTAGATGTTCTGGTTGCTAACGCCGGTTTAGGTCATTTTGGTAATATTAAAGACTTAACTGTTGAGGAATGGCAAGAGACTATAGATACTAATTTAACAGGTGTTTTCTATAGTGTTAAAGCTTCGTTAGCACATTTAAAACAGGCTAAAGGATATATATTTACCATATCGAGCCTTGCAGGAACTAATTTCTTTGCAGGTGGTACTGCTTATAACGCCAGCAAATTTGGTTTAACCGGTTTTACACAGGCGATGATGTTAGATCTTAGGGACGATGATATAAAAGTCTCCACGATTATGCCGGGTTCGGTAGCCACTCATTTTAATGATCACGAGCCTTCTGAAAAAGATAGCTGGAAAATTCAGAGTGAAGATATAGGGGAGCTTGTAGTTGATTTGATAAAGATGAATCCGCGTACATTACCAAGTAAAATTGAAGTACGACCATCTAAACCACCTAAAAGTTAGAGATTTTAGCTTTAAGCATAAAAAAAACACCCAGTAAAATGGGTGTTTTTTTATGTAATATTTTAGAAGAACTTTTAGTTCTCTTCAGCGTAGATCTGCATCGCTTCAACGTAAGCTCTTAAATCTAGTCGGTTTGTTTTATTTTCAGGTTCAGCTAATAGGTTTAAAAGGTATAAAAGACTTTCAGCAGGTTCTGAACTATTATCCTGCTCATCTAATAACTCTTCATAACCTTCAATAGGCTCTTCTTCAGGAATAGGAATATCAAAAGTCTGGTAAGCCTCAATATGTTCAAAAACTAATCGTATAGTTTTAGCTAATAATGGGCGTTCTTCTTCAACAGCATACGGTCTTAGATTTTGTAAATCTTCAACAACAGTATTGGTAATGATACCATTTTGCTCAACATCTGAAATGAGCTTGTTTAATAGTTTTATCGCTTTTTGATTCTTCAAAATGAATTTTTTAATGTTGTTACAAAGGTAACAGATTAGGTATTTTTTTGTTATCTCGAGAGCTACTTTTTTTATGTTTTAATGAACAATATTTTTTTTAGTGGTAACCGCTTGAAAATACAGCAATTCTATTTTTTTTATTTTAGAAAATTATTTAACCCTTATAAATAATTTAATTCCTTATTTAAACTTGTGAGAAGCCCTTTAAATGCCTTATTTTTGCAAGATTCACTACAAAACAAAGCTACTTTTGAGCGATAAGGCAATAGGACAGGACACAGACAGCGGCAAAGAACTATACAGTTATCAAGAAAATGATCTTGATCGAATTTTTACTTGTATAGAAGAATCTCCAGATGATTTTAATCTTTTATATCAACTTCCTACGGGTGGAGGTAAAACTGTTATTTTTTCGGAAATAGTACGTAGATACATTAGGGAAAAACAGAAAAAGGTGGTTATTTTAACACACCGAATAGAACTTTCTGCGCAAACTTCTAAGATGCTTAAAACATTTAATGTACCTAATATGGTCATTAATAGTAAAGTTAAAACCTTAGAAGGTAATGAAGATTATATGTGTTACGTTGCGATGGTTGAGACGTTAAATAACCGTTTGCAAGATGAACAAATAGACATAAAAGATATAGGTCTTGTCATTATTGATGAAGCACATTACAATTCATTTAGAAAACTTTTTAGTTATTTTAAAGATGCATTTATTTTAGGCGTTACGGCAACGCCTTTAAGTTCTAATGTGAAGTTGCCCATGAAAGATAACTATCGCAAACTCATAATAGGAGAAAGCATAGGATCTTTAATAGAAAAAGGTTTTTTAGCGAAAGCTAACATGCATACCTATGATGTAGGACTTAAAACACTACAGGTAGGTATAAATGGAGATTATACCGTAAAATCTTCTGAAATTTTATATACCAATCAAAGCATGCAGGAAAAATTACTTGCAGCTTATGAAGAACAGGCAAAAGGTACTAAAACCCTAATCTTTAATAACGGTATTAATACCTCACGCTATGTATATGAGACGTTTAAGGAAGCAGGGTATGATGTGAGGCATCTTGACAATACGCATACTAATAAAGAGCGAAAACAAATCTTAAAGTGGTTTAAGCATACACCAGATGCTATATTAACTTCTGTAAGTATATTAACGACCGGCTTTGATGAGCCATCTGTAGAAACGATTATCTTAAACAGAGCAACACGATCGCTTACCCTATATTTTCAAATGATAGGTAGGGGTTCACGTGTTCTACCCGATAAAAAGAAGTTTGAAGTTATTGATTTAGGAAATAATATGGCGCGTTTTGGTCTTTGGGATGCACCTATGGACTGGAATGATATTTTCTTATATCCAGATTTTTATTTAGAAAATTTAGTAAGTGACGAAGAAATAGAGCGCAATTTTGAATATGTGATGCCTCCTGAGTTACGTGCAGAATTCAGTAAAAGTGCTGATATTTCTTTTGATATCAAGAAAGAATACGAAGATGTTTTTGCAAAAGGCTTAAAATCTAAGGAAGCTTTAGAACGTTCTATAGATCAACATGCAAAAATTGTTTTTGAGAATTCTGAAGACATTTTTGATGCTCGTATTCTGGCTCGTGAACTTAAAGACGAAATTCAATATAGAATTCGTCTGTATTCTTACTGTATTATGAAGAATACAAAAAACTATAAAAATTGGTTAGAAGAAGATTACAACCGTAAGTTACGTTTGAAATTAAGTCAAATGTATGCCAGTGTTACAGCTACTAACTAACTTTTATGAGCAAATTTAAAATCGCCTTATTAGCAATTCTGTTTTATTCATTTTCAAACAGTGCTACATTATATGCCCAGGTTGGTAATAGTGAACTTGGAGCCTGGTATAGTTATTTTTTTAGTACTGGCCTTGGTGAAAGTGGTTTTGGAGTGATGGGTGATGTACAGCATCGAAATTATAAGGTGACTAGTGACTTTCAGCAATTAATATTAAGAGCGGGACTTACTTATAAGATCAAAGAAACACCTTTAAAACTTGTTGCCGGTTACTCATATTTTAATTCTGGAACCCCGGGTGAAGATAATTCTCAAACAATAGAAAATAGATATTATCAAGACCTAATATGGAGCCAAAAAATAGGAAGCCGTATTTCCTTTAATCACCGCATTCGGTTTGAAGAGCGCTTTATTCAAAATCAAGATTTTAGAACGCGCTATCGTTACGCTTTGAATGTAAGAGCACCCTTAAATAATAAGGAGCTTGTGCCTAATGCGCTCTATTTGTGGGCTGCTGGAGAGGTTTTTATAAATGGTCAAAAGCAGACGGGTTCTGGCACTGTAAATCTATATGACCGAACCTGGTTGTTTAGCGGTTTAGGGTATGAAATAAATAAGCCTTTACGTTTAGAGCTCGCTTATATGCGTGAAGTTATTAATACAGCTACTAAGGGTCAGTTAATTATGAGTTTATTCCATAATTTTTAATTTTTTTAACAACTAGTCCTGTTCATTTATAAGTAAATTTGAAACGTGATTAAGAAAAGTAACATATTAAAATCGGGCATCAGATTAATGCTGGTTTTGGCGTTCTTTTCATTTAAGATTCTTGATCTTCATAAGTATTCTCATACAAATGATTCAGCTAAAGGTAGCCACTGTGAACTTTGTTTACTCACGCAGCATTCTAAAAAAAGCTTAGATTTAGATTTACCGGCTGTATTTGAGTTTAATGTTCTGGAGCCTATTTTAATATATAAAGATTCCGTTTTTTATACTGAATTTATTAAAGTTACCCGATTTCCGTTCGGAAGATCACTCAACAAAGCACCACCCATTTTATCAGTTTAATCCCTTCTCGGGATTTTTAGAAGTTTCTGACTTCATTTGAGGTATTAGATTAGACTTTAATGTTTACAATCTAATTGCCTACTATTTATTTGATTTTAAGAATATACTGAATTATTCAGCCTATTTAAACCAGGAATTAAAATCAAGTAAAAGCTTCGTAAACTCTGGTTTATGGTAGCTAACTTAAACTGACAACAATCCTTTAATAAGGTTATTCAATTCCAAAATATGAAATTATTCTGTCTTGGGTTATTGCTGATTTGTACATTAAATCTGCAAGCTCAAAAATGCAACTATAGCATTAGCGGAGCCGTACGTGATTTTCACGATGGTAATGTATTAGTAAACGCTACGCTTAGTGTAAATGGTTATGATATTTATTCGGTTTCTGATTTTGATGGTAATTATAAATTAAATGGTCTTTGTGCAGGATCCTACACGATTACCATTACACATCCTGAGTGTGAAGTTGCAGAATTTACAGTTCGGCTTTCGGGTGATGTAAAACGCGACTTTAAACTAGAGCATCATACCGAAGAGCTCAATGCAGTTACGGTAAGAGGCGAGAATATAAATAAAGGGTCTGCGTCTGCAACAGAAGCTGTTTTACATACTGAAACACTCGAGAATTACAGTAATGCCAGTTTAGGAGATGCGCTGCGCGAAATTCCAGGTGTATCCTCACTCAATACGGGTAGTACTGTGGTAAAGCCTGTAATACAAGGTTTACACAGTAGTCGTGTGCTTATTATAAATAACGGTACCCGTATGGAAGATCAGGAGTGGGGCGTAGAACACGCACCTAATCTTGATTTAAATACTGCATCATCGATTACGGTGGTTAAAGGTGCAGGTGCACTGCGGTATGGTGGTGATGCTGTAGGTGGTGTAATTGTTACTGATGTTCCTAAAGCTCCTGTTAAAGACACGCTTTTTGGAAAAACTATTCTTAGTGGGGCTACTAATGGTCGGAGCTTAGGGGTTACTACAAGCTTATTAAAAGCTTTTAAATCTGGCTTTTATATTTTGGGTCAGGGGACTACAAAATTTGCCGGGGATTTAGAAAGTCCTGATTATGTTTTGTCTAATACCGGTTTGCAGGAACATGACTTTTCGATTGGTTTTGGGCTTAATAAGTTTACCTACGGTTTTGATGCTTACTATAGCTTTTATAATTCTGAAGTTGGAATTTTACGAGCCAGTCATATAGGAAATGTAAGTGATCTGATTCGGGCTATAAATAGTGGTGTACCTAATTTAGTTTCAGATTTCACCTATGGTATAAATGCTCCTAAGCAAGATGTGCAGCATCACCTGGCTAAATTTAGTTTCTTTAAGCGATTTGAAAATGCAGGGAAATTGAGTTTAGATTATTCTTTTCAACAGAATAACAGAAAGGAATTTGATATTCGACGAGGAGATGATAGCGATAAGCCATCTTTAGATTTGCAGCTAACTACACATACGCTTGCGACAAATTTTCTATATGATGCTACAACCGGCTTTAAAGCTAATCTAGGGGCGGAGGGTTCGTATCAGGAGAATTTTCCCAATCCTAATACCGGAATACGTAGGTTAATTCCAGATTATGAGATGTATACCTTTGGGGCATATATTACTGCAGATTTTGATGTAACAGACCAGTTGCGCATTGATGGCGGTGTGCGTTATGATTACAGTAATGTAGATGCCCAGAAATTCTATCAAAATAGTCGCTGGGAAGAGCGCGGCTATGAAGCAGATTTTGGAAATCTTGTAGTTAATCGCCTCGAAAACCAGTTACTTGTTAACCCAGTTTTTGATTATCATAACTTTTCAGGAACCCTGGGAGCACGGTATAATCTAGCTACAAATTGGGATCTTAAACTTAATCTAAGCACAGCTTCTAGAGCTCCTAATCCTGCAGAACTATTCAGTGATGGGTTACATCATTCTGCGGCAATTATCGAATTGGGAGATCTAAGATTAGAGAAAGAGCAGTCGTATAAGGCGAGTTTAGAGCTTAATGGTCAAACAGGTGGGTTTTCCTTCGGAATAAATCCGTTTTACAACCGTATCAATGATTTTATAATTTTGGAGCCAAACGGACTTCAGTTTACAAATCGTGGTGCTTTTCCTGTTTATCAATATGCTCAGGTAGACGCGCGTCTTTATGGTATTGACATTCAAGCTGGCTATGCTTTAAATACAAATTTTAATTTAACCTCGGCATTTGCATACGTAAATGGTCAGGATTTAAAGCGAAATCGTGCATTAATAGATATGCCTGCTCCGAATTTGAATACAACGCTTTCTTTTACAAAACCTGAATGGAATAATTTAAATCTATCTATAAGAAATCAAGGTGTGTTTAAACAAACGCGCTTTCCTGATAATGATTTTGAGGTGACCTATATAAATGATGGAGGCCAACAAACAACTGAAACGGTTGCAGTAAGTAAACCTCCCGCCGGTTATAGTTTATTTCATTTTGCATCTTCAGTAGATTTAAATGTGTTTAAACAATCCCAATTGACCTTAGGTTTATACGTGGATAATGTTTTAAATACTGCGTACCGAGATTACCTGAATCGTCAGCGTTATTTTGCTGATGATCTTGGTAGAAATTTTAGAATACAATTAAAACTTAACTATTAAATTTTAAAACAAACATTTTATGAAAACTATTAAATATTCAATCTTAGCTTTAGTCGCTTTAATCAACTTAAACTCTTGCTCCTCTGATGATGATTCAACTCCCGAAATTATTAACGAGGAAGAAGTTATTACTACTGTAGAAGTTGTTTTAACTCCTACTACAGGTGATGCTGTTACACTAAAATCAATTGACCTTGATGGTGATGGGCCTAATGCTCCAGTATTATCTGTATCAGGACCATTGCAGGTAGGAATGCTTTATAATGGTGTTGTTACGCTTAAAAATGAAACCGTATCTCCAGTAAAAGTAATTAATGAAGAAATAGAAGAGGAAGCAGATGAGCATCAGTTTTTTTACCGTATAACTGGTGGTCTTGATGCTACCGTTACCTATACTGATTCTGAAAATGATTATTTATCTAACAATAGTACTAACCCTGTAGGACTTCAATTTTCTTTACAAGCAAATGCAGCTTCTTCGGGAGGATTAACTATTACTTTAATTCACGAACCTGCAAAAGATGCAGCTGGTGTGGTGAATGGTGATATAACAAATGCAGCCGGAGAAACAGATGTTGAGCAAACCTTCAATTTAAGTATTGAATAGTTACAAAGTAAGGTTAACAAAAAACGGGCTTCGATATAATCGAAGCCCGTTTTTTATTTAAATAATAAGTTGTCGCTTAACCTAAATAGGTTTTTAGCACTTTACTTCTTGAAGTATGGCGTAATCTGCGAATTCCTTTTTCACGGATTTGACGTACGCGTTCACGGCTTAAATCAAACATTTCTCCAATTTCCTGAAGCGTATGTGGTTGCTCGCCACCTAAACCATAATTTAATTTAATAACATCAGACTCACGAGGAGAAAGTGTTTCTAAAGCACGTTCGATTTCTGTTCCTAATGATTCCTGCATTAAGTCTGCATCAGGATTAGGTGATTCGCCAGATTTCAATACATCATATAGGTTTGAGTCGTTCTCACCTTCTTTAAAAGGTGCATCCATTGAAAGATTACGACCTGAGTTCTTCATAGCTAATTTTACTTTAGCTACAGTCATATCAAGTTCTTTAGCAATCTCATCTGCAGATGGTGGGCGCTCTAAACTTTGCTCTAAGTAAGAAAACGCTTTGTTAATCTTGCTTATCGTACCAATCTTGTTAAGAGGTAAACGCACAGTTCTTGAATGTTCTGAAATGGCCTGTAAAATAGACTGGCGAATCCACCAAACCGCGTAGGAGATAAATTTAAATCCACGGGTTTCGTCAAATCGTTTAGCTGCCTTTACAAGTCCTACATTACCTTCGTTAATTAAATCTGGTAATTTTAAACCCTGGTTTTGGTATTGTTTAGCAACAGATACCACAAAACGCAAATTAGCCTTCGTCAATCGTTCTAAAGCTATCTGATCGCCTTCCCGAATGCGTTGTGCCAACTCGACCTCCTCATCAGCCGTAATCATATCGAGCTTACTTACATCTTGTAAATAGGTATTTAAAGATTTTGATTCCCGATTGGTTACCTGCTTGGTGATTTTGAGTTGTCTCATATTAAAAATTTAGTTTTTAAATGTAAATAGGATGTAGTATAACATGGATTATTGTCAAATCAAAATTATAATGCAATTTTATGATGCAATTGGCATAATTGTTTGATTTTCTTCTTATCACTTACAATGAGAATCATCCTAATTATCCTCATTCTTGTTTTTTCTTTTTAAAAACGAAAAGAATCCTTTTTTAGTGTCATCCTTTCCTGATTCCGGTTTATTATTATCATCTGTAAATTCTAGATCTTCATCTGGGTTTACAGATTCATTTTCAGTTCTAATTATGGTACCATTATCATCTAGGTAAACCTGTTTCTTAGTATTTACTTCTTCCTTTCCGCCGCCAAAAATGTTTGCAAGAAAAGATTGAACCTGAGAAGTACTGTCTCTAACAATAGGCGGGCAACTTAAAGCTTCAGAAACCGAACCTGAAGGAGCCGCAAAACGTTGCTTTGTAAGTTTAGTATAGGTGGTGTCTGCGTTCATACGCTGCATAAACTTCGCATAAATGGGTAATGCGGAATTTGCTCCTGCACCTATTCCCGTGCTGCTAAAACCTATTCTATAATCATCGTTACCTACCCAGGTTACTGCAACCATATAGGGTGTAAGTCCTACAAACCACCCGTCCTTATTATCTTGAGTTGTTCCTGTCTTACCTGCAATGTCATTTTTTAACTTATACTTATACCTTAGTCGGGATGCAGTCCCTTCACTTACAGTACCGCGCATCATTTGTACCATAGCTTCTCTGGTAAAGTTGCGCATAACCGACTTTTCTGGAGTAACGGGTTTAAAATCAGCAATAGTCTTACCGGCTTTATCTGTAATTTTAGTGATATAATAAGTTTTCATGGGTTTTCCTTTATTTAAAAAGGATGTATACGCCGAAGCTAGATCTCGTATTTTTATCTGCGCAGTACCTAAAGCTAACGAAGGTACGCGAGGTAGTTTTGAGGTAATACCCATTCTTTTTGCCTGTGCAATTACATTGTCTATACCAACATCTAATAAAACTTTTACAGCAACCGTATTTACAGAGTTACTCAAAGCTCCTTTTAAAGAATAGGACACACTCGTACTATCAGATCCTCCTGAGTTTGCAGGAGACCAACTTTTATTATTAAAATAATACACTTCCTGATCTGCACTATAATATGTGCAGGGAGCGATATCTTTTTCTAATGCAGTTGCATAAACAAAGGGTTTAAAAGTAGACCCCACCATACGTTCACTTTGACTTACGTGATCGTATTTAAAATTATTAAAATCTATACCACCTATGTAAGCTAATACACCACCGGTTTCTGGTTCTAATGCCAGAAAACCACAATTTAAAAGTGATAAATAATGAGCAATACTGTCTCTTGTAGATATATTTTGAGTAGTTTTCTTAGGATCCCAGTCAAAAACAGTGCGTTCTGACTTAACACTTAGAGAATCATTAATTTGCTCTTCAGTAAGTCCGGCTTTTTCAAGACGCTTATAAATGTCTAATTTCTTTAAATTAGGCTCTAGAATGGCATCTTTTTTCCAGGGAGCATAATTACCATAAGCTTTCTCGTATTGTGCCTGCAGCTCGGCCATATGCTCTTTCATAGCTTCTTCTGCATATACCTGTAAATTTTTATCTAAGGTAGTATGTATTGTAAGACCATCCTGATACAAATCATATGGAGAACCATCTTCTTTCTTATAATTCTTAAGAATTTCACGAGCTTCTTTACGTATAAGTTCTCTAAAGTAGGGGGCTATTCCTAAATCTGAATGTTTTTGATAATTAAGTCGAATGGTGTCACGTTCCATTCCCATAGTATCCTGAGGTTTTAGGTAGTCATAACGTAACATTTGTTTTAAAACTACATCTCTTCTACGTTTTGCATTTTCTGGATACAGTCTTGGATTGTAGCTGTTATTTGCCTTTAGCGTACCCACGAGAATTGCAGATTCGCTTAAAGTCAATTCTTCGGTACTTTTATTAAAAAATTTCTGACTGGCGCTTTCTATTCCGAAGGTATTATCAGGAAAGGGTACAGTATTGAGATATAGATTTAGAATTTCATTCTTACTATAAACGTCTTCGAGACGCTGCGCTAATATAAATTCTTTAAACTTAGAAACTACAAGGCTCAAAGCACCACCTTCGCGGCGATCATAAATATTCTTAACCAGCTGTTGTGTTAAGGTACTACCGCCACCTGCAGAATCATCCTGCATCAATAGGGTTTTAAAAAAAACTCTAAATAAGCTCCGCTTATCTATACCGTCGTGCTTGTAAAAACGCACATCTTCTGTAGCGACAAGAGCGTCTTTAAGATGTTTAGGAATTTCATTAAAAGCAATAGGTCTTCTATCAAAGATGTAATACTTTCCTATTTCTTCGCCATTACGATCAACTAGCTGAGTAGCTAATGATTGCTCTAAGTGAGTTAACTCATACCTTGAAGGAAGAGAGCCCCAGGCACCTAGATAAATACTAAAGAAAAATAGTGAGAATATAAGGAATAAACCACTAATAGCGATTGCAGGGTAACGCACCCATTTAATCTTCATTAACGAATTAAACTTTATAGATAAGAACCGGGAAAAAACTAATGCCTTTTTTACCGATTTCTTTTCATACAATTTTAAAACAAGTTCTTTAAAATTGTTATTTAACCTATTTAGTAGCGGGGTCTTCATACAGACCGCAAAGGTACATGTATTATTTTCTTACAGGCTAATAGCTTTACATTTGTTTAACAACAATTTTAAATTATTTAAGCTACTAAAATTTTCTCATCTATAAGAGTAAAATCTAGACTGTTGCATTTATAAGATGCTGAAAAACAGACGTCAATATAAAAGCAGTAATAATAATTCGAAATTTAATTTACAAGCTCTTTGATTGTGTAGCTTCAATTTAATGCAAGTGAGACCTTAATGGTAAAACGTAAATGTGATATTTAGGCGCAATTTTCAGCATAAATTTTAATAATTATTAAGTTAAAAGAGTGTGGAAAGTAAAAGAGTTCCCAACACGCAAAGAACTATAGATAAAATACCTCCTATAAAGAGAAAATGCTTGAATCTGTAAATGCCTAAATTATAAATAAGGGTATTGGTTTGATAACCTACAGGAGTAAAAAAGCTGAAATTTGCAGCAAACATTACTGCAAGTAAAAATGGTTTTGCAGGTAACTCTAAGCCGGCTGCAACAGAAATTGCAATAGGCGCCATAATAACAGCCGTGGCGTTATTAGAAACACTACCACTCATTATCATGGTTATTAAAAAAATAGCTCCTAAAATAAAAAGTTTATCTTTTCCTTCAAATAAAATAAGTAATTGGTCTGATAACCATATATCTGCACCGCTATTTGTCATGGCAACTCCTAACGGAATCATACCTGCAAGTAAGAAGAATATCTGCCAATCTACTTTTGTGTAAATTTTATTCATTTCTAAGCAGTTTGTAGCAAGTAATAGTGCCATACCCGTAAGTGAACTGGCTAAAATACTTAATACGCCACTAGCGGCTAATCCTATAACAGCGAGTAAGACTGCAGTTGCAATATATTTTTTAGTTTTATTTTTTGGCTGAAAAGGTTCGTGTGTTTTTAGAATTACAACTCCTTCAAGATTATTGAGTTCATTAACACTCGATTTATCAGTTTCTAAAAGTATACGATCTCCCGGTTTTATGCGTATTTGATCAAGATTTTTACGTATGAGACGTTCTTTAGTATTTCTAAGATTTTTTCTTTTTTTAATCGCAATGGGCAAAATACCCTGTAGATTAAATCTTTTAAGATCACTAAGTGTACTGCCTAAAAACACCGACCCTGGCAAAATTAGAATCTCTAAAAGCTGAATGGCAATGGGTTCTTTTTTAGCTTTTTCAGATTCTAACTTGATATCTTTAGGTATATCTACAAGTTGATCTGATGTTTCTGCAGGTTTCTCTTCTTTATGCGCTCCATCAGTCATTATTCGCTCTAGATTATCAATATCTGCCATAACAACAAGTTCGTCTCCAGATTGTAGAGTAATGTATTTTCCCGGGGCGTTTGTTGTTACACCATTACGTACTAATTTTAGTAAGGTTACATCACTGGCTTCTTTTAAAAAAGTATCATTTATGGTTTTGCCTACTAATGGTGAAGAGGGCTTTATGGTTATAGTAGTTATGAGTTCGTCAATTTCATAAGCCAACTCTAAACTTTCAGAAGGATCTTTTTTAGGTAAGAAACGTGAAGCTATAGTCACTATGATAATACCTGCAACCAGAAAGATACCACCCATCCAGGCAAATTCGAAGAAACCTAGTTTATCAACGCCCCGATTCTGAGCAATTGAATTTACGATTAGGTTTGTAGAGGTTCCCATAAGTGTACAGCTTCCGCCTAAAATACCGGCAAAAGAAACCGGTAAGAGTAACTTTCCGGCAGGAATACCAAAACGTTCAGAAAGTTGAAAAATAATTTTAATGAAAACAATTACAACTGCAGTTGTACTTATAAATGCAGAAATACCTGCGGTAATAAACATAAATGTAGGTATCAATATCAGTAACGGTAAGATACTGAGACGTTGCAGACCCTGAGCAAACCAGGCAATTACTCCATTATCTTCTAGCGCAATGGCTATAATCATTAAGGAGAGTACGGTAATAGTTGCCGAGTTAGAAAAACCGCTTATGGCCTCTTCTGGCGTCACCAGTCCTAGTAAGACTAGTGAGACAATAATAAAAATAGCAATCTTATCTACTGGAAATAATTCTGTGACAAAAAAGAAGATGGTTAAACCAAGTATGATAAAAACTTCTAATATTGCTATATCCATAAATTGAGCTCTTAAAAAGTTTAAATTTATATTGAAACTTCTTACGTAGTTCATAAATATTACTTAATAATAAATATATCGTTAGCTAATTATTCAACTAACATTTTAGTAAATTTTTCTTCAAATGTATACTGCTATCAGAGAACATATCGAAAAAATAGTCCCACTTACAGCTCTCGAATTTGAAGAGTTTAAGAGCATACTCAGTATTCATAAACTGCGAAAGAAGGAAACACTTATAATTCCGGGAAATCGGGTAGATACTGAATTTTATGTCGTTAAAGGTTGTTTAAAAGCCTATCATACTTCTGAGAGCGGTGATAGATCTATAGTTCAATTTGCTATTGAAGACTGGTGGATTAGTGACTTTAAGGCTTTTTTTAATGAGACTACGGCAAAATTAACTGTAGAGTGTATTGAAGATTCTGTTGTATTAGGTTTAAAAAAAGCGGCCTTAGAAGAACTGTATATACGCATTCCTAAGTTTGAACGTTTTTTTAGAATAAAAACGACCCGAGCCTTTATAAGTTTAACTGGTCGCATTCAGAATGCATTAGAAAAGGAAAGTAGTGATTTGTATATTGATTTTTGTAAATCGTATCCTAATATTGAGCAGCGCGTTCCTAATTATGAGATAGCAAGCTATCTGGGTATAAAGCCAGAATCGCTTAGTCGTATTCGCAAAGAGATTACATTAAATAGTTTGCAATAGCTATTTAACAAGGCTTAACAGTATTTTGCGCAACTTAACATTAAGCACTAACATACCTCAATTAGATTCGTTAGTTACCGCAATACCTTTGTAACTCAAAATATACAAATTATGAGTTTACAAAATAAAACAGTTATAGTTACAGGTGCTTCAAGTGGAATAGGTGAGGCTACAGCAAAAACATTAGCAAAAGCAGGCGCAAACGTAGTACTGTCTGCAAGACGTACAGATCGCTTAAAGGATTTAAAAGAGACTATTGAAAAAGAGGGTGGGAAAGCACACGTTATTACGGCAGATGTAACCAGCAAAGACGATTGGAAAAGAGTTATTGAAGAAACCCATAAAATTTATGGTAAGGTTGATATTCTTGTAAATAACGCCGGTCTTATGCCATTATCCTTTATTGAAAATTTAAAAGTAGATGAATGGGATAAAATGGTTGATGTAAACATTAAGGGAGTTCTTAATGGTGTTGCCAGTGTTGTACCCGATATGAAAGAAAGTAAATCTGGACATATCATTAATATTTCTTCTGTAGCAGGTAGAAAAATTATGCCAGCGGGAGCAGTGTATTGTGCAACTAAATATGCCGTACGTGCCTTAAGTGAAGGAATACGTTTAGAAATGGGACCTAAGTACAATACTAAAGTAACTTCAATTGAACCAGGCTTTGTGGCTACCGAATTAACCAATACAATTACTGATGATGATGTTAAAGATATGATGTCTCAATATGAAGATTTAACAATGTTACAATCACAGGATATTGCAGATTCTATTTACTATGCCTTGACACAACCAGGTCACAGTAGTGTAAATGAAATTTTAATACGCCCTACTAATCAGGAGTTGTAATAAAAACCAATATAAGTATATATAAAACAGAGCCTTGCATTAGCAAGGCTCTGTTTTTTTTTGATTTGAAATTTTCTAGAATTTCTAATTAATTACTTTATTAAAGGTATTGATAAATATAAATCTTAACCCATTTGTCGGTTTTCAATAGCAAAATTTAAATTTTCCTGGAGATTTAAATACGTAAATGCCTCGGTTAAACTCTCATAACATTTAATAGAATTTTTATAAAAGAATTGTTCAATTTCAACATTTGTAGTTGCTGTTTCTCTATAGGTAACGATTATATATGCTTTAAAACATTGATAAGTTTGTTGAAATCGTATCCAGTCTTGTGGCATAAGTGCATAATTATTGACTCTATTTGAAATAAAGTATAGATTTTCATTTGATTTACCATAAAAGTGTTCTTTACAAGTAATCATCGTAGCTACCATATCCCAGTTGAAAAGAACACCTTCATTAATTTCTGAAATAATAATGTTCTCTAAAAAATATAGCTTTCCAAAACTGAAACTATGTTCCTCGATTACATACTTCATTAAATGGGTATCCTTGATTTTCATAATTAGGGGAGTGGTTTATTTGAACTTTGGATATACTTAAATATACATAATTAGAATTCGTTTGCTACTTTTTAAGTTTGGTTATTCGTTTTACTTAAACAAAAAACCCACCGCTAGGGTGGGTTTTGACTTGTATATTATAAAATCTTAGTCGTTACTACCTACAAGTGATAAAAATTTATCAAGATTGGGAAGTATTACAATACGCGTACGTCTGTTTTTTGCGCGGTCTTCTTTTGAAGCGTTATCCACAAGGGGAAGGTAACTACTGCGACCTGCGGCGATTAATTTTTTAGGATCTACACCATAATTATCCTGTAATTCTCTGATGATTGCAGTAGAACGTTCTACACTTAATTCCCAGTTATCTTTAATATATGCACCCGGTTTTACAGTTTGATCATCTGTGTGACCTTCAACCATAACTTCAATAGCTGGTTCTGAATTAATTACATCGGCTAGACGTTTTAGTAAATTATCTGCTTTATTACTTACGCGGTAGCTTCCGCTGTTAAACAATAATTTGTCAGATACATTAATCATAACCACAGTCTCATCAATATCTACCTGAATGTCATCGTCTGATGATACCGTCATATCCAGGTTTTTCTTTAGATTATAAGAGATTGCAAGGTTCATAGAATCTTCAAGAGTTTTAGCTCCTGATAATTCTTGTTGATTAGCATTCTTAAGTGTTGCACGCATTTTGTTTTTTGTGCTTTCTGATATAGCCGCGATATTCTCTACAAGATCAAGCTTATTGTAATTCTCATCTCTAAGTGAATTAATCTTGGCGTTGTAATCTGCCACACGATTTTCTATTGCGCTATACTTAGCCTCAAGTTCTTCTTTTTCGACCTGAGTTTTAGTTAATGTAGATACGGTATTATCGTATTGTCCTTGTAATTCTGTGTATTTCTTTTTTGATACACACGATACGGTTAGCAGTGTAGCTCCCACAAGAGCGACGGTATTAAATATTCTCATAGTTATTAATTTAGTTAGACAGACATAACCACCGATAGTTCAATTTATTTTTTTTGGAATCTTATAATTGTGTTAAAAACAATTAATGAGATTTCTTCTAAAATGATAAAAGCCCGTAAACACAAGGCTTACGGGCTTTTTGAAATTTTATAAAATAATTACTTAATCTCTACTAATTCTAAGTCAAAAGTCAAATCCTGACCTGCAAGTGGGTGATTTGCATCTATTACAATGCTCTCATTGCGTACTTCTGCTACACGCAATTGGCGCTCAGTACCATCAGGGTTCTTTGCAACTAATCCCATACCTACCTGAGGATCAATTTCTGGTGGTAAATCTGTCTTAGGTACTTCCTGAAATAAGTCTTTGCGTACTTCACCGTAAGCCTCAGCTTCGGGTATTGTTACACTTTTCTTCTCATTTACAGTCATATCAATTAATCCCTTTTCAAAACCTGGAATTATCTGACCCTGACCCATTTGAAATTCTAAAGGTTCTTTATCTACAGAGCTGTCAAATATCTGACCGTTAGCCAGTTTACCCGTATAATGTACAGCTACAGTATCGTTATTTTTTACTTTACGTTGTGTATTTCTATCCGTTGTTTCCATAGGTGACAAGCTAAAAAACACAACAAGCAATACCGAAGAAATAATGTTAAAATCTTAATTTTTACCGTATTAAAAACAAAAAGCATCAGATCCCGAGAGATTGATGCTTTAATACCCTAAATAGATGAAGATTATGATTTTAATCTTCTATTCTTTACAATTTTTGAAATTACGATGTACGCCACTAGAGCGATAACAAAATATAGGAAATAAGATACCGGTTTACCATTACCTCCTACAGTAGTAAATAGGCGGTCAAAACGTATTTTTTCCATTATACCGTTACCATTACTATCCCAACTAAACCAAATGAATACCGGCTTTCCTACAACGTGGTTTTCAGGTACAAAACCCCAGAACCTGCTGTCTTCACTATTGTGACGATTATCTCCCATCATCCAGTAATAATCTTGTTTAAACGTATACTCCGTTAAAGGTTGATTGTCTAATAGTACCTGATTTCCTGAAATGGTTATGGTCTGAGGGTGACCCATTTCAGTGCCTTCATACACTTCGATTAAGCGTTTGTAGAGTGGAATGTTCTCTGTGGTAATAGGAGTCGATGTTCCTTTCTTCGGAATATATAGCGTAGAAATTTGGTCGCGGTTGCCTAAACTTGCAGTTCCTTTAGGAAAAATAGAAGGATCTTTTTGATCTGCCGGAGCGATGATCTTTTCTAAAGAAGCTACATTGGGATGATTTCTAAAGCGTTCTGCATTTTCATCGGTTATAGATTGTGTAGCAAATTGTGTACTATTAAAAAACTGAAGGTTTGTTATCTTATAACTATCATACAGATTTTTAGCGTTAAAACCACTGCCTTTTGATAGACCTTGATAACTGTATTGCAGTTGGGCACGATCTGGTAATTCGAGAGGTTTATTGTTTACGTAAACCTTTCCATCTACAACTTTTAGGCTATCGCCGGGAATACCCACCGCACGTTTAACGTAGTTAGATTTTTTATCTATCGGTTTTTGATAGTATTTACCATCATCTAAGCCATAAAAACGGTTTACTGTATCTACAGGCCAACTAAAAACAACAATATCACTACGCTCTATTTTCTGAAAACCGGGCAATCTAAAATAGGGGAGTTGTGGTTTATCTAAATAGGATTTTATACCAAGACCGGGAATCGTATCGTGTACCATAGGAAAACTCACAGTAGTCATAGGAGTTCTGGCACCATAATGAAATTTGCTAACAAACAAAAAGTCACCTATGAGAAGAGTGCGTTCTAGCGATCCTGTAGGTATCGTAAATGGTTGCATTACATACGTATGAACTATGGTTGCAGCAACAACAGCAAAAAGTATAGAACTCGTCCACTCACCAGAAGCACTTTTAGGTACTAGCGATCGCTCAGTCTTGTAAGTTACCGGCGCAACATAATTCAGATAATACAGGTAAAACCCTAAGGTTACGATAACCAGAGCGGTATCTGTAGTCGTATTTTTGCCAAAACTACGTGCGGTTTCTACCCAAATAACCGGAAACATTATCAGGTTTACAATGGGTATAAAAAGTAAAATCGTCCACCACCAGGGGCGACCAATTATTTTCATCAAAATTACCGCGTTATAAACCGGAACGATTGCTTCCCAGGGTTGGCGTCCTGCCTTTTTGTAAAGTTTCCAGGTGCCCAAAAAATGAATTACCTGAACAGCCAGAAAAAATATAAACCACTGCATCATAGTCATAGGTTTCTCGTTTTAAAATTTTTAGATACGTTTATTCAGAAAGATTTAAAACATCTTTCATGGTATGTACACCTTTTTTATCTTTTAACCATTCTGCTGCTATGATTGCTCCTAAAGCAAAACCATGACGGTTATGTGCTTTGTGTTCTATCACAAGTTCATCTACCTGGCTTTTGTAGGTAATCGTGTGCGTGCCAGGTACTTCTCCTTCACGTAAGGCTTTAATGGTTATTTTATGTTCTTCTTCGGCATCTAGAATCCAGTCAGTATTATCTGTTTCCTCGATAATACCCTCGGCAAGTGTGATAGCGGTACCGCTGGGTGCGTCTAATTTATGTATATGATGCACTTCAGTCATACTTACCTGGTAATCTTTAAGTGTTTTCATCATTTTGGCTAATTTTTTATTCAGCTCAAAAAAGATGTTCACCCCTACACTAAAATTAGAAGCATAGATAAAAGCTCCGTTTTCTTTTTCGCAAAGTGCAACCATTTCAGAATAATTATCTAACCAGCCGGTAGTACCTGAAACAACGGGAACACCAGATTTAATTGCAGAACTTATGTTTGCTACAGCAGCGTCAGGAACACTAAAATCTATAGCAACATCTGCAGCATTAAAATCATAGCTGTCATTCTGGTCTATTTTAGCAACAATCGTATGACCGCGTTCAATGGCTAGTTTTTCTATGGTTTTTCCCATGCGGCCGTAACCAAGAAGGGCAATTTTCATAATTTAAAATGTATAAGTTATGCGCATACCTACGGTATTTGAAAAGTCAAAATCACTGCGCTGTAAAAATGGGGTAAAACTGAGACGGTCTTCAACCTCATATTGAGAAAGATGCGCATCTACGTTTGCTTCAATAATCTGCAGAACATAAATACCCGCAGTAATTAGTATAGAAAGCTCTTTATTTCTTCTGTAGAAATCCTGAGCACTTATAAGTTGATCTTCGGTAAAAATTTGTGTGGCATTACCATTTTCATCAATAACCGTAAACTCATCAATGCGTCCTGCGATTCGATCTTTGTAAGCCGTTCTGTATTGCTGAAAAAGATCGTGATTGTAAATTGCAATACCTACACCGGTACCTACAGCGCCATAAACTAGTGGTATTTTCCAGTAATCACCGTTGTACGCCTGACCCAAACCCGGTAAAATACCTGAGTAAAAAGCTGCTTTAGCTGGTCTTAAGGGGTCATATTCTTCAAATACAGGATCTATTTCCTGGGCAGTAATTTCGGGTTCATCTTGTTCTTCTACAGTTTGAGCAAAGCCAAAGCTATAGAGGAATAAAAGTAAAATTAATACAGATTTATTGTGCACCGGAAATTAGTTTTTTTAATCGCTCAAAGTCTTCTTGTGATGAAAACGGAATAATAAGTTTTCCATTGCCCTTTTGTGCAACTTTTACATCTACTTTAGCGCCAAAATAGGATGCAAACTGCTCTTTTCCTTCTTTAATAAATTCTGGAACGCTAGTTTTTACAGGTGTTGCTTTTCCTTTACCCTCCTTATAGTTTTTTACTAAACTTTCAGTAGCACGTACAGACAGTGCATTTTCTATAATCTTCTCGTAAATATCAAGTTGATCTGAGGTACTTTCAATATTTATTAATGCTCTTCCGTGGCCCATAGAGAGAAACCCATCGCGCATTCCTGTTTGAATAATAGGATCTAATTTTAATAGACGCAGATAATTGGCAATGGTAGATCTGTTTTTGCCTACGCGATCGCTCATTTGCTCTTGCGTAAGGTTAATCTCTTCAATTAAACGCTGATAGGATAGTGCAATTTCGATAGGGTCAAGATCTTCTCGCTGAATATTTTCAACAAGAGCCATCTCTAAAGATTCCTGATCATTTGCAATACGTATATATGCAGGAATGGTCTCTAAGCCTACTAATTTTGAAGCTCTAAATCGACGTTCACCAGAAACCAGTTGATATTGACCAAAACTTATTTTACGTACAGTTATGGGTTGTATTACGCCTAGCTCACGTATAGAAGAGGCTAACTCTTTTAATGCATCTTCATTAAAACTACTTCTGGGCTGAAAGGGGTTAACCTCAATTTGCTCCAGTTCTAATTCTACAATATTCCCTACAACTTTATCTGCTCCTTTATCTCCGGCAGTCTTTATATCATTATCAGGATCTTTAAGCAATGCAGAAAGACCGCGACCTAATGCTTGTTTTTTTACTGCTTTAGCCATTGTTATACGTCATTTTTTGTGATTATCTCCTGGGCTAAACTTAAGTAATTTGCCGCACCTTTACTGCCTGCATCATAATTAATAATGCTTTCGCCATAACTAGGAGCTTCACTTAATCGCACATTACGTTGTATAATGGTGTCAAAAACCATCTCGTCAAAATGCTTCTGAACCTCCTCAACAACTTGATTAGATAGTCGCAGTCGAGAATCAAACATCGTCAATAAAAGACCTTCAATATCTAAAGCCGAATTATGTATTTTTTGAACACTTTTTATCGTGTTTAATAGTTTTCCTAAACCTTCTAGCGCAAAATATTCACACTGTATAGGTATTATGACAGAATCTGCTGCGGTAAGTGCATTTAAAGTTAATAACCCTAGAGAAGGAGCACAGTCTATTATAACATAATCATAACTGTCTTTAAGATGACGTATGGCTTTGCGCATCATATACTCGCGTTCTTCCATATCTACCAGTTCTATTTCTATAGCGACCAAATCTATATGAGCTGGTATGATGTCGAGATTGGGAGATTCTGTCTTCATTATAGCATCTTCAGCAGGGCTCGAATGCTCTAATAATTGATAAGTACCTAGTTCTATACTTTCTACATCAAGCCCTAATCCCGAAGTAGCATTTGCCTGAGGATCTGCATCAATTAGAAGTACTTTCTTATCTAAAACACCCAGGGATGCGGCAAGGTTTACCGATGTAGTTGTTTTTCCTACACCTCCTTTTTGATTAGCAACAGCTATTATTTTACCCATAGAAATCTTAAAAATTGAAGTGCGAAAGTACGATTTATAACCCGCAATTAAAATGCTTTTTGTTAACAGCTTTTAATCATTCTCGACAATTGCTCTATCCCAATCATACACAATAAATAGGCAATTGATAAAATATATTGTAAAGCGTAATAAGTATTAATGGAGAGAGATAATTTTAATCTATGAATACCATACTTTGACCGAAAATTATTTTATGGTAGCTAATGAAACTGTAAGTTCGAAAGATAATTAAACAAACTTAATTTTATTAGTTATGAAGAATTTTACCAATCAATTAGAAGCTTTCTCTTTTGAAAAATTAGAGGAGCGTAAAGAGTTTACATTTTATTTCCACAGTCATTACAAAGGTTGTGGTCATAACACACACAGCTGTAACCCATGTGACCCTTGTGCACCAAAATCTTGTCCTAACACAGGAGGTACTCCAGTTTAATTTTTTAACTTAGAATTTTCTAAGTTTTTAATAATAAAAAAGCTCAAATTTTATGGTTTGAGCTTTTTTTTATTTTTAAAGTATGTCAAAACCTTCTGTATCTGCTCTATTCTTTGAGCAATTAGTACCTTATTTAAGTCCGCTTTTTAGCATTGATAATGAGGAAAAATTTAGTTCTTTTCAAAAATATGTGAATAAATACATCTATTATGTCTTTACATTAGATCGTATTATAGATCAAGAAATTAATTGGGTTGAAGATTTTGACACAGCGACAGAAACACTGAAACGTGCACAAGACTATAGCACAACTGCTATTTTAGGTCTGGGACAGCTCTTTGAAACTGAGAATAATTTCTGGAAGCACTTTAATAGTTATATGAATAGCTATTATGAAGGCCTGGTGCTCGAAAAGAAAAATTCTGCCCTGCAAATTAACCATACTATAGAATCTTTTGAAGCTTATAGTTTTAGCAAGCATGCACCTGCTTTTATACCGGTTGAAGGTCTTTTTATTCTTTTTAAAAGTGATGTAGATTCTAAAAAAGTGATAGAACTGTTCAATCAATTATTTTATGGTATGCAAATGCTAGACGATATTGAAGATTTTAATGAAGATGTTCTTAAAAATCAACATACTTACTGTATAAGTGCTGTTAATGAATTTATATTAGAACATAAAATTGAAGAAATGCCTGGTTTAGATCGTTTTAAAGAACGAGTTTTCTACGTTTCTGGTCTAGCTGAAAAATGCAATACTTATGCGACACGTCAATTTAAAATAGCTCAGGATACTGCACGGAAACTTAATTTAAACGAACTTGTAATTTGGATTGATACTATGCTTCAAATGCTTGAGCACAACAGAAATATTATAAACGAGCTTACAAAATAAAATGGCTGTTATTGTAAAACCATATGAACTCTCGAGTTATAATGCTAATACCTGGGTTCTGGAAACTCCTGAAGGACATTTTAATATAAATCAACAGTCTAAACAATTAATAGATCTTTTATCGCGCTCCCAGTCTTTTGAAGATGCGCACAACAGGTTTATATCAGAATTTGATATAGAGCTCACTAAAGAAAATTTTGATGCTTTTATTAATTCCCAGCTCGCTTCAACAGGTCTCTTAGGTGATGTGGGACAGGAAGAAAATAAAAAAGAAAAGAGTTTTATAAAACTTGAATTTACCATTTTTAAAGAAGCGACAGCAAAGAAGCTGGCGACACCTTTAAAACCTTTATTTCAACCTGTATTTTTTTGGATAGCATTTACCTCATTATTCGTACTGGCATTATATACCGTGTTTTTTAGGAGTTTTGAAGAAACAGAAGTTTCTGCTCTGGCAGTAGCTGTACTATATTTTGTGACCATAATTTTTCACGAGTTAGGGCACATCGCTGCCTGCTCAAGATTTACGGGACGTAACGGTGAAATAGGAGGCGGGTTTTACGTTATTTTCCCGGTATTATACTCTAGTATCTCTTCGATGTGGCATGCTACTAAAGGCGAGCGTGTAATAGGTAATCTTGCCGGGGTATATATGCAATTGTGGTGTTTACTCATAAGCTTAGTGCTATTTTCTCTGTTTCCAGATCAGGGAATATTTGCAGAAATCGCTTTTATGGTGGGTATTTATAGCCTAATTCAATTGGTTCCTTTTATTCGTTCTGATGGGTATTGGTTACTATCAGATCTTACAGACACACCTAATTTACTCAGCAAATCTTCTCAGGCAATTAAAGATTTATTTACAAAGCCACAAACCTTATTTGTAAAACAAGAACGTTTAAAAAATACAGGTCTTATTCTTTACGGAAGTTTTAATACCCTTATAGTAATCTATTTTGTAGGATATCAATTGTTTTATAATTGGGAAGAGATTATTCATTTTCCCTTACACCTATGGGATATGCTCAAACAAATACTACAATTACAAATCCCAGATTTTGAAGCGGAATTTATCATCGTGATTCTATTTTATGTTATTCTGTTCAATTATTTAAAACGAGGATATACAGCTATTTTTAAACCGAAACTTAATTAATTAAAAAATCCCTTTAAGCAGTCTTAAAGGGATTTTTTAGTTTCTATTAAAAGTAATTAAGACTTGCGCTTAGCTCTTACAGCAGCTTCAAGTTGGTCCCAAAGTTCTTCAGGAATGTCTTGTAATAAATTGAATTGTCCTGCGCCTTCAAGCCACTCACCACCATCAATAGTTACTACTTCACCATTTACATAAGCAGAAAAGTCTGAAACTAAGTAAGCTGCCAGATTTGCCAATTCCTGATGATCACCTACGCGGCGCAAGGGTACTTTTTTAGAAAGATCAAATTTTTCGGCTAGATCACCGGGCAATAAACGTTCCCAGGCACCTTTAGTAGGAAATGGTCCCGGTGCAATGGCATTAGAACGTATGCCGTATTTAGCCCATTCTACAGCCAGAGATCGCGTCATTGCCAGAACTCCCGCTTTTGCTGTTGCACTGGGTACAACGTATGCAGAACCCGTCCAAGCGTAGGTTGTTACTATGTTTAAAATAGTTTTGTTTTTTTCGCCAGCATCAATCCAATGTTTTCCGAAGGCAAGCGTGCAGTTTTTACTTCCTTTTAAAACAATATCAATTACAACATCAAAAGCATTTGCCGAAAGCCGCTCTGTAGGGGATATAAAATTTCCTGCAGCATTATTGAGTAAAACATCTACACTACCAAATTTCTCAACAACAGCATCGCGCATTGCTTCTACCTGCTCATAATCACGTACATCACATTGCACTGCAAAGCAGTTTCCGCCGGTTTCTTGTTCTAGTGCTGAAGCTGTAGTTTTTAATTTATCAAGGTCACGCGAACTAATAGCTACATTGGCGCCTAATTCCAAAAAGTATTTAGTCATCGATTTACCCAAACCGCTACCGCCTCCGGTGACTACAATTGTTTTTCCTTTTAGCGCATCGTCGCGCAACATTTTATCGGTATAGCTCATTTTAAAGTATTTAATTCTTTATGCCTATTTAAAAAGGCTTAGATTGAAAAGTTACGTTCAATTAATTTTAGTTCTCGCACAGAAACCCTATATCTATAACTTAGTCTTCAAAACTTTGCATCAAAACTTCTAAGATAGAAATGGCGGCTTCACTTATTTTTGAGCCGGGACCAAAAATAGCAACAGCACCGGCATCAAATAAGAATTGATAATCTTTCCGCGGAATAACACCACCTACAATGACCATAATATCTTCACGATCTAATCGCTTTAATTCCTGAATTACTTGCGGCACTAATGTTTTATGACCTGCCGCGAGCGAACTTATGCCTAAAATATGTACATCATTTTCTACAGCTTGTTTTGCTGCTTCTTTTGGTGTTTGGAATAAGGGACCTATATCTACGTCAAAACCTACATCTGCATAACCGGTTGCAACCACTTTAGCACCACGATCGTGACCATCCTGACCCATTTTTGCAATCATAATACGCGGGCGTCTTCCCTCTAATTCGGCAAAACGATCTGCGAGTTCACGGGCTTTTGCAAAAGCAGGGTCCTTTTTAACTTCTTTACTATACACGCCTGTAAATGATTTTATTTCTGCTTTATACCTCCCAAAAACTAATTCTAAGGCTGTCGAAATTTCACCTAAAGTCGCTCTGTTACGAGCAGCCTCTACTGCTAAATTTAATAAATTACCGCTTCCTTTTTCTGCAGATTCAGTTAAAGCTGCTAAAGCCTGAGTAACTAATTGTGTATCTCGATTTTCTTTTACCTGAGCCAGGCGGTCTAGTTGTGATTTACGCACGGCGTCGTTATCTACCTCAAGGGTGACAATATCATCTTCAGTCTCTAGTTTGTATTTGTTGACCCCCACAATCACGTCACGACCACTATCAATTCGAGCCTGTTTGCGTGCTGCAGCTTCTTCAATCCGTAATTTTGGTATTCCTTTTTCTATTGCTTTAGTCATTCCGCCCAGTGCTTCAACCTCTTCAATAAGTTTCCAGGCTTTTTCTGCTATTTCATGTGTTAGCGATTCTACATAATAACTTCCGGCCCAAGGGTCTACGGTGCGGGTGATTTCGGTTTCTTTTTGTAGATAGATTTGTGTATTACGTGCAATACGTGCAGAAAAATCTGTAGGTAATGCGATCGCCTCATCTAGTGCATTTGTATGTAAGCTTTGAGTACCGCCAAAAACAGCGGCAGCAGCTTCAATAGTCGTGCGCGCAACATTATTAAATGGGTCCTGTTCTGTTAAACTCCATCCACTGGTTTGGCAGTGGGTACGTAGCGAAAGAGATTTTTCATTTTTAGGATTGAATTGCTTCACGATTTTTGCCCAAAGCATTCGGGCAGCACGCATTTTTGCAATTTCCATAAAGTGATTCATCCCAATACCCCAAAAGAAGGATAAGCGAGGTGCAAAACTGTCTATAGTCATTCCCGCAGCTAAGCCAGTTTTTAAATATTCGAGACCGTCTGCAAGCGTATAGGCCAGTTCAATATCTGCGGTAGCACCGGCTTCCTGCATGTGGTAACCCGAAATAGAAATCGTATTAAATTTGGGCATTTTTGCCGAAGCATATTCAAAAATATCTGAAATGATACGCATCGAAGGAGTAGGTGGGTAGATGTAGGTATTTCTAACCATAAACTCCTTTAAAATATCATTTTGTATGGTGCCTTGCAGTTGTTCTGGTTTAACGCCCTGCTCTTCTGCGGCAACAATGTAAAACGCCATTATAGGTAGCACCGCACCGTTCATCGTCATCGATACGCTCATTTTATCTAACGGAATCTGATCGAAGAGAATCTTCATATCTTCAACCGTATCAATAGCTACACCGGCCTTACCTACATCACCTTCTACACGCTCGTGATCACTATCATAACCACGATGTGTAGCAAGGTCAAAAGCTACCGAAAGTCCTTTTTGACCGGCTTTTAAATTACGTCTGTAAAAGGCATTGCTTTCTTCGGCAGTAGAGAATCCTGCATATTGTCTAATTGTCCACGGTTTGCGTACATACATGGTGCTGTAAGGGCCCCGTAAAAAAGGAGGTATTCCTGCAGCAAAATCAAGATGCTTTAAATCACTGATGTCGTTAGAAGTATAGTGCTTTTTAATGTGTATTTCTTCTGCAGTAACATTTGATTCTGCAGTAACAGATATATTTTTATGGTCTGTTTTTAGTTTAAGATGTTGAAGGTTTTTTCTACTCATCCTTTAATCGTTTTTGCTCAACTTCTTCTGCAAGACGTTTTGTAATAACCGGTTCAATTAATGTTTTACGCGGGTTCATTTTTAGAAAAGGATAAAGATCAAGATCGTGCTTCATGCGATCATCAGGGTTTTGGTAGGTATTTGTACCTACTAAACGTTTTTCGCTTTTATCAAAAGCTTCTTGCTCTTTAGCTGCAGAAGTTTTTATCTTTTTCTGAATTTTTCCTTCTATTAACTGGGTAACAAAACCACCACCGGCTTCAATATCTTTAAATAGACTTAAAGCTTGTTCGGCAAATTGCTGCGTTAGATTTTCTATATAATAAGTTCCGTCTGCAGGATTTGAGACCAGGTCAAAATAACTCTCGTGCTTTAGGAGCAACAATTGATTGCGTGCAATACGCTGCCCAAAATCATTAGTTTTATGGTAAATCGCATCGTAAGCGAGATTGCAAATGCTGTCTGCACCGCCTAGAACGGCACTCATACATTCGGTGGTTGTGCGTAACATATTGGTATTATAATCATACAAAACCTTATTGCGTAATGCCGGTTTAGCAATAATGTGACAGGTTTCGGGTAAATCATACTCGTTTGCCAGTGTTGCATAAAGCAAGCGTAGCGCTCTTATTTTTGCAATTTCAAAGAAATAATTAGAACCTATTGCAACCCTAAATGTGAAGCGTTGACTTTGTAATAAATCTCCATAATGATTAAAGTACTCATTTGTTTGAGCAAGAATATAAGCCAATTCCTGAACGATAGTAGCCCCGGCGTTATGGTATACAGAAGAATCTATACCTACAACGTTATCGTTTTTTGCGTTTAAAAAAAGTTCTTTAAGCTGGTAGCGATCTTGTTTTAAATCTGAAAACCAATTGCCATTAGCAGCGAGATTTCCTATAATATCAATATTTAGAAAACACGTAAATCCTTTATCCTGGGTTTTTTCTGAAAGTGCTGTAAAAAAAGCAACATCTAAAAAAGAAAAAATAAAATAGAGGTTCAGATTTTGCCGCGGAAGATTTTCTAGTAATTGATCAATGTTGAACTTATCATCTGCCTTAAACTGAAACGCTTCAACTCCTTTTGAAAGCAGTTCTAGTACCTTAAGAGCTGCAGTTTCTGGCTTCTTAATGTAAATTTCTTCTGCAATAGACCAGCTTGTAGGATGACCGGGAATCGATAAGGAATTCAAATCTTCACGGTGGTAAAAGGGTTTAATATGTATCCCTTCAGGACTTGACCACAACAGCGTTTCATTATAATCTGCACCTGCCAGATCATATTGTATTTTCTGTTTAAAGGCTTTAGCCGTAACCGGATTAAATTCTGCAAATAAAGCGTTATCCATCGTTCTCTTCTGTTTTTAGGCTGTCTTCATATTCAATGATAAAAATCTCTTCCTTATCTTTTTTCATATAATATTCTTCCCGCGCAAATCGCTCAAGTTCTTCGCTGTCTTTGAGTTTGTTAATTTGCTCGCGATCATTTTTTATTTCTTGTTTAAAATAGGCACGGTTGCCCTCAAGCTTATCTATCTCATCATTTAATTCTTTATGAATAAACCATGAATTGGTGTCAAAAAACACCATCCAGATTGTAAAAATCAATAAGATAAGCACGTATTTGTTTCCCAAAATACGGAACCACTTTTGTTGACGGAGTTTTTTTAATAAAGACACGTACAGCTAATTTAATTAAACCAATCGTTGATTTATAATACTGCGAACGATATCGATCGCCACGTTGTTGTATCGGTTATAAGGTATGATAATATCTGCATACTCTTTAGTAGGTTCTATAAACTGCTGATGCATGGGTTTTAATGTAGTCTGATATCGGGTAAGCACTTCTTCTAAATCTCTGCCACGCTCAGCAATATCTCGCTTTAAACGACGTATTAAACGCTCATCTGAGTCTGCGTGAACATATATTTTTATATCAAAAAGATCGCGTATCTCGGGGTGGGTAAGTATAAGAATACCTTCTACGATAACTACTTTACGCGGGTGTGTGATAACCTTATCACTGGTACGATTGTGTTTTACAAATGAGTAAACAGGTTGTTCTATTGTTTCACCTTGTTTCAACTGTTCAAGATGCTGACATAGCAATTCAAAATCAATAGACTTAGGGTGGTCAAAATTTATTTTTACACGCTCATCATAGCTTAAATGAGACGTATCTCTATAATACGAATCCTGAGAGATTACGGTTACCTCACCTTCCGGTAGTTCCTGAACAATTTGATTTACCACGGTTGTTTTACCACTACCGGTACCGCCGGCTATTCCTATAATAAGCATAAAAAATAATTTAGCGCAAAAATAGGAAACTTAACGCACTAAGTGCATCATAGTATTTGCCGCTTATTCACAAAATAAAAAAGCACCTTCAAATAGGGATTAGAAGATGCTTAATACTTTATATTTAGATTAATATCGCTTGAGGATCTATTATAAATATTAATGTGGAAGTTTATGTTTTACAATTCCGTAGATAAAGGTGCCCAGAAGGGCTCCTAAAATCACAATTAAAATCGATAGATAACCTGCGCCGGCAAGTACATACATTGGTCCGGGACAGGCACCTGCCAATGCCCATCCTAAACCAAATAATATTCCGCCAATAGCATAGCGAGCTACACTTTTATTTTTGGGCTTCAGGTGCATATCCTGGCCTTTAATTGCTTTTATGTCAAAGCGTTTTATGATTTGTACTCCTATTACGCCCAGAACTAATGCAGATCCTATAATACCATACATATGGAAAGAACCAAATTCAAACATTTCAAAAATGCGAAACCAGGACGCCGCTTCAGATTTATACATTATGATACCAAAAAAGGTACCTATTATTAAATAAACAATTGTTTTCATTACGCAAAAATTAGGGGATAAATAAAATGAATCATGATAAGGCCGCCTGTAAAAAAACCTATAACTGCAATAAGTGAGGGTAATTGTAAATTACTCAATCCTGAAATGGCATGACCACTGGTACAGCCTCCTGCATAGCGGGCTCCAAACCCCACAAGAAACCCACCGATAATTAAAATAAACCAGTTCATAGGATTGCTTAATGCTTCTAGACTAAAAATTTCGGTAGGGAGGTAGGCTTCCCCTGCGCTGTTGATCTCGTATCCCTTTAATTTAGTGATAACATCTGGAGCAAGTTCAACCGTGTTGTTAGACATAAATTGTGAAGCAAGAAAGCCTCCTAGAACAGCACCTACCATTACGGTAAGATTCCATTTTTCATTTTTCCAATTAAATTTAAAAAAGTCTGATGCTTTACCTGCACCTGTAGCAGAACATAAGGTTCTAAGATTTGAAGACATTCCAAATTGTTTACCTGCATAAAGAAGTATAAACATTGTAAGGGCAATTAAAGGGCCGGCAACATACCAGGGCCAGGGATTAGAAATCCAATTCATATTTAGGGTTTAATAGGGTTTATTATATAACTGTCTATAAGTCGAGCAAAGAACTACAAACTTGCAAGAGATGTACGTAACCTGAGTTACACAGATTGATTAAAATGAAGAATTATAGTACTCTATTTTGCAAAAAGTTCAATTAAAATACTTTTAATCGCTAATGCGCTAATTGTGTTAAACAAATCTGATTTTTAGGTATTAACCTATTAAATTAATCGAAATTGGACTAAGCAAATACTTAAGTAGACAGTTGTTAATAATAATGCATTTATAATTAAACCTATGCGACTACGTATTACCTGTAATTTGAAGTTTGAAATTGTAGTGCCTACCCCATTTATTCTCATGCTCAGACCACGCAGCGGTAGTCAGCAATGGATAGAACGTCAGGAGTATGAATTAACGCCCAGCACTGCTGTAAGCGAGTTTACAGATAATTATGGCAATTTGTGTCAGCGAATAACAGCTCAAGAGGGTTTGTTTTCTATAGCTACAACCTCAGAGGTAGTCACTACTGAATATAGTGACCAAAATTTTGGAGCTCATTTTGTTGAAATTCAAAATTTACCAGATTCTATATTGAGTTATTTATTACCCAGTAGGTATTGCGAGTCTGATTGCTTTAATGATCTTGCAGTTACAATTACTCAGGGTCAATTACCAGGTTATAATCAAGTGTCAGCAATTACAGAATGGATGCGTGCTACTATAAGTTATTTACCCGGCAGTAATAATGAACCCTTATCTGCGGTACAGGTTAACCATAAACGCTATGGGGTATGTAGAGACTTTGCACATTTAGGAATTGCATTGTGTCGCAGTTTAAGCATTCCTGCACGTATTGTAGTAGGATACTTATACAATTTACAACCTATGGATATGCACGCATGGTTTGAAGCCTATATAGGGAATAGATGGTACACCTTTGATGCTACGCAGCTAGGATCACAAGGAGGTTACGTTATTTTGGGTTTAGGGCGCGATGCAGCAGATGTGGCTGTTTTTAACCAATTTGGACCATCGGTATTTCCCTATGAACAGCTTGTAAAAGTTGAGCGTATTGCTGAATTTTAATGAGATAATTTTACTTAACAGATAGCTTGAGCATACACTGATCTGCATTAATTTTTTGGTCTAAAAATCATCAATGTTATTTATTAAATATAGAATATCCAACTATTAGAGAAGTACTTTTAAAGTTGGAATTCCAATTAGGATACGTACCTAATAAATTTCGTTTTAAATCGTGTCTTAATTCTATACTGTATCTATCTTTAAATTTATAACCTAATCCCAAAGCTAAATTGGGATTACTTCTAATATCTAACGACGTTTTATTTCTACCTTCACTTCGCTCAAAATCTACTGAAGAACCAAAATCTATACTGAACTGATACAGTACGTTTACAAATAATTTAGAATTATTATTTAGAAATAAATAATGTCTTAAACCTAAAGGTATTTCAATACTTTGATAATCAACAGTACTTGTTAACTCTGTATTGAAACCTTCATTGGGATCAAAATATTTAGTTTTATAAGATTGATAGGTAGGCTCTAGCGTTAATGCCCATTTATTATTATTGAATGGAAGAATAAATTCGGCTTCAATACCTAATCTTAATGAGAGTTCACTTTCAAACTCGGTATCTCTGTCATTTCTAGAAGAATTTTCAATAGAAAATGCGCTCGATTTTAATCCCGGTCTAATAGTTAAATTAAATATATCGCGCTCAGGTTCTAGTTCCGCAATTTGAAAATCTGGATTTATACATTTATTGTAATCAACAAAGTAATTTACTAGATCTCGCTTATCGTACTCTATACTTTCTAAATCTGAACTTTTTTTGTTATCACAATTTACCTCGTTAAAGAGTTGTTGTAAATAATAGTTGTTTGATCGTAATTTACTATTTGTGGTTAGGTATTGCTTATAAATTAACTGCTTAGTTTCTGAATTTTTGGTACTGAAAAAATAACGAGTTAGTTGACCCTCATGATATAAGTAAAGATTCGCATCACCTTCAACCAGTATTTTTAATAATACGGTCTCTTTAATAAATTCAGGTTCGCGGTTTTCATCAAGATCTTTAATTTTATTACTTGTTTTATCAATATCTACAGTGGCTTTGACATATTTAGATTTATGAATAACTGAAAATTCTTGGATATTAGCAATTACAGCCTTTTGAATATCACCATTATCGGTAAGCATATATTCAATTTCGGTAGGATTATTATTCCAATCATAGTTTTTGATTAAACAGTCAATCCTATTTCCAGAATTATTTATAAAGTATCCTTTTTCAAACGACGTTTGAGCAAAACATTGGACTCCCATAGTCATTAAAATAAATACGAGAAAAGTAATTTTTGACATGTGCTGTTAATTTACAGTTGATTATTAGAAATAATAATTACGAAAATAGAATTAATTATAATTTAATAATTACTGAATTCTGTAAATTTTAAAATTTATGGAGTTATACAAATGCTATGGTTATTTATTTTAATTCTCCTAAATCCAAAAAAAAAGCAACGAAAAAAAATATTCAAATTTTTTTCGTTGCCGTGAGATCCTCAGTTTAGATACTGAAGATTTAACTGTGTGCCATTTTTATTTTAGATGAATATTCATTTAGACTGGTTAATTTATTTGAAAAAAAACAATTATAAAGCAAATAAAATTTTAAATCAAACAGGAAAAAATCACAAACTCCTCTGGCATTCAACCGTTAACCGTGGGTAACTTGGCACTTCCTGTATTTGTTATTATTTAAACTCGTTAACCGCTTCACCCAGATCATAAACTGGAACTTCTTTAATATGATGAGCGACAATACTACTACCGGCAGCGCTGCGATAACCGCCTGCACAATGTACTACAATAGATTTATCTCTAGGTATTTCAGCAATACGCTCTCTTAACTCGTGTAGCGGTATGGTAAGTGCTTTATCAAAAAATTTACCAGCCTCCGTTTCGCTTTGATTTCTAATATCAATAATTGTATATGCTTCTAAATTTTCTTTGAATTTTTTCAAATCTAATACTGAAGATTTTATCCAACTCTGCTCTCCAAGTGTATAAATTTGTTTGACCTGACTTTCGTACCCAATTTTAGCAACCCGACTTAGTAATTCTTCAGCATGACTGTAATCTTTAGCAACCATACTAAATTCTTCTTCAGGTTTTACAATAGAGCCCAACCACGTCTCAAATTTGTGGTTTTCTTCTAGTGCCATGATATTAAAACTATTGCGTTTATGACCCTTTTTAAAATACTGTTCATCGCGTGTATCTATTACTAAATCATCACCATTTAAATGTTCATCCTTAAGTTTTAGCGGAATATCAGCGATGCTGCCTTTAAGATTAGCTGCGCCGTTTTTATTGATGTCTACATTATAACCAAAGTAATGCGGAATAAATGGCTGTGAGTCGAGTAAGTGGTCTACAAACGCGCTTTCGGTATGTGTATTAAATGCCCAATTCGTCTCACGTTGTTCTCCTAAGGTACTACTCCCTTCACTACTCATGTTTTTTCCGCATAAAGAGCCCGCTCCATGAGCAGGATACACGATAGCATCATTAGGTAAGGAATTAAATACGTGAGTAATAGTCTTGAACATTGATTTTGCAAGATCAAGGCGTTTTGCTTTTGTGTTTCCGGCTTTTTCCCGTAAATCGGGTCTGCCAACATCTCCTATAAATAAGGTGTCACCTGTAAATAGTGCGGTATTTTCATCTTCCGTAGCTACTATTGTAATACCATCTGGCGAGTGACCCGGTGTATTCAAGGCTGTAAAGGTTATGTTTCCTATTTTAACAACATCGCCGTCATCAAAGGTTTTATGGGTATAATCTGCGCCAACGAGTTTACTTGCATAAAGTATTGCGCCGGTTTCTTTATGTATTTGTAAATGTGAACTCACAAAATCTGCGTGAGGATGTGTTTCAAAAACGGCAACAATAGTTGCATTATGTTCTTCCGCAAATTTGTAATACTGAGCAGGATCACGCTCAGGGTCAACTAAGGTAATTTTATTACCGCATAGTATCGCATAAGAAAAGTGAGAAAGGGGCTTATATTCAAATTGTTTAATAGTCATGAGTCATTAATTTTTGGTAAAAATAATTTAGAAGTTATTAGGAGGCTGTAACCTAGGATACATAGCGTTAAAAGCTTCTAAAAGATATCTCGATCTGGTTGCAGCTGTTTACAAATACTTACTTTTAAATTTTAAACAACCGCTGTATTTATTATGAAACTTACTTTAAAAAAATACACTTTACCATTAAAACATACTTTCACCATATCAAGAGAATCGCACGACTTTCAAGATAGCTTAATTGCATGTCTTACTCTTAATGGAAAGACAGGCTACGGAGAATCTACTTCAAACCCATATTACAAGATTACCTTTGAAAGTATGCAGGCCGAAATTGAAGCAATTCAGGAGAAGATTGAAGCGTTTGAATTAACTAATCCGATTCATTTTCATCAGTTTTTAGTAGAGGAAGGGTTGAGTAATTTTGCGATTTGCGCCCTCGACCTCGCAGCCCACGATCTTTTCGGGAAATTAAAAGGTAAACCCTTATTTGCACTCTGGAATACCACTGTAGAAAAATATCCCATAAGTAATTACACAATAGGTCTGGATACTATAGATAAGATGGTTTCTAAAATGCAGGAGCAGCCCTGGCCTATCTATAAAATTAAATTAGGCACTGCAGATGATGTTGCTATAGTTAAAGAATTACGTAAACATACCAATGCTATTTTTAGAGTAGATGCAAACTGTGCCTGGGATGCAGAAACCACTATCAAAAATGCAGTTGCATTAAAAGATCTTGGAGTAGAATTTTTAGAACAACCATTAAAAGCAAATGATTGGGAAGGTCTCAAAAATGTAAAACAACACGCGGTTCTACCTATTATAGCAGATGAAAGCTGTATCGTTGAAAGTGATGTAGTAAAATGTGCAGGGAATTTTGACGGAATCAATATAAAGCTTACTAAATGTGGTGGTCTAACACCTGCGTTACGTATGATAGAAGAAGCAAAACAGCTTAATTTAAAAGTTATGGTAGGCTGTATGACCGAATCTACTGTGGGAATTTCAGCAATTGCACAATTGTTACCACAATTAGATTATGTAGATATGGATGGTGCTATGTTACTTAAAGAAGACATTGCTACGGGAGTAAAAATCGAAGAAGGAGGAAAGGTTATCTTTCCGGTAATGGGTGGTAGTGGAATTGAGCTTTTATGAATTTTGTTTTAGATCATAATCCCGGAAGGTCATTTTTATATAAAGGTTCAGAATATCTCTATTTTGGCGGAACTTCGTATTTAGGATTACAAACAAATCCTGAATTTCTCAAAGTGTATGCTGAGCATATTATGCAATACGGAAGCAGCCATGGTGCTTCCCGAAATAGTAATATACAACTCAGTATTTATGAGAAAACCGAAGCTAAACTTGCTAATTTTACTAAAGCGCCTTCTTGTCTTACACTATCCTCCGGGTTTATGGCGGGACAGGTACTACGAGATTATTTTGATAACAGCCGTTATCAATTATTTCATTTTCCCGGTTCACATGCAGCCTTAAGACATCATACCGATTTAAAATATTCGACTAAAGACAAATTTAAATCCGCAATTTTAGATGTGCTTAAGAATAGTAAAGATGTAATACCAGTTGTTTTTTTTGATAGTATTTCATTTAATACAGATCATTATCCTGATTTTGAATATCTCAAAACCTTTCCATTATCTAAGATTATTGTGATCGCAGATGATTCTCACGGCATAGGTGTGGTAGGAAATGGTGGTAGTGGCTCCTTTTCTGCACTAAAAGCCTTGGGCGCAAAAGAGATATTAGTTTGTAGCTCTTTAGCAAAAGCACTAGCAACACCGGCAGGTTTTATCTTAGGAGAATCAAGCAGGCTAGACGATATTAGGTCTCGTTCATTTTTTGCAGGGGCAAGCCCGGCTGCACCTGCTGCACTAGCTACTTTAGGAAGTGTTTTGAAACAAGTAAGCCTTCAGCAAAATAAGCTAAAGGCTACTATTTCTTATTTTTTAAATCAATTGGATACAATTACCCATTTTCAATTTAATAAAGGTCACGCAGGTTTTAACTTTACAGATCTTGAACTGGTTAAATATCTGCAAGCATATAACATTTGTGTAACTGATTTTGAATATGCCGGTGGTGGCGCAAATAGACTTACTCGTATTGTATTAAGTGCACATCATACTTTAAAAGATATCGACAAACTCACACAAGCTATAAATCAGTTTTACAGTTCTTAATCTTTATCCCACCAGACACCGGTATCTATAGACTTTGTAACTTTTTCAATCTCAGCACCATTGCGGGTTTGTTCACTTGCAGGATACTGTGCACGACGGGCCCATTTACCATTAAGATCTGGATTTAAATTTTCGGGTAATGCCAGTCCTGTGAAAACAGCGGGATTAAAATTATAGCGTCGTAAATCAACAAAGGATTCCGGGTTTAAAAAGGTGGCTATAAATTTTTCGCGCATAATTAATTCTAAAGTAAGGTTTGCTGCGCCCACTGCAATAGAGGTATCACTAAGATATGCCGCTTTATTTGCAGTTGATACGCCCACTTTGTCAAGATTAGCTTCAATACCCGTTAAATAGGCTGTATATGCTTCTGCGGTGCTTCCTGTAGAAGTCGCAGTACCTCCATTTTGAAGAAATAACGCTTCAGCCTGTATGAACATTAATTCACTATAACTTCCCATTACTATGGGTGCAGTTTGTGACGAATAGAAATTTTCTGCTCCCAAATCTGCTGTTGCTGAAATAGAAGGTGAAAGTTGATTTTGACCGTTAGTACCGTTAATAGCTCCCAGATATTCGGTTTCGCCTGGACTTAAACTTGCAATTAATGGCAATCTTGGATCTTGAGTAATTACATCATAAGGGAGTTGCGACCCATCCATTAAACTTACCAATTGATCTGAAAGTAAAAGAGTAAGATTTCCGGTATTACGAGGTAAAACAACGCCGGCATTCCAGGGATTAAAATTACGCGTGGTGTACATTAATTGATAATCATCTGCATTTGAAGTGTACGAATTAGAAACATTACTTAAGGCTTCAGCAACAGCCGCAGCCTGATCAACTTCGGTAGTGTGTATGGCATATTTTGCTTTTAAAAAGTAGGCAGTTTTTATCCATTTTGTCAAGTCTCCACCATAAATCAAATCCTGCGAACCCACAGTGGTATCTGCCTGACTTAGCAATGCAATTGCATCATCAAGTAAAATATTTATTTGTATATAAATGTCTTCCTGTGCTTCAAATGCCGGTGTAAAGTCTTGTTCTCCCTGGGTAGCTGTAGAACCGGGAACATCTCCCCATTGGTCTGTTGCAAGCCCCAGATTTGTTGCTTTTAGAACCTTAGCAATACCTTGATAACCGGTAGAGTTTGCATCTAGAGCAAGCTGATTTAGAGTTTCGATATCTGGTAAGGCTTGTAAATAAATATTAGACCAGCCACCTTCTAGCTGTATTTCTTGCTGAATATTTGCTCCCACGGGTGTGTAAGCTGCCAATTGTTGTGAATAGAGACACATACCTGTTGCAATACCATAAAAAGCAGATGAGGTATATTCTATAGAGGTAGGTAACAAATCTGCGGGGCCTAAATTTTCTAGTAACTGTTTATTAGGATCTACATTGTCTCCTAAAAAATCATCACAGCTAAATAATGTTATGCTGCTTAATGCAAGTATATATAGGTTTAAATTTTTCATCATTTTAGAAGTTTAGATTTACTGAAAATAAATAAGAGCGGGAGTTAGGTATATTAAGTCCTGTAAACCCATACGCATTAGTTCCTGCGCTAAATTGAGATCCTTCAGGATCATAACCTCTAAAAGGAGTATCTACCCAAAGGTTTGTTCCGGTTAGGCTAAAGCTTACCTGGTCAAACGGAAGTTGATCTACAATTTTAGATCCCAATTCGTAGGATAACGTCACGTTACGCAACCTCCACCAGGAACCATCTTCAACCAGGATTTCTGAAGCACGGTTGTATACATTAGAACCTCTGTAATAGGTATTCTCAATAAGACCATCTGCAATGGGGATAGTGTTAGGTGAACCATCTGCAAGAACTCCGTCTAAAACAAGACCACCATAGCGTTCTTCAGTTATTTTAAGAATACCATTACGCAGCCCATTACGCTGACCGCTGTCATATAAATCACCTCCTTGCTTGCGTTCTACAAGCATAGACAGGGAAAGGCCTTTATAGGTTATACTTGTGCCTAAACTCGCTAACCAGTCTGGCATTGCATTACCTACTTTTACACGGTCAGACGGTCCTGTAAGAATATTAGGAAGTCCTCTACTGTCTATTATGCGGTTACCATTTGCATCACGCTCCCATACATAGCCGTAAAGGTCACCTACCGCGCCGCCTACTTCTAATTTTGAAATAACACCTGCAAAACCACTGTCTGCAAATACAATCTCGTCTATACCTGTAGGTAGTGATAAAACTTTAGATTCAACGGTTGAAAAGTTAAGTGTAAAATCCCAATTGAAATTTTCTGACTTTACGGCTGTAGCGGTTATAAGTGCTTCTATACCTTTTGTTTCTATTTCTCCTGCATTCAGATAAAATGAACTAAATCCTGATGTTTGCGCTACAGGAACTGCAAGAATTTGGTTTTCACTATTTTGTTTATAAAGTGTAAGATCTATACCAAATCTATTCTTAAAGAATTTAAGTTCGGTACCTATTTCTAAGCCTTTAGTACGTTCAGGTTCGAGATTATTTGAGGCTCCGGTTGTTTCTCTTGAAAAACCATCTATGGTTCCAAACGGAAAGTCTGAAGGTTGATCGTAATATACGCCTATATAGGGAGGCGCATCTTTACCTACTTCGGCATACGAAGCTCTAAATTTGGCATAGCTTAAAAAGCCCGGTAGAGCATCTGCATCCTTAAGTGTTTGTGATAGTAAATAACTTAGACTCACCGAAGGGTAGAAAAAGCTTCGGTTAGATTTAGGTAGGGTAGAAGACCAGTCATTACGAGCAGTTACGTTTAAAAATATACTGTTCTTATAATCCAATCTTAAATCTCCAAAAAGGCCCACAATGCGACGCTCAGAACCTCCTAAATCACTATAGTAATTTGTTGCTTGATCAAAATCATTGAGTTTTCCATTTAAAAGACCTTCTGCACGTTGCGTATTTCGATTAGATTCTATTATTGAAATTTGATTACCTATTAATAAGCTGGTATTAAAGTCTTCACTTATTTGCTTAGTAAAATTTGCATATAAATTTGAAGTAATCTCATTATAATTGATGCCTTCCTTTACAATAAAACCGTTAACAGCAGTGCCGGGATCTAAATCTGATGCCACATAGCGGTATCTTTTGTCGTAATAATTATCTATACCTAATTGATAGGAAAGATTAAACCAGTCTGCAAATTCATAAGCAAGTTTAGTGTTTGCGAGGATTCTGTTTACTTCACTGTCTAGAAAACTGGTTTCTGCAAAATATCTGGGATTATCAACAACTCCTTTTGTAAAATCACGTTCACTGCCATCTGCGTTGAGGTAATCATTTACATCTATTGTAGGAGACCAGTAAGATAAAGAACTCATAATAGACTTATCACCACCATTAGCAAGCTTTCCGCCAGAATTTATATAGGTGATTGAAGGCTGAATGGTAAATTTATCTGTTACGTTGATATTTCCATTAAGTTTGATTGTTTTTCGTTCAAAATCTGTGTTGGGTACAATTCCTGTTTCTTTAGAATAGCCTACTGAAGCGTAAAGCGAAGCGTTTTTGCCACCGGCATTAATTCCAAAGGTATTGTTTGAAACAAATCCTTTTCTGAACAGGTTTCTAAAATTGTCATAGTTTTTATCGCCAGGGCCATACTCAGGACCAAATGTGCGGAAACCACTATTAAATCCATCGGCATACGTAAACCCACCGGGTACGTTATTGTTAACGGTAGAAATTGCAATCTGATTTGAACCTTCACGGTATTTTGTTTGCACAGAAGGGGTTTTACCTACTTCATTAAAACCTACCGTAGATTTAGCACTAAATTTAAGTCCGTTTTGAGATCCGCGTTTAGTTGTAATTACAACGACACCATTTGCTCCCCTAAGCCCGTACAATGCTGTAGCAGCGGGACCTTTAAGAATACTTACACTTTCAATATTCTGAGGGTTTAAATCTGCGCCCCGGTTTGTAAATGAAAATTGTTCTGAACTTGCAGGTGCATTAGAACCCGTGCTTGGCAAGATGTTACCGGTAGGAGCATCATTACTTATAGGAATACCATCTACTATAAAGAGAGGCTGGTTATTACTATTGGGACTTAAAGAAGTGATACCTCGTATAATAATGCTCGATCCTGCACCGGCTCCGCCACTGGTATTTGAGATGTTTACACCGGCCACTTTGCCCTGCATACTTCCTAATACGTCATTATTGCTGTTACGCGTAAGTTCTTCATTATTCAATTCTTGCATGGCATAGCCAATTGCACGTTTTTCTTTTTTAATACCTAATGCAGTTACGACAACTTCATTAAGCTGTTCTGTATCTTCTTGCATTTGTACATTAATAACCAGATTGCTTGCTACTGGTATATTCTGCGTCTGCATACCTAAGTAGGTAAACTTTAAAATCGTGCCTGCTGGGGCATCTATTTTATAATTACCATCAAAGTCTGTTGTAGTTCCTTTATTTGTATTAGAAATTAGTACAGAAACTCCGGGAAAAGGATTACCGTAGCTGTCTGTAACTGTGCCCGTAATGGTCTGGGCCATCAATGGAGAGAAGAGGAATAGCGAGACTATTCCAAGTAAAATATGTTTCATAAGAAATAGAGTTAGTTACTACTAATTTCTTAAAAACATAACGATTATACGTTTTTTGCTAGTTAAAGTTATTAATTATGATAATATAGAATCTAAAATTGGTAATATTCAACTATTGTAAATAATTGAGAATGATGCCTGCTAATTCTTAAAAGGATAGAGGGTTTGATCTTTAAAGTTAGAAGGAAAATGCTCATCTCCTTTAAAACCTATTTCCAGATTTTTTCCGCTTTGCGGAACATATGCAGTACCAAAAAGATAATCCCAGATGCTTAGTGTTAAACCAAAGTTCATCCCGTACCGGTGCTGAGGTGGTAGTTGTTTTGCGTGATGCCAGATGTGCATACGCGGATTATTGAAGATATATCCAAGCTTGCCATAACTCCAGTCTAAATTTGCATGGTTGAGGTGACCTACAAATACTGAAAACATGTGCACAATAAAAAACTGTTCAATACCAAAACCTATCATCGCCAGCGGAATGTATTGTACGCTTTTGTAAACTAATGTTTCCATAAAATGAAAGCGAAACTGTGCTGCAAAACCCATCTCTTTTACACTATGATGTATTTGATGAAACTTCCAGAGCCAGGGTACACGGTGTAGCATACGATGCACATTCCACTGTATAAAATCTGCTAGTATAAACATAATGAGCAATTGTGCCCATACGGGAAGATTATCTACCTCAACAGCCACTAAATTTTCAATATTAAAAATGCCCAGAAAATCATTAAAGAGTTCAACACCTACATTAGATAGCGCATTGTAGCCTATTAAGGAAAACAGAAAAAAATTGAAAAGAATATAAAACGCATCGAGCCAAAATCCTTTTCTAATAATGGGTTGCTTTTTACGCCAGGGTATACTAATCTCTAATGCAAAGACGAGAAGAGATAAACCTATTAGCCAATAGAAATAATTGGTCCATCCTGGGTTTGTTATCTCTTGGATGAGATAATCAAAGTAACCTACAAAAGAATCTTCTATTATTTTAAGGTACTTATTCACGTTAGGGATTATGTGTTTTACAGTTTATTCTGTCGGTATTTTATCGAATTTCTTACGCAGGCTTAATAATATTAGCCTCTAAATAGTTAAAAATTAGGCCTGCACCTATTGCAATACCAAAGCTCAGGAGTGTGCCTATTAAAACATATTCGGTGAGCTGTCTGTTTTTACCTTCTGTGAGATCACCAAAACGAAACACTGATTTTGCTGCAATTAGAAAGCCTATCGCAGACCAGGCATTAAGGAGTATAAAACCAAAAACAAATAAGCGTTCTAACATTCCTATTATTTTACCGGCTCCTGCAAGAGATGTACTTTTTGTTTTGCCGGTTTTTGATTTTGCATTCGGCTCTATGGCGTCTTGCCACGGCTGTAAAAATAAGCGCATTAAAATACCCGTTACAAAAGTCACGAAAAAGCCCAGTGTAAGTAGTAATAAGAGTTTAGGCTGATAAATTAAATCGATGTCAATGTTAAATGGAGCGTAGCAATACACTACAAAACTGATTACAATAAGATGAGCGAGTTGATCTGCAATAAATAGTTTGCTGCCATTCTTTTTTGTCGTGTATTTAATTTTTAGAATGTCTATACCATAATGTGTTATGATAATGCCTAGAATACCCGCAAAATAAGTAGGGTTAAATTGTAATACAACAAGAAGTGCCGCAAGGTGTACAGCAATATGTGCAATTAGATATTTTGATTTATAACCGTTTTTTAATTTATGGTTGACCCACTTTGTGGGCTGTAGTACAAAATCACCAATAATATGCGCGAGAATGAGTTTTATAGCGAGCGTTAACATTAGTATTTTTTTAAAGTTTCTGTGTAATACTGAATGAGTCTGGTAATTTCTGCGTAGCCTGCCCGGTTAAGCGCTTTGCTAATTGCGCTTTGCGCTTTACCTAGTAATTCACTTAATTCGGTTTGATTGAGCTGAGGGTGTTCTAGCTGTGTTTTAATTATAGCTGCAGTCACGGGTGGCCATAAATCCATAGTTAAAGTAGCGAGATTTAACATTAGGTTTATAGTGGTATCAAATTCTGCTTGATCTGACTGTAAAACCAGTGTATTTTTTTTAATGGTATCAAAGGCAGTACCCGAATGTACAAAGGCACTCCCATTTGATTGCGTTACTTTAGATGCATTATAATTTTTATCTCCCAGGCCTATTGCTATACGTACATCAAGTTTAGAAAAAGTCTTAATCGCGGCTTTAATATGTATGGCAGCGGCTAGTGCCTGTTCTGCCTGGAGTTCTAATTGGAAACTGTCTCCTCTAAATAATTCCCATTCCTTAGGCTCTGAACCGTATATATTTAATACACGTATAAGTTCTTGCTGCCAGTCATTGCCAGATTGAGAACTAATAATATCTCCTGTTAATACTGCTTGCATATTGATTATAATAAGTATTCGTAATTAGTATTTAAATATACATTAAAAAGGGTATAAATTTAAATATATACTAAATAGAATATAATATATTTTATACACTATATAGGTTATAAATCATGATATATACTTTAAACAGAATAGTTCCTAAATCAAAAAAATTAAAAACCTACAGCCGTATCATCACCCCGACGGTCTGCGCCACCTTCAAGAGTTCCGTCTGGTAACACAAGTACACCATCTACTTTACCTAAAATAACACTATTTTCTTGCTGAATTTTATATCCTTTTGAACTCAAACTATCTAGCAAAATTTTACCAAAGGCATTTGGCTCAAAGGTAACTACATCTGGTAACCACTGGTGGTGAAAGCGTGGTGCATCTACAGCTTCCTGCATACCCATACCAAAATCGCTAACATTTAAAATGGTTTGTAAAACCGATGTAATAATTGTAGAACCGCCGGGCGTACCCACAGTCATCCACAATTTGCCGTCTTTTTCTACAATAGTGGGTGTCATCGAACTTAACATACGTTTTTGAGGTTCTATTTTATTTGCTTCTGCACCTATAAGGCCAAACATATTAGGAACACCCGGCTTGGCGCTAAAATCATCCATTTCATTATTCAAGAAAAAACCCAATTCATCTACATATAATTTAGATCCGTAGGCACCATTTAGGGTAGTGGTAAGGGCTACCGCATTCCCAAATTGATCAACTAGTGAAAAATGCGTAGTTTCCATAGACTCGTAACCTGCAACTTCCCCATGTTTTATTTCTGAAGAAAGGGTTGCTTTATCAAAACTAAAGTTCTGCATACGCCTATGAGCATAAATTTCACTTGTAAGACTATCAATAGGAATATCATTAAAATCAGGATCTCCCAGATAAAAACTACGATCTGCGTAAGCACGACGTTCTGCTTCGGTTATAAGTTGAATACTATTTAAAGAGTTATGACCGTATTGTTTAAGATTATAAGGCTCAAGCATTTTAAAAATCTGAGCTAATGATATACCACCACTTGAAGGTGGTGGCATTCCTATTAATTTTAAACCTTTATAGGTAGATACGATAGGCTCACGCCATACAGCATTATAATTTTTAAGGTCTTCAAGCGTTATAATACCACCGTGTTTTTGAATAAAGGCTACCAGTTTTTGAGCTGTTTCGCCCTTATAAAATTCATCCTCACCATTTGCAGCAATACGCTTTAAAGTTTCGGCTAAAACCTGATTTTTAATTAGCGTTCCTGCTTTTATTTTAACGGTATCACTTTCGCGGAAGCCAATAGAATACAATGTTTCTTTACCGTTAACCTGATAAAATACAGGAGCATAATTTTTAAAACGTGCTAATTGGTTTTCAGTAATCATATAACCATTTTCAGCTAGTTCAATAACCGGTTTTAAAATATCTGCCATAGGCATAGATCCCAGTTTTTTATGAATGGCAAACATACCGGCCATACCCCCGGGAACACCTACTGCTAATGAACCCTGTCTACTCAGTGAATCTATAGGATTGCCTTCTTGATCCAGGTACATATCGTGTGTGGCTGCGATAGGAGCTTTTTCACGATAATCTATACTGCCCGTCTCGCCATTTGCTTTTCTATACACCATAAAACCACCACCACCTAAGCTTCCTGCAAACGGATAGGCCACATTGAGCGCCATATCTACGGCAATTAACGCATCAAAAGCATTACCACCATTTTTAAGAATTTCTGCACCAATACGAGAAGCTTCTTCCCGGGCAGAAACGACCATAATACTATCTGCAAGTTGACCTCGATTGATTAATCTTGTCTCTGTTTTTTCTGTTTTGCAACTGGTAAGAATTAAAGAACAAAGAAATCCTACAACTAAGGTTTGATTGATTTTTCTAAATGATACGTAGCGTTTAACCATACAAGCAATTATTTTTTTATACTGAATTTTAGGTCGAGTTCTTCCCGTTTTAACTGGCAAAAGTGCCTCAATTCTTCAAAAAAGCGCGTGAATTCGTTCTCAAAATCGTGATAATGTAGTTGTAGATCTTCAACGGCACGGTCCATACCGCTTATGTTACGAGTACGTCTGTTCATATTGTACAAAACTGTGCCTATGCCACTTATTTCAGAATAACTCAGTAACCAGTTATCTGCAATCATGTGAGGTATCATACGCTGAATGCCAGGGGTAAGTAACTCGTAATTCTCATCAAGGCTGTCATAAAATTTTTCTATATATACGGCGAGCGGTTCATCTGAATAAATACGCCAGTTCTTAGCAAGAAAGTGATCGTATAAAATGTCTACAATAACACCACTATAGTGACTGTATTTGCTATGTAAACGCTTAGTGCTTTGCTTTACAATAGGGTGTGAGTCTGTGAAGGTGTCTATACCGCGATGCAGTAAAATTCCTTTTTGCAATTGAGGTAAAAATTCTTTGTACTGTTTTCCTTTTATGCCGTCTGCCATAAAATTACCAAGTGTTACGAGCGTGTCGTCACCAGAAAGATAGATATGCGCTAAATAATTCACAGGCTTAAATTACAAATTATCAACTTAGGGTAGTGGTGTGATTGGCTATATTTGTCCAGAATTAATTCAGTTTAGTTAAAGAATTAATTTTTAAAAATGATTCAATAATTTAGAATGCTAAATAACTATGACCCTAATAAAATCTATATCAGGAATACGCGGAACAATAGGCGGCCAACCGGGAGAAAATTTAACACCAATTGATGCTGTTAAATTTGCTGCTGCTTATGGGACCTATATAAAAAATCAGCGCAATAAAGAAACGCATCGCGTTGTAGTAGGTCGTGATGCTCGTTTAAGTGGGGAGATGTTGCAGCAGCTTGTTATGCAAACTTTAGTAGGTATGGGAATTCACGTAATAGATTTAGATCTTTCTACAACACCTACCGTTGAGATAGCTGTACAATTAGAGCACGCAGATGGTGGTATTATATTAACAGCCTCACACAATCCTAAGCAATGGAACGCGTTAAAACTTTTAGATAGTAATGGAGAGTTTTTAAATGCTGAAGCGGGAGCAGAAATCCTAAAATTATCTGAATCTGTAGATTTACAATTTGCAGAAGTAGATGATCTAGGCGAGATACATAAAAACGATGCTTATATAGATATTCATATAGATGAGGTACTCGATTTAGAGCTTGTAGATGAAGACGCAATTAAGGCAGCAAAGTTTAAGATTGTCGTTGATGGTGTCAACTCTACAGGAGGTATCGCTATACCTATGCTATTAAATCGTTTAGGCGTACACACGGTTAAGTTGTATTGTGATCCCACAGGACATTTTCCGCACAATCCAGAACCTTTAAAAGAGCATTTAGGTGATATCTGTGCATTAGTTAAAGAAGAAGATGCAGATCTTGGTATTGTGGTAGATCCTGATGTTGATCGCCTGGCTTTTATAGATGAGACCGGCGAAATGTTTGGAGAAGAATACACACTTGTAGCCTGTGCAGATTATATTTTAGGCGAAAACCCGGGAGATACCGTATCTAATTTAAGTTCGTCAAGAGCTCTACGTGATGTTACCTTAAAACACGGCGGCAAGTATCACGCTTCGGCAGTAGGTGAAGTTAATGTGGTGACAAAAATGAAAGAAGTAAACGCAGTGATAGGTGGAGAAGGCAATGGTGGAATTATTTACCCAAAATCACATTACGGTCGTGATGCGCTGGTAGGTGTTGCATTATTTTTGACCCATTTAGCTAAAAAGAAGATTAAGGTAAGTGAACTTCGTGCGAGTTACCCATCTTACTTTATGAGTAAGAAGAAGATTGAATTGACTCCGACTCTTGACGTTGATAAAATTTTAGAAACAATCGCGGCTAGCTATAATAATGAAGAAGTAAATACGATAGATGGTGTAAAAATTGATTTTGAAAAACACTGGGTTCACTTAAGAAAGTCAAATACAGAGCCCATAATTCGTATTTATACCGAAGCATTTTCACAAGCTGAGGCAGATCAAGTTGCTGATGCCATGATTGCAGAAATTAAAGAACTAGCAGGTATCTAAAAGTAGTAAACAGTTAGTTGTTAAACCTCGATGGGTGTTTAATAAATATACTGTATACGATTACTCCGCGTGCTTAAAACGTTTATGCGTCCACAAGTAATATTGTGGCGCATTGCGTATTTGAGCTTCTAAGTTAGTTATAAAAGCATCTGTGATAGCATATTCAGGTAGTGATTGTGGGTCTTCAGTAATTACTTTAAAAACTGCTTTATAATGACCTCGTTTTACTTTATCAACAGCGAGGTATAATACCGGCATATTTTCGGCTATTGCTAAACGCTCTATTCCTGTAAAGAAGGGTACATTCTGACCTAAAAAATCTGTGCAATATTGGTTTTTTCGGGTTTTAGGAGATTGATCTGCGATAAAAGCATATGTCGCCATTTTACCTGCACGTTGCTGTTTTTTTATAATAAATGTGGCTTCTTTGTTATTTATCAATTCAGAATTCCACTTTCCTCGTATATCTCGTATAAGTTTATCAAAATACGGATTCTTAATACGTTTATAAATACCATAACCGCTATGGTCAAAGTAAAATTGCAAGGCCGTTAGCCACTCGTAGCTGGCGTAATGCCCCATAACGATAAGAGAACTCCTGCGCTCTTCTGCTAGTTTGTGTATGATATCTAAATCTGGCAGTTCAAATCGTTTCTTTAATTCTTCCGCAGAAATAGAGATTGATTTGATCATCTCAAGAAACATATCACACATATGGCTGTAAAACTCCTTTTCAATCTTTAATAACTCGGCATCAGATTTTTCAGGAAAAGCAGTTTTAAGATTAAATCTCACAGTTTTTTTACGGTAACCTACAAGGTAGTAGACCAGTATGTAGACCAGATCAGAAACTTTATAAAATAACCAAAACGGAAGACGCGATAAAAGCCACAAAAGCGGGTAAACAAGCCAGAATATAAGCCATTGCATGAGCGGTAAATTTTGGGTAAATATAGGTATATTTGAGGCTAAATTAGTGAAAGTATGGGCGATTTGAACTTGGTTACCGTTATTGTTATAGCAGTAAATGTGTTAATCTCAATGAAGGGTTTTAAAGACTATTCATTTTTTGAGAAATACAAATTTAATACCGGAGCCATACGCAGAGGTGAACATGTACGCATTCTTTCTTCGGGCTTTTTGCATGTGACCAATTCGCACTTATTTTTTAATATGCTAACCTTGTATTTTTTTGCTCCTATAGTAATTGGCTTTTTAGGTAATTGGGAATTTATCGTTATTTATCTAGGAAGTCTTGTTTTAGGTAATTTACTTTCCTATTATTTTCACAAAGATGAATATCACTATACAGCTGTAGGAGCGAGTGGTGCAGTTTCTGGGATATTATATTCTGCGATTTTGCTAAACCCAGATATGAGTTTATATATGTTCTTTATTCCTGTGCCTATTCCAGCTTATATCTTTGGTATTGGGTACTTACTGTACTCGATTTATGGAATGCGGGCAAATAATGATAATATAGGTCACGATGCGCATTTTGGTGGGGCAGTAGGGGGTTATGTTATTACTTTGTTAATGGTTCCTATATTGCTTCAGGTTAACACCTTGATGGTAGGACTTTTAGCAATTCCTATCATTATTCTCTTTATTCTCAACAAGACCGGGAAGATATAATGGCACAGGTCTTGCCTATAGTTAAGCAAACAATAAAACAATCTTATATGAAAACTATTTTAATTTTAGCTATTACAGCTATGACTACATTGGCAAACGCTCAACAAATACAACCATCTGTAAGTGTAACAGGCGAAGGTAAAGTAATTGCTGTACCAGACGAGGTTACTATAAGCCTGGGTGTACAAACACAAGGTAAAGTCGCAGAAACTGTAAAATCTGAAAATGATACTTCAGTAGATAAAGTACTGGCTTTTTTAATGAAAATGAATATCCCACAAAACCAGGTACAGACTGAATATGTGAGTTTAAACAAAAATTACGATTACAATACCAAAACATATAATTACAACGCCAGTCAGACTATTTCGGTAAAACTGAAAGATTTATCGCGTTATGACGAGGTAATGTCTGGTCTTGTAGCTTCAGGGATTAACACAATTAATGGTGTTGATTTTGGTTCTTCAAAGATGGAAACTTATGAGGCAGAAGCACGTAAAAAAGCTGTAGCTGATGCCAAGATGAAAGCACAGGAATATGCAGGTGTTCTTAATCAAAAAATAGGTAAAGCTCTTATGATTGCAGAACAAAGTACAAATGCACCACAACCACAGCCTATGTACAAAGCAGCGATGATGTCTGAGTCTATGGATTCTTCTCAGCGAACTTTAGCTCCGGGAGAAATAACCATAACTTCAAAAATTCAAATTTCTTTTGAGCTTTTAAATTAGAAAAAAACTACTATAAAATAAATCTTGAAGGATCTATAAATCACGTTTATAGGTCCTTCTTTTTTTATGCATTACATGCTCGTAATTCTTCCACAATTGCTGTATAGCTTTATTTTCTTCCAGTTCAGGATTAGTTTCTACTTCTGTTATTCCGTTAGCAGAAAATAGATCTTGCATCGCCTGAAAGATTACTGCAGTAAGACCTTTTCCCTGATATTCAGGATCTATACCTATGAGGTAAAAAGCTGCTGTATCGTTTTTAGAACGGGCGCGTAGCATATGAATAAAGCCAAAAGGCCAAAGGCTACCGTTAGCTTTTTTAAGGGCATTACTAAAAGAAGGCATCGTAATGGCAAACGAGATCAATTTACCGTTTGCATCTTCAATACATTTTATATAATTAGGATTTATATACTTAATGTACTTCTCTTTGTAGTGATCTATTTGATATTGCTGAATAGGCACAAAGGTGCTTAACTCGCTATAGGTTTTATTAAGAAGGCCAAACATATCATCTACGTAAGGTATAATCTCTTTTGTATTCTTAAAATGAATCATTTTAAGCTTGTAGCGTTGTTGAACGATACGCGCAAATTTTTCAACTTTTTCCGGAGATTTTTTTGGGATTTGAATTTTAAATTCAACCCATTCTGAAGCTTTTTCAAAATTCAGTTTTTCAAAGTGCTCTTTATAATACGGGTAGTTATACCATGTAATCATGGTATTTAAATACTCAAAACCTTCAATAAGCAATCCGGCTTTTTCCATATTACTAAAACCTACCGGACCTTCAATCCACTTTAAGTTATTGGCAACACCTATTTTTTCAACTTCAGCGATTAATGCTTTTGTAACTTCTAGATCATCTATAACATCAAACCACCCAAAGCGCATTTTGGGTTTTCCCTGCTCATCTATTTCAATACGATTAATGATTGCAGCTATACGTCCTACAGGCTTATCATTTTTATAAGCTAGAAAAAAGCGAGCTTCAGCATTCTTAAAAACAGGATTCGTATTTGAGTCCATACTTTCAAGCTCATCATTAATTAATGGTGGAACCCAGTTACTGTCTTTCTTGTATAGCGAAAATGGGAATTTGACAAACTGCGTCAATTCCTTTTTCGTTTTCATTTCTTTAATCGTAATCATTGTAATTTTTAAATAGCGTGTAAAGGTAACCGTATTTTTATTTCTGCGGAAGTAACTCGTCTTTACTATGAAAATCTAGTCTATACGACACTCCTAATCCCAATTGCCTGCGCTTAGGAGTTTCTTTAAAGTTTACTAATGCACTTAAATCTACCTGTAAGTTTTTACTAATTAGATAAGCACCACCAAAACGTAACAAATCATCAGAATATATATCACTTGAGATAATTTGAATTTCTGCAAAAGCTGCAATTTTTGGATTAAAAGAGTGGGTCATTGTGGTGATCCAGGCTTTTGTAGGATAGTCTGTTAAAAACTGGTCGTAGATAAAATTATTTACCCAAACCCAGAGTCCCCAGTTGTGTTGTGTAATTAGAACTGCTTTAGGTGTAAACCCAGCCTGACTGTCTGGTAAAAACGGATTATTGTTTTTATACACATAATTTGCACCAGAATAGATAGATACAGCCGGGATTAATGTATTCCATTTAAATCTGCGATTTGCCCAGTAACTATAAAGGTTTATTTTATCTTCTCTATTTTTGTAGGGGTCGTAGATAAGGTATTTAGCACCTGCTGTTACAATAGGAAATCCACTTTGTGTATACGGCTCAGCATTGCCGGCTGTGGGCGTAATATCTTCATAAAGAAAATTACCGTTTACTATAAATTCTAATTGCTCTCGTATGGCACCATAACGTATGGCAAATTCTGCGCCTATATTATCTGTTTCAGTAAACCTTAGATTGTGCGATTCTCTTCCTAATGTCGTACCTAGTTCTGCCTGCAGAACGCCTCGACCAGGAGCAAAAGCACCTTGCGATTGTCCCGGCCTGTTAGAATTAATAGTTTCAGTGTATTGAGCGTTAGCTTCTTGCGTGCTAATACTTAGAAGCAAAATACTACCAAAAATTAATCTCCCTAGCATAATACATTATAATTTTTGAGGTTTACACTAGATATATTCTTGTGTAATCTCACAAACATAGTGTAAATATAAGAGATAGCCTAAAGATCAATTGATAAGAGCAGGGTGTTGTTTTATTCTTTTTTTAGGTATAAAGAATTAGCGAATAGTTAATTTTACAACAAATAGTACAAAGATGAAATTGTTACAAACCATACTTATAATTCTGCTTATATTTTTTGGGTTGCGCATACTTTTTAGGTTGGCAGCACCTTATTTAGTGCGTTACATCGCTAAAAAAGCGGGAGAACGTTTTCAAAATATGGCCGGTGGTTTTAAAAACCAGAATACGCATACAAAACCAGAGGGTGAGATCGTTATTGAAAAAGTCCCCAATCAAGACAGGACTTCAAATAAAAAGGTGGGTGAATATATCGATTACGAAGAAATTGAGTAATTTCAACCCTTTAGTTACAGTTACATTCTATGAGTTTTTCGTTTAAAAAAATAGGACCACACGTTGCTGTGGTATTTGTATTTATAGTTACTGCACTTCTTTATTTTAGTCCGGTACTTTCGGGTAAAAAAATGTTTCAAAGTGATATACAGCAATATCGCGGTATGGCTAAGGAGCAAATGGACTTTAGAGCACAAACCGGGGAGGAGCCTTACTGGACAGATGCTGCATTTGGCGGAATGCCTACCTATCAATTAGGTGCTAAATATCCTAATAACTGGATTAAAAGTCTTGATTTAGGAATTCGGTTTTTACCGAGACCTGCAGACTATTTATTTCTCTATTTTATAGGTTTTTATATTTTACTACTCGTTTTAAAACTAGACTGGCGTTATGCTGCACTGGGTGCATTAGCTTTTGGGTTCTCGAGTTATTTAATTATCATATTAGGAGTGGGGCATAACGCTAAAGCCCATGCTATTGCGTATATGCCGCTGGTATTAAGTGGTGTTTTACTCACATTTAGGCGCAACTATATTTGGGGCTTTATACTTACTACGTTGGCAATGGCACTGGAGATCGTGGCTAACCACGTGCAAATGACCTACTACCTTATGCTTCTTGTAGTTGTTTTAGGTATTGCTTACCTTATAGATACGATACGTAAAAAAGAACTTGCGCATTACTTTAAGAGCGTAGGTATTTTAATACTTGCTGTGGTTCTTGCTGTTGGGACTAACGCAGCGAGTTTAATGGCTACTTCAGAATACAGCTCATTTAGTACCCGCGGAAAAAGTGAATTGACAATTACTCCAGATGGTTCTCCTAAAGAAGATATAGTAGGTCTTGATAAAGCTTACATAAACCAGTATAGTTATGGTATTTCTGAAACTTTAGATTTATTTATTGCCGGGCTTTACGGCGGTTCAAATTCTGAACCTTATAATAAAGATAGTGTCTTTGCTAACTTTTTACTGAAACAAGGCGTGCCACCGGCTCAGATAGAATCTGTTTACGGGCAATTTGGTCTTTATTATTGGGGAAGCCAACCGGGAGTTTCGGGACCTGCCTATTTAGGCGCAATAATTGTATTTCTGTTTGTTTTAGGATTATTTCTGGTACGAGGCAGATTAAAATGGTGGCTTGTAGGAGGTACGGTTTTATCATTGCTTCTTAGCTATGGGAGTAATTTAGCCTGGTTTACAGATTTATTTATTGATTACTTCCCACTATACAATAAATTTCGAGCAGTAACCTCTATACAGGTGATAGCAGAATTGTGTGTTCCTGTTTTGGCATTATTCGGATTATTTAAAATACTTCAGCTAACAGAACCGGTAGAACGCAAGTTATTAGCTTTAAAATGGAGTACCGGCATCACCGCAGGATTGGCTCTAATAATTTTACTTTTTAAAGGAAGTCTATTTTCATTTGCCGGCGGAAACGACGCGTATTTCATTCAGAATTTTGGGATGGAATTTATAAATGCCGTAAAGGAAGATCGTAAAGCACTTTTAGTAAGCGACAGCATTAAAACGTTTGTTCTTGTTATTATGGCAGCTGCGGTTCTTTGGTTTTATCTAAAAAAGAAAATTTCAGAAAACCAGGTGTTAATTGTTCTTACAATACTAATTGTATTTGATTTGGTTCAGGTTGACAGGCGTTATGTAAATTCAGAAAATTTTATGGCCGCACGATTGGTTGAGCAACCCTTTCAACAATCTGCAGCAGATCAACAAATATTACAGGATACAACGCGCTATCGTGTTTATGAGCAAAGTATAGGGCTTAATGGTGCACGTACCAGTTATTTTCACAGTTCTATAGGTGGGTATCACGGTGCTAAGCCGGGAAGACTGGCAGATCTTGCTGACTTTTATTTATATCAAGGTAAAATGGCGCCGCTTAATATTTTAAATGTAAAATATGTAATTACTCAAAATGAAGAAGGAGAGGAGCAGGTACAAATTAACCCCAATGCAAATGGCAATGTGTGGTTTGTTCAAAATGTAAAACTTGTACCTAATGCAGATGCCGAGATTTTAGCTCTTGATAATCTAAATACGCTTCAAACTGCCGTTGTAAATGAGAGATATAAAAACGAACTGGGAGGCTTAATTTTTCCTGAAGATAGTCTTGCTAGTATAAAATTAATTGAGCATCAACCCAATTATTTAAAGTATAAAGCTACAACAGGAGTAGAGCGTCTTGCTGTCTTTAGTGAAGTGTATTATCCTAATGGATGGAATGCTTATATAGACGGAAACCAGGTTGATTATTTAAAAGCAGATTATATTCTAAGAGCATTAATGGTACCTGAAGGAACTCATACAATAGAATTTAAGTTTGAGCCTAAAGTAATAAAAACCGGAAGCAAAATAAGTCTTGCAAGTAATATAATTGTAATCTTGATTCTTCTGGGATCCTTGTTTTTAAGTTTTAGAAAGAACAAACAAAAAGTTGAAACTGAAGCTTAAAATTTTCAGTTAGAAATTAGAACCGTGTTGTGTGAAAAAAGCCCTGATCATTTGTTATTATTGGCCTCCTGCGGGTGGTCCCGGGGTGCAGCGCTGGCTAAAATTTGTAAAATACCTACGTGACTTTGATATAGAACCGATAGTTTATGTGCCTGAAAATCCGCATTATCCAATAGTTGATGCAAGCTTAGAAGCAGAAATTCCGCAGGGGATTACTGTTTTAAAACATCCTATAAAAGAACCCTATGGCTTAGCACAATTGTTTTCTAAAAAACAAACAGACCAAATAAGCAGCGGTATTATTAAAGATAAGGAAAAGCAGGGTCTACTTCAACGTCTGATGCTCTTTGTACGTGGAAATCTATTTATTCCTGATGCCCGCAAATGGTGGATAAAACCTTCGGTCAAATATTTGAAATCTTACCTAAAGTCAACAACTATTGATGTTATTATAACTACAGGACCGCCACACAGTTTACATCTTATAGGACTACAGTTAAAAAAACAAACACAGCTTCCCTGGGTTGCAGACTTTAGAGATCCCTGGACGACTATAGGTTATCAGAAAAAATTAAAACTTACTCAGAAATCTCGTCAAAAACATGTAGATCTCGAGTTTGAGGTATTAAATAAAGCAGATCATATTATAGTTACCAGTCCTACTACTAAAAGTGATTTTAGTAAAACGACGACAACGCCTATTACCTGTATTACAAATGGCTTTGATACTGTCTATGATGCAACAGTGCCCTTAGATACTAAGTTTACATTAGCGCATATAGGTTCGCTTCTTGAAGATCGTAATCCAGATATATTGTGGCAGGCCTTGAGTGAACTTAAGCAAGAGCATAATGATTTTTCTCAAGATTTGCGTATTCAGCTAACCGGTAAAGTAAGTACTACTGTAATTCAAAATATAGAACGTTATCATTTGTCTCCAAATTTAGAGTTGCCCGGTTACGTCTCGCATCAGGAAGCAATACGCAGGCAATGCAGTGCGCAGCTACTACTTTTAATCGAAATTGATTCTTACGATACCCAGGCGATAATTCCCGGTAAATTATTTGAGTATTTAGCCTCTAAAAGGCCTATAATAGCAATAGGTCCAAAAGATTCTGATATTATAGAAATACTGGAACAGGCAAAAAGTGGTTCTTATTTTTCGTATGGAAATAAAGCGCAACTAAAAAACACCATATTAGAATATTATAATAGGTATAAAACAGGCGGTATTTCTCAAAATACTTCAGATTTGACAGCCTTTACCCGCAAAGAATTAACCAGACAACTTTCAGAAATACTATATCAATTTTAGATTAAAGCCTATATGGGAATTGTCTCTTCACAATCTTTTAAAAACCTCATAACCACCTATCTTGGTTTTGGAATAGGTGCCTTAAACACATTGGTACTTTATGTTCAATTCTTTAAAGATGAGTATTATGGTTTGGTAGGTTTTTTATTGAGTAGCGCAACACTAGCTATGCCTTTTATCGCTGTGGGTGCCCAAAATACACTTATTAAGTTCTACTCCAGATATAGTGGTAGAAGTCAAGATGTATTTCTAAGTTTTATGTTGCTTTTGCCGTTACTTGTATTAATACCAAGCTCTATTCTCATTGGGATTTTCTATGATGAACTTGTAACTTTTTTAGCTTCAAAAAATGAAATTGTACGCCCTTATGTCTTTCTCATAGGAATTATTGCTTTTGCAATGGCATATTTTGAGATTGCCTATGCATATTCAAAAGCACAGTTGCGTAGTGTCTTTGGGAATATAATGAATGAGGTTTTTCACCGTTTAGGAGTAATGATTCTTCTTTTATTTTTTGCATTAAAAATTATAACTACTCAAGATTTTTTATATGGGGTGGGTGTAGTTTATATGTTACGTATGGGTATTATGATGGGGTATGCTTTTTATTTAAAAAGGCCAAGGTTGAGACTGGCAATACCTTATGAATGGGTTGCGATACTTAAATATAGTGTGCTTATAATCATAGCAGGTTCTGTAGCGGTAATGATTTTAGAAATTGACATGTTTATGCTGGGTAAGCTGGTGCCAATTGAAAATGTTGCTTACTATTCAGTAGGAATTTATATAGCCGCTGTAATTGCTGTACCGGCCAGAGCGATGCATCAGATTATGTATCCGTTGACGGCTAATTATCTTAATGAAAGACGGTTTTTAGAGCTCAAAGATCTCTATAAAAAAAGCTCACTTACACTCTATATAATTTCTGGTCTTCTTCTGTTGTTAATTGTATGCAATATAAAAAGTCTTTATTTAATTTTAGATCCTGCATACAGTAAGGGACTTTACGTGGTGCTTTTGATTTCGCTTGCAAAATTAGTAGACAACATTTTAGGAAATAATAACGCAATATTATACAACAGCGATTATTATAGACTGGTGCTTGTATTGGGCGTTTTCTTAGTTATCGTAGCGGTAGCTCTTAATCTTATCTTTATACCAAAACTAGGAATAAATGGTGCCGCTATAGCGACCTTTATAGCTTCAGTAGGTTATGCATTTGCTAAAATTGTAGTGGTGTTTAAAAAATTTAAGATGCACCCCTTTACTCGAGAAACGCTATACACAACATTCTTACTCGTGCTACTTGGTTTAGCTTTTTATTTTTGGGATTTTACTATAAATCCGTTGTTAGCGATTGCATTAAAATCATTGATAATAAGTCTTAGCTATTTAAGTGTAGTTTATTTCTTTAAACTCTCTCCCGAGATATATAAATGGATAAACGATTATATCTTAAAACGAAAATCCCGCTTTGAATAAATCAAAAACGGGATCTTCCAACTAACCAACCAAAATTTTAATTGCCTCTTCCTCTTGAGCCTCTCTCAGAAGAACGTTCTCTATTTGAACTTTTACTTGTTCTGGCGGCATTGCTGCTGCGTGAATTTTGAGAACTTTGAACAGTACGCTTAGGTGCAGCAGAACGTTGCTGTGACGTATTTCTCTGCGCTACCTGTCGTTGCGAACTATTACCTCGAGACGCGCGTTGAGTTACTGCTCGTTGTGTTGAAGTATTTCTTTGTGGAGCTCGTTGAGCAGACTGTGATGACCTCGTTGTAGAGCTACGTGAATTTGCAGTTCTATAGACTTCAGGGCTTGCGTTTCTAGAACCTCGTGAATCAATTATAGCAGGTGATTTACTATTGCGTGATGGAGTAGAGGATCTTGCTGAATTACTTCTTGTATTGCCAGAACGACTTTGCACCTGATTTGATTTACTATACTGTCTAGAATTTGTATTTCTCTTAGCTTCCTGAGAACGACTTGTATTAGATCTACTAGTAACAGCACTTCTAGAATTAGTAGCATAGCGTCTATCGTTATTTACTTGAGTCCTAGCTGTTGCATAACTGCCTCTTCTTGCGTTATTATGTGCCACACGTCCTTTAGGTCTTTTAAAGTCGTGATATGCATTTGCATACCCATTACGGTAACCTTGATTGTAATGACTTCTGTGATATGCGTAATCATAACGTACAGGACGATAATATCTTCTGTACGGTGTATTATACACTAGACATCTATCAAAAAACGGGCGGTAGAAAAAATTATGGTAGGGATGGTACACATAACCTCTGTTGTATATATTTATATAACCGGTTACGTGCGAAAATCTTGATCCGTTATAAAAAACATTCAACCCACCTACATTTACAATACGATCATTGCGGTAGTTTATATATACATTACCTGCCTGTGTAATTCTACCCCAGTTATCGTAGTAAATAGGAACATCTTCTATTTGTAATACCGCACCATAATCATCGTATTGAACATAAGGATCGTAATTGTAACCCGAGTTATAGCTAATATTTACAGGGCCCGCATTTACATTTACGTTAACTGCTCTTTGAGCTATTTGAGGTAGAACAAAATCGAATTCACCATCTGGGTAAACCGAAAATTCAACACCACCTTCAACAAAAATATAACGACTGCCATCATATCGGGTCGAAGTAGCATCCAGGGACTCCGCTTGTATTGGAGTAAGGCCAGACATAAGGCCTATAAAAAGAAAGAATAAGTTTTTCATGATTTCTAAATTTTAATGGTTTGTACTCTTTGAACTTTTTGGATGGTACATATCATACTTTACAAGGAGTGTGCCATAATTTAAAAACACATGTTTTGGGTTGTGTAACAAATGGTTTGATTTGGGTACTTATATAATAATCAATCAAATATCAAAAAATCATGAACTTAAGAGAGGATAGAAATTTAGTTGCACTCGCACATTTAAGTCAATTAATAAATTTTGTTACAGGTTTTGGAGGCTTCGTAATACCATTGGTATTGTGGTTAACCCAAAAAGATAAAGTTTTTGATATGGATTCTCAAGGAAAGCAAATCTTGAATTTTCAAATCAGCACGTTTATCCTAACGTTGTTTTGTGTGCCGGCAATTTTCCTTTTTGGGCTTGGTGTTCTCGGCCTTATTATTCTAGCTGTGCTTATTTTTATTTTCCCTATCATTAATGCTATAAAAGCAATAAATGGAGAACATACGTATTACCCGTTATCGTATCAATTCTTAACGTAATTAAATAAAAAAACCCCGCATCAGAAGATGCGGGGTTTTTAAAAAGTAATAACCGAAATTTTAATGTTCGTTTAATCCAAAATCAGGATAAGCGCTCATACCGTGTTCGTGCTCGTCTAAACCTTCAAGTTCTTCTTTTTCAGAAACTCGAAGACCCATAGTCTTTTTCAGTACAAACAAGATTATAAAAGCTGTTGTACAACAGAATGCACCTACAATACCTACACCCGTTAATTGGGTAACAAACTGCTCCATACTAGCCATAGCACCAAATATACCTACAGCTAAGGTACCCCAGATACCACATATTAAGTGTACTGCTACAGCTCCTACAGGATCGTCTAATTTTAATTTGTCTACTAAAGCAACACCAAAAACAATAATTGCACCTGCTATAACCCCTATAATAACTGCGTCATTAGGAGACATTTGATCTGCACCTGCTGTGATACCTACCAGACCTCCTAAAATTCCGTTTAGGAACATGGTTAAATCGTAGTTTTTATACATAATAGTAGAAACTATAAATGCACTTACACCACCTGCTGCGGCAGCTAAAGAGGTTGTCACCAGTGTTAAAGATGTTAAAGCAGGATCTGCAGATAGTACAGAACCTCCATTAAAGCCAAACCATCCTAACCAAAGAATTAATACTCCTGCTACAGCAAAAGGAATATTGTGTCCCGGTATAGCATTTGCTTTACCATTTTCATCAAATTTACCTATACGTGCTCCCAGTAAGTAGATTGCAATAAGCGCAGCCCAGCCACCTACAGAGTGTACAAGAGTAGAACCTGCAAAGTCATAAAAACCCATTGCATCTAAGAAACCGCCACCCCATTTCCAGGAACCTACTATAGGGTATACTAAGCCTACATAGATAACTGTAAAAATCATAAAGGCGCCTAGTTTAATACGCTCTGCTACTGCACCAGAAACTATAGTTGCAGCTGTAGCGGCAAACATTCCCTGAAATAAGAAATCTGTCCACCATGTGTAACCACCATCTGCATATTCTGGAGTCATACCATTTTCTGGAGGGGCAATACCAAATCCGGCAAAGCTAAAAATCCCTGAAGAATCTTCTGCAAAGCCAGGATACATTAGGTTAAAACCTCCTATATAATATACTAATAGACCTATGCAGATGATAAACACATTTTTAAATAAAATGTTTATCGTGTTTTTCTCGCGAGTAAGTCCTATTTCAAGTAATGAGAATCCAAGGTGCATAAAAAACACAAGCCCTGTACAGATCATCATCCATACGTTGTTTGCTGTAAATAATCCTGCTTCCATATATTAATTTGTTTTGTTAGGGTTGATTAGTTTAGTTTAAAGTGTCGCCACCTTTTTTACCTGTTCGTATTCTGTAGGCTTCTTTAATGTCAGAAACAAATATTTTCCCGTCACCTACTTCTCCTGTAGATCCTGCTTCAAGAATAGCTGCAATGGTTATTTGCTCAAAGTCATCGTTTACTACTATTGATAAGTATCTACGCTGTATGTCACTTGTGCTGTATGAAACACCACGATAAACGTGACCGTGTTTTTCATTACCCAGCCCGGTAACATCCCAATAAGAGAAAAAGTTTACTCCTTTTTCATGTAAAGCCTTCTTTACGGCTGAAAATTTTGATTTTCTAATAATCGCTTCGATTTTTTTCATTGTGTAATTTGTGTTTTAGATTAAAATGAATATACGGCAGCAAGCAGGAAGGACCCTAAGCTTCCTTGTGGTGTTAAATCACCATCCAAGAATACATCTTCGCTAGCAGAATCTAATCTAAATTCGGGAATAAAAGTAAGAGGGCCAACTTTTGCGTTACCAGATAAGGTTAAAGCAAATACATTTCCGTCTCCGTTAGCGTCATTTCCACCTATTGCATCAAAACCACCAAACTGGCTAAAATACTCTGGGCGTAGACCTACAGAAAAGGTTTCGCTTGCTGCGATTTGTGCGTATAACGCAACACCGTAAAAACCGAATGAATCACCACCTAAATCTCCTGCTTCGGTAGTGTTATACGTTGTATTAAGACCTAAGTAAAAAGAATCTGAAAGGTCTAATCCAGCTGTAAGATCTACTTGAAAAGTAGCACCTACACCTTCGCCTATGCCCATATCTGTATAGTCACCATCCTGATCACCATATAAGAAGTTTAAGTAAGCACTGCCTGCATCTGCAGAATACCCCAGCTGCGCACCGGCAGTGTAACCACCAAAAGGATTATAGTCTGTGTAATCTGTAGAGTTCATAACAGCAAGCATTGCGCTCCAATTATCGTCAAGGGCAAAATCTGCTTTAAGACCAGAGTGAGAGAAAGGACCGTAAGAGAACATATAAGAGGTAGAGTAGTTGAAATTTGCTGCAGGCGAAATCACTTCATAACCTAAATAGGTATTCCAGTTACCAAAGGTTAATTTTACTTTTTCACTCACATTCCAGTACACATATAATTGGTTAACAATACTAGAACTTGCTGTAGTAGAGCCAAAAACAGCGTCTGTACCACGAGGACCGTAGACAAGATCTGCAACAACTCCTACATTTCCTTTTTCATAACCAATAATAAGATTGGCCATACCTAAAGCAAAACCAGGCTGGTTTGCAAAAGAAGAACCGGGAGCGACATAACTATCTACTTCCCCGTCTGCATCTGTATCAATTAATTTATTTGGAGCATTAAGATTTTGTCTGAAATAGGCATCTACAGAACCCGAAAGTGTAAAACCATCAGACCAGGATGTTTCTTCTTCTTGAGCTATTGCAGAAATGCTCAAGCAAATCATTAAAGGTAGTAGTAATTTTTTCATTCTAAATTTGATTAATTGGTGAGTTGCTAAACTAGATAATATTTAAGACCACCCCCAATATTTTAGGGGTTACTGTTTAATTTTTATTATTTAATCAAAATTTACCCCCTATTTTTTAGGGTATAACATTATTTAAGGCTTAATAAAGATGTGTTTTGTGAAATTGATTGTGTGTTTTGTCCATTTTTCGTGATTTTTTAAGGTTTGTGTGGTTAAAAAAGCATCGAAAACGTCAAATGTTAACATGGGTTTAAGAAAATGCAATTTTTTACTTTCTGCCAAAAAACCTTAAAAACTGAAAAAGTGCGTTTCATTTTTTATAAAATCTGTTAACTTATTTTGATTTGTTTGCATTTTAAGTCGGTTTTATTGCTAATTATGGAATAATAAAAATCTTATTCTTTAAAATTATTAGCATAAAAGTTTATTGAATAGCTTTATGATTCAGTCTTTAAATAAGAGGAGAAATTTTATGGAAAAACAGGGTTTATATTCACCAGAATGGGAACACGAAAATTGCGGCGCAGGGTTCATTTGTAGTCTTGAAGGAAACAAGTCAAATGATATTATTCATAAGGCTCTAGAAATTTTAGAAAAACTAGAACATCGTGGTGCAGTTAGTAGTGATGGTAAAACAGGAGATGGTGCAGGTATTCTTATAGATATACCGTACGACTTCTTTGAAGAGAATTGTGATTTTGATCTTCCGGCACCTAGAGAGTATGCGATGGGTAATGTCTTTTTACCTAAAAAGGAAAATCAACGTGCATATTGTAAAGAGGTTTTTGAAAAACAAATTAAAGATAAAGGGCTTGTACTCCTAGGTTGGAGAAAAGTACCGGTAGATGCAGGTTATCTTGGGTCTATTGCAGCCAGCGTAGAACCTCATATAGAACAAATCTTTATAGGTAAGCCTAATGCAGAAATGCAGGAGCAGGAGTTTATGATTAAACTTTATACGGCACGTAAAATTACAGAGCATACCATATTAAGTAGTAAGCTTTCTGAGCACTCTTATTTTTATTTACCAAGTTTATCTAACAAAACTTTAATATTTAAAGGGCTTTTAATGCCTGAGGATATTAAATTTTATTATACAGATTTATTAGATCCTAAGTTAACTACACGTCTGGCACTGGTACATCAGCGTTTCTCTACAAATACATTTCCTACCTGGGATTTAGCACAGCCATTTAGATATATGTGTCACAATGGCGAAATAAATACCCTGCGTGGTAATGTATCTCGTATGCGCAGTAGAGAAGAACTTTTAGAAAGTGAGTGGTTTGGCGAAGAGATTAAAGAGCTTTTCCCAATTATTCTAAAAGGAAAATCTGATTCTGCCTCAATGGATATGGTTGTAGAGTTGTTATTAATGTCTGGTAGATCATTGCCAGAGATTATGATGATGTTAGTTCCTGAAGCCTGGGAGAAGCATCAGGATATGAGCGAGGCTAAAAAAGCATTTTACGAGTTTAATAGCTGTATTATGGAGCCTTGGGATGGTCCTGCATCTATTCCTTTTACCGATGGTGATTATATAGGAGCAGTTTTAGATCGTAATGGTTTAAGACCTTCACGTTATTCTGTAACTAAAACAGGATATGTAATTATGTCTTCAGAAACGGGTGTTCTTGAATTAGAACCAAAAAATATTGCTTTTCACGGTAGATTAGAGCCGGGAAAAATGTTTTTAGTAGATATGAAAGCTGGTCGAATCATTAACGATGAAGAGATTAAAGAAAGCATCGTATCTAAAAAGCCCTATGGAGAATGGCTAAATAAAAACCGAGTTAACTTAAAAGATATTCCATATCGCGATGTAGATCTAAAAGTAGAAGAGACCATTTTTGATCTGCGTAAAAATGCGTTTGGTTATACTGCGGAAGATATACGTACTATTATTCTGCCTATGGCGGGAAAAGGAAAAGAGCCCATAGGATCTATGGGATCTGATACGCCATTAGCAGTATTATCTGAAAGACCCCAGCTTTTATATAACTATTTTAAACAGCTATTTGCTCAGGTAACCAATCCACCGCTTGATGGTATTCGCGAAGAGCTTATTACAGATTTGAGTTTAACACTTGGACCTGATACCAATTTGATGGAGATTACTCCAGATTATTGTAAAAAAATTAGAATACAGAATCCGGTAATTTCAAAAGAAGATTTGGATAAGATTAAAAACTTTGATCATCCAGATTTTAAGGTTACTGAAATACCTATGCTTTATGAAGCAAACAGAGGGTTAAATGGCCTTGAAGATGCATTAGAGTCTATGGTAGCTCAGGCTTCTGAAGCTATTGATGCTGGTCACACTATACTTATACTCTCAGACAGAGGCGTTAATGAGAAAATGGCGCCTATTCCTGCACTGTTAGGTTGTTCTTATATGAACAGCGGACTTTTTAGAAGTGGGCAGCGTTCAAAAATGAGTATTATCATAGAATCTGCAGAACCACGTGAGGTGCACCACTTCGCTTTATTATTTGGTTATGGTGCCAGTGCGATTAACCCGTACATGGTTAACGAGATTATTAGAGAAGAAATAGATGAGAAAAATCTTGAAAATATAGAGTTTCAGGATGCTGTCGAAAATTACAATAAGGCCGTAGGTAAAGGAGTAATTAAGGTAATGAATAAAATAGGTATCTCTACCTTAAATTCATACAGGGGTTCTCGTTTATTTGAGGCTCTGGGATTAAATTCTAAATTAATAGAAAAGTATTTCCCTAATACGCCTAGCCGTATAGAAGGTATAGGTCTTTATGAAGTAGAGCAGGAGGTGGCAAAACGACACAGCCGTACATTTAAACGTCAGGATATTTCAGGAAACCTGGAGATGGAAATAGGTGGTGATTACCGCTGGCGTCGTAACGGAGAAAAACATATGTTTAATCCGTTGACTATTGCAAAACTTCAGGATTCTGTGCGTCAAAACAATCCGAAGACCTATAAAGAATATGCTAGTTTAGTAAACGAACAGTCAAAAAATTTAATGACTATACGTGGTCTTTTTGAATTTTCAAATTACGACCCAATTCCATTAGAAGAAGTAGAACCCTGGACTGAAATCGTAAAACGATTTAAAACTGGTGCTATGTCTTATGGTTCAATAAGTAAAGAAGCGCACGAGAATCTTGCTGTAGCGATGAACCGTATTGGCGGAAAAAGTAACAGTGGAGAAGGTGGAGAGGATGCAGAACGTTTTTACAAAAGCCCTAACGGAGACTGGCGCAATTCTGCAATTAAGCAGGTGGCTTCCGGTCGCTTTGGAGTTACCAGTAATTACCTTACCAGTGCTGCAGAGATTCAGATTAAAATGGCACAGGGGGCTAAACCGGGAGAAGGTGGTCAATTACCAGGAGAGAAAGTAAATAAATTTATTGCTAAAACCCGTAAGAGTACACCCTACGTAGGTCTAATCTCACCGCCACCGCATCACGATATTTATTCAATTGAAGATTTAGCACAATTAATATATGATCTTAAATCTGCAAACCGCGAAGCACGTATTAATGTGAAGCTTGTTTCTGAAGTAGGAGTAGGTACGGTTGCTGCCGGTGTTGCAAAAGCAATGGCAGATGTAATTTTAATTTCAGGTTATGATGGGGGTACAGGAGCTTCTCCATTAACATCTCTAAGACATTGCGGTTTACCCTGGGAATTAGGTATTGCTGAAGCACAACAAACCTTAGTACTTAACAATCTACGTAGCAGAATACGTCTGGAATGTGATGGTCAGTTAAAAACAGGACGTGATGTAGCGGTAGCTTGTCTGCTGGGTGCAGAAGAATTTGGTTTTGCAACGGCTCCATTAGTAGCATCAGGTTGTATTATGATGCGTGTGTGTCATCTAAACACATGCCCGGTGGGTATAGCAACCCAAAACCCAGAGCTTCGTAAGAAGTTTAAAGGGAAGCCAGAACACGTAGTAAACTTCATGTATTTTGTGGCAGAAGAGTTACGAGAGATAATGGCGCAACTTGGTTTCCGAACTATAGATGAGATGGTAGGACAAGTTCAAAAGTTAGATCGCAGTAAAGCAGTAGAGCATTATAAAGCTGCGGGAGTAGATCTTTCTCCTATTTTACACAATATTGCTGTTCCTCAAGGCGTAAAAGTTTATAATACAGAAACTCAAAATCACCATTTAGAAAAATCTATCGATTTTGAAATTATAGAGTTAGCACACACTGCTTTATTTAGAAAAGAGAAAACAACTTTAGATCTTGACATTACTAATTTAGATCGTGCAGTAGGAGCAATCTTAAGTAATGAGATTTCAAAAATTTATGGCGAGCAAGGATTACCTGACAATACGTTGAAAGTAAACTTTAAAGGTTCTGCAGGTCAAAGTTTTGGAGCTTTTGCTACTCGAGGCTTAACCCTAAAAGTAGATGGTAACGCAAATGATTATGTGGGTAAAGGTCTTTCCGGAGCTCGCTTAATTGTAAAAGTACCAGAAGAAGCAACCTTTGAAGCTAGTGAGAATGTGATTATAGGTAATGTTGCGTTATATGGTGCAACAAGTGGTGAAGCGTATTTTAACGGTACAGCCGGAGAACGTTTCTGTGTACGTAATAGTGGAGCCGTAGCTGTTGTTGAAGGTATTGGAGATCACGGGTGTGAATATATGACCGGTGGCTTAGCAGTAATTCTGGGTAAAACAGGACGTAATTTTGGAGCAGGTATGAGCGGTGGTGTAGCCTATGTTTTAGATGCAGACAGCACATTTAGATCAAAATGTAATGCTACAGATTTAAATCTCGATCCGGTTACAGCGTCAGAAGATGTAACGCAACTTCACGAATTAGTAACTAATCATTACAATTATACGCAAAGTACTTTAGCGCAACGTATATTAGAAAACTGGGACTCTTATCTGCCTAAGTTTGTAAAAGTACTTCCAGAAGAATACCGTAAGGCTCTTATACGATTAGAAGAAGAAGAAAAATTAACAGATTTAACGGAATAATAGAATCATGGGAAAAATAACCGGATTTTTAGAATACGAAAGAAAAATAGAACCGTACAAACCTGTTGAAGAACGGGTGAAGAAGTATGAAGAATTTACAATACCCTTAGAGAAATCTGAACTTAAGAATCAAGGAGCCCGCTGTATGGATTGTGGGATTCCATTTTGTCATAGTGGTTGCCCTTTAGGTAATTTAATACCAGATTTTAACGACGCAGTTTACCGTGAGCGTTGGGAAGAGGCAGCACATATACTGCACGGCACAAATAATTTTCCTGAATTTACAGGTAGATTATGTCCTGCACCTTGTGAAGAAGCATGTGTTTTGGGGATAAATGAAGACCCGGTTACTATTGAGAATATTGAAAAAAATATAGCTGAAGAAGCTTTTAAAAACGGGTGGATAAAGGCAAACCCGCCTCAAAAACGTACCGGTAAAAAAGTGGCTGTAATTGGCTCTGGTCCTGCTGGTCTTGCAACTGCGCAGCAATTAAATCGTGCAGGACATTTGGTTACTGTTTATGAACGTGATGAAAAACCGGGAGGTTTATTACGTTATGGTATTCCTGATTTTAAGATGGAAAAGCATGTCATAGACCGTAGACTGGTAATTCTTGAAGAAGAAGGGATTACTTTCAAATGCGGAGTTCACGTTGGCGTAGATATTACGGCAGATGCATTAAAGGAAGAATATGATGCAGTAGTGCTTTGTAGTGGTGCAACCGTGCGCAGAACATTACCTATTGAAGGAGCAGACTTAAAAGGTATTTATCAGGCTATGGATTTCTTACCTCAAAATAACCGTCGCGTTGATGGCTTACAGTGGAAAGGTGAAGAAATAAATGCAAACGGTAAAGATGTCATTGTAATAGGCGGTGGAGACACCGGTAGTGACTGTATAGGTACATCTATACGACAAGGTGCTACGAGTGTAAATAATTTTGAGATAATGAGTAAAGGAACTCCTGAGCGTCCTGAAAATCAGCCTTGGCCTTATTGGCCTATGCGATTACGTACCAGTAGTTCTCATAAAGAAGGTGCAGAACGCTTTTTCTCAATCTCTACAAAAAAGTTTGTAGGTGATAAAGATGGAAATTTAACCGGTTTGGTAACCTCTGAGGTAGAGTGGACACATAAACCCGGAGAGCGACCTAACCTTTCTGAGGTACCGGGTACCGAAAAAGAATGGAAAGCAGATATGGTTTTTCTTGCTTTAGGTTTTACTGGAAGTGAAGCTACAATAGCTGAGCAATTAGGTGTAAAATTAGATCCAAGAACAAATATTCAGGCTTCTGTAGATGATTATATGACTAATGTACCGGGTGTTTTTGCAGCAGGAGATACGCGTAGAGGTCAATCTTTAATTGTTTGGGCGATTTCTGAAGGTAGACAAGCGGCGCACTATGTTGATAAATATTTAATGGGGAAATCAGATTTACCACTCAAAGGAGATGGTGATTTACCTCGAGTATAATTTCACTTATTATTATTTTAAAAACGACTGAAGAAATTCAGTCGTTTTTTTTTGTTTTTAGACGCAACCCTTCTTAAAGTTTTTCATCTACTCAAAAAACATATTTATGAAGTTTAGATTCTCCTATTTATTTTTGAGTTTGATAATCCTGGGGTCGTGTTCAGATACCTCAGAGCAGCCCATAGAAGTACAAGAAAATCAATCAATTAAATTATCTCTTGTAAAAATGTCTGGTAATACGCTTAATTCTGAACGCAGCGGTTCAGAAATGGAATGGCAGGAATATTATGAATTGGGCAGTGAGATGCGATTTACTAAAGTGCAGATTCGAGATGGGGATACCTTAAGCTCTCAAGGCGAATTTGATATTGTAATGATTGAAAGTGATAAATATTTAAAATTCACACACGATACAGATAATGTGCTGGTAGGAAATTGTACAGGAACAACTGAAGAATTTTTAGAGTATATAGACTCGAGTAGCCTAAAGAGTAACTGGGAACAGTGCGATGGTCCTGGTTTGTTTTATAGTTTTGGAGATAAATAATTTAACTGTTTTATTAGCTTACTAAGCTACAGAACATTACTTTGATTAATATAGAAAAAGCCCTGTTGAATTATCAACAGGGCTTTTTCACGTAATAAAAGGTATTTTTAAACTGTCTAGTTGTTAAGCATTACCGGCATAACCAGCATGGTTACTTTTTCACCTTCATCTAAGCCATCTACGGGAGTTAAAATTCCCGCACGATTAGGAAGTGACATTTCAAGAGAAACGTCATTAGCATTCAGGTTATTGAGCATTTCTACCAGAAAACGACTATTAAAACCTATTTGCATATCGTCACCTTGATAATCACAGGTTAAACGCTCTTCTGCTTTATTACTGTAATCTATATCTTCTGCAGAAATATTTAATTCTGCACCCGCAATTTTAAGTCTGATTTGGTGGGTGGTTTTATTTGAGAAAATAGAAACACGACGTACCGAATTTAAAAACTGATTACGGTCTATAATTAATTTATTAGGATTCTCTTTAGGAATTACCGCTTCGTAATTTGGGTATTTACCATCTATAAGACGACACAGCAATTGTACATTGTCAAAACTAAATTTTGCATTAGAATCATTGTATTCTACCGTAATATCATCGTCGCTAGAAGCTAAAATACCTTTTAAAAGATTCAACGGTTTTTTAGGCATAATAAATTCTGCCGTTTGAGTAGCTTTTACATCTGTGCGACCGTATTTAACCAGTTTGTGAGCGTCTGTTGCAACAAACGTCAAACCTTCAGTATCAAATTGAAAGAATACACCACTCATCACCGGTCTCAAATCGTCATTTCCGGTAGCAAAAATAGTGTTGCTCACTGCTGTTGCTAAAACTGCAGCAGGTATAGTTACTTTACTAGGATCATCTAATTCAACTGCATTCGGAAATTCTTCACCAGAAGCATAGGCTAGAGCATATTTACCATGATTAGAGCTTATTTCTATAGTGTGATTATCACCTACTACAAAAGTTAAAGGCTGCTCAGGAAACGTTTTTAACGTATCTAATAAAAGACGTGCCGGCACTGCAATACTTCCAGTATCTTCAGACTCTACATCAAGAACGGCAATCATTGTAGTTTCTAAATCTGAAGCAGAAACTTTAAGATCATTATCTTCTAACTCAAATAGGAAATTATCTAAAATTGGAAGCGTGTTGCTGTTGTTAATTACCCCACCTAAAACTTGTAATTGTTTTAAAAGGTAAGAACTTGATACAATAAATTTCATAAGAAGGTGCTATTTATAATAGTTTGGTTCATCAGTTGAACCAGAATATAATTGGTTGTAAGTTTTAAAATACAGCTGGTTTAACAGCCTAACAAAGATATCGTAATAGCTTTTTTTGCCGAAACAAACTTATTAACATCTACTAACGATAGCTGCGACGTCTAAGATAGATGTATACTCCTGCAAAAAGGACTAAGAATAGTAATGAAGTCCCTAAAATAAAGGCTTGCCAGCTTGAGCGATCGTTTACAGTTTTCTCTATATCTAATGCCGGGAGGAGAATACTTTTACTTCGAATGTTAATAAGACCGGTATCGTCAAGAAGGTAGTTCACCGTATTGAGTAAAAATTCTTTATTACCGTATTCCTTAAACGTAAATTTATCGAAGCCTAACTCAAGAGGTCTACCGTTTTTATCTAAGTCGTTACGTATAATATCTCCGTCTGCGATTACAACAATTGCTGTTTCTCTATTTGATTTTTCTAAAAATTTAAGACTTGAAGATTCGACAGGGAGTATTCTGTTTTTAAAGGCTGAAGTAAAGTTTCCTTCTAATAAAACAGCTAGAGTTTGAGCTCCGCCTGCATAACGTTCGGGTTTAGGTTCTGTAGTTATTGTTTCTAGCGAAATGGGTAGAGGAACACCACTTAACTTTGTGAGTAGTGAACTTTTTAAAAGTACTGTTTTGCGCGTTTCTGTTTCTAGTAGATCAATCTGGTTGGCATATCTTAAAAAAACAGGATTGTCAATATTTGTATTAATTGGGTGGTTTTCTTCCGTAGTAATTAAGGGATAGTAAAACCATGGTAACTGTGTGTATTGAGAATTAGTGGTCTCACCACTAGCTAATACAAGCGGAGCAGCATATAAATCTTCTACTAAAACGGAATTGATACGTATGCCGTATTTAAAGAAAAAATCGTTAAGGTTAAGCATTCGCGCAGTTGCCAAAGCCATACCGTCATTAGCATAGAGGCTGTCTGTTTCCATAGCCACCTCATCTATAAGATATATGGCTTTACCACCTTGCATTGTGAATTGATCTAAGGCATACTTTTCTACATCTGTAAAAGCTTTTGTAGGTTTTGCAGCAACTACAAGATCAAAACTGTTAAGTGCCTGCATAACCTGATCTGTATTTCCATTAACAGAATCTAGCGGAAAAGGTGCTATAAAATAGCTTTCTCTTAAGGTTTTAAAAAAGTCTGCAATGTATTTGTCATCCAGTTCACCATTACCCTTAAGTACAGCAATACGTTTACTTTTAGGATTTAAAAGTTTATATAGACCATTAGAAAAGGCATATTCAAGATTTTGAACAGAACGGCTTACGAGTTCATCTGGGCTTGCTCCTAAAGTCTTTTTTAATAATGGTATAGGTACTGTTTTACCTTTGTAAGATGCTATTGCCCACGGAAATATAAACTCTTGTGTAACCTTACCATTGTTACGTAGCTGTACCTGTTCTGGTCGCATACCACGATTATTAAAATCCTGTGCAATATTTTCTACTACAGCACCGTCTGGGACAGGATTTACAAAAGCAAACTTAATATTAGGGTTTTCTGAAGCATATTCCTCAAGCAGCTGGCGGGTTTCTAGTTGCAATTTAAGAAACGCATCGGGCACGTTTCCTTCTAAAAAAACATCAATTATTAAAGGCTCTGTCGCTTTAGCGAGAATTGTTTCTGAAGATTCTGACAGGGTATATCTGCCATCTGCTGTAAGATCTATTCTAAAGCTATAAAGCTGTGATAAATAGCCAACAACTATTAGCAAGGCAAGAACAATAGGATATTTAGAATTTAGCTTCATATTACCTTTTCTTTTCAAGCTTAAAAATGGTCATTGCTATAAACCCTGTGCCTACACTTAAAAAATAAATCAAATCCCTACTGTCTAAAACACCGCGACTAATACTTTCAAAATGGCGTTGCAAACTTAGAGTTCTCAAAAATTCGATATTAGAAACATCTGCTAAACCATCAAAACCAAAATAGAAAAGGAAACACAAAAAAACTGCTATTATAAATGCGACAATCTGATTTTCAGATAAGGTCGAGGCAAAAATCCCAATTGCTGTATAGGCGAGCGCTAAAAAGAGAAGCCCCAGATACGAACCTATTAAAATACCAGAATCGTAATTACCCTGAGGATTTCCCAATTGATCTATAGCGTAAATGTATATTAGGGTAGGAATGAGCGCCAAAAGAATTAAAAATAACCCGCCAAAAAACTTTCCCAGAACTAATTTTAACGTGGTTATGGGTTGTGTTAAGAGAAGCTCTAATGTACCCAGGCGTAATTCGTCACTAAAACTGCGCATAGTTACAGCGGGAATTAAAAAAATAAAAATCCACGGTGCAAGTTGAAAAAACGGTGTTAGATCTGCAAACCCATAATCAAATTGATTGAAGTCATTATCAAATACCCAAAGAAAAAGCCAATTGAGAATCAGAAACAGGCCTATCACGAGATAACCTACCGGAGATGCAAAAAATGAATGAAATTCTTTTTTTAGTATGGCAATCATATTAAAACGAGCAGTTTTGAGCGGTATTTATAAATCTGCAATAATTTTCATAGCAATACGTAATGCTTCGGTGCCCTGCGCTAAACTAACGACAGGAGTAGTATCTTGTTGTATAGATTGAGCAAAAGCTTCTAGCTCATCTAAGATTGCATTATTATCCTGTACTTCAGGATTGTCAAAATAGATTTGCTTTTTAATACCTTCAGCATTCTGTAAAATCATCGCAAAATCATCTGCTTGTTCAGGAGCATCTTTCATACGTACGATTTCACATTTTTTCTCTAAAAAGTCAACAGAGATATAGGCGTCTTTTTGAAAAAACCTGGCTTTTCTCATCTTTTTCATAGAGATACGACTTGCGGTGAGATTTGCAACACAACCATTTTCAAATTCAATACGAGCATTTGCAATATCTGGAGTATCACTAATTACTGAAACTCCTGAGGCCGATACTTTTTTTACCTTGCTTTTTACGACACTTAATATCGCATCGATATCGTGAATCATTAAATCTAAGACTACAGGAACATCTGTACCGCGAGGATTAAATTCAGCAAGGCGATGTGCCTCAATAAACATGGGATTGTCTATAAGATCCTTTACTGCGCTAAATGCAGGATTAAAGCGTTCTACATGACCTACCTGACCACGTACTCCGTGCTTTTTTGCAAGTTCACGTATGGCAACCGCCTGTTCTACAGTTTGGGTAATGGGTTTTTCAATAAATAAATGTTTACCAGCTTTTATAACTTCTTCTGCACAGTCAAAATGATGTGTAGTAGGTGTAACCACGTCAACCATATCACAAGCTTCAATTAAAGCAGCTCTAGAAGGGAAACGGGTGTACCCAAATTCTTTAACGACAGCCTCGGCTACCGCATCAGAATCATCGTAAAAGCCTACTAACTCGTATGCTTCAGATTGTTGTAAAAGTTTTAAATGTATTTTTCCTAAGTGACCTGCACCCAGAACGCCGGCTTTTAGCATAATCTATTTTGTTTTACACAAAAATAGGCTTTCTAAGCCATAAATTATCTAATGGGCATTGTTGAAAAAATGAATGTGTTTTCTTAGCAAAGGCGGTCGTAGATTTTTAATTTAGCGTTATGAAAGATACTACGCGTCATCAGGGCAAACGCCGTCTGTTAGCTCAGATTCTCGAAAAAAAAGGAATAACAAATAAAGACGTGCTTGATGCCGTACGCAAAATACCGCGTCACTTTTTTATGGATAGCAGTTTTGAGGATCACGCCTATCAAGACAAGGCTTTTCCTATTGCTGCAGACCAGACCATTTCACAACCTTATACGGTTGCATTTCAAACGGAACTACTTGAATTAAAAAAAGGAGCCGTAGTCTTAGAAATAGGAACGGGGAGTGGTTATCAAACAGCCGTACTTTGTGAGGTAGGCGCAAAAGTATATAGCATAGAACGCCAGCAAGAATTGTTTAGAAAAACAAAGAATTTTTTAGCAAAATTAGGATACCGTCCCAAGCGTTTAACCTTTGGAGATGGTTATTTGGGAATGCCTGAATTTGCTCCTTTTGATGGAATTATTGTAACTGCAGGAGCTCCTTTTATTCCTAAACCACTACTTGCCCAATTAAAAATAGGAGGTAAGCTTGTGATTCCTGTAGGTGAAGAAGTACAAACCATGACCCGCATAATTCGCAAAAGTGAAACCGACTTTGAAAAGAAAGAGTATGGGGAGTTTAGATTTGTTCCGCTATTAGAGGATAAAAATTAAATGGAACTATTCTTTTGCCAGGATGTATAGTGAAACCATACCAAACCGGCAGCAGATACTAAAGTAATAATATAAACAGGTATGTATTTAAGCTGACCCAATTGAGAAATTGAATGTATATCTGATAAAGCCCAAAGTATAAATATTAATCCTACAAGCCATACAAGGCTTGCCGCACGCAATTGTTTTATAAACGTTTTATTTTTTTTAAAGTGTTTTGAAGATTGCATAATCTCTATGATTTTTAGTAAAAATTGGTAATAACTTACAAAAATCAAGATGAAAATCCAAAAACAATTGGGGTTTAAAATAAAAATCCGGATGTGTAACTGTCAGTAGTTAGCACATCCGGACTATTAATTTCGTGATATTAACAGCGATAAATCTTAATTATTTTGCTAAGAATACCTCTTTAGAATCTAAAACAAGTTCCTCTTTACCATTTTTGATACGCTCAGCATTAATTTTAGAAACGTATTTCTTTTCAAGATTTGTATACATTTTCCAGGCATCTGCAATTTGTTGCTCATAAGTTTCTGTATTTGCGTAACGTACCGGCGCAGGTTTTTCAAACATACCGGCAACCTCATTATAAAGCAAATTCAGTTTTTCTCTTAATTCTGGTTCTGCTTCCTGTACATAGCGATCCCCGGTGGTTATTACCAGTTTTGCTTTTAACGCTGTCAATTCTTCTACTGCTTTAGTTGCATTTTTTGTAGCATCTTCTTTTAACAATTCTACTGTAGAATCTATGCGATATCCTAAATACGCCAGATCTTCTATTGCGTTAAAAAGACGAAGGGTTAATGCTTTATTTGCTGTACGGTCTGCATCTGTTACCATAGAATTAGGATCATTTTTAACACTTATACGATGTTCATAGATTTCTTTGCCTTTTGTGATAACGACGTTGTAGTCACCGGCGTCTACCTTAGGAGCTATTACAAATGAGGGTATTTTACCTACAGCAACTTTAGGGGCTTTCTTTAAATAATCCCAATAAACAATATTAATACCTTTAGATTTTCCAGGAACAGGTTCTGCAATGAGATTTCCTTCTAAATCTTTGATATGCATACTCATTTTACCAAATGTATGGCGCTTTTTCATATAGTACATGATTTTAGCCATACTGCTGGGATTCTCTCCTACAAACTCGGTTTCTGTACTTGTACCACCAAAACCACTTTCTTCTTTTATAATACCTGCTGAAGTTTTAAAGAAGTGCAAATCTTCTTCTAAAACAGCATCATTAATTTGTCGTAGCGGTGAAATATCATCTAGTATAATAATTCCTCTTCCGTGTGTACCTAAAACCAGATCTGAAGTTCTTTTTTGAAGTTCTATATAATGTATTGCAACTTCAGGAAGGTTGTTTGTAAAATGAGACCAGTTTTTGCCACCGTTTGTTGTTATAAAAAGACCAAATTCAGTACCTAAAAATAATAGATCTTTTTGCTCATAATCCTCTTGAATATTACGTGCAAATCCTTTAATGTCTGAAGTTACAATAGACTCCCAGGTTTGACCATAATCTGAAGTTTTGTATACATAGGTATTCATATCTCCTGTAGCATGCCCATCAAAAACAGCATAGGCAGTGCCGGGATTATGTACACTTGCTTCAATATGATACACCCATGTATTTGCCGGTAAACCGGTAATGTTTTTTACAACATTATTCCATGATTTACCTCCATCACGTGTGATTTGTACATTGCCATCATCTGTACCCACCCAGATAATTTTTTCGTCTATAGAAGATTCGGCAATGGTAAAAATTGTAGTGTGTGTCTCTGCACCCGATTTATCTGCAGATAAACCACCTGAATTTAAATCTTGCTTTTTAGGGTCATTTGTTGTTAAATCTGGAGAGATTTTAGTCCAGGTATCACCCATATCTTCAGACTTATGAAGATACTGGCTCCCCATATAAAATCGATCTGGAGCGTGAACACTGAGTGCCATAGGTGCATTCCAATTAAATCGTAGCTTCTCATCGTTTTCTGCAGGCGGAGCAACATTTTTTGCCTGATTTAGCTCCGTATTAAAACGCCATACATTTTGAGCGCCTTGCATTTCTGAATAAATAATAGGTTTTGTAGCGTGTTTAAGCACTCTAAAACCATCACCGGCTCCTATAAGATTCCAATCTCTGGCTTCAACGCCACCAGGAGATGAGGAAGGTCCATACCACGATTGATTATCCTGAAGTCCGCCATAAACATTATAAGGTGTCGCGTCATCTACGGAAACATGATAAAATTGAGAAACCGGTAAATCCTGTACCATTTCAAAATTAGAACCGGCATCCCAGCTGCGATATACACCACCATCTGTTGCTGTATACAGACGATTGCTATCGTGAAAATCAAAAACAATATCATGTATGTCTGAATGCTGTGGACCTAAATCCTGAAATGTTTTGCCACCATCTCTAGATATCGATCCAAAAAGGCCGCCTTTTACAAGGATATCTGGATTTTTAGGATCAACTACAAGTCTTGCAAAATAAAAGGGACGTACAGTAAGACCAAAATCATTATTAAGCTGTTTCCAGCTAGTTCCTGCATCTGTACTTTTATACAGGCCATTTGTTTTTTCTGATTCTGTTTCTACTGCAGCATAAAGAATAGAGGAGTCTGAAGGTGAAAGCGCTAACGCAATACGACCAAGTTTGCCATCAGGGAATCCATCATGAATTTTATTCCAGGTTTTACCAGCATCTTTACTTTTGTAGATAGCACTGGTGTTTCCGCCCGATTCAAAACCCCATGGTGTTCTGCGGAATTTCCACATGGAAGCGTAGAGCACATTGGGATTTTTAGGATCAATTAGGAGTTCTGCCGCACCAGTAGATTCATCTGTGTACAGTACTTTCTCCCAGGTTTCTCCTGCATCATTACTTTTATAAATACCACGCTCTTCACTATCTCCCCAGAGTGCACCCATTACAGCAACATACATCTCTTTATTATTTGAAGGATTAATAGCTATAGCACTAATACGCTCTGAGTTTTCAAAGCCTTTCTTTGTCCAGTTTATACCACCATCTGTAGATTTATATAAGCCATCACCCACACTAACCGAGTTGCGTGTCCAGATTTCTCCTGTGCCCACCCATACAGTTTTATCAGGATCTGTAGGATCTATTTTAATAGCACCTATACTTTGAGCGTGCTCGTCAAAAACAGGACTAAATGTTGCGCCACCATTAATAGTTTTCCAAACACCACCACCCGCAGCTCCTGCAAATAATATGCGGTTGTTTGTGGGATGAGCCTCAAGGTCGATAAAACGACCACTCATAAGAGCAGGACCTATGTGACGCGCTTGTATGTCACCAAATAGTTCTTTTCCTCCAGGTGTATTTTCTTGTGCTTCATTACTTGTAACAAAAAGTAATAAAGCACTAAATGTGAGTATTAATTTTTTCATTTTTTGTTAGTTTAAATTAAATAAAAAAGGGTGTCTATTATAAAAATTGACACCCTTGAAGAATTCCCATTACGGGTAATTAATGCTGAAAATTATTCACCGGGATATGCAAAAATTGTTTCGTCAACTTCAGGGTTTACGATGATTTCGCTCATTTCAAAAGGTTGTCCTGCCTGGCTCATAGCAAAAGGAAAGTATAGACCTTCTACTTCCTGATAATCGCTCATTACGATATTTACATCTTGTCCCATTTGAGAAGTCTCGATTACAATAGGAACAAAATTTTCTGTATCAAAATAGTAATAGCTTATACTTGGAGTTTCTACACCATTAACCATTACCGGCTCTTGTGTAATTTTTACTTTGTAAGTTTCTGCACCTTCTTTAGTTTCGGTACCTATATATTCTACAGCATAACCATTCTCTTTATAGTTAAGTAGTGGAGAAGGAAAGTCATTTTTATTAAGTGCCATATTCTGGGTCATTTCTTCAGAAGACTTTTCTGGTTTCATAGACATAAAATTTGTGGTCCAAAGATTTGTACCATCATACGCCATTTGCGTTATTTTCTGACCATTAAACTCAATTACCACGGCTTGTTTACCATCTTTAGTGTTGTACACGGTTACCGGAATAGACATCCCACCTTGATTGACTGTAGCAGACATCTTAGTGGCATTTACTTCAGCCCAGGCTTCAGCACCACCGGTGTTTTCTACATAGTTCGCAATAATTTCTTCTGCAGTTTGTGCAGAAACCGTATTTACAATTAGCACAAGTGCTAGCGTAAAAAGAGATTTAAATACTTTCATAATACTGTAATTAGTTTTTTTGCTTGATTGTTAGACAATAAGTGCGCCATTATGTTACACAGATAAGATCTAAAAATAGAAATTTATTTATAATGATTTGTTTTAATAAATACTTGTCTTGTTTTAAATATGGGATTTATATATTTAAAGCATAGCTGTATAAAGGGATAAATTTTTATACGCCTATACTTAATACATCACTATGCAATTCGGTAAGGTAGAAAATCCTGAACATATTCACTTCACATTACCAGCAGATCATCCGGATACTGAGGTTTTACTAAAAAGGAAAGCCGTTTCAAAAAAGGCTGTACTCTATGTAGGATGTGCAAAATGGAACAAGCAGGATTTAAAGAATTTCTATCCTAAAGGAATACGTGATGAATTGGATTATTATTCGCGTCAATTTAATTCTATTGAGTTAAATGCTACGTTTCTAAGGCTTTTTCCGAAAGAGCAGTTTGAAAAATGGTATGCGCAAGTTCCGGCAGATTTTCGGTTTTTTCCTAAAATCACGAGAAACATAAGTCATTTAAAACGACTTGTTAATGTTTCTGAATTGATCCCTGAATATCTCGAGCACACTTTATTATTAAAAGAAAAGCTAGGTTGCATTTTTTTACAGATGCATAATAATTTTCAGCCTAAAAACTGGGATAGAGTAGGGCAATTTATAGAATCCTGGCCAGGTGAAGTACCTTTAGATATAGAGTTTAGGTATATAAATTTGTTTAGCAAATCTACAGTTTCAAAAAAAATGTATCGTCTTGATTCAAAAAATAATTTCTTTCAGGTTATAGAAATGAATAATTAACCTGGTTTTGACCTAACTATTCTCAATCAAGATAAAATAACACTACACTAAATTTATGAGAAAATTAATTGTTATCGCTGGCGTGTCTGGATCTGGCAAAACTACAATAGGCTTACTTTTAAGCGAAAAATTAAATATTCCATTTAAGGATGCAGATGATTATCACCCACAGGCTAATGTAGATAAAATGAAAAGTGGGCTGCCACTTAATGACGAAGATCGTAAGCCCTGGTTAGAAATTTTAGATGAGAAATTACAGGAGTGGTATAATGAGGAAGGAGCAATTCTTGCATGTTCTGCATTAAAAGAATCCTACCGAAAAATTTTGGCAAAACATGTAGACCTTTTTTGGGTCTTTCTAGATGGCTCTTTTGAAACCTTAAAATCTAGACTAGATAACCGTAAGAATCATTTTTTTGATCCTCTATTGCTGCAGTCGCAGTTAGATACGCTTGAAAGTCCAGATTATGGCATACATGTTTCTATAGATCAAACGGTAGAAGAAATTGTAGATGAAATACTCAAGAAATTAGATTTTTAAGTTATGGATTATCAATTACTATTTGCGGTAGTGTTTGGAGTTGCCTTACTGCTAGTTCTCATTTTAAGGTTAAAATTGCAGGCGTTTCTCGCATTATTAATTGTTTGTGTTTTTGTAGGTGCGTTTAGTGGTTTGGCACCTGATGTTATTTTAGATGCGATCACTAAGGGAATGGGTGGCACGTTAGGATTTGTAGCTACTGTGGTAGGTTTAGGTTCGCTGTTTGGAGCTGTATTAGAACATTCTGGCGGTGCAAAGCAAATAGCTCATTATCTTATACAAAAATTCGGAATTAAAAAAGCTCCGTGGTCAATTATGCTTACCGGGTTTCTAGTAGCGATACCGGTATTCTTTGATGTTGCTTTTATAATCCTCATACCTTTAATTTACGCCCTGCAGCGTAAAACTAAAAAATCACTGTTATTATATGCATTGCCCTTGTTAAGTGGTCTCGCAGTAACCCACGCGTTTATACCCCCTACACCTGGGCCTATTGCAGTGGCAGATATATTGAATGCAAATTTAGGTTGGGTAATTGTTTTTGGATTTATTACAGGTATTCCCACTGCTGCTGTTGCGGGACCATTTTTCGCTAAATACATTTCAAAAAAAATACATATAGAAGCCCCTTATGAATCTTTAGAAAATGAAGATTCTAGTATTAATTTATCACCTACAGGGTTGGTTTTATCTATAATTTTTCTTCCTATAGTATTAATTGTAATCAATACCCTAGTAAATAGCCCTTTAGCAGCTAACTGGAATTTTCCTGAGCAGGTCTTATTTATTTCAACATTACTAGGTCATCCTTTTACCGCTTTAATTTTAGCAAACTTAATAGCGTGGTATTTTTTGGGAGTTCGTCGTAATGTAAGTAAAGATGAACTTCTAACGATTTCTACAAAAGCACTTTATCCCGCCGGAGTCATCATATTACTTACGGGAGCCGGTGGTGCGTTTAAGCAAATACTTATAGATACGGGTGCGGGATTAATGATTGCCGAATCATTAACGAGTGATTATTTTCCTCCCGTAATTTTTGGGTTTATTATAGCCGCTATCGTACGTATTATGCAAGGTTCATCTACAGTTGCGATGATTACAGCGGCGGGTATTACAGCCCCTTTGTTGGGTATATCTAATTATAGCGAAATGCAATTAGCAATACTTGTAATAGCAATAGCGGCCGGCGCATCTGTATTTTCACATGTAAATGATAGTGGGTTTTGGCTTGTAAAACAATACCTAGGATTATCTGAAAAGCAAACTTTTAAAACCTGGTCTATATTAACAACCCTTATTGCTTTTATGGGATTATTTGTATCTACGGTACTCTGGTATTTAGTTTAATTCTTGGGATCTGTATTTGAAGATTTAGATTCTTGTAAATCGGGTTGCTTTTGAGATTGTTCAATACGTAATGGGGAGTCTTTAGCAGCACCGTAAAGTTTAATTTCCTGAATATCTGCAGGCATATAGTAACCATTTTTTTCAAGAGCTTCTTTCACCGTACGAACAACATTTCCTTTGGTTATTAATGCCATACGACGAAAATCTTTTGTGTCTACCCAGAAAAACACTTTTAAATTTACCGTACTGGTAGCTAATTCATCTTCAATTACAAAATTCTCGTGCTCCTCATCTTCGATAACATTGGGTTCACATTTTAGCGTTTCTAATATCACTTGCTTTGCACCATCAATAGTATCTTCATAAGCAATCCCAATAATAAAACTCCATCTGTAAAAGCCATCTTCGGTATAATTAGTTACCGGTGTGGTCAATACATCACTATTGGGGATGTAAACGTCTTTACCATCAAAGGTTTTTAGCTTAGTATATCTAAATTCAAGGGCTTTTACTTTTCCGAAGTTATTACCTATCTCTACAGTATCGTTAACGTTAAATGGGCGATTAAAGGCCAGAATGATACCTGCTATAAAGTTTTCACCTATATCTTTAAAAGCAAACCCCAGTACTACGGCACTAGCTCCTGCAGCTGTTAAAATACCTGTAGCTATACCACCAAGACCCGCTGCTCTTAAGGCGAGCATAATTGCGATAATGAAAAACGTAATTTTGATTGCCTTACCTAAAAATCGACTCATAAGAGGATCTGCAGTTTTTGCAGAAATTCGTCTTCTCGCAAAATTACCTATCCAAGCCCCTAATAGTAAACCCAGAATGATTATTAAAATCCCCCAGGCAATTCCCGGCAACTGATTTATAAAATTGTTATAATAATTAATAAAAGCATCAGATACCGTTTGTAAATCCTGAATTAAGAGTAATTTCATAACAATTTCTAGTATTTGTAACGTTAATTTTCTTTACGGGTATCTTTTTGGCCAGCTTCTTTTTTTATAATATCAAGAGCTCTTTTTAATTGATTTTCTGATGGTGGTTTAGGCACTTGCTCCTGAGCAATTTCTGATTCTAAACTCAATTTTGCATACGACGGAAAGTGATCAGAATTTATATCTTCACCCCTTTGAACATCAATAACTCTAAAATGTTCTGAAACAAATATATGGTCTAGAGGCCACCTCATAATTTGACTTTTTGCACTAAAGGTGTTAAACAAACCACGGCCAATGCGAAGATCTAACAACTCACTAACATTTTTAAAAAGAGCCGTTGATTCTGACCAGGCGACATCATTAAAATCACCAATAACTAGCACAGGTAGTTTTGAATCTCTGCTTTTAAATGCAGTTTTCATCATCTCAGCATCACGATCTGTAGACATGGGGTTATGCTGGGGCATAGGCGGTGTAGGATGAATCGCAAATAACTGTATGGTATCTCCTGAAGCCAATTTAACCTTACTATCTATTGATGGAATACTGTCGTCTATAAGAAAATGAACTTCAGGATTTATTAATGGAATTTTAGAATAGAGTAGCATTCCGTAAGTATTATCAATGGGAGCTCCCTTGTAAAATTTATATTTTTTTGAAAGTGTAGGATCTACAAATCTGTGCCATTCTGTATTTGCTTCAAGAAGTAAAAGAATATCAGGGTTTTTTGCAGCAACCTCTTTTAAAAGCGATTGTTTGTCCTCATTTTTCTGAAAGACATTAGCTACCAAGATACTCAATTGTTTATTAGGATTATTTTGCTCACTTCTATTTACTTCAAATTGAGCTAATGGTGTATAGGGATAAATTTTTGATATTTGATATACAAAACATGCAATCATAACACTCATAAAAACATAGTCTTTAACCCATTTTATATCAAACTTTAAAAGATAAGCTAATATTGCTGTAGCCGTTAAAATGGTAAGCTGCGTATGTGGGAAATCAAAAACCCGAATCCACCAATAATCAGCTGCTATAAGTGGAACTAAAGTGAGCAATATAGCTATCGCTCCAAAAATGTGGAGAATATTTTTAAATCTCATAAATGATTGGTTAGTTGACCTGCAACCTACCTATTTTAGAGATTTCTATGCGTTAAGAAATTGGTAATATCTCGTGACGAAGGTTCTTCAAATATCTCAAGGTCAAAATATTTTACTGCGGCTATAATATGGTCAAAAATATCTGCCTGTATGTGCTCATAATTTTCCCAGCGTTTATCGTGACTAAAACAGAAAATCTCTAAAGGAATACCTTGAGAAGTAGGAGCGAGGTGCCTTACCATAAGAAAGAGATCTTTATTTATTGCAGGATTCTCATATAAATACGCATCGATATACTTTCTAAAAACACCAAGATTTGTTTGGTTAAGACCATTTATAGGTAGGCTGTCATCTACCTCGTGACGTCGGTTTGTGCGTATTACCTCTTTCTCCATATGTTCTATATAAGGAGCCACAAGCTGAATTTTTTTTAGTTGTACCAGATCTTCAGAAGTAAGAAAGCGTACAGAATTTTGTTTGATAAAAACCGATCGTTTGATACGTCTTCCGCCACTTTCCTGCATTCCTCTCCAGTTTTGAAACGAATCTGAAATAAGACTGTAAGTAGGAATCGTAGTGTAGGTCATATCCCAATTCTGAACACGTACCGTAGCAAGATTGATTTCGGTTACATTACCATCTGCACCGTATTTACTAAAGGTAATCCAGTCTCCTATACGCACGATATCATTAATAGATACTTGTATTGAGGCTACAAAACCAAGTATCGTATCTTTAAATATTAATAGTAGAACTGCAGATGCGGCTCCTAATTGGAGCACAAAATTCATTGCATTTTTGTCGAATAATTCAAGAATAAAAAAGAAGATCCCAATTCCCCATAAAAAGAGCATGGTTACTTGTAAGTAACTTTGTAATGGCTTGTCAAAATACTGCTCTTTAGTCTGAAAATAATTACGAGCGGTACGCAGAAGGCTGCGTATAATTTTTAAAATTAGAAGTATTACATAGGTATTAAAGGCTTTTAAAAGCCAATATGTAGTATCGGGATAATCCTTTAATAATTCTAAGAAAAACCATCTAAAAACTAATAGTGGTATTATATGACCTATGTACCGCGGAAAGTTGGTTAAGATTAGAAAATCATCAAACGAACTTTTCGTTTTATTACTGAAGATTTTAAAGACTTCTATTATAAATCTTTTCAGAATCTTATCTACCAGGGTAAGTACAAGAATAAATATAAAAGCATTTATAAAAATCGTCACCAATTCTGCATATACCGGTGATACGCCGAAATCTATAATATTTCTGGAAAAATCTTTTAAATAGCTATCTAGTCTGTAAGCCATAGTCTGGGTTTGAACGAGCAAAAGTAGTGATTAACTGCAAAGATCAAGGTTAATGATAAACCAACTTTTTAATTTGTTTTTTAGGCAATTTAAAAGAGAATTTTAGAATAAGACATAAAACCAGAAACAGCCCTAAATTAGGGCTGTTTCTGGTTTTATATAATTTTGCTTTACTGTTTTATTTCATATTAATAACAGAAACCTTTTTAGCAAATTCTACATTATCACGGGTTATAACTTTAATGATATAAATACCGTCACTCCAGTTACCAGACGGAATTACAATTTTAGATTTTGAACCTTCGTTTAATTTAGAAACTAAAAGTTTTCCAGAGATATCAAATACATTTATTTCTTTTAAATCTGTCTCTAAAGGGTTTAAAACTGTTAATTCAGCGCGATTGTTATTTTGGTAAACAGCGAATGATTTTTTCACTTCTTCTGCTACTTCTAAAGTTGCTGCTTTTGCATCTTTAAAAACAATCTCAAATCTTTCTTTGTACGTACCCTGAGGTAATTTAATCTCATAGGGTCTGTTTAAAATATCATGGTATTCATCTGTTTCCTTGTCGTGCAGGAAAATGCTTTCGTCTGGCACAAAATTAAGTTCTAAGACCTGCATTTTAAAAGTATTAGTCTCTTTGTTTCCAGATATTTTTAAAGGTAAAACTGCATCTATATCATAAGGAAAGAGATTGATGATAACATCTCTAGGAGATTCTTCTACAATAAAACTAACATCAGAAGGTAAAGCATTTACATTGTCGCCATCACCTGCGATATCAAATCCCATGGTAGCATCATCATAAAATACTCCACTTATTTTTCTATAATATGTGTCATTAATATGTGTAGTAATTCTAAATTTTGGCATAACCAATAAACCTTCCTCATCATAAGTTAATTGATTTGGCTTTAATGAAGCGGTCGACTTTTCAGAAGATTTTTTCGACACTTTCTTAGGTTCATATTTGCTTTTGAATTGAGAGTTTGCACTTTGAGATTCCTTAATAAAATATCTAAATTCATTTTTAGCAGTTACCACTCCGTTTGCAATTGCCTCAACAAAAAATCCCTGGCCTACAGGAGCCCAGTATCTTGGTATATTTTCTCCCTCTAGACCGGTAGGCACAGGGTCCATGACATAAACAACGTTACCATCACTATCAAAAACTACATTACCATCAGTGTCAAGTTCTGGGAAAAATGGATAAGGATTACCATCAGGGTCGTTTATAGGGCCCCCGTTTTCCACTGTGTTAGGCCGCTCAGTTAAAACTCGCTCTCCATCATTGTCATAGGTTATAAAAACAGCGGGAGAGTATTCTCCTGCAGAATTACAAGCTAATAAAGGCGAAAAGGTACCATAGCCACCTTGATAATCTTGTATGTAATGTGATTTTACATTAGGGTCTGATTCCCAAAAGTATGCAAGACCAGTAATTGAATTATTTACAGCCGTGGGTGCTGTTGCCGGATCAAAAGTACCTATACAGTCTGCCAACATAGCACTACTAGCGCCAGAATTAGATAATAAGTAAAAACTCAAGTTCATAGCAGAAGGATAAGGGTTTCCAACAAGAGATAAATTACTTGCTGCTACGTCAACATTTATAGTACCATTGTTTGGGCGACCTCTAAAATCTATAGGTACAATTCCTGAAGGACTTGTACCATTACCCAGTCCTTTCATGGTAAATCCTTCGCCCGCTCGAGTAGGGTTAGTTGAAGAAACCTTGCTCCAACTACCATAACCATTACTTGCGACAAATTTGTATAACCAATAGGAGGATAAGCTAAAATCATTAATACTAGCTATACTACTATTGTAATTTGTAGTGAATATAACTTCTGAAGCCCCCAAAGGATCTGATGCGTCAGTTTGATAAAGACCTCCATTATCATCACCACTCATATAAAAATTAACATTGCCTGTATTTCCGTTACCGGAGGCTGATTTTGTAGGATCGCCCACAGGAGAAGTCCAGTAATGGTAATCCCATAAATTTCTTGTATTGGTTTGTAGCAAGGAGATAACTCCATTTCCTGCATTTGGGCTAGCATCATTACCTTGTATTAATTGCCCTTCATCTCGCATATATAAATTACCGGCATCTTGAATAGGAGATCCTTCTAACTGAATATTTTGAGTTACATAAATAATTTCACCTTTGTTGTAAACATAGGATGAAGCCGTATTATCACCAATATATAATTGACCCGAAGCCAAAATGGGTAACATCAAAAAGAAAAAATAAGAGTATAGTTTTCCCATAATAGAATATTTTTGTAAATATATGAAAATTAAGATATCTGCAATACACTTAAAAGATATTTTTGCGCTTTTAAACGATTGCTTTTCAACGGTTTTATGAAAATAAATTTACAGGTAGGACAACGTATTTCCCTTATAGATGATAATTTATCTGGCGTTATTACAAAAATAGTGGCTGATGAGATTTATTTCAGTACAGATGATGGTTTTGAACTTTCAGCGAACAGATCTCAGGTTATTAAGGATGAGGCTTTTGATGTTGCTATCCCGGAAGACATAGATTTACTATTGACTGAGAAAGAAAAAGTATATCAAAACAAGAAAATTCCTACTAAAAAATTAAAAGGGGTTGTTCCTCCTATGGAAGTTGATTTGCATATACATCAACTTACATCTTCAGAACGTGGGCTTAGTGCTCACGATAAACTCAATCTACAAATAGATACGGCAAGACATAAATTAGAGTTTGCCATAAGAAAACGTATTCAACGTATCGTTTTTATACACGGTGTGGGTGAGGGGGTGTTACGTGCAGAGCTTGAATATCTTCTTTCAAGATATGATAACATTAAGTATTACGATGCTAATTACCAACAATACGGTTTAGGTGCAACCGAGGTTTATATTTTTCAGAATTAAAGATGCTTTATTTTAATTAGGGAAAGCGGGAGTTATTGTTATGGTTTGATTGGGAGCACTATACTCTCCAAAGAATAAATTTTGTTGACGTATAGTTTCCTCACCGTTATCTTTAATAAAAACAGCGTTAGTAATATTTATAGTTAGTGTAATAGTCTCTAAATAATAAGTGTGAGTTCTATAAGTATTCACGCTATAATCTACAGCTACATTATTATTTAAATAATCCTGACCTATAGAAATATCTGTAGTGTCATTGTTTGGGTTTAGATCTTGATCTTTATCTTCATTTATCGTAAGAACTCCATCACCATCATCATCATTATCTATAAAATTAGGTCTTCCATCACCATCGGTGTCTAAAGAGGCTTCATAATTTATAGATCCATCTGTATTGAAAACGACACCCTCCTGATTTGTAGGCACATTATCACCATCATCATCAAAGTCGTAAATATTAGGAATTCCATCACCGTCAAGATCTTCAGTAAGATTGCCTTCTGCATCTTCTAAAAGTATTTCAAATTCGGCATCTATGCCATCACGATCATTATAATCTCCCTGTGTTACTATTGTAAGCGTTCCTTCATCACTTATATATTGTTCGTTAACTGTAGGGGTGGCAGGCGGTATTTTAGAGCAAAAATAGTCTGCATCAACGTCTCCATTGTAAATTCGATAGGAAATAAAAGAATCTGCACTGCTACCCAAATTATATGTGTAAGCCCCACTGCTGTTGGGAGCTTCTAAAATGGGGTCACTTGTACTTAATGTAAATGCTAAAGACTCGTTAGTGTCGCTATTTATTTTGTAAAAAATATAATTTGTAATAGTGGTATCATTGTTATCTAGAGTAACTGTACTACAATAATTAATAGCTAAATCTGTAAAATCAAATGAAGTAACAATAAGATCTCCGTCATCACAAGATTCAAAAAATAAAACAGAGCATACTAAAAATAGGTACTTCTTCATAATAAAATCACTTTAGCGCAAAAATAGGAGAATTGCACATTACTAACGGTTGTAGGTGGTAAATAATTTTATTGTGGTTAATTTTGCAGGCTCTAAAACATACGAATGACTCAAGTTTATTTTGATAATGCTGCCACAACAGCTATACGTCCCGAAGTAATTACGCGCATGATTCAGGTTATGAGTGAGATACCAGGAAATCCTTCTTCAACTCATGCAGTTGGCCGTAAAGCTAAAACAGTAATTGAACAGGCGCGTAAAACCATCGCCGGCTATTTAAATGTTACTCCTGCCGAAATTATTTTTACATCAGGTGGTACAGAGGCAGATAATCTGATCATAAATAGTGCTGTTCGGGATTTAGAGGTGAGGCATATCATCACAAGTCCTATAGAGCACCACGCAGTTTTACACGTAGTAAAACATTTACAATTAGCATATGATATAAAAATATCTATGGTGGCTATTAAAGACTGCGGAAGCATAGATTTAAGTCATCTTGAAGAGTTATTAGCTTCAAATTCTGAAAAAACGCTTATAAGTCTGATGCATATTAATAATGAGATAGGCAATATGCTCGACTTAAATGCTGTTTGTGCGCTTGCTAAAAAATACAGCGCACTCTTTCATAGTGATATGGTGCAGTCTGTGGGACATTTTGATATTAATCTTAGTGAGGTTCCGGTAGATTTTATAGCTGCTGCAGCGCATAAGTTTCACGGACCCAAGGGTGTGGGTTTTGCTTATTTACGTAAAAACAGCAAAATTAGGCCGCTTATTTTTGGAGGAGGGCAGGAGCGCGGTAGTCGTGCAGGAACTGAACCTGTGCATAATATCGCAGGTATGGAGGAAGCACTTATTCTAGCGCAATCAAATCTTATCGCAGAGCGGAAACATATAGAAAACATTAAATGGTATTTTAAAGAACAATTAGAGGCGCACATACCGGGAGTTCATTTTAATGGAAATTGTCACGACGGAACAAAAAGCACATATACCTTGCTAAATGTGTGTTTACCCGTTCCTGCTGATAAAGCTTTAATGCTTTTATTTCAACTCGATTTAAAGGGTATTGCGTGTTCAAAAGGAAGTGCCTGTCAAAGTGGAAGCGATCAGGGGAGTCACGTTTTAAATGCATTTTTATCTAAAGATAAATTAGATAAGCCTTCTATTCGGTTTTCATTTTCACACGAGAATACTAAAGAAGAAGTTGATTATGTAATTGAGACGTTAAAACAGTTTATTGCTTAATTAAAAGCGAGCGCTAAGCCGTATGTTAAACACTCTGGGCGAAAGATAATTAGGGACAGCATATTGTTGTTGAGATGCGGCATCACGCACAAATGTATTGGTGATGCTGTTTTGGCGATCAAAAATATTGAAGATTTCAAGTCCAATATTTAACTCTTCAACTATAGATTTTTCAGATTTTAATGATTCTCGAGTTAGTATCGAGTATGCAAACCCTACATCTGATCTAAAATAAAAAGGCAAACGTGTCTGGTAATCATAGGTATCAACATAGGAAGGAGAACCACCAGGCAGCCCGCTTTGATATACCATATTTATATACAATTTTAAATCTGGTATTGTAGGTACATAATCTTGAAACAAGACCCCTAATTTTAAACGTTGGTCTGTAGGTCTTGCTTTATAACCTCTATTATTTATGTTTTCTTCAGTTTTTAAAATACCAAGACTAACCCAGCTGTCTGTACCCGGTACTAACTCACCAGAAAGTCTAAAATCAACTCCATATGCATATGCTTTTGCATCATTTGCTGCCTTATAACGTATTCTAACATTCTCTAAGGTATAGGAATTTACGTTAGATAATTCTTTATAATACACTTCGCTGATTAATTTAAATGGCCGTTCCCACAGCTCAAAGCTCCAGTCATTTGCGGCTACAAAATGAATACTTTTTTGTGCTTTTACATTAGGTAGTACTGTACCCTGAGCATTTCGCAATTCTCTATAAAATGGGGGTTGGTAATAAATACCCGAGGCAATTCTAAAAACCATATCGGCACTCCAGTTTGGTTTAACGCTAAATTGTGCTCTTGGGCTAATTACGTGTTGGGTATTTGAAGTAAGATTTGTACCGCTAACATTCCACACTTGAGAGCGTAAACCTAAATTATACCAGGCTTTTATGATATTTAGTTCTAAACGTTTACTGTATTGTAGAAAGGCAGAAACACGATTAATTTGAACTTCATTTTGAGCGCGAACATTCGTAAATGCTTCTAATGGTGCATCAAAGGGTATATAGGGTTGCTGGTTTTGAATACGATCTAAAGGCGGTCGTAAAGAAAATCCGGCAGAATCTACGATTTCATACTCCTGAACCCGATCGCGAATAGATTCGTGAGCAAATTTTAATCCCCAGTCTAATTGATTTGTACCTTTTGAAAACTGTCCCTTATGCTGAATATTAACAATTAAAGCATCAAGGTTATTACGAGCATGGGTAAGTTGAGACCCTATGGCTTCAGTAAAATCAACTTCACCGGTATCGTTTCCGCCAATATTAGAGTTCGGACTTCCTAATGCATACTGGGCAAAAATGTCGTAATATTCTTGTTCTTTCGTATGATAAGCAGCACTTATAATCTTTAAATTTAAATTTTCAGTGGGTTTATAAGTTGCAGTAAGGGCTCCAAAATACGTCTCATACCGGTCAGATTCCTGCCCTTCATAATCTATAATTAAGGCAATAGGATTTGCTAAGGTGCCAAAATTAGTTTGTCTCGTAAAGGGTTTATAATCATAACGGTTTACAGCTAGATTTCCCAAAAAGGCTAGTTCAAACTTAGGGTTAAACGTATAGATAAGGTTGCTTTGAAGATCTGTAAATTTTGGTTTGTAATTGGTTTCAGTCTGCTTAGCATCTACCAGTAAACTATTGTCTCTGTATCGCGCACCTACTAAGGCTGTAAATTTCTTAGTTTTACTTAGTCCTTCAGCAGAAAGACTAACACCTAATAAGCTTAAATCTGCCGAAGCCGCAAATTCTACTGGCCGTCTGTAGGTTATATCTAGTACAGAAGAAAGTTTATCACCATACTTAGCCTGAAACCCTCCGGCACTAAAACTTACATCGCGCACAAGATCACTATTTACTATACTCAAACCTTCTTGCTGGCCAGAGCGTATAAGAAATGGTCTGTAGACTTCAATATCATTAATATAAATTAGATTTTCGTCATAATTACCACCGCGTACAGCATATTGAGTGCTCAGTTCATTATTGGCGCTAACTCCCGGTAGAATCTTGAGTAAATTTTCTACTCCGGGATTTGCTCCCGGGATTTTTCTAACAGTTTCGGAATCTAAATTCACGATACCTTCTATGCGATTCTGATTATCTGCAGAAATTATAACCGTATTTATTTGTTGAATACGCGTACTTAAAACAGGGTTAAACTCAAGGATTTCGTCAGGTTTAAGTGAGAATGAAGCAGTGGTAGTTTTAAATCCCACATACGAAAACTTAATTTCTACTATAGAATTTGCCGGTATTTCTAAATAATAAAAACCGGTCTCATCTGTTTGTGTACCCAGATTACCGCTACTAATATTTACACCCGATAAAGGTTTATTAAATTCATCAAATACAATCCCGTTTAGTGCGGCACTTTGGGCATTTAAGACCGAAAAATTACCCAGGATAACAAGCACTATAATAAAAGAAAGTATTTTCAAAAGCTCTATTTTCTAAAGAATGTGGTCTTAAATGTAGTACTATTTCCTACATTATCGGTTACAATAAGCTGAAGTTGGTTTTCTCCGGAAACACTTATACCATCATCAAAATTATAGGTTAGTAAGTTCTTCTTATACTCATATTCAAGCAATATAAAGTTACCATTAATAGTAGCTCTGTAACTCTTTATACCAGTATCCTCGTCAGTTATTTTAAAATTTAGTGTTTTATAATCTGAAATCCATTTACCATCTGTTAGGTCTATAGCTTCAATTTTAGGAGGTTTAGCGTCTAATCCCAGTTTAAAATCGCCTAGCGCATTTACACTTGCAGAAATGTGGTCACCTTCTAAGGTAGCTCCTTCATAACGCAATAGCCCTCTGTAATTAACGCTGCCTATATATAATCGTTCTCGATCACCGGGCAGAAATGCAGAAACATCATAACTCAATTTAATATATTTCTGAACCGGTATTAAATCCTGATCAAGATGCAGTGCGTCTGTATTTGCAGAAACATCTAAATAATAATCATCATAAAACGAACCTTCAGGAATAAACAAATCCCAATCACCTACCTTGAAGCTTTGATTTGCATCTGCCTGTACAAAATACGGAGTGACTTTTTTTACAGTTGGTGATAATATCGGTTCTTTAGCAATAGTTATAGGTACGACAACTACAGTTTCATTACCCTTAATATCCGATACTTTTATAGTATAAATTCCGCTGGTGCCGTCTTGATTAAGTTGAAGTATACCTTTATTTTTTTCATACTTAAAAATGCTCAGCGGATTGTTACGCTCTATAAATAATTTTTGAACCCGATCCCGTTTCTCTTCAAAATAGGAGTAATCAATCATTCGGTTAATGTAGCGGGTTTCTGCAAACGAAAATTTATCCATTTCCAGATTTAATAATAATTCACCATTTAAACTGGTTTCAATTTTGTAGATACCATTATTGTTATTAGCAGCATCCTGCATATCAACCGTTCCTACAGCAAAACCTATAGCACCATAAGCTGTAATCTTTTCACTTAAAAATGTTCCATCAGGTTGCTTTGTAATGGTTAGTTTTTGACGTGCTTGCGATTGATTTACAGCGCTACTGTCTGAGAGTGTATACACAAGCAGGTCGTTTATAATGGGAGCTCGATGGTCTGAAACTTCTATTCCAAAAAGTTGGACATTCATAGGGCGTTCATTTTTATCCCGTATTTCAAAATGAACGTGAGGGCCGCCGCTACCACCAGTGTTTCCACTGTAAGCGACTAATTGGCCTTGTGTGACAGCTAATTCATTTGGAGCCGGAAAAAGTTCAATCTCGTAGCTTTCGGCTTCATATTGTTTTGCTTTTACATATGCCTCTAAATCAGGAGAGAATTTATCAAGATGACCATAAACGGTTGTATAGCCATTAGGGTGGTCTATATAGAGCGCCTTACCATACCCATAATGCGAAATTTTGATACGACTCACATAACCCGAAGCGCTGGCCACGACATCAAGACCGGTACGCTGTTGTGTTTTAATATCAAGCCCACTATGAAAGTGATTACTACGCAGCTCACCAAAAGTACCTGCAAGAACGGTGGTGATACGCAACGGTGGTATAAAATCTTTTTTAGGAATATCTGATTGGCCGTTTACAAGAAAAGTACAACTTGTAAAAAGAGTAATTAGTAGTTTTTTCATAGAATCGCTAAGATAAAAAAAATGGTAATCATCGCACATTTGTAGGGAGCCAAGAACTTGATTATTTTTTAATGTAATATGTCTTTTTTAAATTGAAAATATTATAAAAAGCTTCGCTTAAAATTTAAATACTAAATATTTTCAGAACTCTTTGATAGTTAATGTGGTTAAGATTAAATTATTGTAGCATTACAATGACTTGTTTAAAAATAAAATAGAATGTATTGCGATATTAACCATCGAATGTTAACTTTGTGTGACTAAGCATTGTTAAAATAAGGTTATGAGTGAAATGTTGGAGCGTATAGATGCGTTGCAAAATGTAATTAGCAAACTAGTGCATCGTTATCAGAAACTTCAACGTGAAAACGAGGTCTTACAGACCGCAAATCATAATTTGAAGCAAGAGCAGGAAGAGCTGGTAACTTTACTAAGTAATTGGGAAGCTAAATACAGTACACTTAAAACTGCAAATGCAATGCTGGGCAGTAACGAATACAAACGGGAAACCAAGCTAAAAATAAATACTATGATGCGTGAGATTGATGCGTGTATTGCTCAATTAGCAGATTAGTTTAGGATATGTCTGATCATTTAAAAATAAAATTGTCTATTGCAGACCGGCTATATCCGCTAACTATAAAACCTCAGCAGGAAGAAGGATTGCGTAAAGCAGCGAAAGAGATTGAGGAAATGATTAAGAAATTTGAGCAAAGTTATGCCGTTAGAGATAAGCAAGATGTATTAGCGATGTGCGCTTTGCAGTTTGCGTCTAAAACAATACAAAGGGATATTGAGGGAAGTGGTGAGAGTACCGAAGCGATACAACAACTGCGAGACCTTGAGTTACTGGTTAAAAGCCAGTTGTCCTAACGTTCTTTAAAATAGAAATTTACTGCCTACATTGGTTATTTTTTTTGGTAAACTCAACACTATATTCTTTAAAAAGGATGAGTCTGAGTTGTAAAAGCGCGCCGTCTTAGAACGGATTCTTGATCAGCTCGTTAGTCCTATGATTTATTTAAGGAGTTTACGCAAAACCCGATCAATGTAGGCTTTTTTTATATATACACTAACTAAATGGGAAATACTGTACTTATAATCGTAGGCGTCATCTTAATCGCTGGCACACTGGGATTTTTACTGGCAAAATTGCTAGAAAAGAATAACGCATCGCAAATCGTAAGCAATGCAAAAAAAGAAGCCGCTAATATTATTAAAGAAGCAAAAAGCGAGGGAGAATCAATCAAAAAAGATAAAATTCTTCAGGCAAAAGAAAAATTTATTGAGCTTAAATCAGAACACGAGAAAGTTATTCTTTCTAGAGACAAGAAAATTAATGAAGCTGAGAAACGTACCCGTGATAAAGAATCGCAGGTAAGTAGCGAAATAGCTAAAAACAAAAAGCTTAATAAAGAAATTGAAGAGAAAGTTAAAGACTATGATGAGCGTTTAGAATATGTTGAAAAACGCCAGATAGAGATTGATAAAATGCATTTTAATAAAGTGCAACAACTCGAAGTAATTTCCGGGCTCTCTGCAGAGGAGGCAAGGCAACAATTGGTTGAGTCTTTAAAAGATCAGGCAAAAAGTGATGCTATGGCGTACATACAAACCGCTATGGAAGAAGCAAAACTTACCGCTGAGCAAGATGCTAAGAAAGTTATTATTAATACCATTCAGCGTATAGGTACAGAAGAAGCAGTAGAAAATTGTGTTTCTGTATTTAATCTTGAAAGTGATGATGTAAAAGGTAGAATTATAGGTCGTGAAGGTCGAAACATTAGAGCTATAGAGGCTGCTACAGGTGTTGAGATTATAGTAGATGATACACCCGAAGCTATTATTTTATCTTGTTTTGATAGTGTACGTAGAGAGATTGCGCGTCTGTCATTACATAAACTGGTAACTGACGGAAGAATTCACCCTGCTCGTATTGAAGAAGTTGTTCAAAAGACAACTAAGCAAATCGAGCAGGAAATTGTTGATATAGGGAAGCGTACTGTTATAGATTTAGGAATTCACGGCTTGCACCCAGAACTTATTAAAGCTGTAGGTCGTATGAAGTATCGTTCTTCTTATGGTCAAAATCTACTTCAACACAGTAGGGAAGTGGCTAAACTTTGTGCAACGATGGCAGCAGAGTTAGGCATTAATCCTAAACTTGCTAAACGTGCAGGTCTTTTACATGATATAGGTAAAGTGCCAGATACAGAAAGCGAACTACCGCACGCGTTATTAGGGATGGAGTGGGCTGAAAAATATGGAGAGAAACCAGATGTTTGTAATGCTATAGGAGCTCACCACGACGAGATCGAGATGAAAACACTACTAGCTCCTATTGTCCAGGTTTGTGATGCAATAAGCGGTGCAAGACCAGGTGCAAGAAGACAAGTATTAGACTCTTATATACAACGTTTAAAAGATCTTGAGGACATTGCATTCGGTTTTCAGGGAGTTAAGAAAGCATACGCTATCCAGGCGGGTAGAGAGTTGCGTGTGATTGTAGAAAGTGATAAGGTTAATGATGAGAAAGCATCTTCATTATCTTTTGAAATTTCTCAAAAAATACAAACTGATATGACCTATCCGGGTCAGGTTAAAATAACAGTTATTAGAGAAACTAGAGCGGTGAATATCGCGAAGTAGTAACTACATAGAGATATAATAACTAAGAAAGCCGGCACTGCCGGCTTTTTTAGTATTAAAAAGTTTTAAAGGAAATTTGAATTTCAAGCAAAAAAAAGCAGAAGCGCTAGCTTCTGCTTTTTTAAATATAAGGATGTTAATTATTCTTCCGTACTGCTTGAAGATTCATCCATAGAGTGATACACATTTTGTACGTCTTCATCTTCTTCAATTTTCTCAAGAAGTTTTTCAACATCTTCAGCCTCTTCAGGAGTAAGCACTTTAGTTACTTGAGGAATACGTTCAAAGCCACTAGATAATATCTCGTGACCTGCTCCTTCTAAGTAATTCTGAATTGCTCCAAAACTCTCAAAAGGACCGTAAATTAAAATTCCGTCTTCGTCTTCAAAAACTTCCTCTGCCCCAAAATCAATCAATTCTAATTCTAATTCTTCAGGATCTAAGCCTTCCGCAGGAATTCTAAAGTTACAGGTATGATCAAACATAAATTCAACTGAACCCGAAGTACCTAAGTTTCCGTTACATTTATTAAAATAAGACCTAATATTTGCTACGGTACGGTTATTATTATCTGTAGCGGTCTCAATTAAGATTGCGATACCGTGCGGTGCATAACCTTCAAAAAGAACTTCTTTAAAATCACCAAGACTTTTATCACTAGCACGTTTAATTGCGCGCTCTACGTTGTCTTTAGGCATATTAACGCTCTTCGCGTTTTGAATAACAGCACGTAAGCGAGAGTTAGAATCAGGATCTGGGCCGCCTTCTTTAACAGCCATCACAATATCTTTACCAATACGCGTAAATGCTTTTGACATTGCGCTCCAGCGCTTCATTTTACGTGCCTTTCTAAACTCAAATGCTCTTCCCATAGTTTATTTTTTAACGGGTGTAAATTTAACAAAATTCAACATTAAGAATGTGCGTTTTTTAGATTAAATATTACCCTTAAAAAAGTGAATTATTTATGTTTTAACCTCCTATTATTTCTTCAATTGTATGTGCTAATTTAAAATCTTTAGCTGTCACACCATTGGCATCATGAGTAGAAAGACTTATGTTTAGCGTATTGTACACATTGGTCCAATCTGGGTGATGTTGTTGTAGTTCTGCTTCAAAAGCAATACGAGTCATTGTTGCAAATGCCTCTTTGAAGTTTTCAAATTCTAAAGACGTTTGAATGGCGTTTTCTTTAAATTCCCATCCAGCTAAATCTTGTAATTGCTCTAGTATTGCAGCTTCTTCTAGTTTTTTCATCATTTTAGTTTTAGAATATCAATATAATAATAGGTTTAATGCCAGAATAAGGCTTAACCCAAGATTAACGTTTACAAGAATACGAGTTGTTTACTTACCAAAAGATATCCTGTACCTTTGTATAAACTGAATTTATGACAAATATGGAAATACGAGAGCTAGAACCCAAAGCGATATGGAAAAATTTTGCAAACCTTAATACTGTACCCAGACCTTCTAAACAAGAAGAGCGGGTTATTGGTTTTATGAAAGCTTTTGGCGAGGGGTTGAATCTAGAAACTTTTGTAGATGAAGTAGGTAATGTGATTATTAGAAAACCTGCTACTCAAGGTCTCGAAGACCGAAAGATGGTTGTTTTACAATCCCATCTGGATATGGTACATCAGAAAAATAATGCAACTGAATTTGATTTTGCCACTCAGGGGATTAAAATGAAAGTTGAAGGTGATTGGGTAAAAGCAGAAGGTACGACCCTGGGAGCCGATAATGGATTGGGTGTTGCAACTATAATGGCGCTTTTAGAAAGCGATGCGATACCACACCCTGCTTTAGAAGCTTTATTTACTATAGATGAAGAGACCGGTATGACCGGAGCAATGGGATTAAAAGGAGGTATTTTAAAAGGGGATATCTTATTAAACCTGGATACCGAAGAAGATGATGAAATAGGCGTGGGATGTGCTGGAGGTGTAGATATTACTGCAACCCGTTCTTATAATCTAGAAGATGTTGAAGAAGGTAAAACAGGTTTTAAATTAACTGTAAACGGACTCCAGGGTGGTCATTCTGGAATGGAAATCATAAAGGGATTAGGTAACGCTAATAAATTTATGAATCGGTTTTTGCTCGATGGTTTTGAAAATTACGGTCTACGTATTGAAGAAATAACTGGGGGTGGTTTGCGTAATGCAATACCCAGAGAGAGTGTATCAAAATTCTGTATCGACAGCATACATAATGAAGCATTTAAAAGTGATATAGCAGAATTTGCTGAAATACTTAAAGAAGAGTACAAAACTTTAGAGCCCAATTTACAAGTTGAATTAGAAGAGATCGCTTTGCCTAAAAAGGTTATGAGTCTGGGAGTTCAGGAAGGCTTCTTAAAAGCGATACAGGCTGCCTGGAATGGTGTATATCGTATGAGTCCAGATATTGAAAACCTGGTTGAAACTTCAAATAATGTGGCACGTGTAAGCGTTAAAGATGGTCAAATTGAAGTATTATGTCTTACACGATCATCTGTAGAATCGTCACGTACAGACCTCGCTAATACACTTAGAAGTGTTTTTGAATTAATAGGTTGTGAAGTGGTGACTTCTGGAGAGTATCCCGGTTGGAAACCTAATATGGATAGTCCTATTCTCAAAGTACTAGTAGATAAATATAAAAAAATAAATAACGAAGAACCTCACGTAGCAGCTTGTCATGCGGGTTTAGAATGTGGTATTCTTGGCCAAAACTACCCAGATATGGATATGATTTCTTTTGGACCTACAATTCGTGGAGCGCACTCTCCAGATGAGCGCGTAAGTATAGCTTCAGTTCAGAAGTTTTGGATTTTTATTCAGGATATATTAAAAGATATTCCGGTTAAATAATAACACTTATTAAATGGTATTATAAAAAAAAGGAGATGCGCGAGCATCTCCTTTTTTATTTATACTATCCGAAAATTTAGCCTTTAGTTTGACTTTTCATCATTATTTCCTGAAATTTTTGTTGAAGTGCTTTATCATTTTGAAGAGCTACAGCAACCGCTTTGTAGGTTTCCATAGTAAGGCCGTGATCCTTAATAATCGCAAACATTTTAGATTCTAATTTTGGTTGCATACTCTTAATCTCGGTAATTACTGCTGCGTGCTGTTCTAATTCTTCTTTAGATGCATCTACCGTAGCTTTAGGATCCATTTTAGATTTTTGAATTTCATTAAAACGGTCTACTTCTAAACCATTATTTTTAATGATTCCCATCACTTCTTGTTGGGCTACTTTGTTTTCTTCTTGTACTTCTATAAAAGCATCAGCAAACTTAGTAAGTTCTGCATTAGTTATTTCTGATTGAGTTTGCGTGGTTGACTGGCTAGGTGCTACTTGCGCTCTTGCAGTAAAGTTTACACCACCTATTAAAGCACCCGTGAGTGCTAACGCAATTATATCTTTTTTAAATGTAATCATTGTGTTTCTTTTTAAATGAAGTTTAATGTTAGGAAAGAAACATACCATAGCCGTTATTTTAAGAAAGAGATTGTTATTTTTTACAACAGCTTAACATAATACTGGGCAAATGTTAATACTATCTTTAAAGAATAAAAAAAATGTCTGTTGTGATATTACAACAGACATTTATAATGCTTCAATTGATGATAAAATTAGAATTTAGTCTTCTTGCTCTCGGTCATCTAGAAGCTCAACTTCAAAAACCAGATTTGTACGCGGTGGTATAATACGGTACCCGCGCTCGCCATATCCTAAATGATAGGGAATAAACAGCGTTGCTTTATCTCCATAGTTTAATTGCTGAATCCCTTCTTTAAACCCCGCAATCATTTGTGCTTCGGGACCGTATGGGATTTCTACAGGAACATACATATTCTCTTTGGGTCGTGTTTGAATGTCCCACTCATCTGCACACGCCTGAATATTACTGTCAAAAAGTTCGCCATCAGAAAAATATCCTGCGTAATTGACTTTTACTTTTTGAGAACGTTTTGGTTTTTCATCAGAACCATTTTCGGTTATGACTAGCGCAAGACCACTTTCTAATGTGTCTGCTTTTTTACGTAATTCTTCAAATAAGGCTTTCTGGTCGTCTTTTAATTTTTGTTTGGCAGCCAAAGCATCTTCTTTTTCTTGAGCCTTTTTCTCAATCTCTTCAGTAAAAACTTCGGGTGCTTCAAAGTGACGTGCTTCTGCACCTTTTCTAATAATTTTGACAGATTGTATGGTAATCTTACTTTTTGGTTTTCCAATACGCGCGTCAAGCATTTCGGTTTCAGTTATTTTCTTTAAAACATCAAAACCAGAAACCAATTGACCAAAAACCGTATGACAGCCAATTTGTGGATTTTTACAATTTTTGAGATTATCTTCAGCATCGTAGCCATCTAAGTGTGGAGTAGGAGCATCTGTGATAAAAAACTGACTACCATTTGTACCGTAGCCAGAATTTGCCATAGAAAGCACACCTATAGTGTCGTGCTTTAGCTCTGGGCTAAATTCATCGTGAAATTTATAGCCAGGGCCACCACTACCATTACCTTTAGGGTCACCACCCTGTATTATAAAACCTTTCATTATGCGGTGAAAGGTAAGGTTGTCATAAAAGGGTTTGCCTTTGTAAATAGAATCTGCAAGCGGATTATTACCTTCTGCTAAGGAAACAAAATTGGCAACTGTAGCCGGCGCTTCTTTATAAAATAAGTTTATGATCATGGTGCCTTTGTTAGTTACAACTTCTGCATAAAGACCATTATCTAAATCAGGGTATTTATCATCTGCGCAAGACACAAACGCAAATAAAATCATGAATGCAAGAACAGATGCTTTTTTCATAATTAATTTTCAGTATTATTTCTTTTTACTTGTGTGAGATAAACTTTTGTTTGAATAGGTAGATTAGAGCCTATTATATCTTCAAAACCGTAATATCCAAAGGCCTTATGTGATGGTAATAGAAATGTGACTACATCACCTTCCTGCATTAATTTTAAGCCGTCTTTAAGACCTGAAATAAGATCTTGATTGCTTTGTTCTATCTGATAGGTCTGCTCTCCTAAATCTTCCTTAGAAATTAAAAGATTACCATCAAGTGCATTTATTTCATAATTAAACGTTACAAGATCTCCCGTTTTCGGTTTGATGAGACTTGTAGTGTCTTTTACATTGTAATAATACCAAAAGCCTTTATCTGAAGAAAAATACTCGTGCTCCGGGTTAGCTTCCATAATTAGCTTAATGGCTTCTTCCTGAGCTTTATTCATTTTTTTATTGCGCTCAATAGACAGGTCTACATAAGAGCCGGAAGATAGACTAACCGGTCTTCTTGCTTCTGGAGTTTTACAAGCTGAAACAAGGACTAATAGTACAACGAGCAGGTTGAATTTATTCATGTAGCGCTTCTTTATATTGAGGTAATATACTAATAAAATAGGCAACTGTATCGGCTAAGGAAAGATCACTTTTACCACCTGCTGCATTTGTGTGACCACCTCCCTGAAAATGAGAACGTGACATCACGTTAACTGAAAAATTTCCTTTAGAACGCAATGAGATTTTAATTATTCCTTCCTGTTTATTCTCTATGAAAATAAGAGCAATTTTGATAGAATCTAATGATAACCCGTAATTTACAAAACCTTCGGTATCTCCTTTTTGATAATTATGTTCATCAAGTTCTTCCTGAGACAAGGTTATATAGGCCGCATTATATTCTGGTAATACACGTAAATTAGTAAGAGCGGTGCCTAGTAACTGCATTCTTGAGTAACTGTTTGCATCGTAAATTTGCTCATGTATAAATGCATTGTCAGCACCTTTTTCTATTAAACCGGCAATTACTTTGTGAGTTAATGCAGAAGTAGATCTAAATCTAAAAGAACCGGTATCGGTCATAATTCCGGTATAAAGACACGTGGCAATATCAGCATCTATAAGATCTAGACCATCAAGCATTTCTATGGTGTGATAAACCATCTGGCATGTAGCACAAACAGTAACATCACTATAGGTTACTACAGCATAATCATCAGGTTGTTGATGATGATCTATCATTACAAACTGAGCGCTGGCATTACGCAACGAATTTTCCATATCGCCTACTCTGGATAATGAATTAAAATCTAGAGTAAAAATTAAATCTGCTTCAGCAATTAAGCGGGTAGCTTGTTGATTCTGAAGATCAAATTTAACTACTGTACTCTCAAATGGCAGCCATTTTAAAAACTTAGGATAATCGTTAGGACTTACCACGGTTGCGTTGTGACCTTTCTTTATAAGAAATTGGTAAAGACCTAGCGTTGATCCCATTGCATCGCCATCTGGATTTTTATGTGGTATGATTACAATTTTTTTTGGGGTAGCTAAAAGATCTTTGAGAAGTAATATTTCAGAATTTTTCATAGAAGGCGAATATACGATTTCATGATATAGTGTTAATATGGGAACGTGTAATTTTGAACTTCAAATTTTAGTAAAAATGATATCAAGTATTCAAAAAAGACTTTTAATCGGTTTTTGTTTAGGTTTAGTGACATTCTTTACAAACGCTCAGGAAACTACCTACACATCAGATTTTACGATTGCCTTTGGTTCTTGCAACAGGGTTGATTTACCTAATCCATTTTGGAACGATATAGCTTCTAAAAATGCAGATGTATTCATATGGGGAGGAGATGTTATTTATGCAGATACAGAAGATATGACGGTTATGGAAGCTATGTATGAGCAACAAAAAACAAATCCTGATTATAAAGCATTTGCCGAAAAAACCGAGATTTTAGGAACCTGGGATGATCACGATTATGGGATTAATGATGGTGGTGCGAACTATAATAAAAAGCATGCAAGTCAAAATCTTTTTTTAGATTTTTTAAATGTTCCTAAAGATGCTAATGTGAGAAATCAGGAAGGTGTATATACTTCTAAGAATTATTATAAAGATGGAAAATGGATTAAGATTATTATTCTTGATACGCGTTATTTTAGAAGTGATCTTACAGATTCTGAAATAGCCGGGAAACGTTATGAGCCCAATACGACTGAAGGCGAAACAATTTTAGGAGCTGAGCAGTGGAGTTGGTTAGAAAAGCAATTTGAAGAGAAATCAGACTATTGCGTGGTAATGAGCAGTATTCAGTTTTTAAGTGCCGAGCATGGCTTTGAAACCTGGGGAAATTTTCCTTCAGAAATTGAACGTTTTGAAAATTTAGTGAAAAATGCGAATGCTCAACGTGTTGTTCTTTTAAGCGGGGATAGGCATATTTCAGAATTTTCTAGAAAAAATATTGAAGGAATAGATTACCCCTTAATTGATTTTACTTCAAGCGGTCTAACGCATTCTTATTCTTCATACAGTGGAGAACCTAATCAATATAGGGTAGGTGATGTAATTAGTGTACGCAGTTATGGTTTACTTAATATTGATCTTGATAAACACATCATAAATTTTAAAATTATGGGAGTAAATGATCAGATTTTAAGTGAATTAAGTCAGCACTATTAATTCTTAATTAAGGAACTAAAATTTCTAATTAAAAGAATTACTTTTGCAGCGATTTTAAAAACAAAAAAATCAATTGGCTTTAATTATGCTGATTGAAACAAAACAAAACAAAATGGCAACAAACAGAACGTTTACCATGATTAAGCCAGATGGCGTTGAGAATGGACACATTGGTGCAATATTAGAAAAAATTACAGCTTCAGGTTTTCGCATAGTAGCGCTTAAAATGACGCAAATGACTACTGCAGATGCAGAGGCTTTTTATGCAGTACATAACGAGCGTCCGTTTTTTGGAGAGCTTGTAGAATTTATGACAAGAGGTCCTATTGTTGCTGCTATCTTAGAAAAAGAAAATGCAGTTGAAGACTTTAGAACACTTATAGGAGCAACAAACCCTGCAGATGCTGCAGAAGGTACTATTAGAAAATTATATGCTACCTCTATGGGAGAAAATGCTGTTCACGGTAGTGACAGTGATGAGAACGCAGCTATTGAAGGTGCTTTTCACTTTTCAGGTAGAGAAAAATTCTAGTCAGTTAATGACTTTATATAAAAAGAGCGGCAATTGCCGCTCTTTTTTTGTTTTAATTTAAATGCTATCTTAAAACAATAGACTTAATAACTTCCTTACCTAATTCTTCATTGAGGTTACGTATTATTTTCTCTTTCCCGTAACCTAATTCTTCGCGTAAAACAGACGAACTTAATTGTACAAATAACCTATCATTATCAAGTTTTATTTGGGTGGTGTATTTTGAAATTGCTGGCCCCATTATATCGCGCCAGGCATCTGCCACATTAACTTTATCAATACCGGTTTGCAAATTGTTTTTTTCAACAAATGATCCCAATACATCTCGTATTGATTTAGGATCTGCGTCTCGTTTTGCCATTAGTCTGTAATATCTATTTTTTCAAATTTATGATACGTATAAATCAATCCGCGATCATTTTTAAGTTTTAATTCATTGCCATCTGCTTTTAAGACAGTTTCTGACCAGGTGTCAAAAGGTGTAGTATAGTTTAGATACAAAGAATCATTCTCAATTTTAGCAACAATATTTTCTTTAGAATCTGTGGTGACAAAGGTACCATCTATACGCGGCAAAACCTTAGTTCTAAATCCTAATGTATCTTTTAATTCTATAAAATCTACTTGCTCATTAAATTTATAGTCGGTGGTTTTTCCCTTGGGGTTTTCAACCTGTTTGATTTCCCAATATCCGTTTAGATTTTTAAGTTGCTCCTCAGGATTGTTTTCGGCGCAGCCTAAAAGAACAAAGAAAAGGCTAAGCGATGCTAAATAAGTCTTCAAAGTTTAAAAATTTTATAGGTTTGGTGAATTTCTTTAATAATGTCTTCGGTGCGATCTGCGTGCGTATCGCTAATAAACAACTGCCCAAAGTTATCATCATTTACAAGATCTATAATTTGGGTTACCCGGTTTTCATCTAATTTATCAAATATATCATCTAGCAATAATATGGGTGTTGTATTGCTTTGTGATTTTATAAAATCAAACTGTGCCAGTTTGAGAGCTATGAGATACGATTTTTGCTGACCCTGGCTGCCAAATTTTTTAATAGGATGCCCTTCAATTTTAAAACTTAAGTCATCGCGATGTGTGCCTACCGTTGTGTATTGAAGCGCACGGTCTTTTGCAAGATTTTCTTCAAAAAGAGTTTCTAAGGAAGCATCTATTAATTGACTTTTATATTTAAGTTTTACTTCTTCTTTACCACCGCTAATGGCTGCATAGCGTTCTTTGAAAATAGGCGTAAAGGCTTCCAGAAAAGCACTTCTTTTTTCAAAAAGAATAGCTCCCAGACTGTTCATCTGCTCATTATAAATACTTAGCGTGTCTTTATTAAACGTATGATTGGCATTAAAGTATTTGAGAAGGGCATTGCGTTGTGCTAATGTTTTATTGTATTTAATTAAGGTGTCTAGATATGTTCTGTCGCTTTGGGCAATAACACCATCCATAAACTTACGGCGCGTCTCACTACCTTCAATAATTAAATCACGGTCTGCGGGAGATATAATAACAAGTGGTAAAAAACCTATGTGATCAGAAAAGCGCTCGTAAATTTTGCCATTACGTTTAATTACTTTTTTTTGACCGCGCTTTGCGCTTACGATTACTTTCTCTTCCCGCTCTTGTTTTTCATAACTGCCATCAATTACAAAGAAATCTGCAGCGTGATTAATGTTTTGAGTGGTAATGGGGTTAAAGTAGCTCTTGCCAAAGGATAAATGGTAGATAGCATCGAGCACATTTGTTTTTCCCACACCGTTATTTCCCACAAAACAGTTAATTTTTTTGTCGAGTGTAAAAGACGCAGTTTCAAAATTTTTATAGTTAATAAGCGAAAGTGCTTTAAGAATCATAGCGTACGAGCCAATTTTTTAAACCCTAATTCCTTGATAAATAGCATATTGAATTAAAGTGTATTCATATGCAAATTATTGAAAAATAACAAAACAATACCCTGTTAATATTGAATAAAAATTTTATTTTTGCGCCCAACAAAAGTTTAAGAATGGCCACATATCAAAAAAGGGGTTACAAACCTAAGACCAAGGAAGAAGTAGAAGAAGTTGTACAAGAAGAAAGTACAACGGCTGAAGTGTTCTCATCATTAGATGAGGGAGCATCACGTACTGAAGCCTGGGTTGAAAAGAATCAAAAACCTATTTTCGTAGGGATAGCTGTTATCGTTATCGCTGTTTTAGGTTATTTAGGTTATGAAAAATTTATACAAGAACCTAAAGAGTTAGAGGCGTCTAATGAGATGTATCAAGCTCAGAATTATTTTAATGAGGCTGTTTCGGGTAGCGTTGCTAAAGATTCTCTTTTTACGCTTTCTCTTAACGGAGGTGAAGGTAAATATGGTTTCTTAGATATTATAGATAATTACTCAGGTACTAAAGCCGGTAATCTGGCGCATTACTACGCTGGTATGGCATATCTAAATACAAATAAGTATCAAGAAGCAATAGATCAACTTGAAGATTTTGATAGTGATGATATGATGCTTGGTCCTTTAGCAAAAGGATCTATAGGAGATGCATTTATGCAATTAGATCAACCGGAAGAAGCGCTTTCTTTTTACAAAAAGGCAGCAGATTTAAAAGCAAATGATTTCACAACTCCACGTTTCTTATTAAAAGCGGCTACTGTAGCAATATCTTTAGGTAAGAATGACGAGGCGGTTACGTATTTAAACAGAATTAAAGAAGATTATAGTGAGTCTGCAGCGGCTCAGGAAGTACCTTTATATTTAGGTATGGCTAAGGCAGAATAAAAAATTTAAAGTATGGCTACAACAGACTTGTCTGTTTACGATAAAGGAACAATCCCAAATTCGAAAAACTTTCGGTTTGGGATTGTTGTTTCTGAATGGAATCGTGATATAACACAGGGTTTATTTCAAGGTGCTTTTGATACCTTTTTAGATTGTGGTGTTCTCAAAGAAAATATTGTACGCTGGGATGTTCCTGGTAGTTTTGAGCTTATTTACGGATGTAAAAAAATGCAGCAAAGCTATGATATGCTAGACGCTGTGATTGCTATAGGTAGTGTGATACAAGGGCAAACAAAACATTTTGATTTTGTTTGTGACGGGGTAACTCAGGGTATAAAAGATCTTAACGTACAAAGCGATATTCCTGTTATATTTTGTGTGCTTACAGATAACACAATGCAACAAGCTATAGATCGTAGTGGCGGTCAACACGGTAATAAGGGTGTTGAGGCTGCAGTTGCTGCTATAAAAATGGCTCAACTGCGCAAAGATGCTACGTTCTAAACTGAATATATAATTCTCTTTTAATTTCTACATTCTACGGTATTAATTTGCTGTCTGTGTAATTTGTAAGAAGAGATTGTAGTTTATAAAATTACAATCTCTTCTCGGCTGTTGGAATACTTTTTGCTTTCATTTAGAAGCAGGTGGCTATCGCCTTTACTTCATTTATTGTAAATTTGAATTTTAGAAATTATGGGAATTTTAAAAGCACGCAAAAACAAAAAATACAGTTACAGTCCTCGTTATTACGAAGGCAGTTCAACTCCATTTAAGCTAGAGTCAAAGTTTGATAAATACCGTAAGGCTACCTTAGAAACTAAAGGTCTTAAAGCTAAGTTTACCACGGCCTGGGACGACTTTAGATATAATAATGATAAACGCGCAAACAGAACAACTATATTGATTTTAGCAGTTCTGGTAATGTTGTTTTTATTTATTATAGACTTTGATCTTAGCATCTTTACGCAATTTTAAAAATGTCTGATATCATTAAGCTTTTACCAGATCACGTAGCAAATCAAATTGCTGCGGGTGAAGTCGTACAACGGCCAGCTTCTGTAGTAAAAGAATTATTAGAAAATGCCATCGATGCTGGTGCCAATCAAATTAAATTACTCGTTAAAGACGCCGGTAGAACGCTGGTTCAGGTAATAGATGACGGTAAAGGGATGAGCACTACAGATGCACGCCTTAGTTTTGAACGTCACGCGACTTCAAAAATTAATTCTGCAGATGATCTATTTGCATTAAGCACAAAAGGTTTTAGAGGTGAAGCACTTGCTTCTATTGCTGCCGTAGCTCACGTTGAACTCAAGACAAAAACCGAAAATGAGGAAGTAGGTACCCGCATAGAAATGGAAGGAAGTACCTTAAAAGTTCAGGAGGTTTGTGCTACCGTAAAAGGAACTTCAATAGCCGTTAAAAACTTATTCTATAATATTCCCGCGAGGCGCAATTTTTTAAAATCTGATAATGTTGAGCTTCGTCATGTTATTGACGAATTTCAGCGCGTAGCACTCGCTCATGAAGGCATAGGTTTTATAATGTATCACAATGAGAACGAACTTTTTAATCTTCCGAAAGCCAATAAACGCCAACGTATTGTTGCAATTTTTGGCGGAAAAACAAATGAAAAGCTTGTTCCGGTAGTTGAAGATACTGAAATCGTAGAAATAGACGGTTTTATCATTAAACCCGAATTTTCAAAAAAAACGAAAGGAGAGCAGTTCTTCTTTGTAAACGATCGTTTTATTAAACATCCCTATTTAAACCATTCGGTAAATGCTGCCTTTGATGGTTTATTGCCAGACCGTTCCCGTGCGAGTTATTTTATCTATCTACAGGTAGATCCTAAAACAATAGATATTAATATTCACCCCACTAAGACTGAGGTAAAATTTGAAGATGAGCATGCCATCTATAACCTATTGCGCGCTGCTGTAAAGCATAGTTTAGGGCAATTTAATATTGCACCCGTTTTAGATTTTAACAGAGAGTCTAATATGGATACGCCTTATTCCTACAAAGATAAGGCAGTACAGGCACCACGAGTAGAAGTAGACCGCAATTTTAATCCCTTTGAGACCGTTACTTCTAACCGTAGTTATGCTGGGACTGCTAATAATTATGAAAAACCCAATACTAAGGGTTGGGAAAATATGTATGCCGGCCTAGATAAGCGCAATTCTGAATCCTCATTTAGTTCTTTGCAAATTGAAGATGAACCTGAGGCGGAATCTTTATTTGTTGAGCACGAGAGTAGGGGTTTTGGTGAGACTAAGCAGACCGATAAGGATGCTGCAAACACCTACCAGATACACAATAAATATGTCGTAAGTGCCATTAAAAGTGGAATGCTCGTTATAGATCAACACCGTGCACATCAACGGGTTTTGTATGAAGAATTTCTTCGGAATATTACGGTTAAAGAATCTGTAAGCCAACAATTGTTGTTTCCACTTAGACTTGATTATTCAAACGCAGAATTAGTAATTTTTAGTTCGTTGAAAGAATCTTTAGAAAATACAGGTTTTGTATTGGATTTCCCGGAAGAAGGTATTTTAGAAGTTTCCGGAATCCCGGCAAGTATTCAGGAAAGTGAAGTTTCTATAGTATTAGAGCAGTTACTGAGTGATGTAGAACAAGAAATACCAGATGCAGGTTTCAGTCAGACCGATGTACTGGCCAAAAGTATGGCAAAGAGTATGGCGGTTAAAACCGGTGAAAAATTAGATGATTTATCGAGAGAACATCTCGTAAATAAGCTTTTCGCATGTACAGAACCTACATTATCACCATTTTATAAAAAAACCTTTATTACGCTTACTGTCGATGAACTCGATCGTAAATTTAATGCATAATTAAAAACGCTTAGTAGCGTTACTAAAACAAACCTGATTAGATGGGTAAAATCACCGAAACTGTAAAAGTCCTTTTAATAATAAATGTAATCTTCTTCTTAGGAACAAAATTTCTGTTTCCTCAGGCTTTAGATCTTTTTGCGTTATGGTTTCCCGCAAATTCAAATTTTGAATATTGGCAGCCGCTTACGCATATGTTTATGCACGATCAAAGCAGTATTTTTCACATATTATTCAATATGTATGCGTTGTATGCTTTTGGAGGACCGGTAGAACAAGCTTTGGGGAAATCTAAATTTATATTTTTCTATTTTTCAGCAGGACTAGGTGCGGCCTTAATTCATACGTTGGTAGGGTATTATCATTACCAGTCTGGATATAATGCCTTGCTAGATGCAGGTATAAGCCCTTCAGATATATCTCAAATACTTGAAAAAGCTTTTGCAAGTATTCAGCAAACAGGGCAGTACTCGTATCCAGATATAGGTGAGCCTGATAAAATACGCGGTATGATTGAGGCATTTTCAACCTCTGCGGTAGGCGCTTCAGGAGCAATTTATGGTGTTTTAGTCGCTTTTGGTATGTTATTTCCCAATGCTGAATTGTTCCTAATCTTCTTACCTATTCCTATTAAAGCCAAATTTTTTATACCAGCTCTTATTTTACTCGATTTATTTTCTGGTGTAACCGGGTTTTCATTATTTGGTCAGAATATTGCAAACTTTGCACACATAGGAGGAGCGTTATTTGGGTTTATTATGATGTGGTATTGGAAAAAGAACAGTTTTAATGATAAACGCTGGTATTAATTATGTCTCGAACTAGCTTAAGTTATGAGTTTAAAACGGCTTCAATAGTCGTTAAGCTTATCGTAATTAATGTTTTAATCTGGGTAGGCTTTATGCTTCTTGAATGGATTTTAAATTCAGGAAACATAATTACACAATGGTTAAGCTTGCCTACAGATTTAAGTAGATTAATTATTCAGCCGTGGTCTTTATTAACGTATGCTTTTCTGCACGGAGGATTCTGGCATATTTTCTGGAATATGCTTATTCTGTATTGGTTTGGACAAATTGTTTTGAATCTATTTACTGAAAAACGATTTCTTACCGTTTATCTTTTAGGGGCTTTAGCCGGGGGTGTTTTCTTTGTTATTTCTTATAATCTGTTTCCGGTTCTTATTCAATCTACTGCTTTTCTGGTAGGAGCAAGTGCAGCCGTGCGCGCAATTATGATTTTTATAGCTACCTATACTCCTAATACAGAAGTGCGCATCATTTTTTTTAATGTAAAGCTTTGGCACATAGGTGTTTTTGTAATTCTTACAGATCTTATCCAAATTCCCTCATCTGATAATGCCGGAGGTTTGCTGGCTCATGTGGGTGGTGCTCTATTTGGATTTGTCTATGCACAGCAACTGGGTAAAGGTAATGACATAGGCCTCTGGTGGGAGCGTTTTGCAGATACTGTAGTCGGTTTTTTTAAACCAGGGCCAAAGAGTGAGAAGAAAGCTGAAATGAAAACCGTCTATCGCAATACAAAGGCTCACGCTACTGCTTCAACGGTTTCAAAATCTATGTCAAAAACCGAAAAACAAATACGAATTGATACCATTCTAGATAAAATAAGTAAAAGTGGTTACGATAGCTTATCTAAAGAAGATAAAGACTTTTTATTTAAAGCCGGAAAGGATACTTAATGAAAAAACTCGGACTTTGGAATAAGATTGTTTTTTTTATAAATAGTCTTTTTGCGATCGCGCTTTTAATAGGATATGCATTACCTTATTTTCCACCAAAAATTTTTCCACCGGTATCTGTTCTTACGCTTATCATTCCGGTTCTGTTAGCAATTAATGCGTTATTTGTAATCTACTGGCTGGTGCTTTTTAAACGCCAATTTTTACTTTCAGGATCAATACTGGTGTGGTGGCTTTTTATAGGTACATCGCTTTTTAACTTTGGTTCTGGTGTGAAAATTAATGAGATCGTAAAAGCTGAAAATCAACTTAGTTTTTTTAGTTATAATGTGCATGTTTTTAGCAGTGAGAACTATACTAGAAATGAGATAAAAAAAGGGCTGAATGCACTTATAGAGAAGAATGCACCAGATATTATGACGTTTCAAGAATTCTCAAAAAATAGAGATCCTGAATTTAAAGGATATCCATATTCCTATTTTGGAGAGAATGGTACACGTAATTATGGTCAAAAAATCTATTCTAAATATCCTATTGTTAATAAGGGTTCTCTAAATTTTACCAGTACTTTTAATAATGCAATTTTTGTAGATATCGTTAAGGCAAAAGATACTATACGTATTTATAACATGCATATGCAGACGCTAACACTTACTCCAGAGTTAAATGCCTTAGAACAGGAAAATACAAAATCACTTGTAGGCAGGTTAGGCAGAGCATTTAAGAAACAACAAGAACAAACAAATTTATTTCTGGAACATCAGCGCAGTTGTAGCTATAAAACCATTGTTGCCGGTGATTTTAATAATACCGCCTTTTCTTATACCTATAATAAAATACGGGGTTCTCGATTAGATGCTTTTGAAGAAAAAGGGAGTGGTTTTGGGCGTACGTTTATTTTTGATATTATTCCGTTACGTATAGATTTTATACTGCCCGATACCAGCTTTGAGGTATTGGCATTTGAAAATTTTAATGTTAATTATTCCGATCATTTTCCTATAATGGCTGTTTTGCAGCTATAACTATGCTACAATTTTAAATCTAGTTTTTGTAAATAGGTGAGTGCCTCGGGGCCGAGATTGAATAGGAGATCTAAAACAGTTAAATACGGAATAAAACCATTTTTCTCTTCAAAAACCTGTCTGTACTGGGGTATTGCAATTTTATTTTTTCTTTTTCCGTTTGCAAAGTATCTCAAATCAATTTTATGCGCATACGATTCATCATACGCTTCAGTATAAGAAATATTAAAATCTAAATCTAATAATCCCATTAAGCACTTAATTGTTTCCAGATTGAAGGCTAATAAAGAATTGTATTCTTTATGGAATAAGGGGTAAATATCATCTTCATAAAACTCAAAAAATGGAGAGGTTCTATAGGCAATTACAAGTGATCTCCAGTGCTGTCGTTGCCATAAGAAACTATTTTCAATTAAAGTGTCTTCTATTTTTTTTCTGCCTTTTCCTTTGTTATGAAGTATAGGAATATTTAACAGCAGTAAACCGTTAGACGTAGCAATGTACATTCTGGTTCTATAACTTTGTTTTTGATAATTTTCAGAAATTTCAAATGTTATTGATTCTGCCTGAACCATAGCAGCAAAAGATATGATGTCTGGAAAGTAAGTAGGACTTATAATAATATTACTCATATTGTAAAAGGTGTAAAGATACTTTAATTGAGCTTTTTGGGTGAATAAATACAAAATTACATAAGTAAGAAAAAACTGATAAAACTAATATTTATTTTAATTTAATACATTGATATTCAGGTAATAATTTTTTTTAACATCTAAGTATTTGTTATTTCATAGTTTATATTTGTTTTTAATCGGTTATTATTCGTAATATTACGGCGTTCAAATCCCCACTTAAGTGAAATTTAGTTACTTATTTCTTTTTATTGGCATTAGCTTGCTTTTAGGTAACTATTCTATTACTTACGGTAAATCGTATTTACCTGCCGGAGACCTCTTTCCTATACTTCAGGATCAAAATTTAGAGCAACATCTCGATGCTATTTATGAATTTAGAGAAGAGAAGAAATATGATGTTGCTATAGAAAATCTTTCAGATTTAATAATAGATGCTAAAAAGTTGAATGATTATACCTATGTATTTCACGGCTATAATTTGTTGAGTGTAATTTATGATGAAATTAATGACACCATACCTGCATTAGCGTATGCAAAATCTGCTTTAGAATTTGCAAAACAATCAAAAAATGATACTTTAATTTCTTGGGGCTATAATAACCTCGCAGCTAGTTTAGCAGATAATCCGGCTACACGTATGCAAGCTCTTGAGTATTATAAACAATCGTTAGAAATTCAACAGCGTTTAAATACGGGTGTTTTTTTAGATGCTGCGCTCAATATTGCAGAGCTTTATGGAAAAGAGGGCAACTATGTAATGATGTACCCGTACTTAAAAAAGGCTACTGCGAGTTATGATCATTCATATGAGTATTATAATGACCCTATAATATATCTCGATATGACCTGGGGTGACTATTATAAAGGTCTTCACGTACCCAGTAAAGCTTTAGAACATTATGCTGAAGCCTATGAGCGAATTGAACGTGATAATAAGACTTCATTAGCATTAGAATTTTATGAGAACTATGCACGATACCTAAAAGAACAAAATTATAAGGATCGTGCATTTGAAGTACAACAACAGTATTTAAAGCATTATAAGCTTAGGGAAAAAACTTTAGAGACAGAAACTCTAAAACTAGCCCTTGCACGCGCAGAAACCGAAGAATTGCGAAGACAGCGTAATGATGCTGAAATAAAGCAGCAGCTGCTTGATCATGATCTACAACGCAAAAAAATTCAATTTATATTACTGGGATCTATACTGGGTTTATTGAGTTTATTTCTAGCCTATTTATTCTATAGTGAAAAATTGAGATTAGGTCTTATAAACAATTTAAAGCGCAACAATAAAAACCTTTTAAAAGCTAAAAATCTTGCTGAAAAAAGTGAGCGTGCAAAATCTAAATTCTTTTCTACACTAAGTCACGAGATGCGAACTCCCTTATATGGTGTTACCGGTATTATTTCTCTTTTGGAAAAACGGAAAGAATTTGAAGCTTTTAAAGAAGAGATAGGGTCTTTAAAGTTTAGTGCAGATCATTTATTAGATATCATAAATGACCTCTTAGATTTATCAAAATTAGAAGATGAGTCATTTAGTTTAATAAATAAACGATTTAATGTAAAGTTATTAGCTGAAGATTTAATTTCAAGCTTTGATCAAAATAGTCTAAAAAATGCAGCTTGTACATTAAAATGCGTAATTGATTCTTCTGTACCCGATTATATTATAGGGGATGCCCGCAGATTATCACAGGTGCTTGTCAATATCTTAGGCAATGCATTAAAATTTACGCCTAAGGGTAATATTATTTTACGTTTACGAAGTGAAGATCTTGATGCTAATAGATGCAGAATTCATTTTGAAGTTCAGGATGATGGTATCGGCATTCCTAAAGAGCGTCAAGAATTAATCTTTGATGAGTTTAGCCAATTAGAACAGTTGCAAAACGAAGAAACAGCTACAGATTTAAAAGGAACCGGCTTAGGATTGCCCATTGTACGTAAAATTCTAGAAAAAATGGATTCAGAAATTTATCTAAAAAGCGCTGTAGGTAAAGGTTCTACATTTATGTTTAGTATTGATTTTGAAAAGACAATTAGCACTTCTAAAACATCATCAAGCGAAATTTCTGGAAATTCATTGAAAGTTAAAAGTCTTAAGGGACTTCGCTGTTTAATAGTAGATGATAATAAAATTAACAGACTGGTAACTAAACGTGTATTAGAAAATTTAGAAATAATCACTTTTGAAGCTCAAAATGGAGAAGAGGCTTTAGAGCGTGCCAAAAAGCATCATTTTGATTTTATATTAATGGATATTAATATGCCAGGAATGAATGGTTACGAGACTACTCAGGCTATTCGTATTTTTGATAAACATATTCCTATAATAGCATTAACCGCTGCAGAGGCTTCCTTTATTACGAAAACTGCTCAGAACAGCGGTATGAATGATATAGTTACCAAGCCTTATAATGTAGATGATTTGTCTTCGACAATTTCTAAACACGTACAAATACGCAATCTTATTGCGAGCTTCTAAATGAGTTATTCTTTTTTAATTTGCTTTTGAATTTTTTCAATTGCTTGTTGTATAGACTTTTCAGGTTCGATTACGTTGTAGGCTCCCCAAAACTCAGGATCTGCAAAACCAGAAACTTCATCTGCTAAAACGGTATTTTCTTTAAATTTTGATCTTCGGTTGATTCCTTCTTTACCTTGTAACTCTGTTTCCCAGTCTGTAATAAGCATCTCACTATTTATGCGATATTTACTATTAAATAGTTTTCGTTTCCAGTTTACTACAAATTCAAGTTGTACGTTGCTGTAGCTGTAATACCATTTCCCGTCTTTATTTCGGTAATCAACCCGGTAACTAATTTCGGTAGGATATACTTTAACCTGATTTGGTTTTTTCTTTACAAACAAGTCAGAAGCCGCTTTTCGGTTTTCAACATTTAAATTATATAATGCATTGGTAAGAGCACTTGTTTTTGAATCGATATAGAGCTTACCGTAATATAAGGGTTCTAAAATGCTGCCCTTTTGTTTAAAATTAACCACATAAACAATGTTTCCATCATTAACTAAAGGCTCACCAAAAGAAAAGTCATAGTTTGAAAGTGTCTCTCTAGTAATAAAATATTTTTGATATTTAACTAAATCAGCATATAAAGCATTTAGAGGCCCTCCCTGTAATTTAATGGCAACAGTATCAAGGCGATCATAATTAGTGCTTTTGCGAGCTTTATACAATGCAATTAAGTCATTGCCAGCGTTTGTATAAGGTGTTTTTTGAATGGTAACTACGGCTTCAGCTAGAGAAGCGCTGCGGTTACGCTTATTAATAGTTTCCCGATAGAAGGCAGTCATAAAATTCTCCTGATCTGAATAGTTGTTTTCAATATTCGAAAAAACCTGTTCTACTAAGGTAAGAGCATTTTTAGGTCTTGAAATGTTTATTTCATCAAGTTCATATGCTTGCGGTCTTAGACTTATTACAGATTTGTTTTGATCTAAATCTTTTAAAATAATGATTAGCTTCTCATAACCGGGATACGTCAAGGTCACTTTAGCATTAGGCATCGCTTCTTCTACCTTTAAAGAAAAATTACCTTCAGAATTAGTTACTGTAGCGATGTTGGTACCTTCAATAAGCAAATTAACAAATGGCAACGGGTTTTCTGAAGTTTTTGAAATTACGGTACCTTTGTATTCAAGATACTTTTGAGATTCCTGAGCGCTTAAAACGCCTGTACAGCATAAAACAATTAAAGAAAAACGAATAAACCAGTTAGCTTTCTTGTTTAAAATGGAGATGTAATACTTTTTCATAGTATAATTTTATTTTTTCTATACAATTTACGATATTTTTGAGAATTCTGCATTACAAATTTTATTAGAAAGCATGTTGGCACGATTCCTGTTTATAAGGATTAGGTTAAATTTGTTTTGCGATTTTGCAACACTTATTATGCTTTAACGTTATTAATAGAAAAATTGAAAACAATCGAAAGCACATATTTATACTGTACATCAAAACTCACCTTATTCTTGAGTCTTTGTTTGCTAGTATTACCACTTTTAGCTACGGCCCAAATAGATAATACATCCGGGTCATTTAAAATACCGGCTGCCGAAAATCCTCTGGAAACTCCCACACCAGTTCCTGATAATGCAGTTTCTAAACCCGATATACCTAAATCGAGTGGTGGTTTAATGCTTGACGCTAACGGTAAATTAATAGAGCGCCCGCAACTTAGAGCTCCTGAGTCTCCTACATTCTATATGCTGAAACATGAATCCTATGCTGATGCAGGACAGCGTTATACTGATATGATGAATCAACGCGAGGCAAATCGTGATAGTGATAAATCTGACAAGCCTGCACACCAGTCTGATCAGGATTTGGGTACGTTTAAAAATGGGGGACAACAAGTAAAAATTGTATGTAGAGATTATGCCTATGTAGATGGTGACCGTGTTGCTGTACTTGTTAATGACGAGGTTGTGGTACCAAGTATTTGGTTAACTGAAGCCTATACGAGTTTTTATCTTCCATTAAAGAAAGGGTTTAATAAAATATCATTTAAGGCGCTTAATCAAGGTTCTAGCGGTCCTAATACCGCAGCTTTTGTAGTTTACGACGATACGGGTAATGTAATAAGCTCTAATGAATGGAATTTACTCACCGGCGTAAAAGCAAATATAATTATTGTTAAAGAAAATTAGGTATAAAAAAATCCATCACAAATGATGGATTTTTTTATGCTGACTATTTAAGTCAATTACAATTCACCCTTTTGTTCTTCAAGATTATTGTTACGAGAACCTCCCTGACTGTATAGTTTATTTTCTTCATCTTTAAGCCCTGTAGTTTGCTTATTTGTTTGCTCTCCCGTGGGGATGTCTAAATCCTTTCCTGTAAAGTCAACCGCTCTTTCGCGATCGCGCAATTGCTCATCTGCACCACCATCTTTATGAAGATTTTTTTGATTGAGAATATCTAAGTCCTCTTTAGTTAAATCAGAGTTATACGTGTTTTCTTGTGTTTTATCAGTTTTCATAATTTTAATTTTCTACAATTTATTTAATTCAGCTCTCGGCCTTTATCTATTTAACTGCATTTATAGAAAATTATAACAAGGTTTTAATAATTAGCATATTAACTACAACTGTCAATTATAGTACTTTTAACAACTTCAAAACGTGAACTAATTGTTACAGTTTTGAGCTATTGACTATGAAGAAAACTCCTAAACAAAAGTTCCTTAAAGTATTAAAGATTTTTGGTAAAATAGTAGGTGTTATTTTTATTCTACTATTACTTTTAATTCTATTTGTTCGCAGTCCGTGGGGACAGGGTATTATTGTCGACAAAGCCATAAATTATATTGAAGGAAAGACCCAGACCGAGGTTCAAATAAGCAAACTGTTTATAACCTTTGACGGCGACATTGCACTAGACGGTCTTTACCTTGAAGATAAAAAAGGAGATACCCTTGTTTATAGTAAGCATCTTGAGGCTGCAGTACCACTGTGGTCTATAATTACCGGTGGCGCTATAAGTATAGATGATGTTGATTGGGAAGGTGTAAAGGCAAATGTTATTAGACAGGATTCTATCGCTGGTTTTAATTACCAATTTTTAATTGATGCTTTTGCAGCTTCAGATACCACAGCTGTGACAACTACTCCACAAGATACCACTGCACTTCAGCTAAACCTTGGTGATTTTAGTTTTAAAGATTTTGACCTGCACTTTAAAGATGATGTTGCCGGTATGGATGCTAAGCTCAATTTGTCTGAATTAGAGCTCAATATGAAAAAAACAGACCTTCAAGCGATGCGCTTTGAGGTGGGTAATGTTTATCTGGCAAATACAAAAATATATTATAAGCAAACGAAACCTTTGCAACCTTCTACTGATACTGCGGCAGTACCTATGCCTTTCTTAAAGGTTAAAAACCTTAAAATGAAACAGGTTACAGTTGATTATCAATCTATACCAGACGGGATTGGTGCATTTGCACAAATAGGTGATTTTGAAACTGAAATACCTTTAGTTGATTTAAAGACAAGTAAAGCAATAGTAGATCGTGTACTTCTTAATAATTCGGAAATTAAAGTAGCGATGCAAACGGTTGTAAAAGAAGCTACCTTAGAAACTAACGAGCCTTCTCCTGCATTTACCTGGCCAGATTTCTTAATAAATATAGGAGAAATATCATTGGTTGATAATTCCTTAGAATACACGCTTGATGGCGCAGAACCTTCTAAAGGATTGTTTAACCCCAATGCAATTTTAATTGACAATCTTACGCTAAATCTTAAAGATATTTCTCTTGAAGACAAACAATTTAATGCAGAATTGGCGAATGCATCTTTTGCAGAAGTTTCCGGGTTAGCGTTGAAAAAGTTAAATTTAACCCTTAAAGTAACCGATGAGTCTTTAGATGTTAATAACTTAGTTTTCAGTTTAAACGATAATTATTTAGACGGAAGGGCTAAATTATCTTATCCTAGTTTAGCAGCTTTTATTGAAAATCCAGGGGATGCAAAACTGAATTTAAACGTACCGCAGGTTATTACAGATTTAGGAACTGTTTTTAAATTTCAGCCACAATTAAAAAACAATGAATACTTAGCTAAATTAAGTCAGCGTCTATTAACGGGTAGTTTAGCTGTTGATGGAAAACTAGACGACTTAACTATAAGTCCTACACGATTTAATTGGGGTAAAAGTACCTATCTAAGTTTGCAAGGCACTGTATATAATGCTACCAATCCTGATAACATTTCCTATAATTTTCCAACCTATCGTATTCAAAGTACACGTACAGATTTAAGCAGATTTTTAAATGAAAAAGATTTAGGCGTACAATTTCCAGAATTGGTAAGAATGTCTGGTTCTTTGAAAGGAACCACGACACGCGCACTAACTAAAACAACTTTAGAAACAACAGATGGCACCGTCATTCTTAATGGAAATGCAGCATTTGGCAATCGTATAAATTTTGAAGGTGTTGTATCCGCTACCGAAATACGATTGGGCAAATTACTTCAAAATGAAATGCTGGGAGTTCTAGATTTAAATCTTACCGCTAAAGGTTCTGGTGCTACTATAAATGATCTTGATGCAGAAGTTAATGCAACGATTGAGCGTCTTGATTTTAATGAATATACGTTTAAAGATTTAAAATTAGATGGTTCTTTTAATAACGGGAAAGGAAATCTTGTCTCAGCTTACAGGGATGATAATTTAAATATGAAGTTAGATGCAGATGTAACTTTAGATTCTGTAGCTTCTTCAGCGAATGTAAATCTAGATCTTATTGGAGCAGACTTACAAGCTTTAGGTCTTGTTAAACAGAACATAAAAGCAGCATTTAATCTTACCGGTTACTTTAAAGGTACTCCCGAAGATTATGAAGTTAATACAGATATAAAAAGAGGAGTAGCAGTATATGATGATCAGGCATATCAATTAGGAGATTTAAAAATAAATGCATTTGTTAAGCCAGATACGACATCATTAGATATTCGCAATCGCATTTTGCAGTTAGATTTAGAATCTAATGCGAGTCCGCAAGGCTTTATCGCCGCATTGCAACGTCACGTACAAACCTATTTAACAGAAGATCCACAGCTAGACACAATTGTAAAACCCGTGCTTATGAAGATTCGCGGCTCTGTAGTGCAAGCGCCTATCTTAAGTGAAGTTTTTGTCCCCAATTTAAGAGAGCTTGATACGGTAAACATCGCTGTTGATTTTGATGAATACAAACGTGCTCTTACTGCAGATGTTAATTTACCCTATATAAACTATAATGGTTATACCATAGACAGCCTGGCATTTAAGCTTATTTCTAATAAAGATAATATGGATTTTGGCTTTGGGCTTAAAGAACTCATAGCCGGTCCTGTAAATATTAAAGATACGAGAATAGGTGGGCGAGTTACTAATAATATGATGTATTTAGATTTTCTGTCTTTAGATAAGGATGAAAAATTAATGCACGTACTTTCTGTAATTACTCAGGAGGAGAATAGTATTAAAATTCATATAGACGACAAAGACCTTATTTTAAATAGAAATAAATGGAAGGTAAATCCCAATAATAGTATTGTCTTTAAAGAATTCAATACCGTATTTGAAGATTTTAAATTGTCTTATCAGGATCAGATAGTAGAGGTGAGTAATGATTTACCGGGAATTACTAAAGAACATCTGGGTGTTAACTTTCAGAATTTTAAGCTCTCCAGTATTTTAAATCTGCTAAATCCTGATGAATCATTAGTAAAGGGAATCTTAAACGGAGATTTTGTCGTTGAAGATCCTTTTACATCACCGGGAATGCTGGCAGACCTAAAAATTACAAATTTTGAAGTACTGCAAACTAATATGGGTATTCTTGATGTAAGCGGAAAATCGAAAGGTAGCGGTGGTTATGATTTTGATCTAAGCTTAAAAGAAGGGGTTGCAGATCTTGATCTCACAGGAGATTATATAGATAATCCTAAAGCAGCACAAATAGATTTAAACCTTGATATTAAACGTATTGATGTCAAAGCACTTGAGAATTTTTCGCAAGGCGAAATAACAAATGCGAGTGGCTCTGTAAACGGAAACATTAAAGTGACTGGAAGCACCTTAGCACCTGAATATGAAGGGACTTTAAATTTTAATAAGGCCAATTTTGAAATAGCCAAGCTTAATGCACCATTTTTACTAGCTGATGAAGCCGTACGCTTAGATAATAAAGGAATTTATTTTGACGGGTTTAAAATACAGGATGCGAGTTCAAACGCGATTACCGTTTCTGGTAATGTAGGCACAGAAAGTTTTATCAATCCTACATTTGATCTTAAACTGAAAGCCAAAAACTTTAAAGCTCTTAATTCTACAAAAGAAGATTTTGATCTGGTGTATGGTACTGTTGTTTTTGATGCAGATGCGACCGTTACAGGAGATCTCGATTTACCTGACGTTGACTTGAGTCTCACCGTAAATTCTGCTACAGATGTCACCTATGTTTTACCACCTTCAGAAGTACAAATAGAATCTAAAGATGGTGTTGTCATATTTGTAAATAAAGAGAATCCAGATGCCATACTCACAAATTCTGAAGAGGAATCCTATACCGTTTCGGGATTTGCGATAGATGCAGATTTAAGTATAGCTAAAGGAGCGTTGTTTAAATTAATTATAGATAAGCAAGCCGGTGATAACTTTCAGGTAACCGGTACCGGTGATTTTAAATACAATATGTACCCAAATGGAAGAATGACGTTAAGCGGCCGTTACAATGTGTACGACGGTCATTATGAGATGAGTTTATATAATTTAGTTAAACGCAGGTTTAATCTTGCTCCAGAAAGTCGCATAACCTGGTCTGGCGATCCTTTTGATGCAGATTTAAATATTAAAGCTTCGTATGAGGTAGAAACATCGGCAAGTGGTTTAATGGCGTCTTCAACCAGCGGTACAGATATTACCACGCAATCGCAGTTTAGAAAGGAAGTTCCGTTTTTAGTGTATATAAATATAGATGGTGAACTTATGAAGCCACTAATAAGTTTCAATCTAGATATACCTGAAGCAAGTAGAGGAGCTGTGGGTGGGCAGGTTTATAGTCAGGTGCAACAATTAAATCAGCAAGAAAATGAGCTGAATAAACAAGTGTTTTCATTACTGGTACTCAACCGCTTTTTTCCTTCCTCAAGTAGTGATGGTAGTGGTGGTGGTACAGCTACAATTGCCAGAGATAACTTAAACGATGCGATTTCAGATCAATTAAATGTATTTTCAGATAAGTTATTAGGTAATACAGGCTTCGATCTAAATTTTGGTTTAGACAGTTATACAGATTATCAGGGTAGCGCACCTACAGATCGTACCACGTTAGATATCGCAGCACAGAAAAAGTTGTTTGATGACCGTGTGGTTGTGAGTGTAGGTAGTGCTGTAGATTTACAGGGAAGTGGTAATTCTGAAAATGGTACAGCCCCCGTAGTAGGCAATGTAAGTATTGAGTACTTACTAACGGAAGATGGTACATATAGAATGAGAGGATATAGACGCAGTCAATATGAGAATATTATTGATGGTCAAATTATTGTAAATGGGATTTCGCTTCTATTTACAAGAGAGTTTAACAAGTTTACAGAGCTGTGGCAATCTATGTTTCCGGCTAAAACTGAAGAAGAAGAGATTAATGAATAAATCTGCAAAACATAAGGGGAATCTCAGATTTGCAATTCTGCTGGTTGCAATTAGCTTAATAAGCTTTAGCTGTTCTGTAGATCGTTTTATACCCGAAGGCGAATTTCTATATACTAAGGAAACGGTGGTGCTCACTCCAGATTCTATCGTAGATGATATAGATTTGATAGAACTAGATTTGAAAGCAGCTTTGCGACCCGAACCTGTATCTTCCTTATTAGGTGGATATCCGGGGTTGTATTTTCATTACAAAGCAACGCGCGAAAAACCGGGATTTATAAATAAGTTTCTCAATAAAAAATTTGGTCAGGAACCGGTTTATGCATCAGACATTAGAGAATATGAAATGGAGCAGATTTTACTGAATCGTCTTGAAAACAAAGGTTTTTTTTACAGTACAGTAGCTTCAGAAATAATAGAGGATACCACGAGCAAAGAGGCCGAAGCAATTTACAAATTACGTCTTTCTAAACCCTATAGATTACAAAAATACCAACTCGATTCAGACAGTTTGCTGGTATATCAAAGCATAAAAAATCAGCTTGATAAGACAAGTTTACAACCGGGTATGCGTTTTGATCTAAGTGCTATGAAAGCAGAGCGGGAGCGTATAGATCTTCAACTTAAAAGCGAAGGATTTTATAATTTCAATTCAGGATTCTTAATATTTGAATCAGATACCAATCAATATAAAAACAAGAAATTTGATCTATATCTGAGACTAAAAAAGGATGTTCCCGAAAAATCAATTATTCCGTATAAGGTAGCTCGTGTAAATGTATATCCTAATTATACAGTAGAGCTGGATAGTACAGGTGTTGATACCGTTAAATTTGCCAATAAAAATTTCCTACAGGAGGAAGTTTATTTCAAGCCAAAACGTCTGGATCCCTTTATTTTACTGGAAGAAGGTAATTTATATAGCCCTGAGCAGTCTAAAGCTACAAGCCGTCGTTTAGGCTCTATAGGTGCTTATAAATTTGTAAATATTAGATACAACGAACTTGATACTGAAGCTTCTGGAGATAGTTTAGGACTGTTAGAAGCTAATATTTTCTTATCACCTTTAAATAAAAGAGCGGTACGTGCAGAAGTGAAGGCGGTAACAAAGTCGAACGGATTTTCGGGTCCGGGATTGGGGCTTACATTTGCTAACCGTAATCTTTTTCAGGGAGGAGAAACGCTTAATATTTCTCTTGACGGAAGTTATGAGTTTCAAGTCGGTGGTGGCACAGGTAATACAGCAGGTTCTACCAGCGTACAACTGGGTTTAAGTGGCGAACTTATATTTCCACGTATGTTGTTTCCTTATAAATTTTCTAAAGATTATTTTAAATACGATATACCTAAAACCCGTGTTAAACTGGGGGTCGCCTATTTAAACAGGTCTCAATTATTTACTTTAGGTTCTCTTGAAGCTAATTTTGGCTATGTATGGCAAGCCAATAAATACATTACACACGAGATAAATCCTATTGCCATTAATTATGTTTCACTTGCTAATACCACCCCAGAGTTTGATGCAATTTTAGAGGCAAACCCCTTTTTGCAAACTAGTTTTAATCAGCAATTTATTTCGGGTTTAACCTATTCTTTTACCTATAACGGTATGGTAGATACGGATGCCACACATCAGTTGTTTTTAAATGCAAATTTTGAAACAGCTGGGAATAGTCTAAGTTTATTTGCAGGAGGTGAAAAACCACAAAGTATTCTGGGGTTAGAATATGCGCAGTTTGCACGTATAGATGCAGATTTTAGATATCATTTTAACTTTGCAAAAAACCAAACGCTAGCAACCCGCCTTTTTGCAGGGATAGGTGTCCCTTACGGAAATTCTGAAGTCGTACCCTACACAAAGCAATATTTTGCAGGAGGACCGTATAGTGTACGTGCTTTTAGAACCCGATCACTAGGGCCAGGCACTTTTGTGGCCGATGATAACACGGCTTCTAACTACTACGATCAAACCGGTAATGTACGCCTGGAGGCGAATCTAGAATACCGTTTTCCGCTTATAAATATTCTTCAGGGTGCGTTATTTGTAGATGCAGGAAATATCTGGAATACCACAGACAATTTAGCTTTAGAGGGAGATACTTTTGGTAGTGACTTTATTAATCAATTAGGTATTGGCGGTGGTTTTGGGATGCGCATAGATATACAAAGTTTTGTAATACGATTAGATCTTGCCGCACCTTTTCACGATCCTGGCTTAGAAGAAGGCAAGCGTTGGACGTATGACTTTGCAAACCCTATTTTAAACTTTGCAATAGGATATCCTTTCTAAATGTAACAGACTTAAAAATCCTAAGTTTTAGGGTCTCTTCTAAAAAGTTCGATAATATTAAAAATAAGAATACAAAACACAACCCAGATAAAGCCGGCAATGTAACCTCCAGCGATGTCTGACGGAAAGTGAACCCCTAAATAAATACGACTTATTCCTATACTTAAAATTAGAACTGCCAGAAGCAAAATTAAACCGGCTTTAAGAAACGTATTTATACTGAATCGAAACACGAGGTAAATAAGAAAACCATAAAAGGCCATTGCACTCATTGCATGACCACTAGGATAGCTTAACGTTTCTACCGAAACTAAATGCTCTATTCCCGGGCGAGCACGATCTATAAATCGCTTTAGAATTACGTTAGAGACCGAAGCTAATATTAAAACAGCGATAGTTTGTAAAACATACTTCCAGCGTTTAAAGAAGAAATAAGAGATTATTGTTGCAAGTCCTACCACGGTGAGATAACCATAGAGGTCACCCACATTGGTTACAAAAACAAAATACTGAGTGAGTAGTGGTGTTCTAAAGGAGATTACATAATCTGTAATTTGTGTATCGTAAGTCGCAAGAATTTCAGTTTTAAGTGTTTCTGTAAGTTCTATAAATGTATTTATGCAGAACACCACAATTATTAAGGCCAAAATTACAGTAATAAAATAGGGTAGTTTACTGTCATACTGCTTGAATTTACGCTGTAAAAAGTTTTTCAGGTTCTTAATAAATTCAAATAAAGATTGTCTCATAATATGTGTAAAAACCGGCAAAGAAAACTTGTGCAAGAATAAAGATTCAAAATAAAGAATTTGAAATTAGAATTTTCTTTCTTTTTCCTTAAAATGTATAATTCTGTAAACTAAATCTCGCCATTCAGTTTAGCAGGTTCGGTATTATCAATGCCACTAACGTCTACAGAAACTCTTCCATCTTTTTGAGAAATTAGATACGTAAATTTTTCACCCCATTTAATTTCATTGAATTTATAAGAAGAGCGGGAGTAAACAGATTGAGAAAAACTTTCATCAAAAGCTTTAATAACAATTATAATTTCGGCATCCCTTTTAAAAAAAGCTTCGGGTTTAATCTGGTAAAACGGACTCTCACGGGTAATAGGATGAACCAGCGTCCAGGTGGCCGGTAAAAATGCAACTTTAGATCGCTCAAGGTCAAGAGGAAAAAAACTGCGTAATTCAGAATTTTCACGAAGTATAGAAAGCGACACTGAAGCTTCTAACTCTAGAAGTTGATTTCCGTGTGGATTAACTACTCTAAACATAAAACCGTTTATGTCCTGATAGGGAGCAATGACAGCAAATTTGCTATATTTTAATTTTGCGGCGGGTTTTGAAAATCTTCCGTAGACCATACCGGTTGCCAGAGCAAAGCCCAGTAAACCCATCATAGACTCTGTGGCAGCTAGAATATTAGTTAAAATCCCTATAGGAGCGACCTGCCCGTAACCCAACGTAGTAATTGTTTGAGCGCTAAAGAAAAAGGCTTCAGTAAATTGTTCTAAAAAGGTGGTACCATAAATACCTGTAAGGTGCTCAATACCTACCAGCATATACAATGAGGCAAACAACAGGTTTATACAAAAATAAGTACCTAAAATTATTAATAAAAACTGCAGCCAGGACATAGAAACCAGAACATGAAAGAAATTAATACGTTCTAATACCCCTACATTATCTTTCTTAATATTAAAAGAGCCGTTTTTATTTAAAACCCGATAATTACCGGCAGTGGCTTTTTCTCCCAGACCAAAGTCATTAAAGTTTTTCTGACTGTATTTTGAGGAAGATTCTTTGATACTCATTATAGACTACGCTATTTTATAAATGTTTTCTACCAACTTGAAAATATAATAAAATACGCTGTTAGTCGAGCTAATATTCTATTTATAACATTTAATAGTTGCTTTACTCATCCTAACTTCTTTAATTTAGATTAGTATTCCTAATAAACATAAGCTGTATTTATTTTGATTTTTTTCTAAAAAGTCTGGCGATGCTTTTACCCAGTTGATCTAGCTTTTCTAACGGTGCATTGAGTGTTGGGTTTTTAAAGTCTATTTTAGGACTGTTAAGCGCACCTGCCTGCATAGGATAGATAAGCATATAACTTGTTTCTTTAAAATATTTATTGAGGTAATTAGGTATTTTAGACATTGTATTATTATAGGACGGTTTATCAATTCGACTTAAAACAAGAATTAAATTATCATCCTGCTTAAAATTTTTAGCCAGAATTAAAAAGTCCTCCCAGTTGCTAAATTCTTCAAAAGTACAATCAAGTGTTTGTTTAGATTGAAGTTGTTCTATAAAACGAAGGGTTTCTTTATTTGCGTAAAAAACCAGTTGAGCTCCAGTGTTTTTAGCAATGTTCCAGATCTTGACAATCCAAAAGGGGAAACCCATATCTTTTTCTGAATTTTCTGGCACAATGATCAGGTGTCTTTTAATTGTATTTAGAGGCTGAGCAGGTTTATAAACCAGCGTAGTGGTGTTACATTTTGTAAGAATACCTTCAGTTAGGTTGCCTAAAAAAGAATCAGAAATACCTTTGCTTATGTGAAGGCCTAATATTAAATCGGTGATTTTTTGTTCTTTAACTACGCTTGTAATTCCGTTAACAATACTGGAGTCGTAGCGCAAAATCTCCTGAAGTCTGTTATCTGTGGCAGAAGCGGTAATTGTAGCTTTATGTAAAATTTTCTGTGCCTGTTTGTCACCGGTATTATCTATTGTGCTGTTATCAACAATACTTAAGGCATACAAGCCATCTTTATTTGTTTTTGATTTAACAGTAATTCCTAAATTAATGAGTTCGTCTATAGTGTCAATATTGCTTATAGGTATTAATACTCTTTCGTTGTTTTCAAGAATATCAGATTCAGCATTTAAACTTTCAGAAAGGGCGATATTTTTAGCACCCCGCTGCGCAACAAATGAAGCGATAGTACAGGTAAACAAAATCATTAAAATTGTTCCGTTTAAAATGTTTTCGCTGAGTAAGCGTATAGGCTCACCAGCTGGCGTTTCCCCAGTAATAATATTATAACCTACTAAAACGGCTGCTAGTGTAGCAGCTGCCTGAGCATTACTTAAACCAAAAATTAATCGACGTTGATCTGCAGAAAATTGAAACGTTTTTTGAGTAAACCAGGCAGCTAAAAATTTTGCTGAAGTTGCAACAATAATCATAACCAGCGCCACTTTTATGGTTTTAAGATCATTAAAGAATACGCGGTAATCTATAAGCATTCCTACCCCAATAAGAAAAAACGGAATAAATATAGCATTGCCCACAAACTCAATGCGATTCATTAAAGGAGAGGTATGTGGTATTAAGCGGTTGAGCGCTAAACCAGATAAGAATGCCCCTATAATGGCTTCAACTCCTGCCAGTTCTGCTAAGACAGCTCCAAGAAAGACCATAACCAGAACAAAAATATATTGAGATACACTATCGTCAAATCGCTTAAAAAACCACCGGCCAATGATAGGGAAGAGCATCATTACTGTTAAACCAAATAACAAGATATATATAGTAAGTCTAATCCAAAATAATGTATTTACTTCTCCCGTTGTCATACCTACAATAACGGCCAAGACGAGTAGAGCTAAAGTATCTGTAATTAATGTGCCACCTACAGTAATATTAACAGCTATATTTTTTGCAACCCCCATTTTACTAACTAATGGGTATGCTATTAAGGTATGAGAGGCAAACATACTGGCTAATAATACAGATGTAGGAATTGAAAGTTTAAGAACATACAGACCGGCGAGTGTTCCTAATAGCATAGGAATACAAAATGTATATAGTCCAAAAATGATACTCTTTTTACTATTCTTTTTAAAGTCTGCCAGATCTATCTCTAATCCTGCCAAAAACATTATATATAAAAGCCCGGCAGTACCCGAAAGAATAATACCATTATCCCGTTCTATAAGATTGATGCCTTTGGGACCTACCAGTGCTCCGGCAATAATTAATCCCAATAGATACGGTATTTTTATCTTATTCAGAATAATAGGAGCAAAGAGAATAATTACCAGTATTAAAAGAAATTTCAATACAGGATTGGTAAGCGGTAAGGCCAATTCTAGAAGCATCAAAATAAGAAAATTTTAGTTTTAATACCTGTTTATCAAGCCTGCAGCTCAATAGTCTCAGGAAGTAAATCTAATCTTATAATTGATTCAGAAATCTTAAAAAATGAGATAGCGTGAAATAATTTTCAGCCAAAATATTTAACCTAAAATTTAATTTAGTCTGTGACATTTTAGGCCTTTTACAATTTTAAAATACGGAAAAGGGCATTATCTAATTTAAGATAATGCCCTTGTTTTTTAATAAACGCGTTTACTGGTAGGTTCTATTATTAATCTCGTGCAACTGAGAAAAACTATTAGATTACGTTAAATACAAATCCTAATAGCCAATATAAGATAGCAAACACGACTATGGTTCCTATACAGCCACAACGACCGCCACCTATTTTTTTTGCGCCCCAGCCGGCAAGTAATGCTCTAAATAAATTTTTCATTGTATTGCTTAGTTTGTTCTGTCGCTAAATTACTTTTTTCTTTTCAGCCAAAAATTTTTTACCACAGATTAACAATACTTTATACTCTCAAGCTAGAATCTGCAAAAGCACCTTTGTAATTTTAATCTAATTAATTTAATAATAAAGACTTTGTTAAAAGTCTGCTTTGCAAATGAATTAGATACTTATGAAAACTATACAATTAGGAAGGACAGATTTAAAAATACCACCTATCACTTTTGGCGGCAATGTTTTTGGATGGACAGCAGATAAGAAAACCTCTTTCTATTTGTTAGATGCACTGTTAGATAGAGGATTCAACTTTATAGACTCTGCTAATGTTTACTCATATTGGGCAGAAGGTAATTCTGGCGGTGAAAGCGAGATGATATTAGGGGAGTGGATGCAAGCGCGTAAAAATCGAGACAAAATTATACTTGCAACTAAAGTTGGTAGCCCTATGGGAGCTGGTGCACCTAATCTATCTGCATCTTATATAAACGAGCAAATAGAATTGAGTTTAAAACGTTTACATACTGAATATGTAGATGTTTATTTTAGTCATAAATATGATGACAGCACCACACAACGGGAGACCTTATCTGTTTATAAGAATTTAATAAATGCGGGTAAAGTGCGTCATATAGGTGCTTCTAATTTTCCTTTAGCAATTTTAAGGGAGGCAATAGCACTTTCTAAAGAAGATAGTTTACCGCGATATGAAGTGATTCAACCTGAATATAATCTTATGGAACGCTCAGGTTTTGAAGGTGAATATCAACGTTTTTGTGTAGAAAATGAACTGAGTGTTACTAGTTATTTTACATTGGCCAGCGGTTTTCTTACCGGTAAATATGATTCAAAAGATGCGGCTGCTGGTAAAGATCGCGAACCTTTTTTAAAAAAGTATTTTAATGATAAAGGCGAGGCGGTTTTAAAAGCTTTAAAGAAAATTGCTCATAAACACCAGGTATCTGAAGCTGCAGTAACACTTGCCTGGACGATGGCACAACCTGGTATAACGTCTCCTATAGCCAGTGCAACAAAGAAAGAGCATTTGCAGGCATTTGATGAGGCGCTTCTCTTAAATCTAGATCAGGAAGATCAAGATCGTTTAAATTCAGCTAGTAAATAATTAGATAACCCTAACCTACAACCAATGAAATCTATATTTTTAAAATCTACAGCAATCCTGCTTTTAATTACTTTTAGTAGTTGCCAGAATAGCGAAAAAAATAAGGAAAACACGGAAGTTTTAAACCTTGAAAAAAGTGCTTTAGACTCACTTACTGAAAAAGCCAAAGAGCGACTAGAAAAAGTTCCTCAGGGAATGCGCAACAGCGATCTTTTTAGCACAGAAATTTTAAAACCTACACAACTTTTTGATAATGTCTATTACATAGGTTACATGGGTGTGGGTGTGTTTTTAATTAATACAACAGATGGTCTTATTTTAATAGACAGTATGTGGAATCAAAATGATGCAGAAACTGTGATTGTTCCGGGTATTAAGGAGTTAGGTTTTGATCCTGCACAGGTGAAAAAGATTCTAATAACCCATGAGCATTCAGACCATTATGGGGGAGCACGTTTCTTTGAAAAAAACTACGGTTCTGAAGTACTAATGAGCAAAACAGCCTGGGAAGGTTTGCATAGTAACGATGCTGAAGTATTAACTGATCCTTTTGGAAATTTATCTAGTGAACTTGAAGTTCCTAAACAATATACTGAGGTTAAAAATGGTGAGAACATTAGTTTAGGTGATAAATCGATAACCGTTTATCTTACTCCAGGTCATGCACCCGGTGGACTGTCGTTACTATTTTCGGTAGAAGAGCAGGGAGAGAAACATACAGTTGCATTATGGGGAGGCACAGGTTTACCTAAAACCTTAGAGGCTAATCAGAATTACCTTAACTCCCTTAATATGTTTCAGGACGCAGCCAACAAAGCTCAAGCAGATGTAAATTTATCCAACCATCCTTTTAACATAGGACTTGTAAAAGACATGGAAACTTTAAGATCAAATGCTACTGGTGATAAAAATCCCCTTATTAAGGGTAATGAAAATCTGAACCAATATTTTAATACCAATTTAAAACCCAAAGTCCTTGAAAAAATACAAGAATTAAAATCAGAAATTGAAAAAAACAATTAAGGTAAATTAACATACCGACAGTTTTTTTTACCAAAGTATGCATTTTATAACCTTGATTTTAATGTAAACTGATACTATTTCTTTATATAATCTGTAACAAAAATTTAAAAAGGAAAAGAATAAGATAATTTATTAGGAGGCTAACAGCTTGTAATTACTATATTTTAGACGTTTTATTAAATTTTAACAAACGCTGTTAAGAACTTCTTAACAGCGTTTTTGTTTAAGGAGTTTTAAATTGTCGCAACTAAAAAATTAACTATGAAGATAAAACTTTACCCTATTGCAGCCTTTACGTTTGCAATGATGACGGTAGTTTCTTGTGCAAGTACTAAACAGACAAAAAAGGGAGCTGCAGCCGCAGCCTCAGAAAAGTCTGAAAAACCAAAAGGAGGACTCAAACCGTATGACAAAGTAATTACAAAAGATGCTATTTCAGATGCAGGTCTTTTCACAGTTCACAAAGTAGATGATGATTATTTCTACGAGATTGCAGACAGTCTTTTTAATCGCGAGATGCTTATGGTAAGCCGAATCGCTAAAACCGCTTCAGGTATTGGTTTTGGTGGTGGAAAGGCAAATACTGAAGTCTTACGCTGGGAGAAAAAAGATAAGAAAGTATTGGTACGCGTAGTTTCTCATCAGATTTTTGCTGTAGATTCCTTACCAATTCATGAAGCTGTAACCAATTCAAATTTTGAACCGGTTCTTTTCTCATTTGATATTAAAGCAATTAGTAAAGATTCTACTAAAACTGTAATTCAGGTAAATGATTTGTACAATACAGACGTACAGGCATTAGGGATGCCGGGATATTATAGAGAGCAGTTTAAGGTTTCTAATGTAGATAAAGACCGAAGCTATATCGAAAGTCTTAAAAGTTATCCACTGAATATTGAAGCAAGACACGTTAAAACTTACAATGCAAAAAATGCACCTAGTAATGGTAGCTTAGGTTCTATTACCGTTGAGATGAATAACAGTATGGTTCTTCTACCTAAAGTACCTATGGAAAGACGCTATTTTGATGAGCGCGTAGGCTGGTTTGCTAGAGGTCAGGTAGATTATGGTCTTGATGCTCAGGAGAGTAAAACAGTACGTTATTTAGACCGTTGGAGATTAGAAGTAAAGCCAGAAGATGTTGCTAAGTTTAATGCAGGCGAACTGGTTGAACCAAAAAAACAAATTGTTTATTATGTAGACCGTGCAACTCCAAAACAATGGGTTCCTTATATTAAACAAGGTATTGAAGATTGGCAGGTTGCTTTTGAAGCAGCAGGTTTTAAAAATGCAATTATAGCTAAAGAAGCCCCTAGTGTAGAAGAAGATCCAGAATGGTCTCCAGAAGATATTCGTTTTTCTGTAGTGCGCTATTTAGCTTCTCCTATTCCTAATGCAAACGGTCCTCACGTAAGTGATCCGCGTAGTGGAGAGATTTTAGAATCTGATATCAACTGGTACCATAACGTAATGACTTTATTGCGTAACTGGTATTTTGTACAAACAGCAGCAATTAATCCTGATGCACGTGGCGTAGCATTTAAAGATGAGATTATGGGACGTTTAATTCGTTTTGTATCTTCTCACGAAGTAGGACATACCTTAGGTTTACCTCACAATATGGGAAGCAGTGTAGCATATCCTGTAGATTCATTAAGATCAAAAAGTTTTACTGAAAAATATGGTACCGCTCCGTCAATTATGGATTATGCACGATTTAATTATATAGCACAACCAGGTGATGAAGGCGTTTCTATGATGCCTAACATAGGTATTTATGATAAATATGCGATTAACTGGGGTTACAGACCTATTTTAAATAAAAAAGAAAAGGCAGAAAAACCTATTCTTGATCAGTGGATTTTAGAACACGCAGGTGATCCTATGTACCGTTTTGGTTCTCAGCAACGCGAAGTTGTCGACCCTAGCTCTCAAACTGAAGACCTTGGCGATGATGCTATAAAAGCAAGTAATTATGGTATTGCAAATCTAAAACGTATTATTCCTAATTTAATAGAGTGGACTGCAGAAGACGGTAAAAATTATGAAGATTTAGGTACGTTATACGGGCAGGTTTTAGCACAATACAACCGCTATATGGGGCACGTTTCTAATAATATAGGTGGTGTTTATGAATACTATAAGACTTATGATCAGGATGGTGTTGTTTATATGCCAGTTCCTAAAGAGCGTCAAAAGGAAAGTCTACAGTTTTTACAGGATCAGTTATTTACAACTCCGGAGTGGATGATAGATACTGAGATTTTAAACCGAATTGAACACGACGGAAATATTGAGCGTATACGAGCGACTCAGGTACGTACTTTAGACAATGTTCTTGATTTTGGCCGTATGGGGCGTATGATTGAAAATGAAGCGCTTAATGGTAAAGATGCGTATACATTAACGCAAATGATGACAGACTTACGTACGGGTATCTTCAGTGAACTTACAAATGGCAAGAAAATAGATACTTACCGTCGTAATTTACAGCGTGCTTATGTAGAGCGTTTAGAATATTTATTGACTAAAGATCAGAGCGGCCGTAATGCTACAGACGTTAAAGTGAGCCAGTCAGATATTAGAGCTGTTTCCCGTGCAGAGTTAAATACTTTAAAACGTCTTGTTACAACTGCAGCAACACGTTCTGGAGATACTTTAAGCAGATATCACTTACAAGATTTAAAAGAGCGTATCGATTTAATTTTAGATCCTCGATAGTATTTTATATGTTTTAATTAAAAAGACCGGCGTTATAGCCGGTCTTTTTTGTTTTATAAACTTTCTAATCTAAATTATTAATTGATAAATAAAAAACACTTTTATTCTTTCTTGTGTTCATTAACTAGATAGATTTAAATGAAACAGTATTAGTTGTCTGATACTTGCCTTAGCGTATAAGAACCTTCTATTTCGTGAATTATTTCTTCTTTTTGATTACGATTTACTTTTGAAAATTTTAAAATTAAGGGGTAGACAAAACCCAACAGTAAAAGTAAAGATGCCAGTAAAACCAGCGTTGTTATATCTGCAAATTGATTTCCCGCAGTTAAAATGCCTAATATTAAAACGACTGAAAGTGGAAACGAAATGGCTAGTATGCTAATAGCATAATTTTGATTGAAGGTTTTGCTGCCTTCAGCAACTTTTTTCTCATATTTATCAACGGCTGCAATATGCGCGAATGGCCAGAAACTACAGGCGCTCAATCCAAATGCAAGTAATAACAGGCGATCTTGAGACAATTCTATTTCAGTAATCAAAATTATTCCTACACATAGAAAAATAACTACTCCCGCTCGCACTAGAAGTAAAGAAGCAATTTCAAAAAACTGACTTCGTTTTACATTCACAGAAAGTCCTATAAATAGTAATACTAAAGGAGTCATTAAGATACTTAATCTACTAAAGCTTTCACTTATTAAATAGGGTAGACTGGTTAAATTAAATCCTGTGCAAAGCAAAATTAAAGCGGCAACGATTAAAACATTTACAGGTTCTGAAATCATTGCAAGGCATAGATTTTTAAATTTTGAAACTTTTGATTTACCGGTAATACCTTGTGTTTTGTAATGCCACCGCATAGCTACTAAATATAAAATAAGAAGAACAAATAACTTGTTTCCTAAATCTGCCATAGCTGCCTTAGCTAAATATTCTTCACCCAGATACTCTAATATAAATGGAAAACAACTTAAGCCAGGCGCTAACGAAGGTAATAGGAGGTGTGCACTGCGGTAATTTGGGGTATTCTTTCTAATCGCCAAAACCGGTAATACGAGCGGAGTAATAAAAAGTAATACTACATTTATTAGTAAAGCAATTATGGGCAAAATCAGCAAAGAGGCTTCTACCTGTATACTTAAAAGAGCAATAAATATGGTTGCCGGTAAGGCGAGATTAAGAATAATCATTTTAATACCTGCCAACTCTTGCTTTCCTTTAATTTTAAACTTCAGTAGTAAACCTAAAGCTATAAAAACCAGGAATAGAAATGTTTTCTGAAGTTTAACATCCATTTTAAACTAATATTTCATCTATAGCATTGGTGAAGTATTCCATTTCTTCCATTGTACCCATACTCACGCGACACCAGTTTTGATTCCAAAATTTAAAAGCTCTAACAACAACTTTACGTTCATAGATTTGTTCTAAAAAAGCATCACCATCCATTTCTATAGGAAAAATTATAAAGTTTGTTGATGAGGGCATGTACTCAAAACCTCTTTTGTCAAGATATGCAGTTGTATAATCGCGCGCTTCTTTAATTTTAGTTTTACACATGTTTAGATATTCGGTATCATCCATGCTGGCAGAAGCAGCTGCAATTGTAGGTCCTGCGATTCCCATACCTCCACGTGTGATTTCATTTATAGCTGCCAGAGAATCTTTTTTGCCCAGCATATAGCCCATACGTAACCCGGCCATGCCATGAATTTTAGAAAAAGTACGGGTTACAAATACATTTTTACCTGCTGCAACAAGCGATGACATACTCGCATCTAATCCCTCAGGAGCCAGTTCTAAATAAGCTTCATCTACAAAAACAGGGACTTTCTCAGACACTCTACTGCAAAAATCTTTTAGCTTGACAGTATCTGTTAAGGTTGCGGTAGGATTGTTAGGGTTTGTGATGTAAACAAGTTTTGTATCTTCATCAATAGCTGCTTCCATAGCCGCTAAGTCGTGTTGATAATCAGCGGTAAGCTTTATAGGTTTCCAGGAGCCGCCGGCAGCTTTGGCAACGCTTACTAAAGACATATAACTAGGATCTGCGCTTACAACATTGCCGCCATTTTGAAATAACACCAGGGCTGTTTTCTCTAATAAATCTGAAGAACCCGGCCCCATCATAATTTGGTCTGTACTAACGCCTTCATACGTAGCAATTTTATTTACTAGATTATTTAGCGAAGACCACGAGTAATGATTACCATCCCAAACGGCATCCTGAAAAGCTTTTGCCGCTAACTTTGAAGGCCCATATGGATTTTCATTCCATACTAAGCGTGCATTTACTGTGCTTAAGTCAGGAAATTTAGGAGGTGTAAATTCATCAAAAACCGGATTCTTGTAAATAAATTTTTGATTATTAGCCTGAGCATTTTCTACTGCATTTGCCCATAAGGCGGTAGGAGCAAGGGCTAATGCACCCATAGAAAATGTAATTTTTTTAAGCCAATCGCGTCTTGGAAGATCTGAAGAATTCATATAAATTTTTATTTATAAGTAATCCTTTAAAATTAGAAAAACACCAAAACGATTGCTAAGCTAAATTCGTAAAAATTGAATTATATTTATTGTTTATGCTATAAAATTAACATTACAGTGAGAATATGATAATGTAATCTCTGTATTATAGACATTATAGTGCTATTTCTGCAACCTGATTGTAGTAATATCACGATTTTGGGGTGTATAAAAAACAAATGCCTTTAATTCTCTGAATTAAAGGCATTTGTTTAAATAGGGAACTATATTACTGCAGTTTTGTAATATCTTCCAACTGCTGTAAATCTTCGATTGTTCGGTAAATTCTTGAGAGTTGATTGTTAATTACTGTGCGTATATGTTGAGGGAATTCATGAGATTGTAATACAGTCTCATACTCGTGTGCACTATTTTTTTCACCTCTTAAGCATTCTTCAAGAACTGTAGAAACGTCTGCTTCTAGTATAGCGTTTTTTAATTCTATCCAGGTACGGTGTAAATCTGCTACGACTGTACCGCTGGATTTTGGAGTTTCATTAAGATTATGTAATTCACGATCTAATTCTGTTGCAAAACCACTTCGTTTAGCTGCCTGGCGTTGCATAAAACCTCTTAGAGCCGGGTGTTCTAAATGCTGCATAGCTCTAATAAAATCCTTTTCAGCGTCATAATTTTTAACTAATAATCTTTGTAAACTTTCGGTTAATTCGTTGTGAGTTATTTGCTTGTCAGATTCCATAGGTATACTTTATTAAGGCAACTAGCTTGTAAAAGCTGGCATATTCAATTAATTATCTTGTAAAGTTACCCTTAACATCTCTAAGTTTTATAGATTTTACAATAGGTTAACATAGAAATATGATCAAATAAGAAGTTGTAATTTTTATTTATCGTAATATTACGATAAATAGTATATGGGACTTACAAAAGAAATTTTATTTACTGAATATCAGAATGAAATGGCGCTGTATGCAAAAGCGCTTGCGCACCCGGCACGTATTGCTATTCTTCAGGAACTTTTTAAATCTAAGACCTGTATTTGTGGTGATTTGGTAAATCAATTAGGACTTGCCCAACCCACCATATCGCAACATTTAAAAGAACTTAAAAAGGTAAATCTGATTAAAGGAACAATAGAAGGGGTGCGTGTTTGTTACTGTCTGAATCAAGAAACTTTAAAATTTTTCTCTGAAAAGTTTAAAGATTTATTTGAACTGAATGAAATTAATGAGCAATCTGATTGCTGCTAAATCACTAATTATGTTATTATCTGAACTTAAAAAAAATGCATCTAAAGCCTTAAAAATAGGTTTTGAATTGCCTAACGGAAAACTTGTGCCCAGTCACTTTCATGTTACCGAAGTAGGATTAAGTTCTAAACGTTTTATTGACTGTGGGGGTCAAAAACGAATTAAAGAGACCATTGTATTACAGTTATGGTCTGCTAATGATTACAATCACAGGTTACATCCTGAAAAATTAGTTGAAATATTAACGCTTTCTGAGCGCGAATTGCAACTGCCCGATCTTGAGGTGGAAGTTGAGTATCAAGGCGAAACCATTAATATTTATAATCTAGGACATAACGGTAAGTATTTTACATTGACAGCGCAACTAACAGATTGCCTGGCAAAGGATGCCTGTGGTATTGATGAGCGTCAAACCACTCCGCTTATTAAAGCAGCTTCAGACCCTTGTATTCCCGGTAATGGATGTTGTTAGTATTATGAATAGTTTACTTAATAAATACATAAAGGATCTCGACATTGCTACACTAAGCAATGAACGTAGATCGACTTTAGATATAGTAAAAAATTACATACAATCAAAAATTGAAAGAAGCACGCCTGTAAAACTTCATTTTATTTGCACCCACAATTCAAGACGTAGTCAACTGGCTCAAATTTGGGCGCAAACTATAAGTGTGTATTATGACGTTTTTTTAGAGGCATTTTCTGGTGGAGTAGAGGTGACAGCATTTAATGAGACAGCTGTTCACGCGTTGAAAAAGGCTGGTTTTGAAGTGGTAAAAGAAGGATTTTTAAATCCAGTGTATACCTTCACATTTGATTCATATAAGCCCTCAATTAAAGCATGGTCAAAGTTATTTGATGATGCTACAAATCCACAAACTGGTTTTGCGGCGTTGATGACATGCGCTGATGCAGATGAAAACTGTCCCTTCATTCCGGGTGCAGAAAAACGTTTACCATTGCGATATGATGATCCAAAGATTTCTGATGGTACAACGCAAGAAGAAGAGGTATATGCCGCTAGAAGCAAACAAATTGCTACAGAAATGAAGTACATATTTAGTACTTTAAATACCTGATAATATTTGTATTTCCATACAAAAAGCTGATTTTACAATCAGCTTTTTTACATTGAGGAGCTACTTAAAGGTATATTTGCGTCATAAAATAGGTTTATGGCTAAAAATGATCCCTACGCGGCATTACAATACAAAGAGTTCAATATTTTTTTACTCGTTCGCTTTGCTATGGTATTTGCCTGGTCTATGCAATTTGTAGTGATCGAGTGGGAAGTTTATAGTATTACTAAAAATCCGTTATCTCTAGGTATTATAGGTTTAATGGAAGTTATTCCTGCTGTTTCTTTAGCTTTATTTGCAGGACATATTGTAGATCAAAATGAAAAAAGAAATCTACTTTTTAAATGCCTATTAGGTTTTTCGGTAATAAGTATTGGTCTGTTTTTATTAACCTGGCCACAATTTACAGCTTCGATTTCTACTAATGTAACCTTAAACTGTATCTATTTTTTAGTTTTTTTAGGTGGTGTAGTACGCGCCTTTCTGGGACCCACTATTTTCTCACTGTTTTCTCTGGTAGTTCCTAAAAAAGTTTACCCTAATGCAGCCACGTGGAGTAGTAGTGTCTGGCAAATGGGAGCTGTTCTGGGTCCTGCTTTGGGAGGTTTTGCGATAAACTGGCTGGGAGTTCACTGGTCTATGTGTTTGATATTTGGTTTTTCTTTATTCGCTCTAATCTGTTTGTCTCAGATTAAGAAAAAACCCATATTAAATCCTAACATTGGTGAGCCTATTTTAAAAAGCTTAAAAGAGGGAATTCAATTTGTACGCAATAGCAAAGCAGTTTTAGGAGCGTTGAGTTTAGATATGGTGGCCGTTCTTTTTGGAGGGGCAGTTGCTTTACTTCCTATTTATGCGCAGGATGTTTTAAAAGTGGGTCCGGAGGGTTTTGGAATTTTACGTGCGGCTCCTGCCGTGGGAGCACTGATTACTATGTTTACTTCGGCATATTTTCCATTGTATAAAAAAGCCGGCTTAAAATTATTAGCTGCGATTTTTGGTTTTGGCGTTTGTATAATCGTATTTGGATTATCTACAACATTCTGGCTCTCTGTGGCGGCCTTATTTATGAGTGGTGTTACAGATGGTATTTCTATGATTATACGGCAAACCATTTTACAACTTAGAACACCAGACTCGATGCGGGGGCGGGTAGCTTCAGTAAATTCTATGTTTGTAGGTAGTTCTAATGAACTGGGAGCTTTTGAAAGCGGTCTTACGGCAAAACTAATGGGAACGGTAACTGCTGTAGTCTTTGGAGGAAGTATGACGCTAATTACAGTTGTTTTTACAGGGATTATTTCACCTAAATTCAGAAAATTAGACCTTCGGAAAGATCTGCAAGAACACGATACTCAAAATTGAATTTAAAATCCGGCAGGCTTCGGTAAAGTACCTACAGTATTCTTATTTACGTTAACCGTAAAGCCGGGCACTTCTTTAGCTAGTAAACCTTTTCTAAATATGATTATATTCATGTGTAAATCTATAGTAGTAACCGGGTTTGCTGAAGTTCTAAAGATTCCCCCATTATTTATAAAGCATTTAATATACCATTTTTTATCTAACGCATTTTTATAGGCATAAACCTGATAGCCTTCAACAATGTTATTTACGGTTCCGCTTGCGGTAATCACGCTAGTAGAGCCGGTACCGTGTTCTACAAAATAATATCCCTGTACCGAAAGTATATAATCGTCTGTACTTATTTTTGTATTATAATCTGTAATACCAAATCGCGAAGTATTGCTGAAAACCAATTCAGCATAATTAATAGGACCATATTTACTTACTGATATATCATACTGAACAATTGAATTATCTGTTCTTTCAATTATAAGCTTAGATCCGCGTATTTGTGTTGAGTTTCCCGGGTTTTCTAAATAGAGCTTTTCATCTATAATCGCTGTACCATCTACATCTAATAATGCCGTAGGAGTATCTGTATTTATACCTACCTGAGCCTGAATGCTAAAAAGGTTTATAAATACAATAAAAAGAGGATGTAAAATGTATTTATTCATTTAGTATAGGTCTGGTATTGTGATAGCTGTACCTGTGTTACTGCCATTAAGGTCTGTGCGAATAACTGGTAATTTGCGATAAAATGAGGTGTCATAAACAATTAGGGTAAATTCATAAGCCACAGCATTAGATTCTACAACAGTATCTAAATATCTGTTTCTTATTTCTAAGTGCCAGGTACCATTACTTTCAAAAACGCGAACTACAAACGCTCCTATAGAATCAAGATTTGTAGTTATGGGTAGTTTTATGACAGGAGCACCTATATATCTAAAGTCTGCAATACCTACAATGTATTTATCGGTTTCAAAACTTATATCTATATCTATTAAGTTATCGTAACTCAGATTTTCAAACCGGTATTTAAAGATATTCATAGGTGCCACCGTAAGTTCATCTACATTAAGCCGGGTGATCTCACCCGTTACAGGTGTTGAGTTAGTACGGCGTGTAAGTAGTTTAAAATCTTCGTCTGTTGCGGTTACGGTAGGGAGAACATTAGTTTTAAAATTTTCCTGTACAACGACAGAACCTGCAACATGCAAGTCTGCAAGGGGCGTAGTGGTACCAATACCTACCTGTGCAAACGTTTTACCTAGTATAAAAAGAAGAATCAAAAAGTATTTTTCTTTCATAGTTAACTAGTTTATAAAAGGATTAGCAGCAGTTTGTGTGGTTCCGCCTGCCATTGAAACATTTATAGTACCAAACTGTTTTGACAAATCATTAGAGTAAATAAGAGTTGTAATCGTCCACGTTCCTTTTTCTGCAGGATATCTATTATTAGCAGCAGGGAAATCTGCCTTAATATGCCATGTGCCATTTTGAATAAAGGCAGAATAGAAGGGAATAGTTGCGTTTCGGTTTATATCTAATTCACGATCATAAGAAGCCGAAATTGCGTTCAATACAAAATCTGTAGCATTAACCTGCGTATCAAAATCGTAAACCCAATCTTCGTTAGGATTAAATATCTCATAAACTTGAATGTATCCTAATGCAGCACCTGTAGGATTACTTACATCTAAAGATTTTATACGTGCGTTTCCTTCCTGAACTAAAAAAGTAGAGGTGTCTTCATCCTGTAAATTATCAATTACACCGATAGTAACACCAGTTCGTATGCGCGCATCACCTGCAACTTCGAGTTTCATTCTGGGATTTACGGTTCCTATTCCTATAGCTGTTTGTTGAGCAAATACAGGATGTAACATTGTGAAGAATAAAATAAAGAGAATTAAAAAATTAAAAGCTCTCATTTGTTGTTAATTAAGATCTAAGTAAAACTAACTAATATTTTTCAATTCATAATGAAAATCTATCGTTTAAAAGCAAATAAATACGTTTTTTAACTTTAAATAAGCATATTTAACTTGTATTATAATTACATTTGTAGGAATATTCGTTAATTTATTGATTTAAAATGAATTTTATAACCGTGTAAATTTGATTTAGTTAAACATTTAATTGAGACTTAGCAGAATTGTAAATTATGACTTTAAATTTGTACCTTTACCGAAGTTTAGATTTTTTGGCATTCCTGCTAAAGAAGTTACTTGATAACGACAGATATATAAAAAGGTAAAATAAATTACCATTCTTCATATCATACGTATCATTACCTCACAAAACAATCTAAGCTAGTATATATTCACCTAAAACAGATAATGGCTAAATCACAACAAACTTATAGCAAGACAGAAAGAGAGAAAAAGCGTATTAAAAAACGCGAAGAAAAATTAAAACGTAAAGAAGAGCGTAAAGCAAATGCAGTAGGCGGTAACTTTGAAGATATGATTGCTTATGTTGATCATAATGGAAACTTAACTGATACCCCACCAGATCCTTCATTACGAGTAGAAGTAGAATTAGAAGACATACAAATAAGTGTTCCTAAAACTACTGAAGAAGATAAGATAGCTGCTGAAGAAGCAAAATTTAGAAAAGGTAAAGTATCCTTTTTTGATCATTCTAAAGGTTTCGGATTTATTATTGATACCGAAAATCAAGAAAAATATTTTGTTCACGTAAGTGGAATTCTAGATGGCGAACTTAATGAAAATGACAAAGTTGCTTATGAATTAGAGCGCGGTCAAAAAGGTATGAATGCTGTAAGAGTTAGTAAAATTTAATTACCACCAGGTTGCAAAATGTCTATTACAGACTTTAGTATTGCAATCTTTTACCCAAAACATACACGAGCGTTGTTCTTTTAGAACAGCGCTTATTTTTTTGTAAAAATTTTGGTACTTTAAAAATTTTTCGGTTTCAGAAGGTTTACTTACCCAATCGTTTTTAGGTGGAATATAAAAAGTACATTCTTTATTTGAGAAAAAGCTTAATTGCTCTTGTGTGAAATAATTTCCTGCTATGCAGTTCTGAATTTGAGAATCACCTTGTTCTAACTGAAATTCAAATGGTGTAAATATTTGTGCTTTAAAATATACTTGTTGATCTATTTTGCGATTTATTAAGTTTAAATCCTTCAAATAGAGCTGTGTATTGATGTTTTTTAAAATAGGGAACTGATGCTGAACCAATTTATCAAGCTTATAAACTAATTGATCTTTAGCATTAGGCCCTATAAGCTTAGCACGCCAATCTCCAGCAATTTCTGGTCTGTAGAAATAAAATTTATACACCATTTCTAGATGTATCAATTTTTTCTGAATTTGGTCTTCTAATATAAAATCAAGTTCTCCCAGCGTTTGCTTGTTTGCAATAATTTGTAAATTTTTAGAATGTATTGCATAATCCTCATTTGTCAGGGCAGCGCTCATAAAAACTTCCATACGCTGGCCTAAACGTATGTTCTCGGGCATTCTAAAATTATGAGGGAGTGTTTTTGAAAAATTTTTTAATTGAAAATTTGAAAACGGAAATTCAAACGGAGTAAACAAGAGTTGACCCGTATTTAAAAATCCGTTGTATTGAAGTTGTAGCTTATTTAATTCAGGCATCAATCAAATAAGTCTGAAGAAAGATAACGATCACCGCGGTCACAAATAATAGAAACCACGATACCTTCCTCTAACTGCTCGCAAAGTCTTAGTGCTGCAACAGTTGCGCCGCCGCTGCTCATTCCGCTAAAAATACCTTCTTCTTCAGCAAGACGTTTTGCCATGATTCGGGCATCTGCTTCACTTACTTCTAGTACCTGATCAACTTTTGTGGCATCAAATATCTTAGGAAGATATTCTTGTGGCCATTTACGTATACCGGGAATGCTGGAGTCATCTGTAGGTTGTACACCTACGATTTTAATGTCTTTATTTTGTTCTTTTAAATAGGTTGAAGTGCCCATTATAGTACCTGTGGTTCCCATTGAAGAAACAAAGTGGGTTACTTTACCCTGAGTATCTTTATAAATTTCTGGTCCTGTGGTTTTATAATGTGCTTTCCAATTATCAGGATTTGCAAACTGATCGAACATATAGTAGCCTTCATTTTTCACTTTAGCTTCAGCAAAATCGCGAGCACCTTCAATACCTATTTCTTTAGGAGTTAAGATAACCTTAGTACCGTAGGCACGCATTGTTTGTACACGTTCTTTAGTAGCATTTTCGGGCATAACAATTTCTAAATGTAGGCCGTACATAGAAGCTATCATAGCAAGTGCAATGCCGGTATTGCCACTGGTAGCTTCGATAAGTTTTGTGTCTTTATTAATGTCACCCCGTTGCATAGCGCTCGTAATCATATTAAAAGCCGCTCTGTCTTTTACGCTTCCGCCGGGATTCTGACCTTCAAGTTTAAAAAGCAATTTAACCTTTGGATTTGATTGTAAAACACGAGATTCTACAAGGGGAGTATTGCCAATTAGGCGTTCAATGGAATAATTCATAATTTATTTTTGAAATACCGAATTTATTTCTTTTCGAGTTCTCTAATCAGAATTTCGGGTTTATGAGAAACTAGCGAATATGGAGGTACAGATTTAGTCAACCAGACGTTTCCACCTATTAAACTATGTTCTCCAATTATGGTCTCACCGCCCAGAATAGTTGCATTAGCATAAATGGTTACATAATTCTCAATGGTAGGATGACGTTTTACTGCTTGCAGTTCTTTAGAAACACTAAGTGCTCCTAAAGTAACCCCTTGATACAATTTAACATGATCTTTAATTACGGCGGTTTCACCAATTACGATCCCGGTAGCGTGATCCATAAAAAAATGTTCTCCTATAGTTGCACCCGGATTAATATCTACACCAGTTACCTGATGTGCATATTCTGTCATTAAGCGCGGTACAATAGGAAAACCTTTTTTATAAAGTGCGTGACTCAATCTATAGATTGCTATTGCATAAAAACCGGGGTAAGCAAGATAAACTTCTTCAATAGTTTCTGCGGCTGGGTCATTAGTATAAATCGCTTTAGCATCAAGGTTAAGTTTTCTTAGTATTTCGGGAAGTTCGCTCACATAATCATCCCAGACTTTACTGCATTTTTTATCAAGTTCCCAACAGGCAAGTTCTACAAGCTCTTCAAATAATCGCTCCAGACGATCTAAATCTTCTTCCAGATTATTAGGAAAATTGAATAACGTCGCAAATAATTCTTTTGTAAAACGCTGTGCATCTTCCTTTAATTTAAAATTAAGGTTGGCGTTTTGTTTATGCGCCCGTATTTGATTTACAATTTCTTTCTTGTTTACCATTGCTTATGTGTTACTGTCAAATTTAGAGAATACTATTTGCACAGTTTGATGTTCGTGTCAGGAATTTTCTCCTAAAATAAAAAGAAAATTCCCTTCTGGATAATAGTTTTATTTTTACAGCATGTTTAATAAAGATTATTACTACCTCCTCAAAATTCAATATCTGGGTTTTAGATACCACGGATGGCAAAAACAACCAGATCTTTTAACCATTCAACGAATGATGCAACGTACGTTACGTTATGTATTAGGTCGCAATAATTTTAAATTCATTGCGGCCGGGCGTACAGATTCTAAAGTTTCAGTAAATGAAACCTATGTTGAGTTAATTTTAAAAGAAGCACCATTAAATCTTGATACATTTTTATCTGAATTTAATGAGAACCTTCCGCAGGATATCAAATTGCTTGGTATCGAAAAAAAGGATTATGGCGTGAATATCATTCAGGCTCCAAAATTGAAGGAATATATCTACATATTTTCGTTCGGTTCAAAAAATCATCCATTTTGTGCCCCTTTTATGATAAATGTAAAAGGCAATCTTGACATAGATCTGATGCGGGAAGGTGCTTTCTTAATGCAGGGGGAGCACGATTATCGTAACTACGCCTATAAATCTACGCCAGAAACACAAACACTTATGCATATCAATTCTTCTTCAATTGAAGTAAATAACTTGTATACTGCTAATTTTTTTCCGGAGACTTCTTATGTATTTAAAGTTGTAGGGGCTGGGTTTAAAAGACATCAGGTACGCCTTATGATGGGGTCTCTTTTTGATTTAGGTAGTGGTAAAATGACTCTAGATGAATTTAAACTTAGTCTTGACGGGTCAAAACCTTTTACGCTAACGCATATAGCACAGGCATCAGGGCTAATTTTGCAAAGTGTAAAACTTTCAGAGTAATCTTCACTTAAATTAACTTAAAGTTAGGCTGTCTTAACAAAGCTTAACCCTTTTACCGTAGGCTTTAACGGCATATTAACCCGGGTTAATTGAATGCCTGTCTAAATTTGCTATGAATAATTTAATGAACCAAAAAAACATATATTATGAAAAAGGTAGCAATTTTAGCAACTAACGGATTTGAAGAAAGTGAATTAAAGTCACCTCTTGAAGCAATGAAAAAAGAAGGATTTGAAGTTCATATTATAAGTGAAGAAGCTGGTACAATCAAGGCCTGGGATACAGACCACTGGTCTAATGATTATGACGTAGATAAAACATTGAGTGAAGTTTCAGCAAAAGATTATAATGCACTGGTGTTACCGGGTGGAGTAATTAATCCTGATAAATTACGAAGAAATGAAGATGCATTAATTTTCATCAGAGATTTCTTCAAACAAAAAAAACCTGTAGCAGCAATCTGCCATGCGCCACAACTTTTAATTAGTGCAGATGTAGTAGAGGGTCGTACAATGACCTCTTTTAGCTCTATTAAAAAAGATCTGGAAAATGCTGGTGCACTATGGGTAGATCAGGAGGTTGTTGTGGATGAAGCGTTAGTTACAAGCCGTAATCCTGATGACTTACCGGCATTTAATGCAAAGGTAATTGAAGAGATTAACGAAGGTAAGCACGATTTACAACACGCTTAATTAATAGTAGCATATAGAATTTTTAAAAGTCCATCATTTTGATGGACTTTTTCTATTTTTAAATTTCCTAATCAAGCACAATGTCTAAACGCGTAAAGTTAAAAAAGCCCAAATTTCCTAAACTGCCAAAAATAAGAGGCGCTCACCGGAAAATACAAAATGACATACCGGGAACACTTACTTATACTGGTATTAAAGATCAAAAGCACGTTACTATTGAATTGATTGATTATTCTCCGGAAACACATCGTTATGAGGTTTATAATGATGTTTCCAAGGCATTTAACAAGCACGTTGCAGGAGAAATATCCTGGATTAATGTAAATGGACTGAGTCAAATAGATCAAATAGAAATATTGGGAAAGCATTATAATTTACACCCGTTAATTCTTGAAGATATAGTAGATACGCAGCAACGACCTAAAATTGATGAATATCCTGATTATTTGTTTATTGTGTTCAAAATGTTGTATTACAATGAGCAGGGCGTATTTATGAACGAGCATATAAGCCTTGTTCTAGGTGAAAATTACCTAATAACCTTTCAGGAAGCAGATGGTGATGTATTTGACTCCCTGAGGCAACGTATTGCCAACTCAAAAGGTCGTGTACGCAATGCGGGTTCAGATTATTTAATGTTTGCGATAATGGATGCCGTGGTCGATCATTATTTTACGCTTATAGAGGCAATGAGTGACCGCATAGAAGATCTTGAAGATATTTTATTTTCAAATACCGCAGATCAAGATATTACGCAGGATATTCAGGAATTAAAGCGCGAAGTACTGCGTATACGTAAAGCCGTATTTCCATTTAGGGAGGTGGTAAACAGACTTGAAAAAATAGACAGCACCTTAATTGATGAAAAAACAATCAGCTATATACGCGATCTTTATGATCATGTAACTCAAGTGACAGATAGTATAGATATCTACCGCGAGATGACCTGGGGACTTATGGATATGTATATGACAACCATTAGCAATAAAATGAATGAAGTGATGAAAGTACTTACCATAATGGCGAGTATTTTTATTCCGCTAACCTTTATGGCAGGTATTTATGGGATGAATTTTGAATATATACCCGAACTCCATTTAGAGTATGGTTATTTCTATTTGTGGGGCGCGATGGTTCTCGTGTTTCTAGGACTACTTTATTATTTTAAAAGGAAAAAGTGGTTGTAAATAATTGTAGTTAAAGTATATAAACTGTCTAATAAAACCCAGTATCTCTTACAAAAATAGCATTCAAAACTACTTCAAATGCCGTAATTTTGAGATCCTAATTACAGTTCATTACTTGAGCCTAAATTAAAATCTTCAGTTCAAAAATTTTAAAACGTAATGTCAAAAACAGTACCCGAAGCTTATTTTAATTTTCTTAAAGAATTAAAAGAAAATAACAATAAAGAGTGGATGGATGCTCACAAAAGCACGTACTTAAAACTTGAAAAAGAGTTTAAAGCATTTTGTGCTTCTACAAAGGATAGGTTAAATACATTTGATCAAATAGAACGTGCTAAAGTCTTTAGAATTAATAGAGACGTACGTTTTAGTAAAAATAAAATGCCTTATAAGACAAATCGAAGTGTTATTTTCAGTAGGGAAGGAGTGCAACGTCGAGGCAGTTATTATTTTCAAATGGCACCGGGAAATACTTTTATGGGAGGTGGTTTTTTTAGTCCGGAATCTCCAGATTTATTACGCATACGCAAAGAGTTTGAATTAGATGCAGAACCCATACGTGCAATTTTAAAGCAGCCCAATTTCAAAAAAGCATTTAACGGATTTAATACCGAAGATCAGGTAAAAACAGCTCCAAAAGGTTTTAGTAAAGAAGATCCTAATATCGACCTAATTCGCAATAAAAATTTCTTTGTGAATCATGCATTCACAAATGAAGAAGTTTTAGCCGAAGATTTTCAGGAAAATCTAATTACTCATTTCAAATTATTGCTTCCGTTTTTTGATTATATGAGTGAAGTATTAACCACAGATTTAAATGGAGAAAGCGTGTTGTAAGGTTATGGTAATCAATAGAATATTAAATTCTTAAAAACTTTGTTGATTACTTTGACTTTTTCACCTTTTATATACGTTTTTGAAGTCCTATATTAGCAAACATCCCTTCATTTTTATGGCAGAAGAAACTAAATATACCGAAGATAATATTAGATCCCTCGACTGGAAAGAGCATATACGTATGCGTCCCGGTATGTACATAGGTAAACTAGGAGACGGTTCTAGTGCAGATGACGGGATATACATTCTTCTAAAAGAGGTTTTAGACAACTCTATTGATGAGTTTGTTATGGGATCTGGTAAAACTATTGAAGTAAGTATTCAAAATAACCGGGTAATTATACGCGATTACGGTAGAGGTATTCCGTTAGGTAAAGTCGTAGATGTGGTGTCTAAAATGAATACCGGTGGTAAATACGACTCAAGAGCCTTTAAAAAATCGGTGGGTTTAAATGGTGTGGGTACAAAAGCCGTTAATGCACTATCAGAATATTTTAGAGTAGAATCTTCACGTGATGGTAAATCTGCTGCCGCAGAGTTTTCTCAGGGAAATTTAGTTAACGAGGAATTTCTGGAAGAAACATCGCGTAGAAGAGGTACTAAAATGACTTTTGTACCTGATGAAACAATCTTTAAAAATTATAAATACCGAAACGAATACGTTTCGCGTATGCTTAAAAATTATGTATATCTAAATCCTGGCTTAACAATTGTTTTTAATGGGGAAAAATTTTATTCAGAAAACGGTCTTAAAGATTTATTAGGCGATCGCATTGCAGAAAGCGACACATTATATCCTATAATTCACCTTAAAGGTGATGATATTGAAGTTGCAATGACGCACAGTCGTACGCAGTATTCAGAAGAATATCACTCTTTTGTAAATGGTCAAAATACGACTCAGGGTGGTACACATTTGGCCGCTTTTAGAGAGGCTGTAGTCAAGACTATTAGAGAATTTTACAATAAAAATTACGATGCTTCAGATATTAGAAAATCTATTGTTTCTGCGGTAAGTATTAAGGTGATGGAGCCGGTTTTTGAATCACAAACAAAAACAAAATTAGGTTCTACAGATATGGGAGGCGAGTTACCTACGGTACGTACCTACATCAATGATTTCTTAAAAACAAAACTTGATAATTATCTGCATAAGCATCCTGAAGCAGCAGATAAAATTCAACGAAAAATATTGCAGGCAGAGCGGGAACGCACTGAGCTTTCGGGAATTAGAAAACTCGCAAAAGACCGGGCTAAAAAGGCAAGCTTACACAATAAAAAACTAAGGGATTGCAGGGTACATTTAACAGATAGTAAAAAAGAACGCAATCTTGAAAGTACGTTGTTTATTACAGAGGGTGATTCTGCATCTGGTTCTATTACAAAGTCACGTGATGTAAATACGCAGGCCGTTTTTAGTTTACGCGGGAAGCCTTTAAATTCTTATAACATGAGCAAAAAAATTGTGTATGAGAATGAAGAATTTAACCTGCTTCAGGCAGCATTAAATATTGAAGAGTCTATGGAAGACCTTCGGTATAATAATATTGTAATTGCTACAGATGCAGATGTTGACGGGATGCACATACGATTGCTGCTTATTACATTCTTTCTACAGTTTTTTCCCGAGTTGATTAAAGAAGGGCATTTGTATATTTTAGAGACACCCCTTTTTAGAGTGCGTAATAAAAAGAAAACTTTCTATTGTTACAGTGAGCAGGAGCGTAGAGATGCAATAGAAGAATTAACTGGCAAACCTGAAATCACCCGATTTAAAGGTCTTGGGGAGATTTCTCCAGACGAGTTTAAACATTTTATAGGCGAGAATATACGATTAGCACCGGTAATGCTTGATGAGGCTGTATCTATTGAACAGTTACTTGAGTTTTATATGGGTAAAAATACTCCAGACCGTCAGAAATTTATAATTAATAACTTAAAAGTAGAATTAGATCCGATTTTAGAAAATTAAGAATTCTAAAGTCTAATACGATTAAATACTAAACCTTTCCGAAGGCAACAATGAGCGAAAACTACGAAGATCCTAATTTAGAAGAGCAACCCGAAGAAGTAAATGCAGGAGAGACCATCACCCGGGTAACCGGGATGTTTAAAGACTGGTTTCTTGACTATGCATCTTACGTTATTTTAGAGCGTGCTGTACCCGCGATTGAAGACGGTTTTAAACCGGTACAGCGCCGTATTATGCATTCTATGAAAGATCTGGACGATGGTCGCTATAATAAAGTAGCCAACATTGTAGGTCATACGATGCAATATCACCCACACGGTGATGCAAGTATTGCAGATGCTATGGTGCAAATGGGTCAAAAAGATTTGCTCATAGATACCCAGGGTAACTGGGGTAATACGCTTACGGGAGACAGAGCTGCAGCTTCTCGTTATATTGAAGCACGCCTTTCTAAATTTGCTTTAGAAGTCCTATTTAGTCCTAAAATTACAGATTGGCAGGCATCGTATGATGGCAGACGTAAAGAGCCTATAAATCTTCCTGTAAAATTTCCATTACTACTCGCTCAGGGTGCCGAAGGTATTGCGGTAGGATTAAGTACAAAAGTTTTACCTCATAATTTTATTGAACTCATAGACGGTTCTATAAAACATTTACAAGGAAAGAAATTTACACTATTACCAGATTTTCCTTCTGCCGGTGAAGCAGATTTTAGTGATTACCGAGATGGTAAGCGTGGCGGAAGAATACGAGTTCGCGCTAAAATTAATCAACTTGACAAGAATACTTTAGTTATTACTGAAATCCCTTTTAGTACTACAACTACTTCGTTGATTGATAGTATTTTAAAGGCAAATGATAAAGGAAAGATTAAAGTAAAGAAAATTGAAGATAACACCTCGTCTGAGGTGGAAATTTTAGTGCACTTACCACCCGGTTTATCACCAGATAAAACTATAGGTGCCTTGTTTGCATTTACAAATTGTGAAGTAGCGATATCTCCTTTAGGCTGTGTTATTGAAGACAATAAACCGCTTTTTGTAGGAGTTACACAAATGCTTCGTATTTCTACTGAACGTACTAAAGATTTATTACGCCAGGAGTTAGAAATACAACTTCAGGAATTAGAAAATCAATGGCACTACGCTTCTCTGGAGCGTATTTTTATTGAAAACAGAATCTACCGCGATATTGAAGAGCAAGAGACCTGGGAAGGTGTTCTTCAAGCAATTGATGAAGGTTTAAAGCCTCACATTGCACACCTTAAAAGACCGGTGATAGAAGAAGATCTTGTAAGACTTACCGAAATACGCATAAAACGTATTTCTAAATTTGATATAGATAAAGCCCAACAAAAGATTGAAGCTCTAGAGGGTGATATTGCTCAGGTAAAATTTCATTTAGCAAATCTTAATGATTTTGCTATAGATTATTTTAAGCGTCTTAAAAAGGAATACGGGGCTGGTAAAGAGCGTAAAACGGTTATCAGACTCTTTGATGACATAGAAGCCTCAAAAGTTATTATACGTAATACCAAGCTTTATGTAAACCGCAAAGAAGGGTTTATAGGTACTTCGCTCAAGAAAGATGAATACGTTACAGATTGTTCTGATATCGACGATGTTATTGTATTTACCAAAGATGGGAATATGATGGTTACAAAAGTAGATTCTAAAACATTTGTAGGTAAAGATATCATTCACGTAGCAGTGTATAAGAAAAAAGACAAGCGCACGATTTACAATATGATTTATAAAGATGGGCCGGGAGGTGCCACTTATGTAAAGCGTTTTAATGTGACCAGCACAACCCGTGATAAAATATACCCAATGACTAAGGGTAAAAAAGGATCTCAAGTATTGTATTTTTCTGCTAATCCTAATGGAGAGGCAGAGTTGGTTACCGTGTATTTACGATCTATAGGCAATGTAAAAAAACTCAAATTTGATCTTGATTTTTCTGATGTTCTTATCAAGGGTAGAAACGCTAACGGAAATATTGTAACTAAGCATTCGGTGCGAATTATAGATCTAAAAGAAAAAGGGATTTCAACACTTAGACCTCGTAAAATATGGTTTGATGATAGTGTAAACCGCTTAAATGTAGATGATCGTGGTGAATTGTTAGGCGAATTTAAAGGCGAAGATCGATTGTTAATTATCACTCAGGATGGTATTGCCAAAACTATTGTACCTGAGCTAACGACACGTTTTGATGATAAAATTATCATTTTAGAAAAATGGATTCCCGAAAAGCCTATATCTGCAGTTTACTGGGATGGTAACCGCGAGCGTTATTATTTAAAACGTTTTCTTATAGATAATCCTGAAAAAGAGGAAAAGTTTGTTTCTGAACACCCCAATACACAGCTAGAAATCGTCTCAACAGATTATAGACCGGTGTTAGAAATGGGATTTTATAAAGACCGTAATAAAGATCAAAAACCGAATGAGACCGTTAATGTAGAAGAATTTATTTCGGTGAAGGGAATTACTGCATTAGGTAATCAATTATACCCAGAAAAACTAAAACAATTAAATTTACTAGAGTCATTGCCTTATGAATTACCAGAACCAGAGATAGCAAATCCTGATGATTCTGAAATCGATTCATCAGAAAATTTTAATGATGATGAGGAACATGAAGGTGATTTTTCACAAGGCAGTTTATTTTAAGTTATGGGTTTAATACAGGAATTTAAAAATTTTGCTGTAAAAGGCAATATGGTAGATATTGCAATAGGTGTTATTATAGGAGCAGCCTTTCAAAATGTAATAGATGTAATTGTAAAAAAAGTAATGTTACCACCACTTTCTTTATTGACCGATGGCGTAAACTTTTCAGATAAAAAAATAGTACTTAGAGATGCAATTATAGGAACTGATGGAAAATCTATTGAAGAAGTTGCTATAGGTTATGGCGATTTAATAACGGTAATGATAGATTTTTTGATAATCTCTATTGTAGTTTTTATAGTTGTGAAAGTTATGAATTCGTTAAGGTCTAAAAGTGAAGATCATACAGATAAGACTGTAGAAACACCGAAAAATATTCAGCTTCTTACACGTTTAGGTGACTTAATAGAAGAGCAAAACAAAATCTTATCTGAAAGTAAGAATAAATTAAACTAGAGATTAAGACTCAACTATGTACTTGTATAAATTATATAGTTTCTGATAATTTATAATTAATTGTACAGATTTCTATATTTTAAGTTAATACTAACAATTGTAACCTTTTTTTATAGTTCCTTTGAGCATTACATATGAGCAAGATAAATTTCTTGCTTAACTTTCTACAAATGCCTGAAAACTTGACAACGCTAAACGTATTAGCAGTTGATGATAATAAATTAAATCTACTAGTACTCTCTCAACTTTTAAAACTATTGGGGTTAGCTTCAGACTTAGCTTATGGCGGTGCAGAAGCTATCGAGATGGCAATCCATAAAAAATACGATCTCATTTTTATGGATATTCATATGCCTGATGTTGACGGTTTTATGGCTACCGAAGAAATACGTAAAAATAATAAGGACACGGTTATATTTGCCTTATCAGCAGATAATACAAAACCTGCTATAAAAAAAGGATTCTTAGTAGGTATGAATGATTATTTAACTAAACCTATAGGAAGAGAAGGTCTGCATTCAATCCTTGTCGCTTACTTTGGAGAACGTATAATTGCTTCTAAAAACTAATGTAGCGGCAAAATTAATTTTACCTGAGTTCCTATAGCTTCATTATTATCGCCATATAAATCGATGACATCCAATTTATAGGAGTATTTTAAGTTTTTAGAGAAGTTCTCTAATCGCTTTAGCGTTAACTTTATACCTATAGATTTTTTCTGAGTATTTAATTTTTCAGAATCTAAATGCATCGTTTTTCTTCTTCCTATACCGTTATCGGTGATTGTAATATTTACATAATTAACGTGTTGTTTATCAATGGCAATGCTTAATTTTTTATCGCCATTTTTAGCCTGCAATCCGTGCCAGAGTGCATTTTCGACAAAGGGTTGTAATATAAGAGACGGGATTTTTATTCTTTTCAGATTAAGATTTGGGTCTATTGTAATAGTATAATCGATTTCATTACAAAATCTTATATTTTCAATATTAATATAAAGGCGCATTGTTTCTAATTCTTCCTCTAATGAAATCTCCTTTTCGAGTGAACTTGATAATATAGATCGTATTAATTTTGAAAATTGATTAAGATACTCCATCGCCTCAGTAACGTTATGGTTTTGAAGATAGATGCGTATAGATAATAGAGCATTAAATATAAAATGCGGATTCATTTGAGAACGCATTAATTTTTGTTCTGCACTTAAAGTGCGTTTTTGACTCTTAAGACGATATTGTCGATACAGGATAAATAGAAGAACAAGAATTAAAAAAAATACAGCCAAAACGAGTATAAAACTCTTTCTGCTTTGTTCTAATTCAACAGCAGCAAAATTGTTCTGTTGTTCCAGTAGTCTAATAGTGTTTTTTTTCTGTTCACTATCATATTTCATTATTAAATCTGAAACATATTTATGATTTGCTTCATTTAGATACTCTTCCTGTACTTTTTGAGATAAGCGCTGGTATTCTAAAGCTTTTTTATAATTTCCGGTAGCATCTTTTAAATCTGACAGATGAAGATAGGCCATACTTAAAAACTGTTTCAAGTCATTTTCTTTAGCCATATTAATTGCCATTAGAAGGTATTTTTCACCTAATGCATAATTACCTAATTCACTATGAGCCCATCCCATATTGACGTATGCAAATGCTATATAAAATTTATCTCCTATTGCCTCAGCGGTCTTTAAGGTAGGTTCAATAAGATCTAAAGCTATTTTTGATTTATTTTGTTTTAGATAAACCTGCCCTAAACTATTGTTACAAATAACACGTCCTAAATCACTGTCTATGATATTATTATACTCAAGTGACTTTTTGTAATTCCAAATAGCTTCATCAAATTTTCCGCGTTCTTCATAGGTAATTCCTAAATTTGCATAGTTGATAGCAAGGCCTAAGTCACTTTTTAAAGTCCTCTCATAATTTATAGCTCTTTTAAAATATTTTTCTGCTGCAGTATAGTCGCGTAGTAATAAATAAATATTACCAATACTATTCAACGAAATCGATATTCCCTTAGTTAAAGATAACGTCTGCACGCGTTGGCTTTCTGCAAGTTGAAGTGCAGCATTATGCTTATCAAGCGCAGAGCGCACCGCATCTATACGCCTATAAACAACACCTGTCATGTTTAATGCAGATACCTGCATCTCAATATTATTTATATTGTTTGCAATTTGTAAGCTTTTATTGTGGTGCTCTAGCGCTTCTTTATACTTAGAGATGTCTCGTAAATAAATTCCAAGCATATTCTCGCCAAAGGACTCGCCTAATCGATATGATTTACTGCGGCTATCCAGAATCAATTTTTTAATAAGAAGTGTATCTCTTTTAAAGGAACCAGAATATTTTTGAACAGAGTCGTGCGCGTTGTACTGTTTTTTAAGAATATAACTCAAACTTTCATTAGGAGTCATTTGCGCATTGCTTGATAATATGCTTCCTAGATAGAAGAAGAATACAAGAAGAGCTTTAAATTCTTTAAAGAAACACAACCCCATAGATGAAACATTAATGCTTAAATATAAACAACTTAAACTTAGGTCGCTAATCAAAGGGACGGTAGCAATAGAGAAATTTTGTTAGCTTAGAATTTTATAATTATTAATATCGGAGCTTTTAAATGAAAAGAACAGGCATAACCTGATGAAGTGAGTTATCTAATTTTCTTTGCAGTACCTTTTTGCTTATTGCTTTCACCTACGAGTGCATATTCAAATGTATATACATCGTCATTTGTAGTGAGGATTTTAAAATGTAAAGCTTTACGATCACGCATTGAAGTAGGATTTATTTTTTCTGCGATATACTCACAATCATTTATCCATCGTATACTAGAAGAATCAGCCTTACCTTCATAAAAATCAATTTCAAGCGTATCATTACGCACAAATGTTGTTTTTACAACCTCACCGTTCAAATACGTTTCAAACTCAAATTTACCGGTCTTAAATTCGGTACAGTTGCGTTCTGGATTATAACAACCAGTAAGCATAAGAGCAGTTAGAAGAGACAGTGAAACTATTTTTATCATTGTGAAGGGAAAATTCGTTATTTCAAATTTACACCAGAAAGTTTAAGGCACGAAATTCTTAAAGGTACCATCTTTATAAAAAATCACAATTCGTTCTATAGCTTCTTCTTTAACCGATGCTAAGGTTTCTGTTACAGGATCTGTATGTGGCATTTGCGAGTTCTGTTGAGAACTTTCAGAATTGGAGGGTAAGATTGATTCAAAATCTGCCTGTAATTGATTTGACGATAATTTAGGCGCTGCAGAAGGTTCTGCGGTTTTTTTAGGAAAACTTCCTTTACCATTTAATAGCCAATAGAGTTCTACTTCAGGAAAAGCTGAAACAATTTTCATGACAAATTCTAAGCTAGGCTTATTTCTACCCGAAAGAATATGTGAGATAGAAGAGCGACCTACTTCAATCTCATCTGCAAAAGAAGTCGCATTCAAATCATACTCATCCATTATACGTTGGAGTCGTTTACCAAATTGATCACTGTTTACCATTGTAACACCACTATCGCTTTTAAAGTGTTACAAATGTAAATAAACTAATTACATTAATCACATTACATTTGTAAACAATACCAATTACAGCTAAATCTTTTAATTAATTAAATACTTTTAAATGGCTAAAAAACAACTTTTTAAGTATTATATAATATAAGATAGGAAATTTTCCGACTTATAGATTTTAATAAAGCTATTAACGATTTACACTTGTAAACAGAGGTATGGGAATTTGCTGTTTACATTTGTAAAATAAGTATTGTTTACATTTGTAATTCAATAAAAATGATGAATTATTCTGCTTTAAAATCCTGGCACAAAAGCCACAAAGTTGCTGCTCTAAAAGGACGTTATATTACTATTAATGACATTCAGCCACTGCTTGATGAACTTCCAACTCTTTTTACTGTAGAGGTATTGGGTTATTCTGTTGAGAACAGACCCATTTCAAAAATAACATTTGGTACAGGTCCTATTACTGTTCTAGGTTGGTCTCAAATGCACGGAAATGAGAGTACCACCACAAAGGCGCTGTTTGATATTTTTAAATGGTTTGAAACTAATAGTGCTACAGATGCTGCCAATAATCTTTTAAATGCCTGTACTTTTATTATGGTTCCTATGCTTAATCCTGATGGTGCAGCGGCATATACACGAGTAAATGCAAATCAAATTGACCTTAATAGAGATGCACAGGACTTAACCCAGCCAGAAAGTATCATTTTAAGAGATTTATATACTAATCTAAAACCAGATTATTGTCTTAACCTACATGGTCAACGAACCATTTTTGGAGTAGGTGATCCTGCAAAGAGTGCAATAATTTCATTTTTATCTCCTTCTCAAGACGAATTACGTACGGTAACGCAATCCAGAAAGATAGGAATGGCATTAATAGCCGATATGAATGAAATGCTACAGGAGTTTATACCTAACTGTGTAGGACGTTATGATGACGGATTTAATATAAATTGTGTGGGAGATACGCTTCAGCATAAGAATATACCCACGGTACTTTTTGAGGCTGGGCATTACCCAGAAGATTACGATAGGGAGGAGACCAGGAGTTATATGTTTTTGTCACTTATTCGCATTTTTGAATCTATAATTTTGCTTAAATCGAAAAAAAATGCCTCCAGTAATCCGTATTTTACTATTCCGGAGAACAAAAAATGCTTTTTTGACTACTTAATTCGCTCAATTGAGCTTCCTGGTTTTGGAGTTGTAGATATGGCAATTCAATATGAAGAAAAACTAGAAAATGGAGTACTCAATTTTATTCCTAAAATACATCAAATAGGTGATCTAAAGGAGTTTAAGGGTCATTTAGAAATAGACTTTGATGGAAAATCACCTCTAAATAAAGAAGATTTTGACTGGAAAGAAGGAGTGATTATTGAGGAAATCCAAACAAATTCCGGTTTACCTACAACGTTTTCGCTAAAAAGGAACAATTTGTTGTGAATTATTCAGTGATTTTGTATTATTTTTGATTTATATATAATTTAATTAACTAATAATGGCAAAATTCAAATTAGACGAAGTAGATCATCAGATTTTAGATATGCTGATTGAGAATACAAGAACTCCGTTTACAGATATAGCAAAGAAATTACTGATATCGGCTGGTACTGTTCATGTACGAGTTAAAAAGATGGAGGAGGCCGGCATTATTGTAGGTTCTTCATTAACTCTTGACTACGCTAAACTGGGATATTCCTTTATTGCCTATGTAGGCATATATATTAATAAAACAAGTCAAACTACTTTTGTTTTGGAGCGTATCAATCAAATTCCTTATGTTACGGTAGCTCATGTTACTACAGGAAAATTCAATATTTTTTGTAAAGTAAGAGCAAAAAATACAGAACACGCTAAGAATATAATTTTTCAACTTGATGATATTGAAGGCGTTTATCGTACTGAAACTATGATTTCTTTAGATGAAAGTATCAACGATAAAAAACGTTTAATGCACAGTATTTTTCAAGACCTGTAAAGTAAACCAAAGAAGTATTTTATATATACCCTTTGGCTCTTTTGGCAAAGGGTATTTTTATTTTAATCAAAACTAACTTATGTCCAGACAACCCAAGCTAGAACGTTTTAACAATCTTGTAAAATCAAAGTATCAGGTTTATAATAGTCTTTTTATGACTTTGCCGTTTCACGGCATTACAGACACCGGTGTGCTGTTACCGCTTTTTGATAGAATCTGCACACGTGGTTATGATAACAAATACAATCCTGAGAAAATAGTCAACTACTTTTTTGATAAATACCAACGAGATGTTTCTGAAGATGATCGTTACGATCTATTATTTCGTTTTATACAATATATAGAGCGGCAGGTGGTTCTTTTTGATGCAATTGAAGATGCTGCGTACCGTACTGTTAATAATATGGATGGGCGTGGTACTTTACGCAACATAAAAGAGGAGGCAGAAGCACAATCAAAAACAGGAGAACTGCAGGAGTATCTACAGGATTTTAAAATACGACCGGTACTTACCGCACACCCTACACAATTTTATCCGGGGGCAGTATTAGGTATTATCAATGATTTAAGTAAAGCGCTTAATGATAATGACCTTGAGATGATAAAAAATCTTTTATCTCAATTAGGTAAAACACCATTTTTTAAGAAAGAAAAACCAACGCCTTATGATGAGGCGGTAAGTTTAATCTGGTATTTAGAAAATGTATTCTATAAAGCTGCAAGTCATATATATAACTACTTACAGCAAAATGTATTTAAAGGTGAATTTTTTGACAATCAAGTTATTGATTTAGGCTTTTGGCCGGGTGGCGACCGTGATGGAAACCCCTTTGTAACTACAGAAATTACACTTAAAGTTGCCTCTCGCTTAAGGAATACCATTATTAAAAATTACTATCGTGATGTACGTAATCTAAGACGTAGAATAACTTTTAATGGTACTGAAGCTCCACTGGCAGATATAGAACGCAGACTTTACGACAGTATCTTTTTGCCGGGTGATCAATTAAAAATAACTGTTGATGAATTAAATAGCACATTATTACGCATACGTCAAATTGTTATTGAGCGTCATGAAGGTTTATTTGTTGAGCAAATAGACGATTTATTGAATAAGATAAAGATGTTTGGTTTCCATTTTGCTGTATTAGATATTCGTCAGGATAGTCGGGTACATATGCACGTAATGGAGGAAATTGTTAAGCAAAGTGCTAAAGACAATTTGGGGATTTTTCCAGATAATTTTGCAGAACTTTCAGAAGCTGAGCAGATAACAATTTTACAAGATGTAAAAGGTACAATAGATCCTGCGACTTTAGAAGATGAGATTGCCCGCAAAACATTAGAAAGCATTTATGCGATGCGCGAAATTCAAAAACATAATGGAGAGCGTAGTTGTAACCGATATATCATAAGTAACAATCAGACGGGACTTAATGTGATGCACGCATTTTCTATGTTTCATCTAACCGGTTGGGAAAATCCATTTGTTGACATCGTTCCGTTATTTGAGACAGTACCAGATTTAAAAATAGCTCATGAGGTTATGCGTAAGTTGTATACAAATCCTGCATATGCAAAGCATCTAAAGCAGCGTAATATGAAGCAAACTATTATGTTAGGCTTTAGTGATGGTACTAAAGATGGTGGATATTTAATGGCAAACTGGAGTATTTTTAAAGCTAAAGAAGAGCTTACTAAGGTTTCTCGTGAATTCGGAATTAAAGTGATTTTCTTTGATGGTAGAGGAGGACCTCCAGCTCGTGGTGGTGGTAAAACACATCAGTTCTACGCTTCATTAGGAGAGACTATTGAAGACGAAGAAATACAATTAACTGTACAGGGACAAACCATTAGTTCAAACTTTGGTACACCAGACTCCTGCCAGTATAACTTAGAGCAATTATTAAGTTCGGGTATATTTAACGGTGTGTTTTCAGAAAAAGGAAAAGCATTCCCTGAAGAAGATCGTTCTACAATGGAAGAATTGGCTGAATTGAGTTATAAAGCTTATTCAGACTTTAAGGAGCATCCTAACTTTTTAGGATATCTAGAGCGTATGAGTACCTTAAAATATTATGCAAAAACGAATATAGGTAGTCGCCCTAGTAAACGAGGAAAAAGCGAGAAGCTTAATTTTTCAGATTTAAGAGCAATACCATTTGTGGGCTCCTGGTCTCAACTAAAACAGAATGTTCCCGGTTTTTACGGTGTGGGTACAGCTATAGAAGTTTTTGAAAAACGTGGTGACTTTGAAAAGGTACAGGATTTATACAAAAATAGCTTGTTTTTTAGAACGCTTTTAGAAAACAGTATGATGTCGCTAACCAAGTCTTTCTTTGGTCTTACAGCTTATATGCACGATGATCCTGAATTTGGTTCTTTTTGGGATATCATTCACGATGAGTACGAGCGAACAAAGCGTTTATTGTTAAAGGTAAGTGGTTATTCTGAATTAATGGAGGAAGAGCAGGCAGGTAAAGCATCTATTCAAGAGAGGGAGCGTATCGTGCTGCCACTCTTAACGATACAACAATTTGCGTTGAAAAAAATTCAGGAAATGCAACGGGAAGAAAATCCTGATCAGGCAAAATTAGAAATGTTTGAGAAGATGGTGACTCGTTCTTTATTTGGGAATATTAATGCTAGTCGTAATTCGGCTTAATTATGAATGTGACCGCACTTAAGGAGAATGAATACAATGCTTTTTACAGCACTTATATTAGTAAGGTAAATCCAGAACATAACTTAGTGGAAGCTTTAGAATATGGTTATGAGACTTATTGTTTGTTTTATGAACGTATTCCTGAAGAAAAATGGACTTATGCATATGACACCGGTAAATGGTCGATTTTAGAGTCGCTATTACACGTGATTGACACTGAGCGCATTTTTGCGTATAGAGCATTGCGAATCGGTAGGGGTGACAAAACTCCATTATCAGGTTTTGAGCAGGATGATTATATTTTACCTTCAGGAGCTAACTTTCGTACGATGCCAAGTTTGCTCGAAGAATATCGTCAGGTAAGATTATGCACCATTAATCTGTTTAAAAATTTGTCTACTCAGGCACTTCGTGAAATAGGAACCGCTAGTAATAGTGCACTATCAGCACGTGCAGCAGGCTTTATAATTTGTGGTCACGAGATACACCATGCTCATATTATTAGAACCAGATATTTAGAATAAAGTTAAAGTGATTATTTAAATCAGAAAGCTGTAATGCATTAGTATTACAGCTTTTTTTATTGAATATCATTTAAGAGTAATACGTTTTTAGAATTACATATAATTAAAGATGTTTAGGGTTTAATTATACATAACTCTAAATAATTCTCACTAACTTTAATAAGACCTAGTAACTATTCTTATGAATCGGCAAGTAGATGAATTTATTGCAGACGCTAAACCCTTTAGTACTATTTTACAGTTATTAAGAACATTAATTCTCAATTGTAATTTGGTTGAAGATTTTAAGTGGCGGAATCCTTGTTATACGTACAATTCAAAAAATGTTATTTTATTAAGTGTTTTTAAATCTTATTGCGCAATTACTTTTATAAAAGGAGAGTTGCTTAACGATTCACAACACCTGTTACTTAGTGCAGGTCCTAATACAAAAGCTGCCCGGGTGATTAAATTTACGTCAGATACAGACGTTTTGAATTTAAGTGAGATAATTAAATCATACATATGTGAAGCAAGAGAAATAGAAAAGTTAGGGATTAAAGTCAGCCATAATAAGCCGATAGATTCTATTTTTCCCATTGAATTAGAACAAGCATTTAACCTTGATTTTTCCTTTAAAAGTGCTTTTTACAAACTTACTCCAGGAAGACAACGGGGATATCTGATCTATTTTAGTGGGGCTAAACAAGTCAAGACCCGTATTTCAAGAATAGATAGCTATAAGATTAAGATATTAGATGGTTTTGGATTAAATGATTGCATTTGTGGTTTATCAAAGAAAATGCCTGTCTGTGATGGGGCACATAAAATATTGAATAAATAAATACGTCTAATTAGTAGTGGGTAAATGCCATAATTAGAATGATAAACACAACCTGCAATTTTGCAGGTTGCTTAATTTAATCTTTTAATGCGGCATCAAAATCCTGCATCCATTTGCCGTGTACTTTGAGAACTTGCTCAATTACATCGCGAACACAGCCTTTGCCGCCTTTTTTATGTGAAACATATTTAGAAACCTCTTTAATTTCTTTAACTGCATCCTGTGGACAGCAAGGTAAGCCCACTTTTTGCATTACAGGAAAATCAGGAATGTCATCGCCCATATATAAGATATTTTCCGGGTTAATTTTATGTTCTGTAATAAAATCATTAAAAAAATCTATTTTAGAATGGGCTCCCAGATGAATATCTGTAACTCCTAGTGCTTGAAGTCTGCTGCGTACGCCTTCATTAGTACCGCCACTAATTATGCAAATTTTAAAATTTTGATTGAGAGCTGTTTTCAATGCATAACCGTCTTTTACGTTCATACTTCGCATCATTTCTCCCTGTGTACTAATTAAAAGACTACCATCTGTCATTACGCCATCTACGTCAAAAATAAATGTGGTAATGTCTTTTAAATGTTCTTTATAACTCTTATCGCTCATAATACTTTAAAATTGATTGTGTTAGTGTTTTGTAAATAGCTTTTTGTGCCTCATTGGTTAGCGCCTCAGACTGTTTATTTATTGTAATTGTGTCACCACGTTTTGCTGGTCCTGTTTGTGAATTCTCGGGTCCTAATTCAAAGGCTTTTGCGATGGTCTCTTCCATTAATGGTTTTAATAAATTAAAAGAAACTCCGTTGTCTTTACATAACTGTTTTGCTTCAGTAAGAATATGATTGCTAAAATTATTACTGAATACAGCAGCTAGATGTAATGCGGCACGTTGTGTTGAATTTACAATATAACTTTCCGCAGATAGACAAGCTGAAAGATATTTTAAAGTAGAAAAATCATCTTCAAGCTTTACTTCAATACAAAATGGTATTTTACTATAATTCAGTATTTTTGACTTGGTAAATGTTTGTAAGGGATAAAATACACCACAACGCTTAAGTGTACCTAAAACTTCTAGTGAAGTGCTTCCTGAAGTGTGTACTACGAGTGACTTAACTCCTACAAGTGTATTTGCTATTTCTGAAATGGCACTATCACTTACTGCAATAATTATTACGTCAGACGGGTAGGTATTAGATAGTGAAGTAGTTGTCGTGGCAAACGGAATAAAGTCTATCAACGATTCTTCACTTCTCCCTACAACGAATTGCAGATTAACGTCTTGCGCTAAACTAAAAGCCTGTGCAAGGTGAAAAGCAACATTACCGGTACCTATTATAGAAAGGGTTATCACATTTCAAAAGTACATAAAATAGACGTAAAGTATTAGTAATAGCAAGCGTTAAACCTTTATTAATGCTCTTTTGTTTTGTACCTTTGCGCCATCAAAAAAATGGCTTTTTTACCATGCAAAAACGTATCGCAGATTTCCTGTTTTCTACACGATTAATGGCTCTTTTATTTATTGTTTACGCGGTGGCGATGGCCACAGGTACAATATTAGATGCTGGCCAAGAAACCTCACCAACTCCCTATACTAGAGAGCTTGTTTATGAAGCCTGGTGGTTTGAGCTTATTCACCTTATGTTTATTATAAACTTTGTGGGTAACATTGCACGCTTCAAGCTGTGGCGCAGATCAAAATGGTCTACATTAGTATTTCACTTATCTTTTATTTTAATCATTTTTGGAGCAGCCTGGACACGATATGTAGGTTTTGAGGGTGTTATGCCTATACGAGAAGGGGAAACTGAAAACACATTTCTAAGTGATCGCACGTATTTAAGTGTATTTATAGATGGAGAAAGAGATGGCCAGCCTATGCGTCGTAAACTGGAGCCAAAACGTTTGAATTTATCTACCCGACTTAATAATGACTTTAATTGGGAAACAGATTTTGCCGGTAAACCGGTAAATATTTCATTTTCAAAATTTATAGATGGGGCAGAAGAAGGTCTTATTGAAGACACCGATGGTCTCAATCAATTGAAAATTGTTGAAGCAGGCGACGGGCAAAGACACGAGCATTATCTTGAGGAAGGTCAGGTTGCAAGCATACACAATGTGCTTTTTGCATTAAATACGCCTACTGAAGGTGCTATTAATATAGGTTTTGACGGTGAGAATTATACCATACAAACACCTTTTGGTGGGAGTACACGAGTTATGGCTACTCAAACTAATTATGAGGTTGTTAAAGACTCTGTCCAGGAATTAAAATTGAGATCTCTTTACCAGTTAGGTGGAATGCAGTTTGTTATACCTGAGCCGGTGATGAAAGGTAAAAACGGTATTGTAGAAGCTTTCCCAAAACAAAAAGGACAGGCAGATGCTCTTTTTGTAACCATTAGAACGGAAGATGGAGAGGAGACTCTGGGTCTTTTAGGGGGTAAAGGTTATAATAATGAAATGGAGTCTGTAAAAATAGGAGATCTTACCTTTCATATGAATTACGGAAGTCAGGCTGTAAAACTTCCTTTTGGTATTACTTTAAACGATTTTATTGCAGAACGCTACCCGGGTACGACCAATGTGTATTCTTCTTATAAAAGTAAAATTACAGTTGTTGAAGGTGATGACTCTACATTTGATTACGACATATTTATGAATCACGTTTTAGATTACAAAGGCTATCGCTTTTTTCAGGCGAGTTTTAGTCCAGATGAATTGGGTACTGTTTTATCTGTAAATCACGATGCTGTAGGTACGTGGATCACCTATATAGGGTATTTCTTATTATATCTGGGACTTATGATTATTCTTTTTGATAAAGGAAGCCGTTTTGGTGATTTAAAAGTGAGACTAGACAAAGTAAAAGCCCGCAAAGCAAAACTTTCTATTGTGGTTATTCTTTTCGCCCTTGGCGGAAATATTCTTACAGCACAGGAAGAGCAGGTGGTTGTGGAGAATGGTAATACCGAAGTTGTACAGGAACAACCTCAGGATTTCATTCCCGGTACTGCGGTTGTAGATGAGGAAAATCATATGCTTCCTAAACAAGCAGAAATAGATTCCATTTTAAAAGAAAATACCATTCCTGCAGCAGAAGCTGCCAAATTTGGTAAAATGGTTATTCAGGATGATAAAGGTCGTATGATGCCGGTAAACTCATTTGCCAGTAAATTACTGCGCAAATTAAGCCGAAGTGATTCTTACCAGGGAATGACGGCAGATCAGGTTTTTCTTTCTATGGTAGAATCTCCTTTTTTCTGGTATAATGTTGATTTTATTTACTTAAAACCTGCTAATGACAGTTTGCGAGGTATAATAGGTATTCCTAAAGACCAGAAGTACGCAAGTGCACTTGATTTTTTAGACAGTCAGGGGCGCAATAAACTAGATGTATATATTACAAATGCCTATCAAGCTGAAGTTAAAAATAGTTTCGATAAAGATTTTATAGATATAGCAGAACGTTTAGGTTTGTTAAGTCGTGCCGTAAGTGGTGAGATTTTAAAGATTTTTCCGTTAATAGATGACGAGAACAATAAATGGGTTTCCTATCCTGAGCTAAATGAAGCGGGTTATAAAGGGATGGATTCTTTATACACGAAGCAAATTCTTCCTCTTTATTTTTCTGCTTTGCGTGAAGGGAAAGACACGGGTGATTTTTCTAAAGCAGATACGTTTTTAAAGAGCATTCGTAGTTTTCAAGAAAAACATGGTGGTGAGATTATGCCTTCTCAGGATAAAATAGATGCTGAAGTTTACTACAATAAGCACGATATTTTTACAAAGCTGTATTGGATGTATTTACTTGCAAGCGTATTTATGTTTGTGTTTGTAATCATACGCATATTTAAAGAAACCCGTTTTGTTAAATGGATGGTTTATGCCGGTGGTGGAGCAGTTACTATACTTTTTGCATTGCACACGCTCGGTTTAATCTGGCGTTGGTATATCTCTGGTCACGCACCGTGGAGTGATGCGTATGAGTCAATTTTATATGTAGGTTGGGCAACTATGTTTTTTGGTTTGGCCTTCGGCCGAAAAAGTTCGCTTACTATCGCCAGTACAGCTTTTGTAGCCGGTTTTATATTATGGGGAGCGAGTATGAACTGGTTAAATCCGGAAATTGCAAATCTACAACCTGTTTTAGATAGTTATTGGCTAATGATACATGTAGCGGTAATTGTTGCGAGTTATGGGCCATTTACTTTAGGGATGATTTTAGGGCTGGTTTCATTATTACTTATGCTACTTACAAACAGTAAGAATAAATTAAAAATGGAACTCAACATTAAAGAGCTCACCATCATTAATGAAATGGCATTGACCGTAGGTCTTGTTATGTTAACAATAGGAAACTTCTTAGGTGGACAATGGGCTAATGAGAGTTGGGGTCGCTACTGGGGATGGGATCCTAAAGAAACCTGGGCACTTATAAGTATAATGGTTTATGCATTTGTTATACATATGCGCTTAGTACCTGGTTTACGTGGTAGATGGTTCTTTAATTTAATGTCTATTTTAGCGTATGGTAGCATTATGATGACCTATTTTGGGGTTAATTTCTGGCTTTCAGGATTGCACAGTTATGCGAGTGGCGAGAATATTTTAAATTTAAATAGAGCGCTTGGTATTATGGGTGGTGTGCTTGTATTTGCATTGATTGCTTATCCTAAATACAAGAAATTTTATAAAAAGTAAAATTGTATTTGTTGATACTATAAATTTAAATTTTGAGAAACAAAAAAAGGGAGATCGCGTAAGCTTTCTCCCTTTTTTCTATTAATATGTTTGCTAACTTATTTAAAGTTCTCCTACCATATCTTCAGGTTTAACCCATTCATCAAATTCTTCGGCGGTAACATAACCTAGATTTACGGCTTCTTCTTTGAGCGTAGTGCCATTATCGTGTGCTGTATTTGCAATTTCCGCAGCTTTATAATAGCCTATTTTAGTGTTTAAGGCGGTTACAAGCATTAATGAGTTATCAAGCATTGTTTTAATGCGAGCGTGATTTGGTTCAATACCTGCAGCGCAATGTTCTTCAAAAGAAATACATGCATCCCCTATAAGTTGAGCACTGTGTAAAAAGTTTGCAGCCATTACAGGTTTAAAAACATTTAACTCGTATTGACCTTGCATACCGCCAACAGCAATCGCCATATCATTACCTATCACCTGAGCGCAAACCATTGTCATTGCTTCACATTGGGTAGGATTTACTTTACCCGGCATAATAGAAGAACCCGGCTCATTTGCAGGAATAGTTATTTCACCAATTCCTGAACGTGGACCACTGGCAAGCATTCTTATATCATTTGCAATTTTATTTAAAGACACCGCAAGTTGCTTAAGTGCACCGTGAGATTCTACAATTGCATCGTGAGCTGCAAGCGCCTCAAACTTGTTGTCTGCCGTTTTAAAGGGCTGTTCGGTAAATTTAGCTATATAGTCTGCGACTAGTTTGTCATACCCTTTAGGAGTGTTTAATCCCGTACCTACTGCGGTACCACCCAGAGCCAACTCAGAAAGGTGATCTAGTGTATGTTCAAGAGCTTTTATACCGTGATCTAATTGAGATACATAACCCGAAAATTCCTGACCCAGGGTTAGGGGAGTGGCATCCATTAAATGAGTACGACCTATTTTAACCACTTCGCGAAAATCATCTGACTTTTGCTTAAGCGTATTTCTAAGTTTAATAACACCCGGAAGGGTGACCTCCATCACTTTTTTATAGGCGGCAATATGCATTCCTGTTGGGAAGGTATCGTTTGAAGACTGAGATTTATTTACATCATCATTTGCTTGAAGAGTTTTCTCACCATCTCCTAAAGTTTTACCGGCAAGTATATGAGCACGGTTAGCGATAACCTCATTCACATTCATATTACTTTGAGTCCCAGAACCCGTTTGCCAGATTACCAGCGGAAATTGGTCATCGTGCTTACCTTCAAGAATCTCATCACAAACCTGAGCAATAAGATCTCTTTTTTCTTCAGATAAAACTCCTAATTCTGCATTAGTATAAGCAGCTGCTTTTTTAAGATAAGCAAAGCCGTAAATGATTTCAATAGGCATCGACGCCGGATTTCCTATTTTAAAATTATTGCGAGAACGCTCAGTTTGTGCGCCCCAGATTTTTTCTGCCGGTACTTTAACTTCGCCCAGCGTATCTTTCTCTATTCTGAATTCCATATGGTTATTTTAGTAGTCTTACAAAAATAATGGTTTGTTGTTAAATACTGCAGTTAAGGCTAGTTATAAATCTCTTTATAAAATCAAATTTGAGTTGCATATTATGTAAGATAATCGCTAAATTTGCAACAAGACAAAAACCATATTATGTTCGAATTTGATCAATACTTAGGCTTCTTAGCGTTTTTAACCATTTTAACTATAGGTTTCTGGTTAATGATATTTTTAGTTTCTATTATTCCATACTGGATAGGTGGAGCTTTCGTAGAGCGTATGAAAGAAATACGTGAAAAGAAAAAAGCAGAACGTGTGAATTAAATTTACACCTTTATCATACTAAAAGCCCTGATTTTTATTAATCAGGGCTTTTTTATTTTATCAAATAGATAATTGAAGGATTTTAGAATTTTTAGATTTATCGAAAAATATTCTAGAAAAGATTAATGTAAAAAAGCCATCTTTTTCAAGATGGCTTTTAATAAATAGGAATGAAAGGTATTGTCTTTAATTATCCTTGAAAATCCCCTTCATCGTCACCAGTATTTTGTTGGCGAGAAGGTTTTTCATTTTTACGTTGATTAAAACGGTAAACAAACGATAAGTTTATTTGACGCTGTCTCCACTGAAATTCGCTATCTCTGGTGAAGAAGTCGTTAGTTGTAAATTGATTACGTTTTCTGCCGTTAAATAAATCGCTTACGTTCATAGATACCGTACCGTTATCACCAAAAACATCTTTGCTAAATGCTAAATCTACTGAAAGAATACCGTCTGTATCAGATTGTGCATTTTGAGAAGCACCTCTGTAATTAGCATTGGTTTGCCAATCGATTTTGAAAGGCAATGATACTTTTGAGCTGAAACGCGCAAAATAACTTGTGTTTTTAGCGCTGTAATCAACTTCGTTAAAAAACCCTTCCGTATTAAACTGGAAAAAGTTGAAGCTACCATTTAATCGCAACCATTTAGCAGGATTGTACAACAGGCCTAATTCTGCACCTATACGCTCGTTACTTGATAGATTAATAGGAATAGTACGTATTACCGTATTGCCATTTGTATTAGTTCCCTGACCTTGTAATTCAATAATCTCATCTACGCGCTCAAATGAAGCTTTTTCTTTTTGGTAGTAAATAGAAGAAGTTAATGTCACTTTATCCCAACGTTTTAAATATCCTACATCATATGCATTAGAGAATGCAGGTTGTAAATTAGGATTTCCCTGAAATACGTTATTTCTACTACTTCTATCTGGGAATGGATTTAAAAACCAACCACGCGGGCGATTGATACGACGGTTGTACCCTAAAGTGAAATTCTCACGCTCTGCAATTTCTAAAGTAACATTTAGGGTAGGGAATAGACCTAAATAATTGTTGTCAAAGTCTGTATCAATTGGGAAACCAAAAATGCCTTGTAGCTGTTCTTCATTTAGAGAAGAACCTATTTTACCTTTTAACTGTGTATTTTCTAAGCGTAAACCGGCTAGTACAGAAACTTTACCAAATTTACTACCTAATTGGGTATAGACAGCATTTACATTCTCTGTGTAATCAAATATATTACTTAGGGTGTCATTGCGCACAAAATTATTTGTGTTTGCAATTTGTTCTTGGTTTACAGCAAAATCTGTGATTTCATTTTGAAAACTTCCGCGATATCCTGCTTCAAATTGCCATTCTTCAGAGAAGGGTAAAACATAATCTGCCTGTACTAAATATTCTTTTTGCTGCTCATCAGTAAATAATCGTTCACCTATGATGGGCGTTGTATTTTCAGTATCTAATGTAATATCTTCATTAATCCTGGTATTCTGATTTTCTTTAGAATTTTCATATTGAAAATCTGCTGTTAATTGATGACCTTCATCATTAAATTTATTGATATAGTTTAATGAAAATTGGTAGCTGTTATCTTTTTCTTTTTGATTTTCTACACGTGTCGTCTCAAGCACTTTTGCAGCGTCTCTAAAACTTTGAGTCAGGTTTGTCGTCTCATCAACATCATTACCGTTTCTATAAAAAACAGAAGCAGTTAAAGAGGATTTATCATTAAGATAGTATTCAATACCTAGATTGGTATTAAAACCTCTGTTTAAACGCTGTATATCACGGTCTTCAACTATGCGATCATAAGTAGGGTTTATGTCTGCAGAAGATAAATAGTTAGTATCAAAAAAACCATTACCAGGAGAACTTGAATATCGATAACCTGTAGTATTAAAAATGTTATATTTTTCGGTACGTAAGTTTAAGTTAGCAGAAACACTTGCTAAATCAGGGTTTCCAATGCTTGTATTTACTGAACCATTAAATCCTAATGTTTTTTCTTTACGTAAAATGATGTTTAATATACCCGCAGTACCTTCTGCATCATATCTTGCGGAAGGAGAAGTAATTACTTCAACACGCTCAATAGCATCTGCCGGAAGCTGACGTAGAACATCTGTGTTTCCAAAACCTGCTATTGCCGAAGGTTTACCGTTAATAAGAATACGCACATTCTCATTTCCTCTAAGACTTATGCCACCTTCAACATCTACAGTAACCGAAGGCACATTATTTAAGGCGTCACTTACTGTACCACCTGCGGTGGTTAGGTCTTTACCTATGTTGTAGATTTTTTTATCTAACCGAATATCTACAGTAGTCGTTTCTGCAATTACAGTTACTTCATCAAGATTTGAAGCTGCAAATTCTAACTGAATGGTACCTAGATTAAGATTTCCGGTTATGGTCTTATTTAAAATTAAAGGTTGAAAGGAGATGTACTCAATTTTAATCGTGTACTTTCCGGGAGCAACTTCAATTTTAAAAGAACCAGATGTGTCTGTGATTCCTCCTTCAACATCTGTTGAATTATTAGCATCTGTTACAGTAACAGTAGCATACTCGAGAGGTATACCGGCATCTTTATCTACTACTGTACCCGAAATGGTAAATTTAGAAGAAGAGGATTGTGCAAATGTGAATGCTGTAAAAAGCAACAGCATGCATAGCGTAAGCGTATTTTTCATAATCAATTTTTGGTTTCGCAAATTAGACTATGATAACGCAATAGGTTTAAAGTGATAGTGGTTAAACTTCTGTTAAAAGAAAAATGTTTTATCTTAATAAGTTCTTAATGTTTTCTAGGGGTCTACCCACAACAGCTTCATTGTCAAGTATAACAATAGGACGTTCAATTAGCTTTGGGTTTTCTACCATAATTTGAATTAATTCTTTTTCAGAATATACTTTCCCTTTAAACTTTTCTTTCCACAAGGCTTCACCTTTTCTTATGAGTTCAATGGGTTGTATACCTAATTTGCCTATGATTGCAGCAAGTTCTAAATAAGAAGGTGTGTCTTCTAAATATTTTACAACATCAAATTCTTTTCCTGATTCTTCTAGTAAGGCAAGACCCTGTCTGCTTTTTGAACAACGCGGATTGTGGTATATTTTTAACATATTATAATTCGTTACTGGTTTCTTTTTGACCGCTCATCATTAAGAACGCTTTTAAAAATAGATCAATGTCACCATCTAATACGGCATCTGTATTTCCGGTTTCTGCGCCTGTACGTACATCTTTTACAAGTTTATACGGGTGTAAAACATAGTTGCGTATTTGTGAACCCCACTCAATACTTTTCTTTTCAGATTCTATCTCATCACGAGCCGCTTGTCTTTTCTTCAGTTCTATCTCATACAACTGTGATTTAAGCATTTGCATCGCTTTCTCGCGGTTTTCTAACTGAGAACGAGTCTCACTGTTGTGAATGATAATTCCGGTAGGGTGGTGGGTTAGTATAGCTTTAGTTTCTACTTTGTTCACATTTTGACCACCGGCACCAGAAGATCTTGCAAAGTCCCAACTAATATCGGCAGGATTTATCTCAATCTGTATTGTATCATCTACTAAAGGATAAATATATACCGAAGCAAAGGAGGTGTGGCGTTTGCCATTACTGTCAAACGGAGATATACGTACCAGTCTGTGTACACCATTATCTCCTTTTAACCATCCAAAAGCAAATGGTCCATCAATTTCAAGTGTTACGGTCTTTACACCGGCAACATCACCTTCCTGATAATTGAGTTCTTTAATTTTGAATCCATTTTTCTCACTCCACATAAGATACATACGCATAAGCATTGCTGCCCAGTCACAACTTTCGGTACCACCGGCACCTGCAGTAATTTGTAGAACGGCACTTAGATCATCACCTTCTTCAGAAAGCATGTTCTTAAACTCCATACCCTCTATAAGTTTAACTACCGTATCGTATTGCTTTACTACTTCAATCTCTGTGGCGTCTCCTTCTTTGTAGAATTCCAGTAAAACACCTAAATCTTCTATTAAGGATAATGACTTTTCAAAATCTTCTACCCATTTTTTCTTTTCGCGTAACGCACGCATAAAGAGTTCGGCTTCTTTAGGATCGTTCCAGAAATTAGGGTCAAATGTTTTTTCTTCTTCGTTTTGTATTTCTATTCGTTTCTGATCTATACCTAAATGTAATTTTAGCGCATCAGTGCGCTGCACAAGATCTTTGATCTGATCGCTAGTTACCATGATTAACCTGTTTGTGGGAAAGTTACTATTTTATTGTCAAAATAAAATGACCTGTAACTAGTAAGGCTTCTGTATTTGCTGCTGTTTTTGTTGTTGCTGCTGCTGTTGCTGCTGTTGCTGCCACTGCAATTGCATATCCTTTTGCTGAGTAAAAGGTAGGGGATCGATATCTTGTGACTGTGGGATGACATCTGGTTCACTTTCATTATGTGAAATAACTTCTACAGTATAAACGGTTTCATTTGTAGCAGAACTGCTAAAAATAATTCCTTTTATTGGAGCACAGTCATTATAATCTTTCCCGTGAGCAACTTTAATATGATTTTCTAAAGCAATTAAATCATTAGTAGGGTCAAAGCCAAGCCAGCCTTTTTCAGGAATGTAGCATTCTGCCCAAGCGTGCATTTGAGAATCTCCTATATAGCCATTACCCTGATGTAAATACCCCGAAGTATATCGTGCAGGAATATTATTAGCACGAGCAATAGCAATAAATAAATGTGTAAAATCCTGACAAACACCTTCTGAACGTTGCAAAAATTCATTTAATGTTGTCGTAACAGATGTAACTTTTTGTTTGAATGTAAAATTGGTAAAAATGTAGTTATTTAAATTTTGAAGATTGTCAAAAATTGATTGCTCTTTTGAAAATTTAAATGGCAGATTTCCTGCGGAAAGTAATGTTAAGTCTGTTGAACCTAAAAAACGTTCATGTTTAATTTTAAAATCCAGATTTTCTATAGTTGTATAATGCTCCTGATTTACAAAACTATCTAATGCAGAAAATGGATTGACGACAGTTTTACTTACGATATAATTTGCCTCAAAAGTAATTTCTGAAAACGGTTTTTTAGGATGTATACGTACAATTTCAAAACCGTAAGTATTTGTAGTTTCTTCTAATGCCGCTCCCAGAGAATTTTTAAATTCTGCCATGCGAATGCTTTGTTCTTCAGATTCTTCCGGTTTAATAAGAAATTGCCAAAGGGCCTCATTTACCTGAGCTTCATACTTATTTTCAGCTCTATATTTAATTATATAATCCAAAATGTATGGGGTTTTAGTAACGGGTAAAAGTAGCTATTTAAAACTTAGAAAAATATTTATTTAATATTTAAAGTACTCGTTTTCAATCTTTTTTGCAATTTCTATAAGTGTATCCTGTATTTCTTCAATAAACAATTCTACGTTTTCTTCAATCTTATCTACAGTCTTATAACAGTATTCACCATGTGTTTTGCCAATTAAAAATGCAGCAGAATCACTTTTAGGGTGTTTCTCTTGATTTAATAAACTAATATGATTATTAACCTGTACGAGACTATTCATTACAGAACGTGGACAATCGCGATTAAGTATTAAAAACTCTAATGTACTTATGCTGGTAGGTGTCTTTTTATAATATCTACGCATCATATCATACGATTCAATACATTTTAGAAGCGTTACCCATTCATAACTTTTACTAAACTTGTCGCCATAACTTCCTTGTGATTTTAAAGCATCATAATATTTTGATTGTATAATACGTACAACCTGCGTTGCACGCTCAATATTAACACCCAGCATAATTATCGCATACACTTCATCGTGTAGCAAGGTTCCTCTTATTTTGCCACGTATAACTGCTGTAGATTCTGCTACCTGAGTTGAAAAATCATACAAACCCTTTTTTACAAAGAAGTCTGCATTATAGTTTAAAACGAAGTGATAAAATTTATTCAGAGATTCATAGAGCTCTGTAGAGATCAAATCCCGGGCTCCATTGGCATTTTCACGTGCAAATTTGACACAATTAAGAATAGAGTAGGGAGCATCTTTATTGAGGCCCATATCATAAAATACATTCTGTTCGGTAAGTTCATAGCCTTCGGGAACAGGACCATTTGCCATAAACAACAACGAATGAAGTACGAGTTCACGAGATTGAGACTTTTCATTAGGTGCGTCTAAAGAAGAGAAGTAATTAACATTGAGGTATCGTGCAAGGTGTTCGGCACGCTCAATATATCGTCCCATCCAGAATAAGTTATTTGCTACTCGTGCAAGCATAAGTTTGGTTTTTTCTTAATTATGATTAGTTGGCGTATAGGTGTGTGGGTATTCTAACTTTTTAAAACCCAGGTATCTTTAGAACCGCCTCCTTGTGAGGAGTTCACAATTAAATTTCCTTTTTTCAGAGCTACACGTGTAAGACCGCCTTTGAGAACAAAATCTTTATTGGCTCCCAGCAAGCAATAAGTTCTCAAATCTACATGTCTCGATTCAAACGACTGGCTATCTTCAATATACGTAGCATGCACCGAAAGACTCATAATAGGTTGTGCAATGTATTTTCTTGGTGCAGCTAATATGGTTTTCTTTACCTTTTCAATCTCCTCTTTAGTAAGTGTATTTCCTATAGATATACCATAACCGCCGGCTTCATCAACTGGTTTAATCACGAGTTTGTCTATATTTTCTAAGACATATTTCATCTCATCGGGTCTGCTGCAATGGTATGTATGTACATTATTCAATATGGGTTCTTCGCCTAAATAATACTTGATAATTTCAGGCATATAGGTATAAACAGCCTTATCATCTGCCACGCCGGTTCCTGGGGCATTTACTAAACATACATTGCCATTTTTGTACGCCGAAAACAAACCCGGAACGCCCAACATAGACTTAGGGTTAAACTCCAAAGGATCTAAAAATTGATCATCTACACGACGGTAAATTACATCTACTCGTTGTGGACCACGAATGGTTTGCATATACACAAAATCATTTTCTACAAATAGATCACGACCTTCTACAAGTTCTACACCCATAGCTTTTGCCAAATACGAATGTTCGTAGTAAGCTGAGTTATAAACTCCAGGAGTGATAACTACACAATTAGGTTCATCAACACCACGGGGTTTAACAGACTCCATCATCTCTAACAAATTCTGAGCATAATCTGTAACCGTGTGTGCATTGTAATGATTAAATACACCAAAGAGTGCACGCTTTAGAGCTGTACGATTACAGATAACGTAACTTACCCCTGAGGGGCAGCGAATGTTATCTTCAAGAACATAATACTTACCATCAGAATGTTTGATTAAATCGGTTCCTGATACGTGATTGTAAATGCCGCCCGGAGGATCTATACCTATCATTTGATGCAGGTAGTTTGCAGACGAACTTATAAGATCTAAGGGTACAATGCCCTGTTTAATTATTTTTTTATCGTGATAAATGTCCCAAATGAAGTGGTTTAGAGCTTTACTACGCTGTAAAACACCACGCTCTATGACGTCCCACTCTTTTTGGCCTATAATACGAGGAAACAAATCAAAAGGAAATATTTTTTCCTTGGCTTCTTTATCATTATATACCTGAAAGGTAATTCCCTGATTAAAAAAAGAGGCTTTTGCTTTTTCGTTTAATTTTGCGAAGTCCTGACTAGAATGGCCACTGTATAAATCAAACAAGGTTTGATATACCTTTTTTACATTGCCTTTTTCATCAAATATCTCATCGTAAAATTTGGTATCTTTTTCATAAGAAGCAAAAATAGATTGTTGGGTTTCTGACATAGGTTGATTTCTTTGATGTTAAAATAGCAATTATATAGTAAATCGCTTATAATTAAATCTTAATTATTCCGGTTTTAATTCATATAAAAACAGTTTTTAATTAAATTTTTAGGAATCTTTCAATAGGCTTTATTATACCAATGCAGACTTGTTTTTGATTTATTTGGCTAATTTTAGAGTTCAATACTTTTTATGAAAAATATAATTACTCTCGCACTCCTGGTCTTTGTTTCGGTGTCTCATGCGCAGTTCTTAGAAAAACTAAAAGACATACAAACTCAAAAAGGCTTCTTCACGTTTCATTACGATGAGCAATCAGATAAAATATATCTTGAAGTACCTAATGTAGGGGAAGAATTTATCTATGTTCACGCACTTAAAAGTGGTTTAGGATCTAATGATATTGGTTTAGACCGTGGTCAACTGGGAGGTACAGCGATCGTAAAATTTATTAAAGCAGGTAATAAATTATTATTAATTCAGCCCAATCAGGATTACAGAGCGATTACAGGTAATGTGGCAGAGCGGGAATCTGTAGAAGAAGCCTTTGCTAAATCGGTTCTGTTTGGTTTTGAAATTAAAGAAACTAAAGGTGACACCTATATAATAGATTTAACACCTTTTTTAATGGAAGATGCACACGGCGTCGCACAACGTTTAAAATCAAATAACGAGGGCACCTATAAATTTGATAAAGAGCGTAGCGCTCTTGCGATGAGAAATACTAAGGCATTTCCTAAAAATAATGAATTTGAAGCCTTGCTTACTTTTAAAGGAGAACCTCAAGGAAGAAACCTGCGATCTGTTGCACCTGATGCTTCATCAATATCAGTTATTCAGCACCATTCATTTGTAGCCTTGCCCGAAGCTGGTTATCAAACCCGCAAATTCGATCCGCGATCGGGAGCGATTCACATTTCGTTTAAAGATTATGCATCTCCGGTTCAGGAGGCCATAGATAAAAAACTTATCATAAGACATCGCCTCCAAAAGAAAAATCCTGAATTGGAGATTAGCGAACCTGTAGAACCTATTATTTATTACCTGGACCCCGGTACTCCAGAGCCGGTTAGGTCTGCTTTACTCGAAGGAGCATCCTGGTGGGATCAGGCTTTTGCGAGTATTGGTTATAAAAATGCATTTCAAGTAAAAATGCTTCCCGATGATGCAGATCCTCTAGATTTAAGATATAATGTAATTCAATGGGTACATCGCAGTACCCGAGGATGGAGCTACGGCGCCAGTGTAGTTGATCCGCGTACCGGAGAAATCTTAAAAGGTCACGTAAGTCTGGGAAGCTTACGTATTAGACAGGATTTTATGATTGCTCAGGCTCTTATGAATAAACCCTTTGCAGATTCTGATGCGAATTATGAACCTATGCTAGAAATGGCAATTGCCCGAATTAGACAACTTGCTGCTCACGAGGTAGGGCATACGCTGGGCTTTGCGCATAATTTTGCCGCCAGTGTAACCAATAGATCTTCAGTGATGGATTATCCGCATCCTACAATACGTTTAAATGCAGATAAAATAGATTTTAACGATGCATATGCAACAGGTATTGGCCGTTGGGATAAAGTAACTGTGGCATATAGCTATAGTGATATTGCTAAAGGAATGACAGAATCGTGGTATTTAAATTCGTTACTAGAAAATGCAGAACGTGATGGTTTACGATTCATTACAGATAGTGACTCAAGATCTGCAACCGGCTCACATCCTGATGCGCATTTATGGGATAATGGCGCTAATGCTTCCACAGAATTACGTGAGGTGTTAGCACTTCGGAAAAAAGCGATTGAAAACTTCGGAATTGATAATATACGTACCGGAGAACCCCTATCTGTTTTAGAAGATGTTTTTGTACCCCTGTATTTTTATCATAGATATCAGACTGAAGCTGCAGTTAAAAGCATCGGCGGTTTGCGTTATAATTATGCTGTAAAGGGTGACGCCAAGCAAGAAGTACTAAAACTTGTGTCAAAAGAAGAACAGGAAGCTGCGTTAGAAACTGTTCTAATGACCTTAGATGCTAAAAATCTTGCAATACCTAAAGACAAACTAGATTTATTTCCGCCCAGAGCGTATGGTTATGGTAGAGATCGAGAAAGTTTTAAAGGTAATACTGGGATAACCTTTGATCCCCTGGGCGCTCCCGAAACCGCTGCAGATATGACCTTAGATTTTTTACTGAATGCAGAACGTGCAAACCGAATCGTAGCTCAACACGCCTGGGACTCTAAGCAAGCTTCTTATCAGGATATTTTAGAAGATTTAGTGAAAGCTACCTTTAAAAACGGACAACGAGATTCCTATCTTTCCGAAGTACAACAAACAATCAATTACCGAGTGCTTGAACATTTAAAACAACTTGCAGTGAATACAAACGCTATACCTCAGGTTAAGGCACAAACAATGGCCATTTTAGCAGATTTAGCCTTAAAAATGGCAGATGCCGGCGATGCAAACGAGCGCTATATGAGTCAGGAAATTACACGCTTTATAAAAAATCCTGAAGAATTTAAGCCGGTTTCAGCCCCTAAAATTCCTGATGGTTCACCCATAGGAAGCTATTTATGCACAAACAATTAAAATCGTGACATACCAAGAACTCGTAGAAAAATTACCGTACTCAAAACCTTTTTTATTTGTAGATACGATAACTGAAGTTTCAGATAATCACATAAAAGGTATCTATACATTTCCAGAAGATTCTGATTTTTATAAAGGACATTTCCCAAATTATCCCGTTACACCGGGCGTTATTCTTTTAGAATGTATGATGCAAATAGGCTTAGTAAGCCTCGGCATTTATAAACTTAGAGAACAAAATATTGATCTTAAAAATAACGCTACCGTGGCAATGACCGAAAATAACGCCCAATTTTTTAAACCTGTTTTTCCTAATGATAAAATTACGGTAGTATCTGAACTGGAGTATTTTAGGTTTCATAAACTAAAGGCAAAAGTTAAGATGCTTAATGCAGCTGGTGATGTCGTATGTAGCGGTGTATTTTCAGGAATTTTAAAATCAAATTAATGCAGACTCCCAGAGTAGTAGTTACCGGTTTAGGCGTTTGCGCTCCTAATGGTGTAGGTGTCCCGGCTTTTAAAGAAGCAATAGAGCATGGTAAAAGCGGAATTCGGTTTTACAGCGAATTAGAAAAGCTCAATTTTTCTTGTCAGATAGGAGGGATGCCTCTCATTTCTGAGGCTGTAAAATCTAAATATTTCACACCGTTGCAACTGCGTAATTTTAACGCAGCAGGTATTTTATATGGTGTTGCTGCCGGTATGGAAGCCTGGCACGATGCCGGTCTTAAAATAGATGATGAACACTGTGATTTTGATAGCGGAACCATCTTTGGAGTAGGCACACTGGGAGTAGATAAATACAGGGAGAGTATTTATAAAGTTGATGAAGGCAACACCCGTAGACTGGGCAGTACAAGCGTTCAGCAAACCATGAGTAGTGGGGTAAGTGCTTATTTAGGCGGTATGCTTGGTCTTGGGAATTTGGTAACATCAAATTCATCTGCCTGTTCAACAGGTACCGAAGCGATTCTATTAGCATACGAACGCATAAAAAGTGGAAAAGCAACCCGTATGCTAGCAGGAAGTACCAGTGACGGCGGTCCTTATGTGTGGTGTGGTTTTGATGCACTACGTATTTTACCTTCTAAGTACAATGCTAATCCTGCACAGGCATCACGACCTATGGCAGCAGACGCCAGTGGTTTTGTGCCTGGCAGTGGGGCAGGAGCGCTAGTTCTGGAAACCTTAGAAAGTGCACAAAAACGAGGAGCAAAAATTTATGCAGAGATTCTGGGAGGAAACAGTAACAGCGGCGGTCAGCGTCACGAAGGTTCTATGACAGCACCCAATCCTATTGCAGTTAAACGCTGTATTTCTGAAGCTTTAAAAGATGCTGATATTACCGGCGACCAGGTTGAAGTAATTAATGGTCACTTGACGGCAACATCAAAAGATGATTTAGAAATTAGAAACTGGAGCGAAGCTTTAGAACGTAGCGGGGCAGATTTTCCTTATATAAACTCTTTAAAAGGAATGACGGGCCATTGTCTGGCAGCTTCCGGAAGTATAGAATGCGTTGCTTCGGTATTGGAGTTGAAGCATCAGTTTTTGTTTCCGAATATAAATCTGCAACAGGTTAATCCAGAAATTCTTAAAACAATTTCTGAAACCCGTATTCCAAAAACCCGAATGAATCTTGAGTTTAATATTTTGGCAAAAGCGAGTTTCGGCTTTGGGGATGTGAACTGTTGTCTTATTTTTAAAAAAATATAATTTCGCTAAAGCGGAAAAAACAACCTATATGAATCAAGAAATTTACGAAAAACTTACTCAAATTATTAAGCCTTATTTACCTGAAGATGTGGAAGCTTCAAGCATTTCTGAAGACAGTCATCTGGTAAGCGACCTCAATATAAACTCTACACATCTGGTTGATATTGTACTGGATGTAGAAGATGCTTTTGATATTACAATTGAAGATGACGAACTTGATAAAATGGAAACGGTAAAAGCTTCTATAACACTTATCGAACAAAAGTTAGCAGCGAAGTAACAGCGATTTAATTGCGTTAACAAGCGTTAAAAATGCTTGTGTTTTAATTATAACTTTTAACTTTCTTTCAAAAATTAAATTATGGAAGAGATTAAGAAAATTACACCTACAGATTTTGAAATTATGGACGAGATTAAAACACGCTGGAGTCCGCGTGCGTTTGATGATGTGCCACTTTCTGTTTCTGAAGTTAAACAATTACTAGAAGCCGGTCGCTGGGCATCTAGCTCGTACAATCAACAACCCTGGAGAATTATTTACGGTATAAAAGGGGATGTTGTGTATGATCGTATTTTATCCTGTCTGGTTGAATTTAATCAGAGTTGGGCAAAAAATGCTCAGGCACTTCTGATTACAGCTTACAAGAAAACCACTAAAGATGGTGATGAGTACACACATGCGATGCACGATTTAGGTCTTTTTATGGGAAATGTAGTTATACAGGCTAATCATAAGGGTATTGCAGCCCATCAAATGGCTGGTTTAGAGCCAGAAAAAGCGCATAGCGAATTTAATTTTACTAATGAGTATGGTATTGCCACAGCAGTCGCATTAGGACGTTACGGTGGTGACTTAGATACTTTACCCGAAGATTTGAAAGATGACGAGCGCAAGGAAAAACGTGAGCGGAATACTGTAGATCAATTTGCTTTTAATGGTGATTTTGAAGATAAAATAGAGTAAACCATTAAACTTATAAACTAAAAAAAGCGGATCATTCAAAAATGATCCGCTTTTTTAATTAAAAACAATTGCGTTTAATTATGATCGCCATTATCTGGCTTATCTATAAAACGTTCACTCTTGGTTGTACTGCTAATAGTCGGCTCTTCGTGCATCATCTTTTTATCAAGACCTGCACTATCTACGCCCAGAAACTCCTGAGCCTGTGTAGGGTTATTTATTTGCTTTACGGTATCATTATGTATGATTACAGGATGTGCAAATAACTCGGGTCTATTTTTGAGAATGTTTACATAGTCATTCTCATCAAAATCCCCATTTTTTATTTCATCATCATCGCTAACATCTTCAAAACTTAACAACTCCCGCATAGATTTATTAAGTTCTTCTGCAAGCTCTGCCCACTGCGTACCTGTTAAAGGGTTTTTAGCAATATCTATGGTTTGTAATTCTTTATCTTTTACTGCAGAAATATGACCATAAGTACGCTCGCCAATACGGCTGGTACTGCTATAGATCAATGTTATCTGATTTTCATTTCTGGCTATAGATTTCATAAATTATCTAATTAATGAGATTTCATTTTATCCTTACGCTTAGCAAGTTGAATATTTAATTCGCGAATTGCTTCTTTGACAGACTCGTGAAAACTCTTTGAACTGTGATCTGCATACAGACGGGGTCCCGGTGCACTTAAACGGATTCCTGCAATTTTACCGGTATCGTCACTAGATGTATTTTCAGTTTTAAAGAAAATATCGGCACGTACGATAAAATCATATTTATGCACTAATTTATCTAATTGCTCTTTTGTAAATTCTTCTAATGCCGCACTAGCAGCTACATCGTTATACTCAAAGTTATAATTCATAATCTGTATTTTTTATTAGTTTCCTAAAATTACGTAAAGCCTAACAGCATACCACATACTTTAGGCTTTCTTTGACAACTAAGCGTTAAATAAACTTAATTTTAAAGTATCTATTTAGAATTTAAGCTTCGTCTTCAGGAGTATTTGGGCCAGCGATATAAATAGAAGCTAAAATTCCGCCGGCAAGAGAAAGTACAATAACCGCTAGTGACATCCATTCTGGCACTTCGATCATATGCGAAAAGATCATCTTAAGACCTACAAATGCCAAAATCACAACCAGACTGTAATTGATATAACGGAATTTCTGAAGCATTCTCGAAATTAGAAAATACATAGAACGCAAACCTAAAATCGCCAATATATTAGAGGTAAATACTATAAAGGGATCTGCGGTAATCGCAAGAATTGCAGGTATGCTATCTAAGGCAAAAAGAATATCGGTAAGCTCAATAACAATCAAGGCAAGAAAAAGGGGAGTGGCAGCGCGTTTTCCTTGTTCAACCAGAAAAAAGGCGTGACCTTCAATGGTTGTGGTAACGGGAAATAATTTTTTAACGGCTTTATACACAGTAGAATCCTGTGGATCGTAATCGTCATCAGATTTAAGCATTTTGAATGCTGTAAATAATAAGAAAGCACCAAAAACATAAATAATCCATTCAAACTTATTAATAAGAGCAACACCAAAGACAATCATTAATGCTCTAAAAACAATAGCTCCCAGAATTCCCCAGAATAAAACCCGGTGTTGAAACTTAGGTGGGATAGCAAAAGATGAAAAGATCACTGCAATCACAAAGACGTTGTCTATACTTAAAGACAATTCTATAAGATAACCCGTTATGTATTTTAGTACTGCCGTATTTGCAGTAATATTAGTAGGATTTTCAATAAGCTCTGCGCTAAAAAGCCAGTATATTATTCCGCTAAACGCCATTGCGATACTAAACCAAACTGCGGTCCAGATACCGGCTTCCTTACTTTTGATAACGTGGTCTTCTTTATTAAAAACACCAAGATCTAATGCTAAGCATATTAATATAAAAACGATAAATAAACCCCAAATTAGCATAGCTGTTATATTAAATTGAATGAAACTAAAGGAAATTTTGGCGTTTTTTTTCCTATTAAATTTTACGCATTAATCTATTAAGGCACAAATATACTATAGATTACAAGCCCTAATAATCTAGAGATTCTAAATTGCTGTTAAATAATTGTGGTCTCTTTTCTTTCTATATAAATTCTATTTTACTAGGGGAATATTTAGAACTAAAAGATTATTTTCCAATAGAAATTTAAGCATTCTAAATGGGTTCACCTTTTTTGGTCTAATAAATAGAAAGACGTTTACAAGATTAATTCTAAAAGCTATGGAAACGAGTACTCACGAAGATTTTATGCGGAAAGCCATTGCCTGGGCTCAAAAAGGTAAAGAAACCAATGGAGGAGGAGCCTATGGAGCTGTAATTGTTAAAAACGGTGCTATTATCGCAGAAGGCCACAACCAGGTAGGAAAAGAAACAGATTGTACCCAGCACGCAGAATTGGCTATGATTCAGGAAGCTTGCAAAAAATTAGCTAACAAAAGTCTTGAGGGTTGTATCTTGTACACGAGCTGCGAACCCTGTTTAATGTGCCTGGGAGCAACGAGATGGGCAGAACTTGAGATGGTTTACTATGGGGCATCTGCTTCAGATGCTTACGAAGCAGGATATATTTACAGCGATCTCTTTTACAATTCGCACACCGGTAAAAGACATGTAGAATTTAATTTAAAACAACTATTACGCGAAGAAGCTGTAGCAGTTTGGAACAACTAGAGTATGAGCGAGGAAGAAGAAGAAAAGCAGAAAAATATAGATAAGGAACTAGAAAAGTCTGAAGTTTCTGAAGAATCACAGGCAAAAAGTCACGGTGAGATATTAAAAGAACAAATCTGCGAGGGAAAAAAAATATACAGTCTAAGTACCAGCAGTATCATCATGAGCTCATTAACGGCTGGTCTTGAAATTGGTTTTAGCTACATGATGTTATGTAGTGTATTCTATTTCTTTTCAGATAGTTTAGCAGAAGAAAGTCTGTTCAAAATAATTGCTCTGGTATATCCATTGGGATTTATTTTAGTGGTTTTAGGCCAATCAATATTGTTTACAGAACAGACTTCATTACTCACCTTGCCCGTATTAAACAGACAACATAGCGTAGTAAGTTTATTGCGTTTGTGGGGTCTCGTAATTTTTGGAAACTTACTTGGCGGTACTTTGATAGGCTTGGTTTTAGTTTGGATAGGTCCCAAACTAGGTATTTTTGATGTGGAGACAGTAATAACCATAGGAACCCATGTTGCTGATTTTGGTCTTCCTACCATTTTAGTTAGTGCGATTTTAGCTGGGTGGATGATGGGATTATTATCCTGGTTAGTGACTTCGTCTAAAGACACGGTAAGCCGTATTATCATAATCTTTTTAATTACCGCAACCATGGCATTTACCAGTCTACACCACAGTATTATAGGCAATATTGAGGTTTTTGCAGCCTATATTAGCGGTTCTGAAATTACCATAGGGCAGTATGTAAGTGTGCAGAGCACGGCTTTAATAGGTAACGCAATAGGAGGTGCCTTTTTTGTAGCTTTATTAAAATACCGGGCATTTGTAAATAACGTCAACTAAAATAGTAGTTGTTAGAATTTAATTTACTAGAATTATGAAGACAATTTATCTAATCGTTTTGAGTATTCTATTCGTTAACTGCGGAAGCTCAAAAAATATTGATGCTACTACAAATGCAGATTTAAATACGTGGCTTGAAGCCAAAGAATATCAGATTGAAGCGACCTATGCAATGCCTATGAATACTGCAGCTGTAAACGCTGTTTTAAACAGTAATATATTAGGACCCAGTAACAATTCTGCTCAGGTAAGTTTAATAGGTAATCCCAATTTTGTAAAGATTGATGGCGATAGCATTCACGCAAGACTACCTTATTTTGGGGAACGCCGAATGGGTGGCGCATATAATACCCGAGATGCCGGAATAACGGTAAACGGATTGATACGTGATTATGATCAGGAAATTAAGAAAGGAATGTATGTTATCACATTTTCGGCACGTGATACTGAAGGAACCGAAAGCTATGATTTTATACTCAATTTAAGATCTAATCTGGTTGCAGATCTTTCTGTACAAAGTACACAACGCACAACAATACATTACCGCGGAACTGTAGACCAATTAAAACCTGAGGAATCTAAGAAGTAGGGTTAATAGAATATTAGGTCTAAAATATAATTTGCTTGAAAAAGTAATGTGAAGCAACTCTTACTTAAAAAAGAGGCTTCAATAAGGTCTATTTTACATAATGTAAATTATAGAACAAATATATTGATCAGTAAAATAGTGCTTAGAACTCATTTTTTCTTAGTTTTTCCTTTTGGCTGTATCAAATAAACTGTCATTACGAATTGGCTGTATCAAATAAACTGTCATTACGAATACAGTTTTGAATATTTCAATAACACCTTAATATTATCATTCAACTTGATGTCATTTCGAGCGCAGTCGAGAAACTCAATAAAAACTTTACGTGTTTAAAATAGCTTATAAATGATATTCTCAAAATTCGCGTATTCTGTACAAAGTCCAAGAAATTTTCAAATACGCGATTCTCAGGGATTGGGATTTTTAAAATTTCTACAAATTTTCATCATTAATTAAAACTAACATTTTAGTTATTGATATAGGTGAAATCGTTTTTTTTTTCACTAACTATATATTTTCTAATACTCCGTCTTATCTATTTTCTTTGTCCATTCTTGAAATGGTTTAATGGCGACTTCGGGAGACAATTGCTCAAAAGGGATGCTGCGTTTCTCATACGGCAGAGGAATTTCCTCATAAATAAACGCATCATCAAAGCCTATGTTAGCGGCATCAGTCTGGCTGCTTCCGTAGTACACTTTATCGGGTCTGGCCCAGTAAATGGCTCCCAGACACATTGGGCAAGGTTCGCAAGAAGTGTATATAGTACAACCATCAAGTTGAAACGAATTCAGGTTTTTACAAGCATCACGTATCGCCGTAACTTCAGCGTGTGCAGTGGGATCATTTGTAGAAGTAACTTTATTATTTCCTTTACCTATAATTTTTCCGTCTTTAACAATCACACAACCAAAGGGTCCGCCTTCATTGTTTTGCATTCCTTTTAAAGCTGCATTTACAGCTTCTAACATAAATTCTTCGTTGCTCATTATTTTTTGTGTTTGCTGTAAATATAGGAGTTTACGATAATTAGAGATTAATTAATTTATCTTATAGTCACCGGTATTCGATTATTTTCCGTCAAGAATAAATAGATACCACTTCCCTCCCACCGGTTTATACAACATCTTGCGAATATCCACATTATAAAAATATTAACTTTTAAAGTAGGTCAAATAATTATTCCTACAGTAATTTTGCGCCCTTAAATTAATTATCCAGAATCTCATAAGGGAGATAGCAACCTGCAATAACGAGCAAGGTGCTAAAATAGATAAGCCAATTACTTGGAAACCTTGTTAACACATACGTTTACGTAATTACTGCTATTGCCTTTTTGAGTATAAAATTATAAAATGGCAGAACTTAAGATTACTCCAAAATTCTCAGCACTCATTCCTTTATTCGTTTTTGTAGTTACCTTTCTCGGTGTAGGTATTTATCAAAACGATTTTTATGCACTTCCCGCACCTATTGCGGTTATTGTAGGGATTGTAGTCGCATTTCTAATGTTTAGACAGTCTATTAATACTAAAATAGACACGCTTTTAAAAGGCTGTGGTGATGATAAAATCCTTACGATGTGCTTGATTTACTTGCTTGCCGGTGCTTTTGCCGCCATCACTAATGCGACAGGAAGTGTTGACGCTATCGTAAATATGGGTTTAGACTTTATTGCGATTGAGTACATCTACGTGGGTATTTTTGTTATTGCAGGTTTCTTATCTGTTTCTACGGGAACTTCGGTAGGAGCGATTGTTGCGCTGGCTCCCATTGTGGTGGGTTTTGCAGCTAATAGCAGTGCAGACCTGGCGATACTTTGCGGTGCGCTTTTAGGTGGTAGTATGTTTGGAGATAACTTATCGGTTATTTCAGATACGACTATTGCGGCGACTCAATCACTGGCCACCAAAATGAGTGATAAATTTAAACAGAACATAAAAATTGCCGTACCTGCAGCTATAGGCACAATCGCTATATTAGTTTTTCAAGGGACAGATCTTACAGCTACTGAAGCTACAACTGTAAGCTATAACTATGATGTACTCAAAATTACACCATATATTTTGGTGATTTTACTTTCCATTCTTGGGCTTAATGTTTTTATAACCCTGTTTGTTGGCGTGTTGGCAGCAGGTATTTTGGGCATTAGCTATGGCGATTTTACGCTTATAGAATCTACTAAAATTGCCTATGAAGGTTTTACAAATATGACCGAAATCTTCTTATTGTCCTTGCTCACCGGCGGACTCGCAGCTCTGGTTGCCCGTAACGGCGGGATTGAATATATTCTGGTAACTATCAAAAAGCTAATTAAAAATAAAAAGACTGCAGAACTGGGCGTTGCAACCTTAGTAAGTACGATTAATATGGCTATTGCAAATAATACAGTATCTATAATCATTGCGGGTCCTATTGCAAAAACCATTAATGATGAGTACCAATTAGACAACAAAAAAACAGCATCTATTTTAGATATTTTTGCTTGTATTGTTCAGGGATTATTGCCGTATGGAGCGCAAGTGCTTATGATTTTAAGTTTTTCTAACGGAAAGATTAATTACTTAGATTTAATGGGCAATACCTGGTATTTACTTTTGTTGCTGGTTTACACGCTTCTTTTTATTACGCTCAACCCGTTGCGTAAAGCAAAATCGTAACCTTTGTATGTGGAACACTTCTTTTAAAATGAAAATTAAATGGAATTTAAATATTGAGGTATTTAATTTTTTTTGAAACAAGTAAAACAACCTTCAGTAGCTCATAGAAGGCAACGCACTAGTAATACATTCTAAAATCTAAAAGTTTGCATACTGCATAGTGTTTCTCATGTAAGGTCTCTACGACATTAAAAAGATCATCATCTTCATTAAATAAATTAAAGAACACTTTATCAAGATTAGAACTACTTAACCCGTCAACGGCATTTCCATAGCCAGAAACTGCTTTTGCGTTTGTAATATCTAAAAAATATTGCGCTTCTTCTTCGTCAAGATCTAGCACTTTAGCATTCGAAAAATGAACGATCTTCCCTCTCAACTTTCCTTCAAACAACTCTGCTATTTCCTGAAAACTGTAATAGTAATCATTTAAACATATACTATTAGCTTCTCCGGTCATCACTAGATAGATGATCTCGTATTCCTTGAAATAATGATCGTCCATAACCAGAGTATTCAGGCTCGCTTCGAGTCCTTCAATAGTATCACAAGTTTGATATATGCTTGCCACACCGTATTGAAGCGCCAACTCCTCCAGGCTTTTCTGAACTTCAGTAATTTGATCTATTTCTATATCTGCAACTCCTTCTAAACAATAAATAAATTTATCAGGATCTAAATTGTGATTCTGCGGTACTTGCGTTCTTTTTTCCATCACTTTTAAATAGTATAAGTAGTCAGCAAATTTAAAGACTGTTATAACATTTAGGAGTATTGCCTTTGTTAATTTAAGCCAACATAAGTTTTTAAAACAGGTAAACAGCTACCATCTAGCGGAATAAAAAATAGGTTTTTAAATTGTGAATATCTATCTCTTTTTTTGCGAAATTCCATAGAACCTATACCCTATTTTTGAATTTTTAAAACAATAAATTATGAGTGCAACCTGGTACGAATGCAAGGTAAAATATAGAAAATTTGATGAAGCGTCTGGTACGCAAAAGGTTAAAACCGAACCTTTTTTAGTAGATGCAATCTCGTACACTGAAGCAGAAAGTAGAATTACCGAAGAAATGGCTTCGTATTTAATGGAAGGTGAAGAAATTAAAATCACCAACATTAAAGTTGCTAATTATGCAGAGATTCATCCTTTTGAAAATTGCGACCGCTGGTTTAAATCAAAAATCTCGTTAATCGCTTTTGACGAAGAAAGCGGTAAAGAACGTAAAACCAATATGTATTTGCTGGTACAGGCAAATGATGTCAAAGAAGCCTTTGAAAACACTGTAAGTACAATGCAGGATACAATGGGCGAATACACTATCCCGGCAGTTTCTGAATCTCCTATTATGGATGTTTTTCCATATTTTTCAGGTGATGAGGAGGAAACAGAGCGTCTGGAAGAGTTTAATCGCTTAAAAGAATCTACACCTACCTATAACGACGATAACGAAGAATTGGCAATGGCAGATTCGCTTACTGCTGAAGCTGAAGCTGAATAATATAATATTGTAGACCTTAAAGTTTACATTTTTAAGGAATCTTTACTCAAAAAGCTACATTATTAATCAAAAAAAGTCTCGAAAAATCGGGGCTTTTTTTAATTATAATAAATAGTATTTATTTCAGTACAAACAGATTTTAATTCAGTGCAATTCATTAGAAGTAATCTTACTGTAAATTGCAAACCTATTGAGAAATCAGAAATCGATTATACTACCAGGCTCAAGATTTTCCGAAGAAAAACCTTTAAAAACTTTAACCACCAACTTATTGCAACATCAAACCGCTTAAGCACGCTTCAAGCCTATATTTGCAAACACATCGGCTCATTAAATAATTATATATGATTATACCTAAACTACATTACAGATCTCAAGGTAATTCTTCAGAAGAACATTTAGAAAATATTCAAAAGGCCTGTACTTCAGGTATAGAATTAGTGCAATTAGATTTTGAAAAGGCTACCGAAAAACAATTGCTTAAATTGGCAAAACAGGTACGCGAAATCACTTCGCATTTTCAAACTAGATTAATCTTAACTGATCATCACAAAATAGCCAGGGAGATCAAAGCAGATGGTGTTTGTTTAGAAAAAACAGACCTTTCTTTTCTAATTTCGGTGCGCAATCACCTGTATACCTGGCAAATTATAGGTGCCGGTGCGCACAGGTTGCAAGAATGTGAGGCGCTAATCGTTAAAGATATCGATTATATTAATCTGAATCCGTTTAAAACAACTACCAAATTAGCTAGCGCAAAAACAGGTTTGGGGTTGAATGGGTATAGCCTTATTACTGATGCTTTAACTACTGAAACTCCTATATTGGGTGCAGGTGGAATAACCCCTGAAGATGTGAAGGACTTGATGACTGCCGGAATCTCAGGAATAGTAGTTTCAGACTATATTACTCAAGATTTCAATTCAATTAAAACATTCAATCAGTTATTAAAAGCTTCTGCTACTGAAGAGCAACGGCACACCTTTGAGTAGGTATGAACTACAACAGGATAAAAAACAAAAAGCCCGTCAATTTATTGACGGGCTTTTTTAAAACTTTAAGATGTATGTATTAGATAACCTTTACGTTTACTGCATTTAATCCTTTGTTACCTTCCTGAAGATCGAATTCAACTTCATCGCCTTCGCGAATCTCGTCGATTAATCCTGAAATGTGTACAAAGTGGTCTTTTTCAACACCTTCTTCTGTAATAAATCCAAATCCTTTGGTTTCGTTGAAAAATTTTACTGTTCCGTTACTCATAATATTATTTAAAAAATTTAATAATTACTTAATAGTAAGCAATTACGGTGCCAAAGATACACCTTACTTCAGCTAAAGTCTAATAAAACAGCATTTTAAATAATTTTAGCGCTAATTAACTGAGTTTAGCGACATACTTACAGACCTAAAAAATTAATTTTGCGCAATGTGGATGTATTTAGGGCTACTGGCCGCACTTTTTTTAGGATTACACAACTTATGTAAAAAACACGCTGTACGTGGCAACGAGGTTCTTCCTGTTCTTTTAGGTACCCTTTGTTCAGGATTTTTAATGTTTTTGCCCTTTTATTTGGGATCTATTTACTATCCTGAATTTACTAAAGAATTGGATTTTTATATTACTGCAATTCCCTGGGAAGTTCACGGTTTTATTTTCATCAAATCAATGATAATGGCAGCTTCGTGGATTTTAGCCTATCAGGCTTTAAAGCACTTACCTATTACCATTGTTACACCCATACGCTCTGCGGGTCCTTTTTTTACTTTTATAGGAGCTATTTTCATTTATAAAGAACAACCCAATTCCCTGCAATGGATTGGTTTCTTTGTGATTATTCTTTCGGTGGTGTTGTATTCGCGCATTGGCAAACAAGAAGGAATCATTTTCAAAAAGAATAAATGGATTTTAGCCATTATTGCCGCAACCTTTCTGGGTGCTTCCAGCGGTTTGTATGATAAATTTTTAATTCAGAATCTTTCCTTAAATCCGCAGACATTACAGTTTTGGTTTTGCTGGTATACTATTCTAATTTTAATATTTATACTCGCCGTGCTCTGGTTTCCGAAGGCCGAAAAACGAAAAGCCTTCACCTTTAGATGGTCTATAATCGCAGTGGGTGTGCTTTTGCAAACCGCAGATTATTTTTATTTTAAGGCACTACAAGATCCTGAAGCCTTGATTATGCTACTTTCTGCCATTAAACGCAGCCAGCTAATTATTGCAGTTGTAATAGGAGGTTTAGTTTTTAAAGAAAAGAATAAACGTAAAAAACTTGTACCCCTAACCGGAATTCTAATAGGTGTTTTTTTGATTTTGTATTCTTAAACAGAAGATTAATAGTTCTTTAAGTTGTTAAACTTCAGTTTTTAATTTAGCTTCTTTATCTCCTTTTCCTTTCCCTACATTGATGAAGTAAACTCCGGTAAGCAAAATTGCCGCTGCGATTATAGATTGTAGTGTAATCGTTTCATCTAGAAAATACCAACCTAAAAACATAGCAATTATAGGATTTACGTAAGCAGATGTAGAGACTTTTTCGGTATCTACATTTTTTAGTAAATAATTAAATGCGGAAAATGCTGCGATGCTCCCGAATAAAATGAGACAGGTCAATGCGATTTGAGTACGACCAGACCAGCTTAGCGGACTACTCCACTCCTCGCCTATAAATAAGCTTGCCAGAAGTAAAACCACGCCGGCTGCAGTCATTTGATATGCGGTAGATACAAAATGATTTTTAGGCGTTTCTACATGAGCAACTATTAAACTTCCCGAACTCCAACTCAAAATAGCAGTAAGAGCCAGACCTACGCCTAACCAAAAATTAGGCTCAATACTTAATTGCCGTTGCGTTACCAGTAATAACATACCTATTAAACCTAGAAAGACTCCTGCAATAGTCATTTTTTTGAGTTTGCGCTTTTGAATAATCGTCATCATTAATATGATAAATAAGGGATACATAGAGGCAATTAAAGCACCAAAACCACTATCTATATATTTTAAAGCCCAGACAAAAACACCATTTCCTACCGAAAGAAATAACACACCGGCAAGGATAGAATTACCCAGTTGCTTACGGGTTATGCGTAAAGAATGCCCTAAAGATGCAGCAATACCAAAAATAATAAGACCTGCGGTACAAAAGCGAAAACCTCCTAACATAAATGGCGGCAGCTCTGTAACGGCCATTTTATTCCATAAATAAGTAGATCCCCAAAACACATATATCGCAAAAAAAGCAAGGAAAATAATAGTAGGATTCTTTTGTGACATAGTAAAAAGTCGTTTAAAACAGAGCTAAAAAAAACCAACAATATAATCTGTTGTCGGTTTCTAAATTGAAAAAAAAGGTATTAGAAATTTTATAAATAACCTGTTATTTACAGGCGCTTACATTTAAATACCTTTTTTTTCTTTATAAAGTGCTTTATACAAATAGTAAAATAACAGTTAAGACAATTCCCGCTGCTGCAAAATACATTCCTTTTCTAAAAATACTCGTTTTAGGTAAAAACATATAGAATGACGAAATCACAAAAAACAGCAAAGAAGCTCCAAAAAAGATATTCATAAAGAACAACGGGTCACCCGATTTTGCTTTGTGAAAGTTGGTCATATTTTTTAGAATAGAAGGTAACTCTGCTTTTGTATATTCAGCCTCTCCTGTTTTTGAATTGTAATTTCCGCCTTTAAAATAATAAGTACCGTTTTCTTCTTTATCAACTTTAAGATTGCGCAGACCCAGTGGTTTTGCTATTTCGGTGGTGCTTAGGTTTGCAGCTATAGTTTTTGTTTCTATAGTTTTAATCTTCAGAAAATCTGAATCTCTAAAAATTAATACGATACCACTTATAGAATAGACAGCCATTATACCGGCCAGGAAAAAACCTAAGTAACGGTGGTATTCTCGCATTTTTAAAGAAAGTTCACGTTTTGAAATCATAGTTTAAAATAGATTAATTGTAATGTGTTCAATTAGACGCTATCTATTACTCCAGGTTTAAACACCTAAAAATTTTTGATATAATCTGATATTTAATTCATTTTAAATATTGATTTAATATATCCTAGCACTCTTATTGAACGATTGCTTTTTAAAAATTAAAAATAACTGCAATTATACAGAAGTTCTTGAACTAAATTTCTCTTTTAGAAGTTTAAGTTTTGGTTGTATGTAGCGTTTGCAAAAAGGTTTATCAGGATCTTTTAGATAATAATCGTGTAGACTTTCACGCGAAGCCTCAAAACTTGCAATGGGAAGTATTTGAGTAATAAGCTGTTCTTTAAACAGAGGCTGTAAATCGATTATTATTTGAGAAATAATCGCTTCTTGATATTCTGAAAAATAATAAACCGCAGATCTGTATTTAGTTCTAAAACTATGATCTGAAGTACTTTTATGTGTGTAAAGATGTATTTCTATAAGCACCGCTAATGGAATGATATCAGGATTAAAATGCACGATTACCGCTTCAGAATACTCTCTATAGAATCCCGTTGATGCAACATAGCCCTGCTCTACTTTAAGAACACCATTTAATGATTGAAACACGGCTTCTGTGCACCAGTGACACCCGCCACCTAAAGCTATTTTTGAAATAGATTTGAGCATCAACTTTTAATTTTTTATTCAGTAATAAGTATACTTTCTTTTAAAAATGCAATAACTTTTTCTTTTGGCATTTCGCAAGGTTTTAGTAGTGCGCCATTAGTGGTTATATAGTAGTTAAGGCTTATAAAGTCTGTGCCGCCTAGCTCTTTGGCAAAGATTTTTATGCTTTTTCCGTTGTTAAAATCAGTACGGGTTACGCCATATTTTTTAGCGAAATACATGGCTTCAGAATAACCGATAGGAATTTTATTAATATACTTTAAAATGCTCATTACGAACTGCACGAAAGCATGGAACAGCCTACTTTATCTCGTGCCCAGTCTGGCCGCTTCGCAAACCATTGTTGGTATTCCGGTTGCTCATCGTAAGGTTTTTTTAGCATTTTATAAAACGTATCAATAAGCGTATAATCTCCTTGATCTGCAGCATCTATTGCCAGTTGCGCCATATAATTGCGTAAGACATATTTAGGATTTACCGCATTCATAGCAGTTTTACGCTCAGCATCAGACCGCGAGTCTTGCTGTAAACGCTTTGAATAGCATAAAAACCAGTCATTCCATTGTTTTTGAATATCATCACCTGGTATTTCTTCTGTGTAAAATGCAGGGGTAATTAACTCAAATCCTTCGGCAGGCTTTTCTTTTTTAAAGTCAGCAAGATTTCTGAAGATTATAGTCATATCGGTCTCCACAAGCTGTAGACATGTTTCAAAATTTGCAATTAATTCTAAATCTGCTTCTGTGGCTTCTACAATACCTAACTTATCTGCCATCATCTTAAGAGACTTTACGGCATACTGCTTTTTATAAATATCCAATATTTCTTCAAAACCTTCTGAGGCTTCCACAAGTGGATATAAAGCATTAGCGAGCTGGTATAAATTCCACAAACCTATATTAGGTTGATTACCATAGCGGTAACGTTTATGTTGACGGTCTGTCGTGTTGGGTGTCCATCCCCAATCAAAACCCTCTAACCAGCCATATGGGCCATAGTCTATCGTAAGGCCCAAAATAGACATATTATCGGTATTCATTACCCCATGTACAAATCCTACGCGCTGCCAATTTATAATCATAGCTAAAGTGCGGTCTGAAACTTCGGCAAAGAATTTTAAGTAATTTTCTTTAGAAGGTTTACCCAAATAAGAGAAAAAATGAGTGATGGTATAGTCTACCAGTTTTTGAAGACTCTCTTTGTCATCTCTGGCTGTAAAAATCTGATAATTACCAAAACGTAAAAAGGATTCAGCCACCCTACTTACAACGGCACCTTTTTCATATTCAGGATTACCATCATACATCACATCGCGTAAAACTTGATCACCTGTTAATGAAAGTGAAAGTGCACGTGTGGTAGAAATACCCAAATGATGCATCGCCTCACTCATTAAATACTCGCGTATAGAAGAGCGTAAAACGGCAAGCCCATCTGCAGATCTCGAGTACGGCGTCTCCCCCGCTCCTTTAAGTTGTATTGCCCAGTGTTTACCCTTATGATCTGTTTCAAATAAATTTATTGCTCTACCGTCTCCCAATTGCCCGGCCCAATTTCCAAACTGATGCCCACCATATAGCATAGCATAAGGTTTAGTTTGGGGTAAAACGCTATTACCAGTTACCATTTTTAAAAATTCCTCAGACTGCGCTTCTTCCTGCGAAATGCCTAATTCTTCAAGCATTTCTTCAGAAACATGAATCAATTGCGGATTTGTGGTGGCCTTAGGTTCTATAAATGAATAGAACCCTTCAGTTACCTGCCTGCGCGCATTCTCTGTAATGGGATCTGCCGGAAGATTATCTGTAAAGAGGTTATTAAACTTAAACTGCATCTGATTTATTTTAGATTTTGGCTTCCGCCGAAGGCACTTCAAAGGTACAGATGATGAGTCGGTTTAGGGACTAAAACCTGTCAGTTAAAAAACTTATGAATTTTATGACAGAGCTTTCATTTTATTTTAAGTTTAAGAATATGATTTCTAAGATTAAGAATTTGAGTTAGGTATACTGGCATTACGACGAATTTCTAAGACCACAGTATTAAACTTATATTAAAGTATACTGACAATCAGAATAATGGAATGTACTTTGCACCTATAAATTTGAACAATTAAAACCTTTGAAAATATGAATTCATCTAACAAAAAAACAGGATTAGTAGCACTTTTAGGACTTGCCGGTGGTCTTTTTGCCTGGTATAAATACAAAACAGCAACTCCTGAAGAGAAAGAAAAAATCAAAAATAAAATTAGTGAAGCCGGTGCTAAATTGAAAGAAACGTATCAGGAAGCTGAAGCTCGTATTAAAGATACCTACACAGAGGTTGAAGATACCGTTGCAGACAACTACGCTAAGTTGAAAAATAACGTTAAGAATGAAGCTGATAAAATTTCAGGATAATTTTTAATCACCTTATTATAAGCGCGATCTTTATAGATCGCGCTTTTTTTATGCCCAATTTTATAAAAATGTGATTACATAATTTAATTTATTTTGTGAATTAATAAGAAAATCCAACCTATTCTTAATTTAGCTATATTCGTTTGATGAATATTAGAACCCTCTTAGTAGCCTTGCTGGTAACAATCACCTCGCAGGCACAGAACTATATAGATCTGGCAAATCTTTCCTATTCTACAACACCTCAAAATTATTTTGAAAATTCTGAAGAATCAACGGCCGTAAATGAGCTTGAATTTCAATTTACGTTTCCGAAGGTTTTAGACGAAAAAAACACATTTATATCTAATGTAATGATAGAATCTAATGCATTGCGCTTAGATCCTACTTACCTTAAAACAAATACATTAGCCTCTCTTAGTTTAGCTCTGGGCTTCAATCATAAGTATTCAGACCGTTTAGCGATAACATATTTAATAATTCCTAAAATAGCCTCAGACCTTGATTTAATAACTTCAGACGGTTTTCAAATAGGAGGTTTGGCGTTGGCTACGTTAAAGAAGAATGAAAATTTTAGCTGGAAAATGGGTTTATATGCAAACACAGAAGAATTTGGTTTATTTCTGGTACCCTATGCAGGATTTTATTATTTGAGCCCTAGCAAACGTTTTGAAGCCTATATAACCACGATTAACGGAGATATTAATTATATGCTTACCGATAAAATAAATATAGGTGGCGATGTAAACGGACTAACATCTAGCTATGCTTTGTCAGATCCCTATTTTGGTTCTACAACCGAATATTTTGCAAAAAATACAACCGAGTTTTTTGCATACCTACGCTATCCCCTATATAAAGGATTGTATTTAAAAGCCAAAGCTGGCTATTCAATAACTCGAACTTATAAAGTCTTTGAAGAAAGTGATCAGGTAGATTTAGGATTGAGCCTTTTCTATCTGGGTGACGACCGAAATCAACTGAACACACCTTTAGCGAAAGGTGCGTTGTTTAAATTAGAATTACTCTATAGATTTAATCTTTAGCTTCTACCCAGTTTACGTACTGCAGCCCATTCTCTCAGCTTATCGCGAGATTCTGTTGCAGGGTAGCCCAGCATAGTTTTACCTGCAGCGACATCACCCATTACACCAGAACCGGCAGCAATTACAGCTCCAGAATGAATTGTTGTATGGTCTTTAATTGAAGCGCTTCCGCCAATTATAACGCCATCGCCTAGGGTAACAGAACCGGCTAAACCACTATGTCCTGCCATTATACAGCATTTACCTAAAATACAGTTGTGTCCTATTTGTACCAGATTATCTATTTTACAGCCATCGCCTATAATGGTAGAATCAAATTTTGCGCGATCTACACAAGAATTAGCGCCTATCTCTACCCCATTACCAAGAATCACATTACCTATATGTACAATTTTAATTAAACCACGACCGTCTTCGCTAGGTCTGTAACCAAAACCATCTGCACCTATGCTAACATTGTTATGTAAAATACAATATGCACCTATTTGAGAACGCTCTCTAATTACTGTACCCGGCCAAATTATAGTTTTAGTGCCTATTGTAGAATCATCTAGTATCGTCACATTAGGATAAATCACTACTTGATCCCCAATTATAACGTTAGCGCCTATATAACAGCCTGCACCTATAGATGCATCTTTTCCTATTATAGCAGAATGATGTACGGTCGCAAGCGGATGTATATCAGCTTCGATATAAGGTGCATCGGGTTCAAATAAAGACAATAATTTTGCCATTGCCAGATCTGCATTAGGTACGACTAATAAAGGAATTTCACCAGAAACCAGGTGTGCCAGGTTTTCACTAATTACAATCGCACCTGCTTTTGAATTGTTGTATAATTTTGCGTATTTACTAGATCCTATAAAACTTATCTGATTATTTGATGCTTTCTCTAAATGGTTAAGCCCTGTAAACTGTTGGCTAGAATTTCCTAATTGTTTGGCAGAAAGTAAAGTGCTAATTTGCTCTAATGAGAAGTTGATCATTATACATTTTAAGTTAGTTTGTAATAATTTTTTGACACTACCAAGAGGAATTATCCTATTAAAAGCAGTGGAAGATACTTATAAAAATTAACTCCTAGATTATTGAAAACTTTATAGAGCGCTATTTTCTATAAAAAAAAGCAGCTTACCTGTAGTTAGTAAGCTGCTCGCTGTAAAATATAAGGGGAATAGTTTTTTAATTTCTTGATAGAATAGAAACCTCTTTTGTTGGAGCCAACAATTTTTTAGTTTGGCGCACAACCGAAGCATTAATTTTTAATTCGGCTTTCAGATTAATAGTTTTTGAATCTGTAGCAACGAGAATTTTGTAAATACCCTCATCTAATTTCCAGGCACTTGCTGTACTGTCGTAGGAAGCTAATTCTTCAGGAGCTAACGCAAAGTTTATAATTTGTGATTCGCCGGCAGCCAATTCCTCTGTTTTAGCGAAAGCCTTTAATTCTTTATTTGGCTTTTCCAGACCGGTAGCGGGTGCAGCTATATAGAGTTGTGCAACCTCCTTCCCTGCTCTAGCGCCGGTATTAGTAACCTTAAAACTTACATTGATTCCATCTTCATTTGTTACTTTTAAATCTGAATAGGTAAACGTACTGTAGGATTTCCCAAAACCAAAAGGAAACGAAACCGGTATCTCAAAACTATCAAAATAACGATATCCCACATAAATATCTTCTTGATATAGTTCTTCTGAAGGCACGCCCTGCATTATATTCTGGGGCTTAGGAGCATTTGGATCAAGTACAGTTCCCGGAAAATTCTTGCTAGATGAAACATCTGCTATTTGAATAGGGAATGTAACCGGTAATTTCCCGGAAGGATTAGATTTTCCGCTTAAGATATCGGCAATGGCATTACCGGCTTCCTGACCCGGCTGCCATGTTAATAAAATAGCATCTGCATAATCTTTCCAGGAAGCTGTTTCAATAACACCACCTATATTCAGAATTACAATGAATGATTTTCCCTGAGCATTAAAAGCGTACTTAATATTTTGAATTAAATCTTTTTCTAGTCTTGTTAAACTAAAATCACCTTCATCTGTACGATCTTGAAATTCTCCCGAAGTACGTCCTAACGTAAAAATGGCAACATCATTTTCTTTAGCAATTTCTGAAAGTTCTTCTTTTGTCCAGCTCTTTTCAGGGACTAATTCATCTTTTAGAAAAAACATTGCTTTTGGTGGAATTTTAGCACGTTCTTCTTTCATATATATAGAATACGCAGAGGTCAAATGCTCATCAAGTTTAAGATTAGCATTTTGTAAACCTTCTAAAAGCGATACACTGTAGGCCTTATTTACATCACCACTTCCGGTACCTCCTGCAATGGTCTCATAGGAAGACGAACCAAATAAAGCTATTTTTACATCTGCAGCTAATGGAAGTACAGCCTCATTTTTTAATAAAACCATTCCCTCTGTAGCTGCATTGCGGGCAATCAGTTTATGACCTTCTAGATCTGTTTTTCCCGAAGGATTGTATCCTTTAAACGCAAAAGTATTTTTGTATGCATTTAAAATGGCTGTAACATTTCGGTCTAAAATAGCTACATCCAATTCTCCATTTTCTACAGCCTCTTTAATTGCATTTGCCTGGCGGTCTGTTCCCGGCATAAGCAAATCATTACCAGCTATCATTTGTGCAACAGGATTAGTACCCGCAAACCAGTCGGTCATCACAAAACCATCATATCCCCATTCTTCTCGTAAAAGCTGATTAAGTAACTCTTCATTTTCAGAAGCATAAGTGCCGTTTATTTTGTTGTAAGATGACATTACTGCCATAGGATTACTTTTGTCTATTGCAATTTTGAATCCTTTAAGGTAGATTTCACGAAGTGCGCGCTCACTTACAACAGTATTTAATGCAGTTCGGTTAGTCTCTGAGTTATTAGCTACAAAATGTTTAATAGTAGCACCTAAACCTTCAGACTGAACCCCATTTACAAAACCTGCTGCAATATTTCCTGACAAAACCGGATCTTCTGAGTAATATTCAAAATTTCTTCCTCCTAATGGATTTCGTTGAATGTTAAGTGCCGGTGCCAACAACACATCTACACCATAGTCACGACCTTCAATACCAAAAGCTTTTCCTATTTGTTGAGCTAAGTCGACATTCCAAGAAGATGATAAACTACTTGCTGTAGGAAAACCGGTAGCATAAAACGTTTGATCTGGATTATCTGGGCGTGTGGGACTGATACGAATTCCCGCCGGGCCATCTGCAAATACAACTGCAGGAAAGTTAAATTTTTTAATGGGATAACTTGTTCCCGCAGCACCTGCAACTTTATCTTGTGTAGCGCCTACGATTGCCTGCGGGGCTTCTGCCCCTTTGGCAACACCAGGAACATTCATACCAGTTCCTATTACTAAATAAATTTTTTCTTCGAGGCTCAATTGAGCTACTTGTTCTGCTGTAGTTTGTTGTGCAATAGCACTACTACAAATCAAGAGTAAAAACGCAAAAGATTTTAATTTCATAATTAGAATATTAATTAGATTCTAAATATGTAAAATATAATAGCAAAAACCTTTGACAATTATCAAATAATCAGACGCTATATTTTTGATCTGATACGACTTAACGTTTCCTGTGTAATTCCTAAAAAGGAAGCAATGTGTGAGAGGGGTACTTTTTGAAGGATTTTAGGTTGCTGCTCAATAAGGTATAAGTAGCGTTCTTTTGCACTTTGAAAATGAATACTTTCCATACGACGCTGAGATGCTATTAATGAATAAGAAAAGAAGGTTGTAGCCAACCGGGAGATTTCTATATTATTTTTACTTAAGCCCATAAGTCCTTCTTTAGAAAGAAATATAACTTTTGAAGGCTCCAGAGCCTCAATAATTAAATTACTGGGCGTATTATTAAAATAACTCTCGATTGAAAAACAAAAACTTTCGGTACCTGCAAACCATTCAGTGACATCTTTGCCTTTTTTAAAATAGTATTCCCTGGCAAAACCACTTTGTATATAAAAGAGATCTCGACAAATTTCTTCCTGCTTTAATATAAAATCCCCTTTTTCAAAAAAATTGACAGTTATAAACGGTTTAAGCATATCTCGTGTCGAATGACTTAAATAGCTTAGGCTGCCTAATTTATTGAGAAATTGATCTATCATAAAACCAGTATTTAAAAATAGATTTAACTAAACTTAATTTAAGAGTCGCTAATATTTTTAGTCTTTAAATATAAGTTTTCTACTTTATTTCTAGCCCAATCTGTCTTTCTCAAAAACTTTAAACTAGAGTTTATTGAGGGATTTGACTTAAAACTATTTAGTTTAATGCGATCTGCTAATTCTTCCCAGCCATAATGAGCTACAAGACGTTCGAGTATAACTTTTAGAGTTAAACCGTGTAAGGGATTATTGGGTTGTTCCATAGTTTACCAGTCTATGGGGAAATAATCTTTTAAAAATTTTCCGCTCCAGTGTTTACCGGTATTAATACCATCAAACAACGGGTCAATTACACGGGCAGCACCATCTACAATATCAAGTGGCGGTTGAAAATCGTGTTCTTCAATTTTACGTTTTGCCAATTCTGCAGGGTCTTCATCTGTTACCCAGCCTGTATCTACAGCGTTAATAAAAATACCTTCTTTGGCAAGACTCCCGGCAGCAGTATGTGTTAACATATTCAAGGCTGCTTTAGCCATGTTAGTATGTGGGTGACGATCTTCTTTAAAAAAGCGATGGAATTTACCTTCCATAGCAGATACATTTATGATGTGCTTTTTGCCAGTATTTTCTTTCTTCATTAGTTCTGAAAGACGGTTACACAAAACAAATGGAGCTACTGAGTTAACCAGTTGTACCTCAATCATTTCTGTAGTTTCTATCTCTCCCAGCTTTAAGCGCCAGCTATTTGTCTTACGCAAATCTACCTGTTGTAAATCTGCATCTAGTTTACCTTCAGGAAACACTTCTGAAGCTTGTAACGAGTTGTCAAAACTATAGGGTATTTGCGATAATTTTGCTGAAGCCCGTATTCCTATTCCTGGTTCAGGACCATGCCAGGTTACAGGCATATTTCGGTTTGCACTTGCTGTAGTTCCTAAGGACTTAAGTTCATCAAGACATTCTATATGATCCTCTAGAGTTTGTCTAATAAATTTAGGTAGTTCTGCTAATGGTTTTTCTTCATTAGGCATTAAATGCTGATAGAATCCTGCAGGTCTGCGCACAGTTTGTGCTGCATTATTTATAAGAATGTCCAGACGGTCATAGCGCTGCTCTATATAATTACAGAAAATCTCAACACTGGGAATATGACGTAAATCGAGCCCATGAATTTTTAAACGATCTGCCCAGACGTGGTAATCATCTTCTTTAGAAAAACGTATTGCAGAATCTACTGGAAACCTTGTGGTTGCAACAACTGTTGCCCCTGCACGTAATAACATTAATGTGATGTGGTAGCCTATTTTAAGACGCGATCCGGTAATTATAGCTACCTGCCCAGTCAAGTCTGCATTTTGAAAACGCTTGGCGTAATTAAAATCTCCGCATTCGGTGCACATAGTATCGTAGAAGTGGTGCAATTTTGTGAATTCAGTTTTACACACATAGCAATTGCGGGGTGTCTGTAATTCTTGAGTTTCTATAGCACTTAGATCTGCTGCTGCAAGAAGTTTAGGAGCCGTAAATATTAAAGCCTCACGAGCGCTGCGAATACCGGTTTCTTTGCGAGCCGCTTTATCTCTTGCAGCCTGTTTGCGCTTTTGCGCTTTTTTAGCATCTTTTTTTCTACGTGAAAACTCGTCACGGTTAGGTCTTGACAATTTTCCTGTAGACTTTAAAAGTGCAATACGTTGCTCTTTAGGTAATTCAAAAATGAGGTTTGTATTGGTATTTAGATGTTCTAAAACTTCAATACATTTAGCAATATCTTCTGCAGAATATGCATTAGATAATTCTGATTCTTGTTGTGACATTGGTAGTATAGGGTACTAATAAAATTTCAAAATTAACTGAAATTATCGGGTATTGTAAACAAAATAAGGCATAAAAAAAGCCCTCATAAAGAAGGCTTTTTAGCATTTTAATTGTCTATATGATTAGTCAATCACACGTACATTAATCGCGTTGATTCCTTTTTTACCTCTTTCGGTTTCAAATTCTACACGGTCGTTTTCGCGTACTTCGTCAATAAGACCACTTGCGTGTACAAAAACATCCTCGTCAGACCCTTCAGGTTTAATAAATCCAAAACCTTTAGCGTTATTAAAAAATTTTACTGTTCCTTCTTTCATTACGTTTACTCTATTATTAATTAATTTATTTACAAATCGTTGTATTGCATTCATACTTAAAAATTACAATTAAAACCTATATATGCTTTCTGGTCTTAATTTTTATTTTACAGGGATTTTAAAAGGTTCTGATGTATTTAGAACTATGGAAGAAGTAGTATTTGAATCTCATAAGTGAAGAAAGATCTTCACCCGTATTTAAATTGAAACTTGCCTCGAGAGCTTTTATTTACTTATAAAATGTGTACTGCACTATTGCTATTAAAAGATTTATTTGCAGTTTTAAATTGTCACTTAAATAATTTAACGATACAAATATAGTCTAAATATACTACACACAACAATTTATTCTATTTATCTATTTTTTAATATACACAAGGTACTATAGGATTCTAATTATTCCCTTTTAAACCTACTCACTGGTACGCTTTAGTTAATATTTAACGGCTTCTTTAAAGTCACTTCTTTAACTTTATCATCATATCAAGGAATTTTAAATTAAAAAACCTCACATGGCAAACATACTCACCGATAAAGATCAAAAAAACTGGTATAAAGATGCAATCATATATGAGTTACATATAAAAGCTTTTTTTGATAGCAACGGTGATGGCATTGGTGATTTTGAAGGCTTGTTACAGAAGTTAGATTATCTTGAAGATTTAGGGGTTACAGCAATTTGGTTACTCCCATTCTACCCCTCTCCACTACGTGATGACGGTTATGATATTGCAGATTACTACACCATTAATAAATCATATGGTGAAATTGATGACTTTAAACGCTTTATAGAAGAAGCTCACAATAGAGGATTAAAGGTAATTACAGAACTTGTTATTAATCATACATCAGATCAACATGAGTGGTTTAAATTATCACGACAAGCCGAAAAAGGTTCTAAATACAGAGATTATTATGTATGGAGTGATTCAGTAGAAAAGTACAAAGACGCACGTATCATTTTTACAGATACAGAACCCTCAAACTGGACCTGGGATGCCGAAGCAAATGCCTATTACTGGCATCGTTTCTTTTCGCATCAACCTGATTTAAATTTTGATAATCCCGAAGTACAGGAGGAGGTTTTTAATATTATGGATTACTGGTGTGAACTGGGTGTAGATGGTTTTAGACTTGATGCGGTTCCTTATCTATTTGAGCGAGACGGTACTAATTGTGAAAATTTACCCGAAACGCATGTTTTTCTAAAAAAACTAAGAGCACGTATAGATGCTAAATATGATGGTAAATTACTGCTAGCTGAAGCTAATATGTGGCCAGAGGATTCTGCTGCCTATTTTGGCGAAGGTGATGAGTGCCATATGAATTATCACTTTCCTATTATGCCACGTATGTTTATGTCTGTTAAGATGGAAGACCGCTACCCTATTATAGATATAATAGATCAAACCCCAGATATACCCGAAGCTTGCCAATGGGCAATTTTCTTAAGAAACCATGATGAGCTAACCTTAGAAATGGTTACCGATGAGGAACGGGATTATATGTATAAAGTATATTCTCAAGATCCCAAAGCAAAAATAAATGTGGGTATTAGAAGACGATTAGCTCCCTTACTCGATAATAACCGTAGCAAAATAGAATTGATGAATGTGCTGCTGTTTTCATTACCGGGAACACCTGTTCTCTATTATGGTGATGAGATTGGGATGGGTGATAATTTTTATTTAGGTGATCGCGATGGAGTACGCACGCCCATGCAATGGACTGCAGATCGTAATGCCGGATTTTCAATGGCAAATCCTCAGAAACTGTATTTACCTACTATTATAGATCCGCAATATCGTGCAGAATCAGTTAACGTTGAAGCTCAGCAAATGAATCCATCATCCCTATTGTGGTGGATGAAGCGCATTATGAATATGCGAAAAAATTTCAAAGCATTTGGGCGTGGGGATATTCAGTTTTTAGCCCCTTCAAATGCCAAAATCCTGACATTTACACGTACTTACGAGGATGAAACGATTCTTGTTGTTGCCAATTTATCTCGTTTCTCACAAGCAGTAGAATTAGAACTTGAAGACTATAAAGATTACATACCGGTTGAAGTTTTTAGCCGAAATAAATTTCCTAAGATAACCGCTAACCCTTACCTATTCACGTTGGCTCCACACGGGTATTATTGGTTCTCTTTAACTAAACCCGAGGCAGAACATCAGGATAGACCGCTATCGCAATTAAAAACAAAAAATTGGGATACGTTATTTAATACCAAAAACAGAAAATACCTTGAAGAACAGCTACTTCCCGGCTATTTTAAGGGTAAATATTGGTTCGGTGATCGGGAACGTACCATTCAATCAATGCATATCACTAATCTTTTTGATTTGCCTGTGGAAAATTTACAGGTTAAAAATCTAATTGTAGAAGTGATTTTTAATGAAGGCTTACCTGAAATTTATCAATTACCGGTTTGCTTTATTGAAAATATACACGAGAGTTTATTAGAAGCTGTTCCTCAAAATGGAATTCTGGCAGAACTAATACTAGATTCAGCAGAAGGCCTGTTTGTAGATGCGGTGTATGTTGAACCATTTAGATCCTATTTATTTTACAGTTTGCAACACGGTAAAACGCTCAAATTAGGCAAAGAAGCTCTTCTGTTTGAGAAAGGTTCAATTACTCCTGATGCAGATATTGAGCATGTAGGGTCGCGACTTATCGAAACTAAACAAAGTAATACTTCTATAATTTATGATCACCGCTACTTTTTAAAATTATATAGAAGATTAGACAGTACCATAAATCCCGATGCTGAAATTGCTCAATATCTTACGGAAGTCGTAAAATTTGAAAACACACCAGATTATATGGGTAGCTTGATTTATGCGACAAAACAAAAAAACAGAGCCGTTTTAGGAATGATGCAGGATTTGGTTAGTAACACCGGTACGGGTTGGGAAAATACGACAGATGCGGCCCACAGGTATATGGAGCGCGTAGAGACCCAGGAACATCCACAGACACCAGAACTTGATGTTTCAAAACGCACGAAGGTGCTTGTTTTTGAAGATTTGAATGAACAGGACCAACTCTTAATAGATAATATTATTCCTGAAAGGTTGAGTTTATTGGGGAAGCGCAGTGCAGAGATGCACATTGCACTCTCAAATTTAAAAGGATTTATGAGCGTTGAGCAAGAAGAATTTTCTTTACACTACCAGCGATCATTGTATTCTGCCTTGCAAAGTCTTACCCGTGAGGCTTTTGAAAAATTAAAAAAAGCAATACCAACACTTCCGGAAGCTATAAAACAGGAAGCAAAAGTAGTTTTTGCTCGCAAAGGCGAGGTGCTTTCTTGTTTTAAACGTGTTTTTGATCACAAAATAGATACGTTTAAAATACGTACTCACGGTGATTTTCAGCTTCAGAATTTATTGTGGACCGGGAAAGATTTTATCATCATCAATTTTGAAGGTGATCCTTCAAAAGCTTTTAGTGAGCGTCGTATACTTAGATCTGCACTACGAGACGTCGCTTCAATGATTCGTTCACTGCATTATGCTGCGTATACACCAATTTTAGAGCAGAATTATACAGATTCATACTCCCCATCAGATTTGGAGCAATGGGCAGAAGCATGGTATTATCATACGACCCGTTTTTATTTAAATGGTTATAATGAAACCATGCAGGACTCACAATTAATACCGCAAAATGAAACTGACTATAAGGTGGTGCTCAACACTTTTTTACTAGAAAAATCACTTATAGAACTTACTACCGAATTAGAAAATAGACCACACTGGTCTCTGGTAGCATTACGCGGTATTCTTGCCGTTTTAGATAGCTGTAAAAATTAATTGAACCAGAATTAAAGAACAAAAAACCCCCGATTTTCAAAAGAATCGGGGGTTTTAAAATTTACTTGAAGGATAATTATTCCGCTTTACGCAAAGACTCCATATCAATTACAAAACGATATTTTACATCACCCTTAATAACGCGTTCGTAAGCTTCATTAATAGTGTTCATATCGATCATTTCAATATCACTTACAATATTGTGTTTACCACAGAAATCAAGCATTTCCTGAGTTTCTTTGATACCACCTATTAAGGATCCTGCAATACTCTTACGTCCTAAAATTAAGTTACCTCCGTGCATAGGCTCAAGTGGCTCTACAGCTCCTACCATACACATTGTAGAATCAATTTTAAGTAAATTTAAATATGGATTGGTATCGTGTCCTACAGGTACAGTATTTAATAAGAAATCGAAAGTACCGTTATGTTGCTTCATTGCTTCGGCATCCTTAGATATCAACACTTCATCAGCACCTAAACGTTTTGCATCTTTACCTTTTTCAGGACTTGTGGTAATCATCACAACATGTGCTCCCATAGCGTGGGCAAATTTGATACCCATATGTCCTAAACCACCTAAACCTATAACGCCTACTTTATCTCCTTTTTTCACATTCCAGTGATTTAGTGGAGAAAATGTGGTAATACCAGCACATAATAAGGGTGCTACGGCTTTTTCGTCTAGATTTTCCGGAACACTCAAAACGTAATAGTTATCTACAATGATTTCTTCAGAATAACCACCAAAGGTATGCCCTCCTAGATGCTTATCTTTGCCGTTATAAGTACCTACCATTCCCTGCTCACAAAATTGCTCTAAGTCTTGTTTACATGGTTCACACTCACGGCAAGAATCTACCATACATCCTACACCTACCGTGTCACCTACTTTAATGTTAGTAACCTCATTTCCTACTTCAAGAACTTTACCTATAATTTCGTGCCCGGGAACTACAGGGTATTTTGAACCACCCCAATCGTTACGTACCGTATGTATATCACTGTGGCAAACACCACAATATGTAATTTTAATTTTAACGTCACGAGGCTTTACGTCTCTACGTTCAATTACTATTTGTTTTAATTCTGCTTTGGCATCTGCTGCGCCATATGCTTTTACTTCGCTCATACTATTATATATTTTAAGTAAAATAACGCTATTGTAAAGGGAAATAAAAAATGAGAAGATCTATTTAAATTAAGTTTAACGCATATACCTAACCTAGGTTAATAAAACGGATATTTATAAGTTATTTTCAGGTAGTAACCTTTCGGTTAAGACGGGAAATAAAGAAACTACTTATTAAAATTAAACTTCCTCCTAAGTAGGTATTCCACGTTAGTTTTTCATCTAAAATTAAAAAGCTAAGAATTACTGCACTTAAAACTTCAAGATACATTAATGAAGTTGCTGTTGTGGCGTTTAAATGTTTTAAACCAAAGAAAAACAAACTAAAGACAATGATACCAATGAGTAATGCATAAAAAACTGCAATTCCTAATTGTGCCGGTACGGGTGCTTCCATAGTGAACAAAAAGGGTAGAAATAATAAGGCTCCACCTAAATTTTGAAAGAAAAGTAATTGTTTTTTATTATAGTTTGGGGTCTGTCGTTTAAAAATACAAACAAAAAAAGCATAACCTACAGCAGACATAATAGATGCCATCATCCCTATAAAATCATTAGATTCAAAACTAAATGGCTTGTTGAGATAGGTAATAGCTATGCCCACAAAGGCGAGAATTATTAAATATATCTGAGTTTTATTAATAGGAGTTCTGTAAATAAGCGTTTCTATAAGTGTTACAAATAATGGATAGACATAAAAAAGAACCACCGCATTGCCAATTGACGTATAAATAAAGGCGACTAAATAAAAATATAGGCGTACAGCGTTAATTATTGTTGCAAGAATGAGCATTTTATAATCTCCTGTAATCTTAATTTCTCTGTTGTAAATAAGAGAGGGAAGTAAAAAAAGAACGGGTACCCCAACTCTAAACCAGCCGATGGTACCCGTTGTTAAACTAGGCATTGCTTTTATAAGTATGCCATTAAAACCTGCAATACAGGCCGCTATTATCACTGCGAATATTGCTTTTTTAGTCACTTATAAAATATATAGATTATGCTTCCTGCAATTCGCGTTTAGATTTGCGATAGGTATAGCTTGTGTAAATATTACGTTTTGCAAAACGCACTTGATTACCTGCATTGTGAAACTTTAAAAAGACATTACGCGGTACACCAAAATACTCATAGGTACTGCCATCTGTAAAGGTAATTTCAAGAAGAACTCCTTTATGCTGATAATTTACAATACCTTCAGAATTAATTACTGCTGTATAATTTTCTAAATTGGCAGCTGTAGTTTCTGGAGCGATACTTACTAAAAAGTGATATCCATCAATAATCTCCCGACTTTTTAACTCTGCTTCTTCTTTTAGTACGTCACCATCCTGAAATTTATCTGGATGCCATTCTTTTACAAGATTCCGGTAAGCCTTTTTAAGTTGCTTAAGATCAGCATTCTTATCTGTGTTAAATAATTTTCGGTAGGCAGTAATACGTTTCATTGCGTCATTTTTTAGAAGCCGCAAAGCTAAGCTTTTTAAATCACGTAAAACATAGGTGTCATTATTATTCTAAAAGAGTTTATTTAAAACGATTTATGATGCTTATCAATTTAAGTTCAAAGAGTTAACGTTGTCTTATCTATAAAGTATTTCTGGTTAATTGATAGCACATAATAAAAGGCTGTTGAGTCTAGTCTAATTCTTTCCACCACATATGAGTTTGACAGGTATTATTTAGATGCATAAGCTGTCCCAGTCTGGGTAATGTGTAGTTTAAATTATTTTCTATCGCATACCTTACAAACAAATCAGCTGGTTCTGTCCAGCTGTGAAAGGCTAGTTTAAATCCTGCCCAATGATAAGGCGTGGCTATACTTACTTTTGCGTCTATTGCAGCTTCAACACTTTCTTTAGGAAACATATGAATCTGGCTCCATTTCTCTCCGTATTGACCGCATTCAATAAATCCAAAATCAAAAGGTCCTAATTTATCTCCTATCTCTTTAAAATGAGCCCCATACCCCCCATCACCAGAATGAAACAGGTTTTGGGTAGCTGTTTTAAAAACCCAACCACCCCAAAGAGATTTAGCACGATCTCGTAAACCCCGTCCCGAAAAGTGTCGGCTTGGGGTAAACGTAATTTTAATACCATTAAAAATTGAAACATCCCACCAGTCAAATTCTGTGATTTTATGTTTGAGAACACCCCAGGCTTCCAGGTGTCGCCCACAACCCAGGGCCACATAATAGGATTTAATCTTTGGGATAAGTTTTCTAATACTGGCTAAATCTAAATGATCATAGTGGTCGTGCGTTAACAGCATCAGATCTATTTCGGGGAAATCATCAATTAGGTCTAGTGCATTAGCCGAAAAACGTGGTGTTCTCGCCGGAGAAATAGGTGCAGAATCCGGTCCTAGCATAGGATCTATTAAAAGTGTTTTGTTATTTATACGCATTAGATAAACCCCGTGCCCATACCAAATATATTTAATATCGTCTGAAGATTTTAAGAATGCATCTAAATCAAAACTTTCAATTGCTAAATCTTGATTAGGAGCAGCCTGAGGGTCTTTCTCAAAGAATAATTTATATAATAGTCCAGGCATTTCAGTAATACCTACATCCATTGAAGTTTCTTCTAAATTTTGAAAGCTGCCATTGCGCCAATTTGGAGACTTCTCGTATCTGGCTTTTAATTCTGCAGTAATTTTACCACCAAATTGTTTAAACATCATTTTAAATTTAAGATCTGGATTTTCGCATACGTTTAGGACCATACCATAACCAGAAGCCGGTAATGGTAAAAAGTAATAAAGCAATACTCATAATAAGCGTATAAATAAGTTTTACATATCCCCCGGTACCTAAATAACTATCAATTATAGAACCGTCGTGAATATTTTCTATCACATCAGATCTACGCTTTCCTATGCTTAAAACAGCTCCCGTAGCGCCATCTAATTGAATACCGTAATAGTGATTGGCAAAGATAAATTTGACTATACCTTTTTCGTTTCTTACATCTATTCTATCTAATTCTTGAGATAATTCTGGTGATATTGAATCTCTTAGTACGGTTATCGCTTTTTCTTTTAGCTCTGATAATGGCAACCAGCGGCCTAAATCTGAAGTAGTGCCCGTTTGAGTTTTAGGTAGTAATACATCTCCGCTATTCTTTTTAACACCTAAAAGTAATCCTGAAACTGAAATAATAAAAAAGAATACAAACAACACCGCTCCCATTGCTCTATGTACAGCGCGAAATTGCCTGAGTATCTTAGCCTGATTCTTTCTTTTTTGTTGTGAAGGCATACTTAAAAAAACACTTTTTATAATTTAGAAAAATCAAAAATAAATCATTGGTACAAGCCAGATTCCTAGTTCGTGTTAAACATCTGTACTATTCTGATTAATCTTAATTAGATTACTTTCGCAAAGCGAAACAACATGTATTACATTGACTGATCATTCCTATTACTTATTGTTTAAACCTTACGGATATATTAGCCAAATAAGCAGTAATGATGAGCGTCAGGCTCGCAAAAAAAAATTTCTCGCAGATCTATATCATTGGCCTGATGGTATTATGCCCATTGGCCGTTTAGACGAGAAATCTGAAGGTTTATTGTTGATGACTACAGACGGTAAACTAAGTGATTTTATAAACCGAAGCGGCATTGAAAAGGAATATTATGCGCTTGTAGATGGTGATCCTAGCGAAGAAACACTTGATTTATTACGTATGGGCATTGAAATAGGTTTTGACGGAAAAAAATATACGACAAAACCGGCGGCTGTGAGGCGTCTTCAGGAAACACCAAATTTTCCGGAACGTGCAAAGAAAATACGCGATGCGCGCCACGGACCTACAACCTGGTTAAGTATCACCATAAAAGAAGGAAAATTTAGACAGGTGCGTAAAATGACATCGGCTATAGATTGTCCTACATTACGCCTGGTACGCGTGCGCATAGGTAATCTAAAATTAGAGAATATGAAGCCCGGTGATGTTTTGGTGTGGGATGGGGAAATTTAAAACTCCCTTTTCTTTCCGAAGCATCAGAAAAAAAGGGAGTTTTTTAATAATTTTTTTAATTGAATGCAAACCTACAACTCCCCTGCTTCTAGTTGTTTATGTGCATAATCAACTGCTCGCGCCGTTAATGCCATATAAGTAATACTAGGATTTTGGGTTCCGCTGCTGGTCATGCACGCACCATCGGTTACAAATACGTTAGGCACAGCGTGAATTTGATTCCATTTGTTAAGAACACTGGTTTTAGGATCATTACCCATACGAGCCGTTCCCATCTCGTGAATGCAAGCTCCGGGAGCCGTTACATTATTGTAATAGCTAATATCTTTACAGCCAGCTGCTTCAAGCATTTCTACCGCGCATTTAACGCCATCCTCTCGCAATTTCATTTCATTATCACGCAATTTTGCATCAAAAGTTATTATCGGGAGGCCGTGTTGATCTTTTTTATCGTGATTTAAAAACATACGATTCTCGTGGTAGGGTAGCATCTCGGCAAAACACGCTACATTTATCTTATAAGGCCCCGGTTTAAAGATTTCAGCTTTTAGCGCTTCTCCTATTTGTTCTGGTGCAATATCAGTTTGTCTGGCAACCTGACCCTGATACCCAAACCCTCGTAAATATTCTTTTTGTTCTGTTTCTTTATCAATATTTCTAAATCGCGGAATATAGAATCCGTTAGGTTTACGACCTTGATAATAGGTATCTTCAAAACCTTCAAAGGTAGCGCTGGCTCCCATACCATAATGATGATCCATAAGATTATGACCCAATTCACCACTATCATTACCTAAACCGTTAGGAAAACGCTCAGAACGGCTGTTTAACAATAAGGCCGTAGTGCCAATAGTACTCGCGTTACAAAATATAATTTTTGCGTTGTATATAATTTCTTCACCTGTATTTGCATCAATTACACGTACGCCGGTTGCACGCTCTGTATTGGGGTCATAAATAACTTCTGCAGCAATACTATCTGGACGTATGGTAAGATTTCCGGTCTCTTTAGCTACGGGTAATGTAGCTGACTGACTACTAAAATAAGCTCCAAACGGACAACCTCGCCAGCAACGATTGCGCGTTTGACATTGTCCTCGTGTTCCTAAATGTATTTCGGGATTGTATTCAGATAAATTAGCGACACGCCCCGGAGTAATAATACGCTCAGGATATTTTTCTTTTACCTTTTCTCTAAATGATTGCTCTGCACAGTTTAACTCAAAAGGCTTTAAAAATACACCGTCAGGAACCTGCTTTAAGCCTTCGGCCTGCCCGCTTACTCCTACAAATGTTTCTACTTGAGTATACCAGGGTTCAATATCTGCATAGCGTATAGGCCAGTCTACCCCAATGCCTTCTTTGGCATTTGCTTCAAAATCTATATCACTCCAGCGGTAGCAATGACGCCCCCACATAAGTGAACGACCACCTAAATGATGACCGCGAATCCAGTCAAAACGTTCTATCTCATCATAAGGATAATCGCTGTCTTTATTTATAAATGGTTTATTGTCTTGATTTATCCACCAGTTTAAGCGGTTTTGCTTAGTATAATGATCGTTAATCTCCTCTACCGGTACACGCCCGTTATAAGGTAATTCCCAATTATCTTTATGTGCAGTATCATAATCTGTTATGTGTTCTATATTGCGACCACGCTCCAGAACTAGTGTTTTGTAACCTTTTTTACACAACTCCATTGCTGCATAACCGCCGCTGATACCAGATCCTACAACGATTGCATCATAAGTTGTAGGTACGTCTTTTTGAGTACTCATATTGCCCAGGCTTTTCCGTTAAGTTCTTCTAAGGATACACACGGCAAATAAGGACCGGGAACCGGAAGATAATTTAAATTATTTTTAGCTACTTTTTCTGTATTTAAATAGTAGTTAATTGATTGATTTTTAATATTATAAAACGACTCAAGTGCAGTTTTAGTTGAAGCATTTTTTTCTGAGAGTAAAGCGGTAACAATTAACTTTTTATCCTCAGGTTTTATATCAATAAAATTTGCATCCTTTGCTGAATTTAAATAGGATTTTAAATCTGAAAATTGTGAGTTAAATACATCTTGTTGCTTTGAATCGTATACTCCTGCAATCATATGATCTATCATCATATCTACTCCAACTTCAGATGCAGCCGGACTATCTTCACTTTCGGGAATAATAATATCTACCAGAACAGATACGATTGCAAAATCTTCTTCAGAGAAAAATTCAAGATTTGCATATTTTGGCTTTGTTTCTGTCTTACAACCTACTAGAAGATTGCTCACTAAAGGTGTAACAAAAAAGGCTCCTGTGCCCAAAGCCATTAATTTAATTGTATTCCTACGTTTCATAATTTACTTAAGATTCTAAACAGATTAAAAAGTACAACTATTAATTGAAAACCAAAGAAGTGTGAAAAATTAAAAATGCTTAATCTACTAAACCACCTTCTAGAACTTTAATTGCTCCTAATGCTGCTCGTTCTCCACTTATCATTGCTGCATTAAGCGAACCATTAAGCTGCTGATCTCCGGCTAAAAATATACTACTACTTAATCTGGTTTCAGTAGGTGCCATACTATAGCGCAAGTTAGATAGTCTAGGTAAGGCCTTAGTAATGCGGTAACGTTTTAAAAATCTACAATTCTCTATTTTGGCTTGTTGACTAAGCTCTTTTTTTATAGCATTTACGAGCTCTTGTTCAGAAAGTTGATGCTCTTTAACCACAGACACCGAAAGTAAAGTCTTTGTTCCTTTAGATTGTGTTGCTATTGACGTAGGATAGAAAATATTATTAATTAAACCATTTTCTTCTTGAAATAAACCAATTATAGGTTTTTCTAAAACCATTGTATCTACTTCAAAATATAAATTATCTACACCTTTCCATTCAATTTGTTGGTTGCTCAAATTAGCAATGAGAGGGCTTGCCTCGGTCGCAATAATAGTGCTGTCTGAATTAAGTAGACTACCGTCTTCAAGAATTATAGACTCATTTGTTATCTGTTTAACTTTTGTATTAAATTTAAACGTTGTGTTCTTTAAGTTCGATTTTAATTGCTCTGAAATCGCTCCTATGCCCGCCTTAGGAATCACAGCAAGACCTTCGCCAAACATTTTATAGACAAACTCAAACATACGGCTTGAGGTCTGTAAATTTACTTCTAGAAAAATACCGCTAAAAAAAGGCTTGAAGAATGTATTAATTATGCGATTTGAAAAACCAAAATTTTGTAGATATTCTAAAGTGGTTTGTTCTTCTGTATTAAATATTTCTTCCAGACTTTTAGCTGCAAGGTCATTATTAAGTTTTAATATTTTTATTTTATCGCGTATACTCCCTGCTGAAGCTAAAACTGTAGGTATTGCAAGACTTAATGCACGTAAAGGATCGCCTAAAGTTTGCGAATCACCGTTTTTGAAAATTACTGCACCCGGCAATAATTTCTGTAAATCAAGTTTCTCATAATCTAAATATTCTTTGGCTTTAGGATAGGCTTCAAGCATAACTTGAAAACCGTGATCTAATTGATATCCTTCAATTATATCTGTCTTAACCCGTCCACCTACACGGTCTGTAGCTTCTAAAATTATAGGTAAATAACCGTGATTTTCTAGAATTTGAGCAGCAATTAAACCACTTATTCCTGCACCTACTATATATATATTAATTTGATTTTTACTTTTCATAACATGTGTGAGCTCTTTTTTTCTTGGGGTAAGCAACTAATAATTAAAGACCAATTTAACAATCAAAATCCGATTTTGACATCAAAAATGTATAGAAATGAATATTCATTCATTTTATTTGAAAGTCTTTTAACTAAAGATTAATCCTAACTTATTGACCATTAGAAAACATATCAATAATTTCATCAAAAATTATTAACTATGGATTTACTTGCTACTATTGCACAAATTGTTATCGCCGTTTCAATTGTCATCGTTTGGGTGTTTAGATGGGATAATATTGTAAAAGAGTTTAAGCAATATGGTTTATCAGACCTCACTCGTAATTGTGTAGGAGCATCTAAAATCGCATTATCTACTTTATTAATCGCGGGCATTTGGTATGAAGATTTAGCCGGAGTTCCTGCTTTGTTAATGGCCCTTTTAATGGTATGTGCTCAATTTGCGCATATTAAAGTGAAAAATCCTTTTCATAAATACATACCATCTCTTTTTCTTTTAATTCTAAGTCTATTTGTAGCTGCAGTACACTTAAACGTAATTAACCAGTGATCGTATATCAAGGTTTAGCCTTAATTTCCGGTTTTAGTTTTTTAATTTATGGTATTAGCTGTTTGAGCACAGAGCAAATGAAAAATGAATTCATTCGCTTTAAACTTGCAAAATGGCGTACGCTCGTAGGAATATTGCAAATTTTAGGAGGTTTGGGTCTTATTAACGGGGTTTTCGTAAGCAATATACTCGTAGTGATTAGTGCCGGCGGGCTTGCTCTACTAATGCTTATAGGTTTTGTAACTCGCCTGCATATTAAAGATAGCGTGATTGCTTCATCCCCGGCTTTTATTTTTATGATTATCAATAGCCTGTTAGTTTTTGCATTTTCAACAACCTAAAAAAATTTAAGTTAATGAAACAATCACTTAATATTTACGGAAAACCCTTACAGGCCTGTTGTTTCAATCCTAAAACAGGTTACTTTAGAGATGGTTTCTGTAGAACTATTGAAGAAGATTATGGTACACACATACTTTGTGCAGTTGTCACTGAAGAGTTTTTGAGATATTCTGCGTCTAAAGGAAATGACCTTATGACACCTATACCACATTGGGATTTTCCCGGTTTAAAACCCGGTGATTCCTGGTGTTTATGTATTAGCAGATGGCTTGAAGCAGAAAAGAAGGGAGTAGCTCCCAGATTAAATCTGGAAGCCTGTCATCAGGATGCTTTAAACTACACTACGCTAGCTAAATTAGAAGCGTATGCTATTTAATAAAATTATTTTTTATTCCGGCGGTTGTAGTTTTTATCACCACGGGTTTTTGGCTTTTTATACTTTTTAGCGATTTCCCTGCGGTAGCTTCCACCTTGATTAACTTTCTTGTTTTTTTCACTTTTCTCGTGAAAACTTGCACCTCGCTCGTCATTGCGTTTTGCAGGATTATTAATTTCTACATATTCAGGTTCTTCTTCAGGCAGGAGACGTATTGAAATCTCTAAATCTTCAGGTAATTCAAATCGGTTGATTTTCATACCCATCAACGCTTCAATTTCTTCAAGCTTTTCAAGTTCAGAAGGCGTACCCATCAGAATACTTTTCCCGGTCTCTCCAGCCCTACCGGTACGACCTATACGATGCATATAATTTTCAGGAAAACGAGGTACATCCATATTAAATACGTGGGTAACCTGATCTAAATCAAGACCACGGGCCATTACATCTGTAGTTACTAAAATTCGGTAACTTCCTGCATCAAATTGCCCAATTGCATTTATACGGTAGTTTTGAGTTTTATTAGCGTGTATTACTCCTACTTCGCTTCCGTAAACCTCATGTAGAACGGTGTATAGTCTGTCTGCGTGCTTTTTATTAGAAACAAAGACAAGGTTTTTAGAATATTCCTGTTTGTCTTTTAAAAGCTTTATAAGCAGATTTGCCTTTGTGTAAAAGTTGGGCAATTCATAATATCGTTGCTCAATAGATTCTAGTGGAGTACCACTTAACGCTACCTGAATACGTTCTGGAGCCGTAAAAAAGGTGTCCATTAGTTCATCAACTTCATCGGTCATCGTAGCCGAAAACATAATATTTTGTCTGCGCGGAGGCATCAGATCAAAAATATTAACCAGTTGATATCTAAAACCAAGATCAAGCATTACGTCTACTTCATCTATAATAAGCTGTTTAACAGATTTAAGTTCTAGATTACGACTTACAACAAGATCATACAAACGCCCTGGTGTGGCAACTACGATATCACAACCCTGCGCCACCTCTTGCCTTTGTATATTAATATTTGCACCACCATAAATACCTAAAACTCGAATTGAGCTGTATTTACCATAGCTTTCTATCTGCTCCACAACCTGTATAACCAGTTCACGAGTGGGAACCATTATTAAGACACGCGGATTAACTTGCTTTGAAAATTTTAAACCTTCAAGTATAGGTAGCATGTAAGCAAAAGTCTTACCGGTACCTGTTTGAGCAATACCTACAACATCGCGTCCAGAGCGCACAACCGAAAAGGCTTCTTGTTGTATAGGAGTGGGTTGTGTAAAGCCAAGATCTTCTATGGCGTATCGTAATTGCTTATTTATTTTAAAATCTTCAAAAGACTGCATGTAAGTAATTTTGCCGCAAAGGTACGTTTTTAAACCTGTAGGTTTTTCCAGAATTTAAAACCCATTTATCGCTACAGCGGAAACTAGCCTAAGAAGGAATCTGTTGACTCAAACAATGTAAGGTTCCCAGTCCCCAAATAAGGTCAAGTGCACCAATGCCTATTATTTTTTTATCTGGAAAAATTTCTGCAAGCGTATTTAACGCAATTCGGTCATTAGGGTCATTAAATGTAGGTACCAAAACAGAATTGTTAAGTATCAAAAAATTAGCATAACTCGCCGGAAGCCTTAATTTCTCATAATCTATTCGTTTAGGCATAGGCAATGTAATGATTGTAGGACTGCTTCCATCCTCAAGCTTTGCCTCTTTTAAACGTATGAGATTTTCTTGTAGTGGCGCGTAATTAGCATCTGAAGGATCTTCCTCTACCACAGCTACAATAGTTGTAGCATTTACAAATCTGCAAATGTCATCTACATGCCCGTGTGTATCATCACCTGCAATACCTTTATTTAACCATATGGTATTTGTAATCCCAAAGTAGGTATAAAAAATAGCCTCATAATCTTCTTTAGTGAAATCGGCATTACGCACTTGAATCTCAGTATCGAGCAGGCATTCTTCAGTAGTGATTAATGTTCCTCTACCATTTGTGTCTATTGCTCCTCCTTCAAGAATTACAGATTTACCATTATAAACTACGGGTGTTAGGGGTATTCCTAAAAATTCTGAAACCCGTTTCGGAATTAGCTTATCTAGACGGTAATTCCCATACTTTGCCCAGCCATTAAAATTAAAATTTAAAGCTTCACGTTCTCTATTATTTTTAACTATAATAGGGCCGCTATCGCGCATCCAGCTTCGGTTTGTTTTTTGTACAATAAATGTAACCTTACTTAAATTAGCGTGTGCAGCCTCGAGAAGTTCGACAACTTTAGCCTTAAGATTTTCACTCTTTACAATTAGAAAAACTGTTTCAGTCTCTGCTATTTTTTTAATAAAATCTGCAAACACAAACTGAATGGTTTGATATTTTCCGGGCCAGTCGTCTCCATTGCTCGGAAAACACAATAAAATTCCTTGCTGATTTTCCCATTCTGCCGGTAAACGTCTGGTGTTTTTCATATTTAATCGAGTGCTCGCTTAGTTATTTCTCCGTAAAAATCTATTCTTCGATCTCTAAAGAATGGCCAGTTTTGGCGTACATTTTCTTGTAAATCGAGATCTACTTCAGCCATTAAAATCTCTTCTTTATCTGCAGAAGCCTGTGCTAAAATTTCACCCTGGGGCCCACAAATAAATGATTGTCCCCAAAACTCAATACCCTTTGTACCCGGTACATATTGCTCTAGACCTATACGATTTGCTGCAGCTACATATACCCCATTTGCAACGGCGTGACCTTTCATAACATTCATCCACGCTCCGTGTTGATTAACCCCATACTGTGCTTTTTCTTGCGGATGCCAGCCAATTGCTGTAGGATAAAATAAAACTTCCGCCCCTTGAAGTGCGGTTAGTCGAGCCGCTTCCGGGTACCACTGATCCCAACATATTAAGGTACCCAGATCGGCCTTTTTAGTTTTTATAGTTTTAAAACCCAGATCTCCCGGTGTGAAATAAAATTTCTCATAAAAATGAGGATCATCGGGAATATGCATCTTTCGGTATAATCCTGCCTCGGTACCGTCTGTATCAATTATATAGGCACTATTGTGGTAAATACCACTCATTCTCTTTTCAAAAAAGGGGACAATCAACACTACTCCCAGTTCTTTAGCAAGCGCGCTAAATGCTGTAAATGAAATATCATAAAGAGGTTCTGCATATTTAAAATTTGCTACATCCTCATCCTGACAAAAATAATGGCTGCTATACAACTCTGGTAAGCTAATAACTTCAGCCCCTTTAGCCGCAGCATCACGCACCCACGATTTACACTTTTCAAGGTTATTTTCTGGAGTGTTATTTAAGTTCAATTGCAATACTGCAATCGTATATTTTCTAGCTTTCATATGAAACAAGTTTACTAATTAATTTGATTCTCAACTCAAGATAAATATTGAATATTAAGGCTCTGTGCAATAATTATTTTATTATTATTTAAACGCAGTAAAATTGCAAAATGTTTAAAAAGAAATAACTGTTTTTAACTAATCTACACTTCAAAACATTACTTGATGATTTTGAAATGTATTTCAAAGTCAAAAAGAATGCGGTCTGCAGAAAAATTCCGTTTTTTGCAAAAAAAGTTTTTATGCAATCCCAGATAGATAAAACCACACTTCTAACTACGCTAAAGACCTATTTTGGTTACGATAGTTTTAGAAATCAACAGGCTGAAATTATACAAACGGTACTTGATGGGAAAGATGCTATCGTTATTATGCCTACTGGTGGTGGAAAATCTATTTGTTTTCAGCTGCCTGCATTGTTATTTAAAGGTTTTACGCTGGTAATATCTCCATTAATCGCGCTGATGAAAGATCAGGTTGATGGGTTAAAAGCTAATGGTATTGAGGCAGACTTTTACAACAGTAGCCAGACTGCACAAGAACAGCAAGATATTATTGCACGTGCTGCAGAGGGTAAATTGAAGCTTTTATATGTAGCTCCAGAAAGTTTATCTGGTTTAACTCCATTATTAAGTGAAACCTACATAAGTATGATTGCCATAGATGAAGCACATTGTATTTCTTCATGGGGACATGATTTTAGGCCTTCATATCAGCAATTGGGTTTTTTAAAGAAATCTTTACCAAATACGCCGGTTATCGCTTTAACGGCTACAGCAGATAAAGCAACACGACGCGATATTGCAGACCAACTTACAATCTCCAATGCGCAGCAATTCTTAAGCTCTTTTGATCGTCCTAATATAGAATTAGAAGTACGCGCAGCAGATAAGCGTTTAGATCAAATCAAACAATTTTTAAAGAAGCGACAAAACACCAGCGGTATAATCTATTGCCTAAGTAGAAAAACCACCGAGAGCGTATCTGACTCGCTAAATGCTATAGGAATAAAATCTACTTCATACCACGCAGGTCTAGATTTTGAAGAGCGCACTAGTGTACAGGAAGACTTTATTTATGACAAAACTCAGGTAGTTTGTGCGACGGTAGCTTTTGGTATGGGTATCGATAAATCTAACGTTAGGTGGGTTATACATTATAATATGCCTAAAAATCTTGAGGGATATTATCAGGAAATAGGACGAGCAGGACGTGATGGTTTAAAGTCAAACGCACTGCTTTTTCACAGTTATGCAGATGTTTTACAATTAAAGCGATTTACGCAGGGTGCAGCTAATGAAGAAGTACAGAATGCAAAGTTAGACCGTATGAAGCAATATGCTGAAGCTACAACTTGCAGAAGAAAAATTTTATTGAGTTATTTCGGGCAGTTTTTAGAAGAAGATTGTGGTAATTGTGATGTATGTAAAAATCCGCCTCAATTTTTTGATGGAACCGTAATTGCACAAAAAGCATTGTCAACTATCGCCAGAGCTAAAGAAACTCAACCTATAGGAACCTTAATTGATGTGCTTAGAGGAGCTAAAAATGCAGCTGTATTAGATAAAGAATTAGATAAATTAAGTACTTATGGTATAGGTGCAGATATATCGTGGAAAGATTGGCAACATTATTTTTTGCAATTAATAAATCAGGGATATTGTGAGATAGCTTTTCATTTGCGTAATAGCTTACACCTTACCCCATCTAGTAAAGCAGTTTTATTTGAAGAAAAAAAAGTTAGACTCACGCAACCGGTTGATAACCCTACTCCAGAAGTAATCACCGCAGATAAACCAAAGTCTAAAAAAGCCAATGCCCTGTTTGAAAAGTTACGCACGCTTCGGGCGGAAATTGCCAAAGAAGAAAATATTCCTGCATATCTTGTTTTTAGCGATAAAACACTTCAGGAAATGGAGCGTGTACGACCTACTACCGAAATGGAACTTTTAGAAATAAGTGGTGTAGGTCAACGTAAATTAGAAGTTTATGGTGATGATTTTATAAAAGCTATTCTGGAATTTCAGTCTGAAAAACTAAAGAAAAAAGGAAGTAAAACCGCTACCCATCAGGTTACTTATAATCTCCTTAAAGAAGGCCTTTCTATTGAAGAAATATCAAAAAAGCGTGACTTAAAAGACACAACCATTTATTCACATATTGCCAAATTAGCTTTAGATGGAGAACCTATTGATTTGTTACAGTTTGTAAGCAAGAGTGAAGTAGAACAAATTAAAAAAGCAAAAATTGCCCTTGAAAATCCTGAAACCTTAAAGGCCTATTATGAATATTTTGAAGAAAAGATTGAATATCATAAGATAAGATTGGGGTTATCTATTTTAGAAATGTCTAACCTCTAACGCACCTGTTCTATAGTACAAAACGAGTCATAGCCTGCTGCAGCACCCGCAATACTTACATTGACTAATGAGTATAACCTAAAATCTATTTTTTCACCGGCGGCCAACTGTACCAAGGTAGATACAGAACGTGTAGGTGGTGAGACATTTGTTAATACTACTGAAACATTAACAAAACGTTCTTCGGCTATTTTTGTTGAACTTGTGCCGGCAGAATTAGTTTTATAAATAGCCAAACCTAAATCACCCACACTAAGGCTTGAAGTTTTTATCTGCGCAGCGACGCGATATATACCCGCATCTGTTGCTGTAAAAATACCTGTTGTAGCATCAAATTCATTTTTAATATCAAAATCTTCAGAATTAAAGACAATCGGAATATATGATAATAGAGCTACAGCAAAATTTGACGTTAATTTTGCTTTTACGAGCGATTTTTCAACATTAGCTAATATTTTTTTTGCTGCCACACGATGTAATACTCCCCTCCCATCAAAAACAGCTATAGAATCTTTAGCTGCAAAATCATTACCTTCATTATAATTGCGCACTCGTAGGGCACCATTCACATCAAGCATAACATCTGGATGAGGCACAGTCGTTCCGATTCCTACTTGAGAAAAAAGTGATGCAGAATACAGAATAAATAGTATTAATATTTTACGCATAATACCAGCATTTAATAATTAATCTAAATTCTCAATAAATGCGTTTAAAAGCAAATAATACAGTTTAAGTGCTTTATTAATTTTGAAATGATTAACTAAAACATTTTACTAAACACGTTTAGCACATGTAATTATCCAAGTTAAATTGGGAGTTACCTGTTTGTACAAGTATTAATTTAAATTTGTAAGTATATTCTGTCGTTAATAATTCATAAAAATCGCAATTTTGAATATTTTACTTGTAATTACCTATGAATTTTTAGACTTTCCCTAATTTGTATAGAATTGGCCTAATTTTTAAACTACTCTACGACTTTTGACTCAATTTTATGCTTATTTATAATCGGATTCTGCCGTAAATAGCTAAATGTGATGGTTTAATTTAAGATTACTTAACGGAGTTTTAGCAAATAATTGACGCTGCTAAGATTTAGCATGAATTACTTTTAGAAAAAATAGACAAATGATAAAGCCAGATACACAAGTACCCGAATTAGAAATTGACTTAATTAATGATACTACCTGGAAATTAAGTGCACAGAAACCTGAAAAATATACTTTAATTGTATTTTACAGAGGTCTGCACTGTCCTATATGCAAAAAACAACTTCAGGATTTAACTTCTAAAACAGAAGATTTAAAATCGAGAGGTGTAAACATTATTGCAATAAGTATGGATACCCAGAAAAGAGCTAAACTTTCTCAAGAAAAATGGGAAACCGGTAACTTACCAATAGGCTATGGATTAAGTGAAGATAAAGCTCGTGATTGGGGATTATACATTTCACACGCCGTTAAAGATGCCGAACCCGATGTATTTTCAGAGCCTGGTATGTTTTTAGTTCGTGCCGATGGCACACTATATTTTTCTTCTATACAAACCATGCCTTTTGCAAGACCAGATTTAGAAGCCGTTTTAAAATCTATAGATTTTGTAGAGAAAGAAGATTATCCCGCTCGTGGAGGAAAATAGAACGTATTTTTAATTTAAAAAAACGCCCTGTAAATTATATTTACAGGGCTTTTCATTTTTACAGCAAACTTTTTTTGATTTACTTTTTTCTATTTAAGAGTACCTGTTCAATATCATTGAGACCAAAACCTTTTGCCTTAAGAAGTATTAAATAATGAAAAAGCAAATCTGCACTTTCATTAAGAAACAAATTATCGTCATTATCTTTTGCTTCGATAACTACTTCAACGGCTTCTTCTCCTACCTTTTGAGCTATTTTATTGATTCCTTTTCTAAACAAATCTGCAACATAGCTTTTCTCGTTATCCTGATTGGCTTTACGTTCTGCAATGGTTTTTTCAAGATCGCTAAAGAACCCAAAATCTTGTGTATTTGTATCACCCCAGCAATTATCTGTGCCTGTATGACAAGTAGGTCCTTGTGGATTTACAGTGATTAATAAAGTATCATTATCACAATCATTTTTTATAGAAACAAGATGTAAAAAATTACCACTTTCTTCACCTTTTGTCCATAAGCGTTGCTTACTCCGGCTAAAAAAAGTAACCTTCTTAGTCTCATTTGTTTTGAGATAGGCCTCCTCGTTCATATAACCTAACATCAATACCGTTTTAGTTTTGGCATCTTGTATAATTGCAGGAACTAAACCCTTCTCATCATATGTAATTTTCATAATACTGGTATTATTTCGCAGCTGCGAAATTTCTAGTTATATCCTTACCGGAATATTTTTATTTTTTAATTCGAGTTTTAACTCGGGAATATCAATCTCGTGAAAATGAAATACACTTGCAGCCAGGGCTGCATCAGCTTTCCCATTTACAAATGTATCTGTAAAGTGTTGCATATTTCCTGCTCCACCCGAAGCGATAATTGGAATGTTAAGCAACTCGCTCAATTTTGCTAACGCCTCATCGGCAAATCCATTTTTAGTACCGTCGTGGTCCATCGAAGTAAATAAAATCTCCCCGGCTCCACGCATTTCAACTTCTTGTGCCCACTCAAAAAGATCTAATTCTGTAGGCACTTTACCGCCTACTAGATGCACCGTCCAATTTCCTTCAATCTGTTTTGCATCAATGGCCACAACAACACATTGCGAACCAAACTTAGCCGCAAGATCATTGATTAACTGCGGATTTTTAACTGCGGAAGAGTTTATAGAAACTTTATCTGCACCATTCTGAAGCAAAATATCTACATCCTCTACAGAAGAGATACCACCACCTACTGTAAACGGAATATTTATTTTTTCAGCAACGCGTAACACTAAATCGGCTAAGGTCTTACGACGCTCCTCAGTTGCCGAAATATCGAGAAAAACGAGTTCGTCTGCGCCTGTTTCTGCATACTTAGCAGCCAGTTCTACAGGATCACCGGCATCGCGTAAATCGACGAAATTAACCCCTTTTACAGTTCTTCCGTTTTTGATATCTAAACAAGGTATAATACGTTTTGTAAGCATTTTATATCTATTCTTTAATTTCCGCTTGGGCGGAAAACTCATTTCTAACCGTAATTATTTATTCAGAATAAAACCTTCTAACTGCTTCATCGAGATTCTACCCTCATAAATAGCTTTGCCTATTATGGTTCCTTCACAGCCCAGTTCTGCCAATTTTGGAAGTTCATCAAAATGCGAAATTCCTCCTGAGGCGATAAGTTTTAAATTTTCAGTTTCTTCTAAAATACGCTTATATAAATTAAAAGAAGGTCCTTCTAACATCCCGTCTTTACTGATATCTGTGCAAATTACATACGAAACACCTTCTAACTGATAGCCTTGTATAAAAGGAATCAATTCTTCTTTTGATTCTTCTAACCAGCCACTTACCGCAACTTTTTCATCTTTAGCATCAGCTCCCAAAATGATTTTTTGATTTCCAAATTTTGACAACCAACTCTTAAAAGTCTCCCGATCTTTAACGGCAATGCTTCCACCGGTAATTTGGTTTGCTCCACTTTCAAAAGCCACTCGTAAATCATCATCAGTCTTTAAACCGCCACCAAAATCGATTTTAAGGCTGGTTTGCGACGCGATTTGCTCTAAAACCTTATGGTTTACAATATGCTTGCTTTTAGCACCATCAAGGTCTACCAGGTGTAAATACTGTATTCCGTGGGCTTCAAACTCTTTAGCAACCTCAAGCGGATGTTCATTGTATATTTTTTTGGTATCGTAATCACCCTTAGAAAGGCGCACGCATTTACCATCTATGATATCTATAGCCGGGATTATTCTCATTCTATAATCTATAATTCATTATTTATTGTTCCTATTTCAAAGTGTTAAGCTCTAACGTTTAAACTTTGAACCCTTAAATTCAGAATTCTTGAGGTAATTCATAAAACCACCTATTTTATTTTGTAATTCTTGGCATTTAGAGCTGCATTCATCAAACTGATTTTTCGAAATTAATGCTTTATCGAAAGATCTATAAAGTTGAGATTTCAATTCTCCGGCACTACCTTTTGAGTAACTTAAAAAAACAATAAACTCTCTGTTACCATCACGATCAAAACCTTCGGCTATATTATCCATAATTGAACCTGAACTTCTTTCCATTTGATTTCTAAGCGAATAATTTTTTCCTAAATCAGTATTTAAAAAAAGCTGCTCTATATCAATACATATTAAACGTGCAAGTTGCCATATTTCTAAATCCTCAAAGCGTTTAATCGTACCCATTTTTTAATAACGAATTAGAAATAATAAATTCTAAATATTTAAGAAATTCTTCAAAATCTGTTCTCCAACAACACCAGACTTCTCGGGATGAAATTGCACGCCGTAAAAATTATCTTTTTGTAATGCGGAAGCATAATCTAACTCATAATGCGTTGTCGCGATCATCTCCTTGCATTTTGGTGCATAAAAACTATGAACCAAATACATATGCGCATGCTCAGGAATATCTTTAAATAACGGACTTTCTAAACTCGAAATTTCATTCCATCCTATTTGCGGTACTTTGACACTTTTTGAGAATTTGATAACTTCTGTATCAAATATTCCTAAACCGGTTGTATCTCCTTCGGTTGAATGTTTACACATTAGCTGCATACCCAGACAAATACCTAAAACAGGTTGCTTTAATGTTGGGATTAGCTTATCTAATCCGGTAGATCGCAGTTTTGCCATCGCACTACTCGCCTCTCCTACTCCCGGAAAAATCACCTTATCGGCAGCTTTAATTTCTTCAGCATCATCAGATAGAACTGCTTCAATTCCCAACCGCTGAAAAGCAAACTTGATACTTTGTATGTTTCCGGCACCATAATTTATAATTACTAATTTCATTTTTAAATCTTAGGTTTTGCTTCTGCTTACAACATCCCTTTGGTGCTGGGTAATATCATTTTTTCTGAGTCACGTTTTACAGCCACTTTTATTGCTTTCGCGAAAGCTTTAAAAATCGCTTCAATCTTGTGATGCTCGTTGGTTCCTTCTGCCTTTACATTAAGGTTTGCTCGTGCACCATCTGTAAACGATTTAAAAAAGTGGTAAAACATTTCAGTAGGCATTTCACCTATTTTCTCTCTGTTAAAATCTGCTTCCCAAACCAGCCAGTTACGACCACCGAAGTCTATCGCTACCTGCGCTAAGCAGTCATCCATAGGTAAACAAAAACCGTAGCGCTCAATACCTAATTTATTACCCAAAGCTTTAGCAAAAACTTCTCCCAGCGCAATTGCTGTGTCTTCAATGGTGTGGTGTTCATCAACTTCCAGATCACCATCTACGTGAATTTTCAGATCCATAGAACCGTGACGTGCTAGCTGATCTAGCATATGGTCAAAAAAGGCCAGACCGGTTTTAATATCGCTCTTTCCTGTTCCGTCAAGGTTTAATTCAATTTCAATAGCAGTTTCATTTGTTTTTCTTGAAATGGTAGCGGTTCTCGCTTCTAATTTTAAAAACTCATAAATCTTTTGCCAGTCATTACTCTCAAGTGCAATTACTGCGTCGAGTTCGTCACGTTTTACGGTTATTTCTGCTGTACCTAATTCGGTATTATCGTTGATAAAAATCCCTTTAGCACCCAGGTTTTTAGCCAATTCTATATCTGTAAGACGATCTCCTATTACGAAACTATTTGCAAGATCATACTCTTCAGAAAAGTACTGCGTTAGCATTCCTGTTCCCGGTTTGCGGGTATTTGCATTCTCGTGCGGAAACGTACGATCTAAATAAACTGCATCAAAAACAACCCCTTCATTTTCGAAGGATTTCATAATAAAATTATGCACCGGCCAGAAGGTATCTTCGGGAAAAGAGTCGGTACCCAGACCATCTTGATTGGTAATCATAACCAACTCGTAGTCGAGCTCCTGAGCAATTTTACTCATATAGGTAAAAGCTTTAGGATAGAAAATCATCTTTTCAAATGCGTCTATTTGTTCATCTACAGTTTCTTTAATTAAAGTTCCGTCACGATCTATAAATAAAACTTTGCGGCCGGTATTGTTTGGGTTAGAATTCATTATTGTATTTTATGCAAGTTCTTTAAGAGCAGCTATTAATTTTTTATTTTCTTCTGATGTTCCCACAGTAAATCTCAAGGTGTTTTCGCACAATGCCTGCGTACTTCTATTGCGAACAACAATTCCTTTTTGTATCAATTGATCATATCTTTTGTTAGCATCATCTACGCGTGCAAGTACAAAATTAGCTTCAGAAGGAAATACAACTTTTACAAAATCTACTTCAAGTAATACTTTAGATAGCGCGTCTCTTTGTGTTATAATTGAATTAATTTCATTATTTATGGATTCAGAATCTAATATGCGCTCAAGTGCTCTTTTCTGAGTAAGTTCATTAACATTATACGGTGGTTTTATCTTATTAAGTACTGCTATAATTTCTGCGGAAGCATAACAAATACCAAGTCGAATTCCTGCTAAACCATACGCTTTAGACAAGGTTTGAATAATTACCAAATTAGTATATTCATGGAGTTGAGTTGACCAGCTTTCGCCTTCTGCAAAATCTATATACGCTTCATCTACAATTACGAGTCCTTTAAAAGATTCTAACAGGGTTTTTATAGCTGCTGCTTCAAAGCTATTTGCTGTAGGATTATTAGGCGAACATAAAAAAATCATTTTTGTCTGATGATCTACCTGATCTAAAATCTTAGTCACATCTGGCTGAAAATCGTGAGTGAGTAGTACTTCTCTGTTTGCTATGGCATTTGTAGCCGCTAAAACACCATACATTCCGTATGTGGGAGGCAATGTAATCACATTATCTACATTAGGCTCGCAGAAAGCTCTAAATAGCAAATCAAGCACTTCATCACTACCATTACCTAATAAAATTTGATTTACAGGAACGCGTTTTGCAGTAGATAAATGCTGTTTTAAAGTGACTTGCTGAGGATCTGGGTACCTGTTTACTCCATTATTATAGGGGTTCTCATTTGCATCTAAAAACACCATATCATCGTGAAAATCCTTAAACTCATCTCGAGCTGAGGAATAGGGCTTCAATTTAGCCACATTATCACGTACCAATTTTTCTAAATAGAATGTTTGATTGGGCATTAGTTCTCTTATTTAAGTTTATTTAAACGCAGCGTAACCGCATTTTTATGAGCTTGTAAACCTTCTGCAGCTGCCATAAGTTCTATTGCGTTACCTATATTTTGTATTCCTTCTGGCGACAATTCCTGAAAGGTCATATTTTTCATAAAACTATCCAGATTTACACCGCTGTATTGTTTTGCATAGCCATTAGTGGGTAAGGTATGATTAGTCCCCGAGGCATAATCACCGGCGCTCTCAGGTGTGTAATTACCAATAAAAACAGATCCTGCATTGGCAATATTATCTACATAATATGCATTGTCAGCTGTTGCTACTATAAAGTGTTCAGGACCATACTCATCTATAAGTTCAAGTGCAATTTTATGCGTTTCAACAAAAATTAATTTGCTGTTAGCAATGGCTTTTTCTGCTATTGCTTTTCGAGGAAGCACTTCAAGTTGTTTTTCCAGTTCTTTTTCTACGGAACTAATTAGATTTTTTGAAGTAGAAACTAAAATTACCTGACTATCAACTCCGTGTTCTGCCTGGCTCAGTAAATCTGAAGCCACAAATGAAGCATCTGCAGTATCGTCTGCCACGACTAGTAATTCTGAGGGTCCGGCTGGCATGTCAATACTCACATTATATTTCGTAGCCATTTGTTTAGCAACCGTTACAAATTGATTACCAGGGCCAAAAATCTTATATACCTTAGAAATGGTTTGAGTTCCAAAGGTCATCGCACCAATAGCTTGAATACCTCCTGCTTTGTAAATTTTGTCTATACCGCATAAATGTGCAGTAAATAAGATAGCCGGATTAATATTGCCTTCTTTATCTGGTGGGGTGCATAATACAATCTCTTTACAACCTGCAATTTTAGCAGGGATTGCAAGCATCAAAATTGTAGAAAATAAAGGCGCAGTACCCCCCGGAATATAAAGACCAACTTTTTGTATAGGTCTCTTTTCTTGCCAGCAGTTTACACCAGCAGTAGTTTCTACACGTACCGGAGCAGTTTTTTGAGCTTCATGAAATCTTTCAATATTACCCTTAGCTAAACGTATCGCCTCTTTTAAATCAGAATCTAAATTTGTGACGGCAGCTTCAATTTCAACAGAAGATACTTCAAAATTGTTTATTTCAATACCGTCAAATTTTTTAGTATAAAAATTTACAGCCTTGTCTCCTTCTGCCTGTATCGCTTTATAAACTTCAAGAACAGTACCTTCTATCTGATCATAGGTTTGAGTAGGTCTTTCTAATATAGCGGCCCACGTTGATCGTTCTGGATTATCTATTTTAATCATAGCGACTGATTTTCAAAATAAATTATAAGACCATTTTTTCGATATCGCTAACCAAAATACCCTGTGCACCGGCATCTTTTAGATTATCAATTACCTCCCAGAATGCCTGTTTGTCAATTACAGAGTGAACACTACTCCAGCCTTTTTCGGCCAGTGGTAATACGGTAGGACTTTTCATTCCCGGTAGCATTTTTATGATATCATCAAGACGTTCATTAGGTGCATTGAGCAATACGTATTTGTAATCACGCCCTTTTAAAACTGCTTGAATTCTAAATAAAAGTTTATCTAAAATTACCTGACGATCTGTATCTATCTTAGGAGAAACAGCAAGTACTGCCTCAGACTTCAACATTACTTCTACTTCCTTGAGATTGTTCTTAAATAGCGTACTTCCACTTGAAACAATATCACAAATCGCATCTGCTAAGCCAATATTAGGTGCAATTTCTACCGAACCGTTAATGATGTGTAAGTCTGCTTTCACACCAAATTGTGATAAATAATTTACTACAGTATTGGGATAGGAAGTTGCTATTTTCTTTCCTTCAAAATCTTTAACCGAGTCATACTTCGTTCCTTTAGGTACGGCAAGCGAAACACGGCATTTTGAAAATCCTAGCTTTTGAGCAATTGAAATATCATCTCCTTTTTCAATCAATACATTTTCTCCAAGAATAGCGATATCTACTACTCCATCTCTTAAATATTGCGGAATATCCCCATTTCTTAAGTAAAAAACCTCTAGAGGAAAATTTGCAGCACTTGCCTTAAGTTGATCGCGGCCATTATCTATAGAAACTCCGCAGTCTTTTAAGATTTGTAAGGATTCTTCATTAAGTCTACCCGACTTTTGAATAGCAATTCTAATTTTTTGTGTCATTTTTTCTTTATTATGCCTAAGCTATTCAAACAGAAAACCCGTTTGAATGACTCAAACGGGTTACTGTTATTTATAAGCTAGCTATACACAACATTTCTACCTCGCCTGAACGCGTGAATAAAAATGATGATGATGTAAAGCTGTTCTTTTCATATAGAAATGCGAATTTATAAAAAAAAAGAATAAACCTATATATGATTCGGATTGTTTTTAGAAGTAAAGTAAATTATTTAGTGTAAAGTATTATTTTTGAATAAATTCAATAAGGATGAAGAATTTTTCTATTGCTTTTTTAGTGTTTTTAGGGTGGTGTGCTATAGGCTTCTACTTTTTAAAAGCAAGCGATGCATTAAACAGAAGAAGTATCTTTAGCAATTATTTTCCACCTTCGCAAAATTCAGGTATTAATTTTGATCAATTGGATAGTTTAGAAAGTCAAAATACACTAATTAAACAAGAACTTGAAGATTCTAATATCAATTCTTTTGTTGAAAGCAATTTAGCCCGCGGTAATGAGCAGCTTATAGAAACATTAAGTAAAAGCATAGAGGCAAAAACCCGTGCTATAGAAAAGGATAAAGAACGCTTGAGAGAAGCAAAATTAAATGCTGAATCACGCAAAAAAAACACTGTATCGCGACGTGTAGATTATACATTTTATCCCGAATTTTCTATAGGTGGTAGAGTTGTGGATGATAATTCTTCTCAGGAGTTTTTAGATTACATTAAAATTAGACTCGAGAAAAAGCCGAATGCAAAAATTAAAATAATAGGGTATACAGATTACGTAGGTAGTGATATAGATAATTATAAAGTAGCTTTTAAAGAGGCAATTCAAGTTAGAAATTATATCTTAGTGCGGTTAAAATTACCTGAAAATCAAGTTTTTGCATATTCTAAAGGTGAAAATGATCCTATTGTTTTAAATACAAATGAATTTGAAAGAAAGAAAAATAATAGAATAGAAGTAATTATAGAATGACCCATTATATACTTTTTATCCAGAAAAATTCAGATATGATTTCAATTCCATTGATTTACATAGAGGTCTTCTTTTTAATGTTAACCTCTTTTTTAATTGGTTATTTTTTCGCTTTCTTTTATCAGAAATCAAAATATCTCAGAAAAGTAAATAAGCTTCAACGTCTAATAAATCTAGATAAAACAGAAGATGATTTTGCACAAGCTCCTAGTAGCGAAGAGGACCATTTTGAAAAGTTCCGTAAAGTTGCTAAACTTAAAAATTTAGGTAAAAGCAAAAAGAATCACGTAAAAGAGAAAACTGTTTCTGTTGTTAATGATGGTGAATTAGATTTTGAGAGAATAGGTACAGCAGATGAGACTGATGCTGATAATCTTCAAAAAATAATAGGTATTGGTCCTTTTACGGAAGAAAAATTAAACAATATAGGTATTTATACGTTTGAACAAATAAGTAAGTTTAATTCAAACGACATCGAGATTGTTACAGAGCTCATACAGTTTTTCCCAGATCGAATTATAAATGATCACTGGGTTTCTAAAGCTAAAATGCTAGCCGAAAACAAACGAAGAACGTTCAAGGAACCTATACGTATGAAAAAAGCATAAAAAAAGCCCCGAATTTTTTCCGGGGCTTTTTTTTGCTAGAAATTAGGTTTAATCATTACCTAATATAATAGGCAAACCACCATCACCAGCGCCTATAACAATAACCTTTGAATTATTAGATTTCGCCAGCATTAACGTTGCTTCTATACCTTTATCTTTTAAAATTTGATCATTTAAAGACTGACTCAAAATACGGTTTGCATCAGATTTACCTTGCGCTTCAATAACCTGTCTCTCTGCTTCTTTTTGTGCAGATATTAGTCTAAACTCGTACTCCAGAGATTCTTGTTCCTGCTTTAATTTGCGTTCAATAGCTTCTTTAATTGTAGCGGGTAATGTCACATCACGTACAAGAACTTCATCTAACTGAATGTATTGATTTTTAATTATCTTTTTGGTCTCATCAAAAATTTCTGCCTGTATAGCATCTCTTTTAGATGAATACAATTGTTCTGGTGTATATCTACCTACAACCGAACGTGCTGCAGAACGTATTGTAGGTAACAAAATCCTATTTAAATAATCACCACCTATTTCCTGATGTAATTTACCCAGATTTTTTGCCTCGGGCTGGTACCATACTGAAGCTTCTAACTTTATATCTAGACCATTAGATGACAAAACATTCATTATCTCTTTTAATTCCTGCCTACGTACTTCATAAATAAATACTTTATTCCAGGGTGCAACAACGTGAAAACCTTCTCCTAATGGAGGGGCATCTGTAACAACACCACCTCCAAAGGGTTTGTACAATACACCTGCTTCACCAGAATCTATGGTAACCGCAGATTTAGCAATTATGATGACAAGAATAATTATTCCTATAATTATAGGTATTCCTACCTTTGGTAATCTATCCATATATTTAAAATTTCAATTTATATTAATCCGTTGTATTTTCTGAGAAACCACTCTGCTGTAAGACTAGAAATAATAAGAGCCAGCAAGTAAATGAAGTTGACTAAAGGTACGCTTTTTTCCACGGCTCGCTGAATGGGTATAAAACGATCATCATTAATAAGTTGATCTACTAATTCATCTACATTATCTAAAGTATTTATATATCCATTTGTCTCCGTAGTTACCACTTGCATCTTTGCAAAATCAGCGTTCAGATTTTGGCGCTCTAGGTTAAACGGAATTAATGTAAATGCTCCAGAAGTTTTAATGCCGTTAGATAACTCGCTAATAATAAAACTATATTCTCCTGCTTCTAAATTTGTAAGGTTTGATTGATAATCATTCCCCTTAACAACCATAGGAGCTTCATAAGTATATTCAGAATTCTTATTTTGCAATTTAATTTGTAATTGAGCACCGGGATCAAATACATAATTCTGATCAAAATAACGTGCATTAAGTTCGATAGCGTTTCCACCGTAATAAAAACGCTCATAATCCACTAGTAACCGATCTCGTTTTTGATTTGAAGCAGCATATTGAACAAGTTTATCTATTAAATTGTCAAAATCTTCAAAATTAGAATTGTTTAAAAAACTTTGAATACGCCATTGAAAAATACCCGTTCCAAACAAAATCACCTCTCTTCTACCATCAGTTTCTGTTACAGCTAATAAGGGGTTTTTAGTAGAAACACCATTAACGCGTTGATAAAATAATACATCGCTATTACCGGCAATTTTAGAAGTTCCAAATTGTGTTTTTACAGGAGGATAATTTGAAAAATCCAAATCTTCTAGTTGAAAAGAAGTAAAGGATTTGTTTAGCAGTGGTTGAGATTCTTCAGTTTGATTATTTAACGGTAGGGAAAATGACTTCTGAATACTATTTGTATAAGTACGATTGGTTACTGTCCCAATTATCGTAAATCTATTTTTATTCAGTTTATTTAATTCAGCATATACACTTTTAAATTTAGTATCGGGTTCAAATAAAATCACCAGATCTGATTCATTTATGTCTTCTGATTTGATGTTGATTACTTCTTTTAATTCTACAGAACGTAATTGATTGCTTTCAATACTTTTTTTTAGTGTACCTAAATCAGGATGCAACACCGAATAGACTATCAAAACTTTAGAGCGTTGATCAATCACTTCAACAGCAAAATTCTTTGTATTGTTTTCTGTGTTTTTTTCATTAGAAATCGCGCCTATGGTAGCAGCATAATTCTGAACACCTATTGCGTTGGCTTTTAGAAATAAATTAAAGCGTTGTGTATTTTGCGAGGCAGAAAACTGTTTGTTTTCTTTAAAAACTACAGAACCATTTTTTGTAATGGAGAGTTGCGCATTTATTTCGTTGTCACCCTGATATTCAGCAATAATCTCAACTGGAAATTCATTATCTAAGTAAGCATACTTATTTACATTAGTACGTATGATTCTTAAATCTTCGTATTGCGTGGTGTCCCCCACAACTAGAAAATTTACAGCTGTATTCTTTATGTCTGTTGAAATATAACGGTAGTTGCCCCCTAAATTAGCGTTACCATCTGTAATGAGCAGCGGCGTGTATGTTTGATCCTTATATATTTTATTTAAGGTCTGAAGAGCTTTTGAAATGTTTGTCAGCTCATCTGTAAAATTAATACTATCAAGTGGTTTAATATTTTCACCAAAAATATATTGATCTATATCAAAGCGTTTGTTTAGTTGCTCATTAGTAACAAATTTTTGAACCGTATTATTTACATCTTTTGAAAAACCTAAATAATCTATAGAATTAGAATTATCTACAGCTAGAGCCAGCTTAGGTTTAACAGTTGTGTAGGTTACCTGTTTAAATTCAGGATTTAATAATAGTAGAAGTACCGAAAACAAGGTGATAAAGCGTAAGCTACTTAAAATAAGCCTAAGCTTTTTTGAGCGTTCCGGTTTGTAGAAATAAAAAAATATGGCAGTAACCAATGCTATTATCCCAATAAGGATAATGTATAGAATAGTGGATACTGCCATAAATTAGTACATTTTATTTTTAAATTTAGGTAAGCATACCTCCGTCTACCTGTAGCACTTGTCCTGTTACGTAAGCACTCATATCACTTCCAAGAAAAACGCACGCATTTGCAATATCTTCTGTGGTACCACCTCTTTTAAGTGGAATCGCTTCGCGCCATCCTGCAACGGTTTTCTCATCAAGTTTTGCCGTCATTTCGGTTTCTATAAAACCGGGAGCCACTACGTTTGTACGTATATTACGTGAACCTAATTCTAAAGCCATAGATTTAGAAAAACCTATAATACCTGCTTTAGACGCTGCATAGTTTGCCTGGCCGGCATTACCTTTTACACCTACAACAGAACTCATATTTATAATGCTACCTGAACGCTGCTTAAGCATGGTACGCTGTACTGCTTTAGTCATATTAAAAATGGACTTCAGGTTAACTTCAATAACCTGATCAAAGTCTGCCTCGCTCATACGCATGAGTAAATTATCTTTTGTAATTCCTGCATTATTTACAAGAATATCAATAGAATCAAAATCTTCTGATATCTGTTTAATTAATTCTTGACAATCGTCAAATGATGCAGCATTAGATTTATAAGCTTTTGCTTTTACTCCTAAGGCCGTAAGTTCTTTTTCAAGTTCTTCTGCAGGTCCTGCAGAAGAGCTGTACGTAAATGCTACGTTAGCTCCGTTTTGAGCAAACACTTTTGCGATACCATTACCTATTCCGCGGCTGGCACCGGTTATAATTGTATTTTTTCCTTCTAAAAGTTTCATTCTAAATTTATTGAATGGTTAGTTTCGACGAACGAGAGTAAATATAGCAAACTTGAAGAGTTTGCGCATAAAAAAACCGACACATTACGTGTCGGTTTTAACGTATTGGAAAAAAAGCTTATGCTAAAAGTTCAGCAACTTTTTTACCTATTTCTGCAGGAGAATCAACAACGTGTACTCCACACTCTCTTAATATTTTTTTCTTATCTGCAGCAGACTCACCTTCACCAGAAACAATTGCACCAGCGTGACCCATTGTTCTTCCAGCGGGAGCAGTTTCACCAGCGATAAAACCTATTACTGGCTTTTTAGTTCCACTAGCTTTAATCCATCGTGCAGCTTCTGCTTCTAATTGACCACCTATTTCACCTATCATTACAACAGCATCTGTATCGGGATCATTAATTAGTAACTCTACAGCTTCTTTTGTAGTCGTACCTATGATTGGATCTCCACCAATACCTATAGCAGTAGTAATACCTAAACCTTGTTTTACAACTTGATCTGCAGCTTCATAAGTTAAGGTTCCTGATTTAGAAACGATACCCACTTTACCTTTCTTGAAAACAAAACCTGGCATTATACCTACTTTTGCTTCACCCGGAGTAATGACACCAGGACAGTTAGGGCCTATTAACCTACAGTCTATATTTTTTATATAATTAGAAGCCTTAATCATATCTGAAACCGGAATACCTTCAGTAATTGTGATAATTACCTTAATACCTGCATCAGCAGATTCCATTATAGCATCTGCAGCAAATGCAGGTGGTACAAAAATAATAGAAACATCAGCTCCTGTTTCTTTTACTGCTTCAGAAACAGTATTAAATACAGGCTTGTCAAGATGTTTTTGACCTCCTTTACCGGGAGTTACACCACCAACTACATTAGTGCCATAATCTATCATTTGACCTGCGTGAAATGTACCTTCACTACCGGTAAAACCTTGTACAATAATTTTGGAATCTTTATTTACTAAAACGCTCATGTGTTGTTTAAATTTTGTGGTACAAAAGTAATTTTTTAAAGGAGAAACCTAAAGGAATTTTAGGACTTTATGCGTATGTGTGCATCTAAATTTTGAGGGTCCTGATCACTAGGCTGACTTATTTGGTAGCCTTTATATAGTAAACCATCCTTTAGTTCCCAAATAGCCATAAAATGAATAATGCCTACCTCTTCTTCAGGATTTTCAACAGTTTTTATATAATACGTAAGGCGAATACTTACCTGATCTTTATCTGCTAAAAGATGCGTTATCGAAGATCTTAAAGATATAAACGATTTACCCATTTCCGAAGACATTTCTGTGATGTCCTTGTAGGTCATTTTAGAAAAACCTGTAGATGCGTTCCAATACAATTCTGCATCTTTATGCAGATATTGCTTTAAAACACTTGAATCATTAAAAAAGTCTGACTCATATAAACCTCTTACGAGATCTTTAGCTGATTTACTCATTTTACTTTTTTATTTGTTCTAAAATATATGGTATTTGACGAATTGATGCCAATTCTCTAAATTTTTTCTTACTGTCTTCTGCGGGTGATCCCAGGTAAGACTTACCTCCTTCTAAGGTTCTTCCTACACCACTTTGTCCAAAAATAACAGCCTTTTCTTTAATAGTAACCCCACTAGCTATACCTACCTGACCCCAAATTACAACATCATTTTCTACTATCACGCAACCGGCAATACCTGTTTGAGCTGCAATTAACACGCGCTCCCCTACTTGCGTATCGTGACCTATATGAACCTGATTATCTAACTTAGAACCCCAACCGATTATTGTATCTCCAGACACACCTTTATCTATTGTGCAGGCAGCACCTATATCTACGTGATCGTGTATAACAACTCTACCGCCAGAAAGCAGTTTATCAAAACCCGTCTCGCGCTTTTTATAATAAAAGGCATCTGCACCTAAAATGGCACCTGAATGAATGGTCACATTATTCCCAATTATAGTGTTGTCATAAAGTGTAACACCAGAATGTATTAAACAATTATCACCAATTTTTACATTGTTTCCTATAAAACAATTGGGTTGAATAATAGTATTGATGCCTATAGAAGCTGTTTCAGCAATAGCGCTAATCGCCTTTTCAAAAGGTTTAAAAAATTTAGTTAACTTATTAAAGTCGCGAAAAGGATCATTAGAAATAAGCAAAGCTTTTCCACTAGGACAATCAACTCTTTTATTAATTAAAATAATTGTTGCTGCAGACTCTAAAGCCTTATCATAATATTTAGGATGATCTACAAAAACGATATCACCGGGTTCAACAACATGAATTTCATTAAGGCCAAAAACCGGAAATTCTGAATCGCCTACATATTCTACATTTAGAATAGTAGCAATTTGTTCTAGTGTATGTTTCTGTGGAAATTTCACAATTATTCTTTAATTCGCTCTTTGTACGTTCCTTTTTCAGTCTCAACCTTAATCTTATCCCCTTCGTTAATAAATAATGGGACATTTACTTCTGCTCCTGTTTCTACAGTAGCCGGTTTTGTTGCATTAGTTGCAGTATTACCTTTAAGACCAGGTTCTGTCGCAGTTACCGTAAGTATTACGTGTGCCGGCATATCTACCGAAAGTGGCATATTATCTTCAGTATTAATTGCAATAGTTACTACTTCACCTTCTTTTAATAATCCCGGTTGATCTAATGCTGATTCTAATAAGCGTATTTGTGTATAATCTTCAGTATTCATAAAATGAAACCATTCGCCATCATTATATAAAAACTGATAGCCTTTAGTTTCTACACGTACTTCTTCAATTTTATGTCCTGCAGAAAATGTATTGTCCAATACTTTTCCGTTAGTTACACTCTTTAACTTGGTACGCACAAAAGCTGGACCTTTACCCGGTTTTACATGCAAAAATTCTATAATTTTATAAATATCGTGATTGTAATGAATACACATTCCGTTACGAATATCTGAGGTAGTTGCCATAATTTTAATTATTTCTTAAGTTTTCGCCCAGGCGAAATTTTTAATTAGTTGTAAAATATCCTTTCATAATACCACGCTGCGAATTGCGTATAAATTGAAGAATCTCATCACGCTCTGGTGTGGCTTCCATCTCTACTTCAATAATATTAACAGCTTGTGTATTATTATAATTTTTCTGGTATAATATTCTATAAATATCCTGAATTTCTCTAATCTTTTCAGTTGTAAAACCTCTTCTTCTAAGACCTATAGAGTTTATCCCCACATAAGATAAGGGTTCTCTACCCGCTTTTACATAAGGAGGTACGTCTTTACGCACTAAAGATCCTCCCGTTACAAAAGCGTGATTACCTATTGTACAAAATTGTTGCACTGCTGCCATACCGGCAAGAACAACATAATCGCCTACTGTTATATGTCCTGCAAGAGTACTGTTATTTGAAAAAATACAATTATCTCCTACGATACAGTCGTGAGCAATATGGCAATATGCCATAATCCAGCAGTTTTCACCTATTTGTGTCTTCATGCGGTCTGAAGTACCTCTATTAATGGTAACACACTCTCTAATCGTTGTGTTATCACCTATAATAGTAACTGTATCTTCATCTTCAAACTTTTTATCCTGAGGAACCGCAGAGATTACTGCACCAGGAAAAATATTCACATTTTTACCTATTCTGGCACCTTCCATTATGGTCACATTCGATCCTATCCAACTGCCTTCACCTATTACTACGTTATTATTAATAGTTGTGAATGGCTCAATTACTACGTTTTTGGCAATTTTAGCTCCAGGATGAACGTATGCTAAGGGTTGATTCATAAATCTAATCTTTCTTTACTTTAACTATCTGAGCCATAAGCTCTGCTTCAGAAACTAATTTTCCATTAACATAAGCGCTACCCTGCATATGACAGATTCCTCTGCGTATAGGAGAGAGTAAATCTAATTTAAAAATTAGTGTATCTCCCGGTAGAACCTGTTGTTTAAATCTAACATTATCTATTTTCATAAAATAAGTAAGATAATTCTCAGGATCTGGCACGGTACTTAAAACAAGAATTCCACCTGTTTGAGCCATTGCTTCAACCTGTAACACGCCAGGCATTACGGGTGCTCCCGGAAAGTGACCTACAAAAAATGGTTCGTTCATAGTCACATTTTTTAAACCGATTACCTGAGTGTCTGTAATTTCTAAAATTTTATCTACCAATAAAAACGGAGGTCGATGTGGCAACATAGCCATTATTTGATTCACATCCTTAACAGGAGGTTTATTAAGATCAAAAACAGGAAGATTGTTCCGTTTCTCAGTCTTGATAATTTTCTTTAATTTTTTTGCAAACTGTGTATTTACATAGTGTCCCGGTTTGTTTGCAATAACCTTACCTTTTATAGGCATACCCACAAGAGCTAAATCACCTATTACATCTAGTAATTTATGGCGTGCCGCTTCATTAGGGTGGTTTAAGGTAAGATTATCAAGTATCCCATTAGATTTAACCGAAATAGAATCTTTATTAAAAGCTTTCCTTAATTTAGCCATTGTTTCTTCAGATAATTCTTTATCTACATAAACAATTGCATTATTTAAATCACCTCCTTTAATAAGACCGTGCTCTAGAAGCATCTCTATCTCATGTAGAAAACTAAAGGTTCTAGAATCTGATATTTCATCTTTAAATTCTGTAATACTCTTAATACTCGCATTTTGAGTACCTAGTATTTTTGTTCCGAAGTCAACCATAGTGGTCAACTGGTATTCATCTGCAGGCATAAGAATAATCTCACTACCAGATTTTTCATCGAGATAGCTTATTACTTCTGTAACAACAAACTCTTCTCTACAGGCTTCTTGTTCTACAAGGCCTACTTTTTCTAATGCTTCTACAAAGAATTTTGAAGAACCATCCATAATCGGTGGCTCTGGAGAATCTATTTCTAAACAAATATTATCAATTCCTAAACCTACGCAAGCTGCAAGAACGTGCTCGCTGGTTTGAATATGAACTCCTAACTTCTCTAAATTAGTACCACGTTGTGTGTTAACAACGTAATCTGCATTGGCTTCGATAATAGGTTGCCCTTCAATATCAAAACGTTTAAAATACATTCCTGTATTTTCTGCTGAAGGCTTAAATGTAAGTGTCACATTCTTACCCGTATGTAAACCAACGCCGGTCAGGGAAACCTCACCGGCGATTGTTTTTTGCTTTCCTATAGCTTTACTTATCATTGGATTTTTGTTTTTCCAAATTATTTATTTGTTGAACCAGACTTGGTAAATTTTTAAAATGAACGTACGATTTGTTGTAATCGCTATAGGCTAGCGCAGGAGAACCCTGTACTGCCTCATCATCCTTTAAATTACGACCTATACCTGATTGTGCCTGTATTTTTACGCGATCTCCTATAATTAGATGTCCTACAATACCTACCTGACCACCAATACGGCAATACTTTCCTATTTTAGTAGAACCTGCAATACCTGTTTGAGCTGCTATAGCCGTATGTTCTCCTATTTCAACATTATGAGCAATTTGAATCTGGTTATCAAGTTTAACTCCTTTTCTAATAATGGTAGATCCTAATGTTGCCCTATCAATCGTGGTGCCTGCACCTATATCTACATTGTCTTCTATAATCACATTACCAATTTGTGGTACACGACTGAAGCTTCCTGAATCATCTGGAGAAAAACCAAAGCCATCTGCCCCAATTACAACACCGCTATGGGCGTAAACTGTATTGCCGAGTATGCAATCTGAATATATTTTTACTCCAGAAAATAAAACACAATTATCACCTATTACACAATTGTCTCCAATATATACATTAGGATAAATCTTCACATTATTTCCTATACGCACATTTTCTCCTATGTGAGCAAAAGCTCCCAGATAAATATTATCTCCATAGTTAGCACTATCTGAAATGTAAACAGGACTTTCTATACCAGACTTATTTAATTTTACCTGATTGTAATATTCTAAAAGTTTAGAGAATGATGAGTAAGCATTTTCAACCCGTATGAGTGTAAGATTTAACTCATGTTCTGGTTGAAAATCGTGATCAACTATAGCTATGGTAGCTTTAGTCTTATATATAAATGGAGTATATTTAGGATTGGCTAAAAATGTTAGCGACCCTTCTGTTCCTTCTTCAATCTTCGAAAGTCTAGAAACTTCAACATTAGGGTCTCCATCAACAGAGCCTTCTAAAATTCCTGCAATCTGTTCAGCGGTAAATTTCATCTTGACAAAAATAGAAAAAAAGCCTTAATTTAAATGCTTAGGGTAACATATATAGTTTTTGGTGATCACCTTAGATAAAGCTTTTAAACTTAGTTGATCACTGGCAGAAACCACATCTATTACCTTTCCTTTTCGGGTTAAAATAGTTATCGCTTCCTTTTTAAGAGTATAAGCCTGGTTTGTAATCGTACCTGTAAAAACAAAATAATTCACTTCATGATCACTCAAACCGCACATCTGTTTAACCCTATTTTTTTCTGCTTTCACAAAATCTTTATCAAAAGGTTTCTTTTTAATTTTAATTCTGGGAAGGTTGCGGTAAATTATAATTTGAGACAATCTGCTTAACACGTAATCGTCGTGATCACACCATGCTTTCATTGCAGCTATAATATCATAATCATCAAGAGATGAGAAAATATCTAAAGCTTGGGTATCAAAAATACCTTCTGCATTTTTCTTTTTAAGAAAAAATGCAAGTGACTTGCTGGCTTCAAGCTCTATACCAGCATTGGTAAGTTCTTTAGCTCGCTTGAGAACACGCACTAAAACTTGCTCTGCAACTAAACTTGTTTTATGCAAATAGACCTGCCAGTACATTAATCTTCGTGCTACGAGAAACTTTTCGATGGTATAAATCCCTTTTTCTTCAATCATCAAAACATCATCCTTTACATTTAGCATTGCTAAAATGCGATCTGTATTGATGTTTCCTTCCGCCATGCCGGTATAAAAACTATCTCTTTTAAGATAGTCTGTACGATCCATATCAAGTTGCCCGGAAACCAGTTGATGTAAAAAAGGTCTGGGGTAACTTCCTTTAAATATATTTAGGGCAAGGGTTAAACTTCCGTTAAACTCTCTATTGAGTGTCTCCATAAACTGGAGCGAAATTTGCTCGTGATGTACATCTTCAACAATACTATTTTCCATAGCATGAGAAAAAGGACCGTGACCTATATCATGCAGCAATATTGCAATCATTGTCGCTTCTTTTTCCTCTTTTGATATCTTAACACCTTTCTCATCAAGCTTTTCGAGCGCTTTTTGCATAATATGTAAACATCCTATTGCATGATGAAATCTTGTATGATGTGCTCCCGGATAAACAAGATAAGACAATCCCATTTGAGAAATACGGCGCAAACGCTGAAAGTATCTGTGTTGTATGAGGTCAAAGATGAGACCCTTGGGTATAGTAATAAACCCATATATAGGGTCGTTAATTATTGTAAGTTTGTGGCTGGTCTGCAAACAGAAATCCTTTTTAGTTTTTATAAATACTTCACGTATTAAAATTGGGGTTTTAGACCAATTATTTAACAAATATACTATTATGAATACTATAAAAATACTTTGGGTAGATGATGAAATTGATTTACTCAAACCACATATACTTTTTTTAGAAAAGAAAAACTACGAAGTTTCGACCTGTCAAAGTGGTACAGAGGCTATTGAACTTGTTGAAGAAGAAAATTTTGATATAGTTTTTTTAGATGAAAACATGCCGGGCTTAACAGGATTAGAAACCCTAAGTGAAATTAAAGCTAAGCGCGACACCTTACCGGTAATTATGATTACTAAAAGTGAAGAGGAGTACATCATGGAAGAAGCAATAGGTTCAAAAATTGCTGATTACCTTATAAAACCGGTGAATCCTCATCAAATTTTGTTGAGTTTAAAAAAGAACTTAGATACAAGTAGATTAGTTTCAGAAAAGACTACACTCAATTATCAACAAGAATTTAGAAAAATAGCTATGGACATGGCTCAGGTTAATTCTTTTGAAGAATGGTCTGAGTTGTATCAAAAACTTATTTATTGGGAGTTAGAGCTTGAAGGGATTGAAGACCAAAGCATGCAGGAGATTTTAGAATCTCAAAAGACCGAAGCTAACAATCAATTTTTCAAATTTATAGAGCGCAATTATGAAGACTGGTTTACAGACGAGGAAAAACCTACAATGTCTCATACACTTTTTAAAGAAAAAATTGCTCCGCATTTGGCAACCACAGAAGCTCCAGTTCTTTTAATAGTAATAGATAACCTGAGGTACGATCAATGGAAATCTTTTGAACCTATTATAAATAACTATTATAAAAAAGAAAGTGAAAGTACTTATTACAGTATACTTCCTACAGCCACGCAATATGCACGTAACTCTATATTCTCTGGCTTAATGCCTAGTGAGATGGAGAAAAAACATCCTGATTTGTGGTTAAATGATACTGAAGAAGGTGGTAAAAATATGAATGAAGACAAATTTTTGGAAGCTCAACTAAAGCGATTGGGATTGAATCTGAAATGGGAGTATCATAAAATCACCAACTTAAAAAGTGGAAAAAAATTAGTTGAAAATTTTAACTCACTAAAAAACAATGATTTAACAGTTTTAGTTTATAACTTTGTAGATATGTTAAGTCATTCTAAAACCGAGATGGAAGTTATAAAAGAACTTGCTTCTAATGATAAATCATACCGTTCATTGACAGAAAGCTGGTTTAAAAATTCACCATTGCTTGAAATGATTCAAAAATCTCAGCAATTAGGTTTTAAAATAATTCTTACTACCGATCATGGTACTATAAATGTAAAGAATCCTTCAAAAGTTATTGGAGATAAAAATACAAGTCTCAACCTACGTTATAAAACGGGTCGAAGTCTTACCTATGAAGAGAAAGATGTTTTAGCTGCAAAAGATCCTAAGGCAATACACTTACCCTCAATAAATATGAGCAGCTCATTTATTTTTGCAAAAGGTGATTTGTTTTTTGCATATCCTAATAATTACAATCACTATGTGAGCTATTACCGAAATTCATATCAACATGGGGGTGTTTCACTTGAAGAAATGATCATTCCTTTTGTGGTTTTAAATCCGAGATAGAATTAATTACGTAAATAATTTGAAATATGGAAATAACGTATGATCTGTCTGCCATTAATGATGTGGCAAAACAGCTTATTGAGTCAGCTACTCACAAAATCATTCTTTTTTATGGCGATTTGGGAGCTGGTAAAACAACGTTAATAAAGTCATTAGTAGAACAATTAGGTTCTAATGACACTGTATCTAGTCCTACATTTTCAATTTTGAATGAATATTTGGGAAAAAATGATGAATCAATATTGCATTTTGATTTATATAGATTAAAAACCGAAGAAGAAGCCTATGATTTAGGAATTGAAGAATATTTGCAACGCGATTGTTGGAAATTTATTGAATGGCCTGAAAGAATTAACATTTTTGATCAATATGATGTCCATTCAGCGAAAATAATTTCGTTGAATGAAAACAGTCGTTGCCTATATTTTATTTAAAATGTTAAAATTTAAAAAATACATAAATTGAGTTTTGTAAGATTTTACTTACTTACATTCTTTTTTTAAAGTTGGAATGATTTTTTTTTCTGTTAAAACTATAATTGTTAACTTGGTTGAAATTTATAAGCTGTTTTAAATATTTTAATGTATTCTAAACACTTGCGAAAGTAGGCATTATTTTAAATTATGTATTGTGTTCTGTGTTGAGCATCTTTGTATCAACAAATCATTAACACTCAAACACATTACATTATGAAAATTAAAGCTTTACTCCTAGGCCTTTTAATTGCAGGTGCAACAGCAGTTACTTACACTGTTCAAAACGAAAATGCAGACTATGCAGCAAAAAAAGTTAGAAAATCGGCAATCATCGTCCCTTCTCACGGGTAGTTTGATTGCTGCTTTCATAGCAGCATCACCCTATTTTTTTTACTTATATGAAGGTTTCCCAGAATCAGAATTTTGGGAAACCTCTTTTTTTGGAATACGTTTATCTTATGACAGTTTAAATTATAAGAATGTTAACGTACTTGCTTGGATATTATTTGGAAAATTTATTCCCTTACTTTTATTTTTAATTTGGTTTTTTACGTGTAAACATTGGTGGTATCATTCAATTATTGTTCCTATATGTATGTACTCGTTTCAGATTTATAATACTCTAAACGATGATTTGGCTTTTGCGGATAGTATAGATATATATTATATGGCGCCAATTATTCTTATTGTTTTAATTTTTCTCTATACCATTAGAATGAAAATTTTTGATCGCATTCACAATATTGACTTATCTGAACTGGAACGTGTAACTATTAAAGGAGAAATCAAAGACGAAAACCTAAAAAGTTTCCAAAATGAGGACATTGACGATGATGATGATGAGCCTTTATTTATGGGCTAATTCTAATTAAAATATCCTTTCCTTAGGTCTTTTTTCCTTATTATATTTATCCGTATTTTGAAAAGTAGAATACGATAAACTTTCAGATGATATCAAATAGTCCGTTTACTCGCGAAGAATTACTTCCTCAAGAAGAAAAACTCGAAATAGAACAGCGTAAAGGCTCACTTTTTATAGGGATTCCTAAAGAAAATCACTTTCAAGAAAAACGTGTTTGTTTAACACCAGACGCTGTAGGAGCTCTTGTTGCACACGGCCATCGTGTACTCATGGAAACCAATGCCGGTGAAGACGCTCGGTTTTCTGATCACGACTATTCTGAAGCTGGGGCAGAAATTACTTCCGATAAGGCTAAAGTTTTTGGATGCCCTATGGTTCTTAAAGTAGAACCTCCTTCTCTTGAAGAATTAGAATTAATAAACCCTCAAACGGTTCTAATTTCTGCATTACAATTAAAAACACAAAAAAAAGAATACTTTAAGGTCTTAGCTACAAAGCGAATTACTGCTTTAGCATTTGAATTTATTAAAGATGCAGATGGGACCTACCCTGCCGTTCGGGCTTTAAGTGAAATTGCAGGAACTGCGTCTATTCTATTAGCATCTGAGCTTATGTCAAGACAAAATCAGGGTAATGGTCTTATGTTTGGCAATATAAGTGGCGTCCCTCCTACTGAAGTCGTTATTGTAGGTGCAGGAACCGTAGGTGAATTTGCAACGCGCTCGGCATTGGGATTAGGTGCAAATGTAAAGGTGTTTGATAACTCCCTCACAAAATTAAGAAGTTTACAAGTAAACGTAGGTAGACCTATTTACACCTCTACCATTCAGCCAAAAAATCTTTTAAAAGCCTTAAGACGCTGTGATGTTGCCATTGGTGCCGTTCGTGGTAAAGACAGATCACCAGTCATTGTTACAGAAACGATGATTGAGTATATGAAACCAGGTTCTATAATTATTGATGTAAGCATTGATATGGGTGGCTGTTTTGAAACCAGTGAAGTTACAACACATGATAAACCTACTTTTATCAAACACGGTGTTATTCATTATTGTGTACCCAACATACCTTCGCGATACGCACGAACTTCTTCAATATCAATTAGTAATATTTTTACACCATATTTACTTGAAATAGGCGAACACGGAGGATTAGAAAATAGCCTGCGTATGAACAAGGGTTTAAAAAATGGATTGTATTTTTACCGCGGAATCTTAACCAGTAAATCTGTTGCAGAATGGTTTGATTTACCCTTTAGAGATATCAATCTCTTGTTTTTCTAAATTCTATTTAAACTTACGTATGAAAGTTCTACATCGCACCGGTTATTATTTAGGTGGTTTTTCAATTGGTCTAATCTTGCTCGCTTTTTTTGTAAAAGGCAGCGGTGTCGAACTTCCGTCTTGTGACTATATGCCAAATGCCCGTGTCTTAAAGACTATAAGAAATAATGGGTATTCGCTATCTGAGAATGCCGAAAAAGAACTCCAGGCATTACAATTAGACACAACAGATTTAAATGTATTATTTCTTGAAGGAGAGGTAAACTTTAGTAAAAGTGACACCCGCAGAGAGCCATGTGGTTTTTACAGTATTTATTCTCAAGAATCTGTAAAAATACCTATTACAGCAACTCTAGAAAATTGTGATGAAAAATTTACAGTGCTTAGCGTAGAAAAAAAATAGACTGTTTAGGTTGCTATCTAAACAGTCTATAAAGTTTTTTCAGAAAAATTTCATTTATTAAATATCTCTTCTTTTTCGCTCTTGCTTTAATAAGCTTAATTCCCGGTTAGTTTGACCAGCCACAGATGTATTTTCTTCCGCTCTGCGTATTAAATAAGGCATAACATCTTTAACAGGTCCAAATGGAACATATTTAGCTACATTATAACCATTTTCGGCAAGATTAAAACTAATATGATCACTCATACCATAGAGTTGTCCAAACCATATACGGGGGTCTTCATGAACAATTCCTTTTTGTTCCATAATTTCAATGGCCAGATAGTTGCTCTCTTCATTATGTGAACCTACAAAAGCCCAGATATCATCTAGATTATCTAAAACATATACGAGCATCGCATTAAAATGTGCATCTGTTTCGGGTTTATCTTTACAAATAGGAGATTCATAACCTTTCTCTTCTGCACGAGCTCGCTCTTTTTCCATATAAGCCCCACGTACAATTTTCATTCCCAGCTTATATCCTTTCTCAATAGAATCTAAATGCAATTCTTTTAAATATGCTAGACGATCCCAGCGATAACATTGTAATGTGTTAAATACAATAGGTTTTTCTGTATTGTATTTACGCATCATACTTAAGACCAAATCATCTGCAGCACCCTGCATCCAGCTCTCTTCAGCATCTACAAGCAATTTTATATCACATTCCTTAGCAATTTTACATATGCTATCAAAACGAGCTACGATACGTTCCCATTCTTGTTGCTCGGCAGATGTAAGTTCTTCTTTTTCGGTAACTTTTCTAAAGACTTCAAATCTTCCAAAGCCGGTAGGTTTAAATACCGAAAATGGCATACCCGGCTTATCCTTAGCAAAACGAATAAGACTAATAACACGATCTAAGGCCTCATCAAATAAATTTTCGGTCTCTTTACCCTCAACCGAAAAATCTAAAACAGAGTGAACCCCTTTGTCATACATCTTTTCAATAACTGAAACACAATCTTTTTCACTTACACCACCACAAAAATGATCAAAAACAGTTGCCCGTATAAGACCTTCTACAGGAAGATTTGCATTAAGAGCAAAACGTGTAACAGCAGTCCCAATTTTTACAAGGGGTTGCTTTGATATCATCTTAAAAAGAAAATAAGCACGCTCTAACTCACTATCTGTTTTTAAAGAAAATGCATTTTTTGTATTATCAAATATCTTTTGTTCTAACATAATTCAACTTTAGGCGCCAAATATAATCACAATCGCAAACCTAGTTTTACAAAAAGATACTAATTTCACATTTTTAAAGTACTTTAACATGCAAGCTATAAAAGCAAAAAACTACGATGTAGTTTTTACAGATTCCGGTTATCAAAATTTAAATACGCTACTAAAGGAAAAGGAATACAGTATCCTCTTTATATTAGTAGACAGTAACACGCATGAAAGTTGTCTTGCCCATTTTCTACAGCGGGTTGAAACCTCACAAACAATTGAAATTATAGAAATTGAGCCGGGTGAAGAATTTAAAAACCTAGAAACTTGTGAAGGCGTATGGAGTGCATTATCAGAGCTTAATGCAGACCGCCAGAGTCTACTTATAAATTTAGGTGGTGGCGTTGTTACAGATTTAGGTGGGTTTGTTGCGTGTTGCTTTAAAAGAGGCATAGACTTTATAAATGTACCTACTACCCTACTTGCAATGGTTGATGCTTCCGTAGGCGGAAAAACCGGAGTAGATCTTGGTGCTTTAAAAAATCAAATTGGGGTGATTAGTAACCCTCATTTAGTACTCGTAGATTTTACTTTTTTAAATACATTGCCCGTAGAAGAACTACGTAGTGGTTATGCAGAGATGCTGAAGCACGGTTTAATTAATTCTGAATCATATTGGAATGCCGTCAAATCTGCTACGTATTCAGATATTGATAGTTTAGCAGAACTTGTTTATCAATCTATTAATATTAAGAATGAAGTTGTATTAGAAGATCCTTTCGAAAAAGGAATTCGTAAAAGTCTTAATTACGGTCATACACTGGGTCACGCCATAGAATCCTATTTTATGGAGTCTATAGATAAAACCAGATTATTGCATGGAGAAGCCATTGCCATAGGTATGATTTTAGCTAATTATCTTTCTACGCAGTTAACAGGATTTGACACACAAAAAGCTTTAGAATTATCTAAATCAATTTTACATTTTTACGACCCGGTGTCTTTTAACGATTCTGATATTGAAGCAATCATTACTTTGCTTAAATATGATAAAAAAAATAGCCACGGAAATATCTATTTTGTTCTTCTGGAAGAAATAGGTAAACCAAGATTAAATCAAATAGCTTCTAATGATTTGATTTTCAATGCTTTTGATTATTATAAAAATTTAAGTAATAAATAATACAATTGTGTTGTCTATGCAAAACGTTTTTTTTTACATTTAACCTCAAATAGGAATAACTTTTAAATACTATATATGCGACGCGTTATCGTTGATTATAAAAAGCTTACACCAGAAATACTTGCTCTCTTAGTAGATAAGTATCCTTACGGATATGATGATGATCAGATCATCTCTTTTAAAAATGCTAAAAATGAGCTAATAGAGTGTGTTGAAGTTCGTACAGCTGATACAATTTACCTAGTGAAGGTGAGTAAAAAATTAGAAACATCTATGGAGAATTATGATGTAGATGATTATGATGTTGATGATTTAAATGAACCCATTGTTGATTTGCCAGAAAAGATAGTTAATGATGACGATGATGATATCGTTGAACCTATTGATGAGGATATTGATGATGAAGATGACATTGATTAATTTCAATTGAATAAGATTCATAAAAAAAGCTCCCAATATTTTAAATATTGGGAGCTTTTTTATTTAACCTGATTCGAAAATTAAGCCTCCACAGGTTTTTCTATATCAGATAAATAACGCTCGGCATCAAGAGCGGCCATACACCCGCTGCCCGCTGCTGTTATTGCTTGTCTATAATCTTTATCCTGTACATCACCACTGGCGAATACACCAGGTTTTCCGGTTTTAGTTGATTTAGGTTCGGTTATAATATAACCAGTCTCATCCATCTCTAATTGACCTTTAAAAATGTCTGTATTTGGTTTGTGTCCTATCGCAATAAATAAACCGGTAATGTCTATTTGAGTAGTTTCTTTAGTCTCATTATTAATCATTTTGAGACCTTCAACAACTTGTTCTCCTAGAACTTCTTCAACTTCAGTATTATATAGAACTGTGATATTTTTACGAGAATTTACACGGTGTTGCATCGCTTTTGAAGCGCGCATCTCATCTTTACGTACCAGCATGGTAACGTGCTCACATATATTAGCTAAATAAGTTGCCTCTTCTGCTGCGGTATCACCACCACCTACAATTGCCACGCGTTGATTGCGGTAGAAAAACCCATCACAAACTGCACAGGCAGATACTCCTCCACCACGTAGTCGCTGCTCACTAGGCAAGCCGAGGTAACGAGCTGTTGCACCAGTAGAAATTATTACTGATTCTGCTTCTATTTCAGTTGTATTATCAACGACGGCTTTATGAATTCCGCCTACTTCCTGAGATAATTCAATTTTAGTTATCATACCTATACGTACTTCGGTACCAAAACGCTCTGCTTGCTTTTGCAACTGCATCATCATAGTAGGACCATCAATTCCGTCAGGATAACCAGGAAAATTATCAACTTCAGTAGTTGTTGTTAATTGCCCTCCGGGTTCCATCCCGGTATACATTATAGGTTTCAAATCTGCTCTTGACGCATAAATTGCTGCGGTATATCCCGCCGGGCCAGAGCCTATAATTAAACATTTAATTCGTTCTACTGCCATTATATATTTTTTAAACTCTTACAAAAGTACCCTTTTAAAAACACTTTCTAAAAAGTACGTTCGTCCTTTTGTAAGTCGTTATTAACACTATTTATTTACAAATTTTAGCCAATTACACTAAAAGTAACTTTGTACTTATTTATATTTAAACAAAAAACTATGAAAGTATTTACACTCTTCTCCTTTGTATTTCTCTATACGTTTATTGCATGTGCTCAAAATCCGAAAGAGACTAAAGCAAATGATATAGAAATTACGGTTTCTAATAGTTACAGTTACGAAGTGCTGGTCCCCGATCTTATCAACCCCTGGGGAATGGCATTTCTTCCAGATGGTAGTTTATTGATTACTGAAAAAGAAGGGAAACTTATTCATTTTAAAGATGGGACTAAAATAGAAATTGAAGGCGTTCCTGAAGTATACAATCGAGGTCAGGGTGGTTTATTAGATTTAAAATTAAGTCCTAATTATACTAATGATGGCTATATCTATATTACCTATGCTTCTACACAAGGTGAAGGAAAAGGTGGTAATACTGCGTTAATGCGCGCTAAGATTACCGGCAATATGCTTACTTCTCAAGAAGTTTTATATAAAGCATCTCCTAATACTACAAAGGGACAACATTTTGGCAGTAGGATAGCTTTTGATACAGATGGCCATGTATTTTTTAGTGCAGGAGAACGTGGCGAACGCGATATAAATCCGCAGGATATCACCCGTGATAACGGCAAGGTTTACCGTCTCAATTTAGATGGTAGTATTCCTAATGACAATCCGTTTGTAAATAAAAGCAATGCTAAAACGGCAATCTGGTCGTATGGTCACCGCAATCCACAGGGAATGATTTTTAATTCTAAAACTAATCAAATTTGGGTAAATGAGCACGGACCTCGTGGTGGCGATGAAATCAACATCATTAAAAAAGGAGCAAATTACGGTTGGCCAGTTATAACTTATGGCATTAATTATAGCGGAACAGATATTACAGAGGAGACTAAAAAAGAAGGGATGGAACAACCCTTATATTATTGGGTTCCCTCTATCGCTCCCAGCGGTATGGCTTTAGTAACGAGTGATAATTATCCTGAATTAAAAGGTAGCTTACTCGTAGGCTCACTAAAGTTTGTGTATCTGGAAGCTCTTTATCTCGACAATAATAAGGTTGTCAAACGCGAAAAGCTACTAGACGGTATTGGTAGAGTGCGCAATGTAATACAAGCAGCAGACGGCTTTATTTATGCTGGCGTTGAAGGAGTAGGAATAGTAAAACTTGTAAAAAATTGAAAACATCAATTCTCATAACAGGAACGATTACATTAATAACTCTATTGAATTTAAAAGAAAATAAGCTCAAATTTTCTGAAAAATCTCAAGTAAACCAAACCATCATTGATACTGTGCTTACAAATAGTATTAAACGAGGTGCTGTACTTTATGAAGATTTCTGTATGTAATGTCATATGGCACAAGGCGAAGGTATAAAGGGTACCTTCCCTCCTTTAGCACAGGCAGATTATTTACTTAAAAACAGGCAGGCAAGTATCAGTGCCGTTAAATATGGTTTGAACGGAAAAATAATAGTTAATGGAACTCCTTACAGCAGCATCATGCCTGGTTTAGGGTTGTATGATGACGAGGTCGCAGACGTTATGAATTTTGTCTTTAATAGCTGGGGCAATACTGGAACCCGTGTTACCGAAGAAGAAGTAAAGAAAATTTCAAAATAATTTATTCAATACGTATATAATTTTCTGAAAATATGCGGTTACCTTCAGCATCTGTACTTATTTGGCTATACTCATTTTGTGAAAGTTGAAGCTCAAATGTAAATATTCTTAAAGTATCTAAAACTTCCATCATACTTTCAGATCCGTATTCGAGAGTTTCAATCAATTTATCCTGTTGAACACTATACGTTCCGTAGCCAAACCATTCTACTGAGTCTTTTGGTACATAACGTGTCCACATAACTCGATTTTTAGTATACATTTTAATCTGGCGGTAACCATCTGTAGCTCCTACAGTATCTATGATTATATTGTTATCATAATAATAAAAGTTTTTTAGTTCCCAGGTTCCCTGAATACTTGGTTCAATCTCATTTTTAATTGTTGGAAAAACTAATGTAATTGATGATAGTAAGACTCCGGCGATGATACTTAGAATATAGGGTTTCATAATGTAAGTGTTTAGTAATTAGCACTATTAAGTTACGTAAAATAAATATCCATTCAACGAAAACGTTATAATTAATTACTCCTTTAAAATTTCTATTAAACTATGTTATACAATAATGTCATTTTTACCAGCTACCTGTTTTGAGAATAGAATCAAGAAATTTAAAATAGTCACGGTTTCTTATGCAATTTCACTTTGTGGTCTTCTGCATTTATTTATATTTGCACTCCTTTAAAATCTAGCTGATTTATAAGTATTCGGGATGTAGCTTAGTCCGGTTAAAGTGCGCGTCTGGGGGGCGCGAGAGCGGAGGTTCGAATCCTCTCATCCCGACGAACCAAATCACGGTTTATACAAAAAAGCCTGTTAATCAATGGATTAGCAGGCTTTTTTTAGTTATTAATAATTGCATTAATTAGCTATTTTTAAAAACTTAAAATGAATTTTATAAACTAAATATACGCTCTAACACAATCCATTTTTCACGTGGTTTGGCAAATGGAAGGGCTTGTTGATACTTCCACATTAAATCTTCCCATTCCTGTACTTTAGGATTATTTAAATCCATTTGTTTTTTGCGTTCAGCATCGTAGTCTGCCGTAGTTTCCATAATCATAAAGAGCCGGTTACCGCATCGGTAAATTTCCATAACGCATATTCCGGCATCTTTAATACTCTTTAGAACTTCGGGCCAGACTTCTGTATGGTACTTTTCATATTCAGCAATCAAGTCTGCATCATCTTTAAGATCACACGCATAGTAGTGTCGGGTTGTTTTCATCCTTCCGTATTGAAATTGTATTTCTTATAAACGTCTCTTCCATAAATCCCAATAATCACAAAGCAGATAAAAGGCAGAATAAACGAAAAATTGACTTCAGGCACTCCTAAAATGCTGATATCGGTATAACCTGCTCCGCCCAGATCAAGAATCAAACCCTGAAGGGTGGGCATTAACGCACCGCCTACGATAGCCATCACCAGAAATGCGGCACCAAATTTAGCATCTTCGCCCTGCCCCTCAAGAGCAATCCCATAAATGGTAGGGAACATAATTGACATAAAAAACGAAATGCTTACCAGTGCTATTAAACCAATCATTCCCGGTACCATAATAGTAATTAAAGTGGCCAATGCGGCACCAATTGCGAAGAACAGCAATAATTTTCCAGAATCTACATACTTGAGCAATGCGGTCCCAACCCATCTGCCAATTAGAAACACCACCAGAGCAGCAATGCCGTAGTTTACCGCTTCGGTATTCTCAATACCAAAAGATTCTGCATATTGATACAGATAGGTCCAACACATAATCTGAGCACCCACATAAAAAGCCTGAGCGATAACGCCACCGGTAAATTTACGGGATTTAAAAAGTCGCTTGATCGATCCGCCAATACTTACTTTATTTTCCTGATGTTCATTTTGCGGCATATTAACCAGACTGATTACAACCAAAAAGCCAATAACCACAATACCCAGCAACACATACGGATCGCGGATTACTGCTAAATCTGCGGTGCGCACAACTGCCTGGGCTTCCTCACCGAGTGTTGAGTAGACCGTGGTTCCGTCAGGCAATAAATCGTCTGATTGCAGCGAAGCCAGAATGAATTTTTGTGCTACGATCAGGCCGAGTAAAGCTCCCATAGGATTAAAAGCCTGAGCCAGGTTAAGACGCTGAGTTGCCGTTTTTTCGGCTCCCATAGACAGGATGTAGGGATTTGCCGTGGTTTCTAAAAAAGCAAGACCGAAAGTCAAAATGTAAAGCGCAGCCAGAAAAAATCCAAACTCTTCATAAGCTGCTGCCGGATAAAACAATAAGGCACCCAAAGCATAAAGACCCAAACCCAGTAGAACTCCTTTTTTATAAGAATACCGATTTACAAAAATCGCTGCCGGTAGCGCCATGGTAAAATAGCCGCCGTAAAACGCGAGCTGCACCAACGAAGCCTGAAAATTATCAAGCTCCAGCACTTTTTTAAATGCCGAAACCATTGGGTTTGTGATATCGTTTGCGAAACCCCACAATGCAAATAAAGAAGTTATTAATATGAAAGGCAGCAGTACCGATTTGGCTACTACGGGTACTTTTAACTTATTTTCCATAGTTTAATTTTTAGCCGGAAGCAACGCGCGATCCAGATGTACATAACCGCCGTCGACAAATATAAACTGCCCGGTTGTATGCGATGATTTTTCAGAAATGGTAAACAATATCGTATCTGCGATTTCTTGGGTGGCGGTCATTCTGTTTTCTAACGGAATGGTATTTCGGATTGCCTGGAGTTTTTCAGCACCATTCTCCAATGTTTCAATCCAGTTTTCGTATGACGGTGTATAGCTTTCGGCAATAATAAGCGCATTGCTGCGAATACCATACTTGATCAGATCGACTGCCCATTCTCGCGTAAGTCCCAACACACCACCCTTAGCCGCTGCATAACCTGAAGTCCCGCCCTGACCGGTGATCGCTACTTTTGAGCCTACGTTGAGAATGTTTCCCTTACTTTCTTTGAGCAAGGGCAAAGCATACTTTACAGTGGCATAAAAACTTATCAGGTTGAGCTTTAACGAATACAAAAATTCGTCCAATGAACCTTCAAGGGAAACGCCGTCGTTAACGCCCACATTATTAATTATCGCATCGATGCGGCCATATTTGGCTGAAAGTTTTTCAACTGATTTTTTAATTTGCTCTGCATCAGACAAGTCGGTTTGATAAAATGTGCTCTCAAGACCTTGCTCGCGCAGTTGACTTTCATATTCAAAACCGCGGGCGTTTCGGTCTAACAAAACCGGGATTGCTCCTTCTGCTGCCAGGGCAAAAATAATCGTATGCCCTATGCTACCGGGCATTCCTGCAGAACCGGTTACTAAAACAATTTTATCTTTTAAGTTTAAATCCATGAGTTAAATAGTATAAATGCGCTGAGCATTTTTATAGAAAAAAAGTTCGCGCTCATCTTTAGAGAGTTGTCCGGCAAAAGCCTTGGCTGCATTAAGAACCTGAGAGTAGCTTCCGGCAACCAGGCATACCGGCCAGTCTGAACCGTAAACAATTCGATCGGGCCCAAAAGCTTCAAACACCACATTCATATACGGCATCAAATCGATAGTTTTCCAGGTTTTATAATCGGCTTCGGTAATCATTCCCGATACTTTACAACTCACATTTTCATAGCTGGCGATTGCACGTATCAATAAAGCCCAGGAATCGATATAGCCTTCTTTGATATTGGGCTTCGCAATATGATCAATGACAAATTGTTGTTCGGGAAAGAGTTTTACAAATTCGAGTACCGCCGGAAGTTGATGAGCAAACACCAGAATTTCATAAACGGCCCCGGTATTTTTCAGTTTTGAAATTCCACTTAAAAATGATTTCCGAAGTAAAAAAGACGGATCAGCTTCAGCCTGCACGACATGGCGATAGCCTTTAATCAAAGGCATTTCAGCATAATAATCTAAATCCTGCTGCACCGAATCGCTTTGAAAATTAACCCAACCAATAACTCCCTTTATAAAATTGTATTCATCAGCGAGGTTCAGTAAAAAAGTGTTTTCGTCCAGCGTTTGATCGGCCTGTACGGCGATGCAACCTGTAATATCGTGCTCGTCGTAAACCGGTTTTAAATCCTGAGGCATAAAATCACGACGTATTACAGTCATTTCTTCATCAACCCAGTCATGCTTAACCGAATTATACTGCCAAAAATGTTGATGGGTATCGAGAATCATTTATGGAATTTACTATAAATGTATCAAAAACACTAATTAAATTCAATCAGCGCTTTAATGACATTTTTTTCAGGTTTAAATAGGTTTTCAAAATGTTCTGGTAAATCTTGAAAAGCTACCCGATGTGTAATGTATTTTTTAGGGTCAATCTTTCCTGCTTTTAGACTTTCAATTACATATTTAAAATCTTCTCGAGTCGCATTACGACTGCTCATCAGTGTAGATTCCCGTTTGTGAAATTCGGGATGGCTAAACGCCAGTTCGCCTTTCTGCAAACCTACCAGCACATAACGACCACCGTGAGCAAGGTATTGAAATGCACTATTCATCACATTACGGTTACCGGTAGCATCTATAACCACTGTGGGCATATCGCCATCGGTAAGTGTAGCAAGATGATCCATCACATCCACATTCATTGGGTTGATGGTTTCCCATACACCAAGTTCGCTTTTACAAAAATCAAGGCGGTGCGCATTAACATCAAGCGCAATCACTTTGGCTCCGGCTTGTTGTGCAAACTGAATCAGACCAATACCTATAGGACCCGCTCCCATTACCAGAACGATTTCTCCAGATTTTACGCCTGCTCTACGCACGCCGTGTGCTGCAATAGCTAAAGGTTCTACCAGAGCCAGTTCATCAAAGTCAAGGCCTTCGCCGTGCAGTAAATAGGAATCCGGAACGACCACATACTCTGCCATCCCGCCATCAATGTGTACACCAAAAACCTGAATAGACGTACAGCAATTGCTCAAACCATTGCGACAGGCCACACAGCTACCGCAATTAAAATACGGAATAAAACTTACCGCATCTCCTTTCTCGAAACCTTCGGCGTCCCCCTGTACATACTCTGCGGCCAATTCATGACCTAAAACTCGTGGATAATTGAAATACGGCTGTGTCCCGCCGAAAGCATGAATATCGGTACCGCAAATCCCTATTTTGCGAATGCGCAACAACGACTCTCCCGCTTTAGGCTGCGGAATATCTTGTTCTTTTAATAAAAAGGTGCCAGGTTCCTGACAAACAATATAGTTCATAGTAGTTTTTACTGTTAACTGATTTCCAAAGCATTTGCATACGAAACAGCAGGTTTTTCCTGCGGAAAATACACCTCAAGACCTGCCGCAGTTTGCTGAAACTTTAATTTTTTACCGGTACTTACCAGCTTTACTTTTTTGATGGGTTTATTTCGATAAGCAGCATCTGAAGCTAATGATTTTATAAGTACGTTTCCACTTTCGGGCCAGCTCATAACGGTAGCGTAAAGCTTCTTACCTTTGGTCACAAATCTAAAATCCTGCGATGTAAAAGGCTTGCCCTTGCCTTCGTTGAATCCCTGAGCAGTCAAAGCGGCAGCACTTTCCTGCTGGGGTCCTTCTCCAAAAATTTTCCAGGGTCGGGTACCGTAAATGCTTGCTCCGTTGAGACGCATCCACTCCCCTATTTCTTCGACAATTGCACGTTCTAACTCGTCAATGCTTCCATCTCCCTTAACCGGGATATTGAGCATCAAATTTCCATTTTTACTGACTACATCAATAAGACTGTGTATGACTTGTTTTGCAGATTTATAGCGTTTATCGCGGTAGATACCTTTGTCGTAGTGCCAACTCCCGATGCATGTATCGGTCTGCCATGGCAAAGGTTCAATCTCATTGCTTTGGCCTTTTTCAATATCCCAAACCAAAGCTTTGCGTTGTTCTTCATCCAGAATTTTACCGGTTACCACAGCTTGTGGGTTTCCGTCTTTATCCAGGCTTTTGTTATATAAATAAGCAGCTATTTCGAGACCTACATTACTTACCGGCCAAAGCGGCAATGCCGTATCGTCAAAATAAAGTAAATCTGGATTGAATTTGTCTATCAACTCAATCGTGCGATTGTAAAATTTCTTGCAATATTCTTTTGAGGGCGGAGTAACACCATTGCCCCAGTTCCATTGACTGTGTATTTTTCCGTCGTCATAGCTGTCTTCACTCAACTCGTGGTTTTGAGCATACAATTCCTGCGGATCAACTCCTTCCCACCAGGTACCTTCCCCATCTTCAACAGTCAAATTTCCATCATAGGGTATTCCCGCCAGTGGACCGTTTTTATCTGCACGTTGGGAAGGTTCAAACCAACTCCACGCATGAGCAGCATGCACACTTAGTGCAAAAGGCAGATCGGCCTTGCGTGCTGCTTTTTCCCAACCGGCAATAATATCTTTTTTAGGCCCCATTTGCACCGAATTCCAATTGGGCTGATGCGTGCTGTCCCAAAGATCCAGGTTGTCATGGTGATTGGCCATCGCCATAAAATATTTAGCTCCGGCTTTTTTATAGAGACTAACCAGTTCTTCAGGATCCCATTTATCTGCTTTCCAAACGTTGATCACATCTTTAAAACCAAATTCTGAAGGATGCCCGTAATTATCAATATGAGATTTGTACTGCCACGAACCTTCCTGATACATTCCGCGAGCGTACCAATCTCCAGATTCGGGCTCACATTGAGGACCCCAATGCGCCCACATACCAAACTTAGCATCGCGAAACCAGTCTGGGACCTGATATTTAGAAAGTGAATCCCAGCTAGGTGTAAATAGTCCTCTTTGCTCAGGGTTGAAGAAATTTGCACGTGCCAGCAGTGGGTTTAAATATAAACCAGCAGCTGCGGCTGCACCAAGTTTTATAAGATCTCTGCGTTTCATATTATGTTTTTAGTTTCCTTATAAAGTTTACTAATTAGCAATTCTCATTAAAGTATATCACTTTATATTTTTAAACTGAAAATTTTCTTATTAGAGTTCTATTTCAATCATTTCTGAATAATTATAATAATTACCTGAGTTTGCTGCTCTTGCTGCTGCCCTGATATAATATTTTTCTCCTAATTCAAGATCTGAAATTACTTTTTGATGAATATTACTTAGTAATTCTTCATCGCTTATATCACCTACATTAGTCTCAGGGTTATTATTGATGAAATTATTTGAATCTACAAAAGGGGTTGTATTTACAAAAACAGCGATCTGATTAATTTTCCCTATTTCTTGAGTTCTAGATATAGAAAAAGATACCTCAATAGCATTGCTTTTTTTCTCAACATTTACATCGTTAACCTTTAAAAATGGTACCACTTCGATATCAAGATTTTTAATATCCTGTATGTTTGTAAGAAGTGTATCAATAGGAAAAAAAGGTCCGTTAGCAATTATCTTATAACTTCCCGAAAAAATTCTCGAGTATTTATAGGTGCCGTCTGGCATTCCCCAAAATGCAACGGGCTGTACGTTTTCAAAGGCTTGGTCATAAAGACGAATTCGAGTCCCGTTAGGCTGCTGTGTTGGAACTAAATTTCCAGAAGCGTCTACGATACGCCCCTGAATGGTTGTTTGTGGTTCATCGAAATTATCATATTCACAAGAAACAACTCCATTACCCAGAGCTAGAATCAAGCATAACTTCAAAGATATATTTTGAAAAGTTCTCATAGTTTTTAATATAATGGGTTTTGAATCATATTAGGGTTTGTACTAATCTCGTTGCCAGGAATAGCCTCCCAATACATCTGTTCTGTCCAGGTTCTGGGTTGCCGTGGTGCGTTATCAATACTGAAAATATAAGTTTTGTCTTCCCAAATTAAATAAGGATTTAAAGCAAGGGGTTGTGCGTTATTAAGAATCTCTGTCCCAATACGCCATCTTCTTAGATCCCAGAATCTGTGATTCTCAAAAGCCAATTCAATTTTACGCTCATGACGCACTTTATCACGATTTATACTTTCTAAAGGTGCAATACCCGCACGCTCTCTAATTCTATTTATTGCGCCTAACGCCAATCCATTTTCTTCAAGCTCTATAGTAGCTTCAGAATAGTTGAGAAGAATTTCTGCATATCTAAATATTGGCCAGGGTGTTTCTGAACGGCCATCAGGTACTTTCTGAGAATCATTTATAAATTTATGTAAATAGAAACCGGTTTTTGTAGGATCTGAGTTCGCAGATGGTCCATCTTTACCCATAATAGTTACTGCTTCACTGCCCTGCCCATATAAATCTGTTAAATTTCCAGCAGTAATAGTCTGACCGTTATCTATTATACCTGCACGTACCTCTACAATACCCCCTTGATAAGGTGCAAATGGATATAACACTGTAGCAAAAAACCGAGGATCTTTACCTTCAAAAAGATCTGCAGGATTCTGATACTTAATGGGGTTGCCATTAGCATCTTTCACACGTAATTTACCTACACTTCCATCAACATATTCATAAGCTTCTACCAGATCTACTGTAGGATTAAAACCGCTTCCCCAATCTATTCGGAAGCTGTGTGGAGTATTAAAAAAATCAAAACTATGAGTTTTATCAGGAGCCTTAAATGATTTTACAAAGATCATTTCAGAATTTGTACCATCTCCCATAAACAGATCATAAAAGTTCTGAGCTTTATCATCAGATTCATCAAATAATGCGTATTGTTCAGAATCCATAATGGCTTTTGAAGCATTTTTGGCGGCATTATAATAGCGTTCTGCTTCAGAAGATGGTATACCTATTAAACCATCAAGTTGTACGCCAGCATATCTGGCAGATGACGCTGCATATAACATCGCCCGGGATTTTAGCGCATAGGCTGCCCATTGAGTAGCTCTAAATTTATCTTCGCTACCACGTGTAGCCGGTAAATCTGCTATTGCCAAGTCAAGTTCATTGGCAATCCAGTCATAAACTTCCTGTTCTGTATTTCGAGAAACCTGTAATTCAGCTAAATTATCTCCTGTGAATTGCTGGGCATCCTCAATTATAGGTACACCGCCGTAACGTTTTACCATTGAGAAATAGTAAAATGCGCGTATAAAACGGGCTTCTCCCCTTAAAATCACCTTTTGATCCTGGCTGATTGAGGCATCATCAATATTTTCAAGGAATAGATTTGCCTGTCTAACCTGGCCATAACCCCACCATCCGTAAGCATTTGAGGGCATAATAGAAACATTACTTACTGTGCCCCAGGTTTTTGCCCGTAAGCAAATATCAGTTACATAGGGTAAATAACCCTGATAATCAATAATACCGTTGTAATTAAAATCTTCGGTTTGCATATTATTGTACAGGGTAACCAAATAAGCCTCTACCCCAGTGAGGCTGCTCCATACATCTGATTCTGAAATTATATTAAGGGGTTGACGGTCTAAAAAGTCATCATCACAAGAATGAAAGATTCCTAGTAAAACCAGACAGGATATCATTTTTATCTTAAAATTTTTCATCATTATTATTTTTTTAAAAACTAATATTTACACCTGTATTCCATACACGTTGCTGCGGATAGAAAAGTCCGTTGCCGCCAGGTGTTTCGGGATCTACGTTAGCATATTTCAGTTTATCCCAGGTGTATATGTTTAGGCCGTTGATATAGACACGGGCATTGGTTATACCCAGGGTTTCACATACTCCTTTAGGAAGTGTAAATCCCAATTGAATGTTTTTTAATCTGAGATAACTAGCATTTTGTAGCCAAAAGGAAGAATTATATTTATTATTGGGAGAACCTGATGGAATTGTCGCAGGATATTTTCCGGGAATCCATTCGCTCGTTGCGTCATAAGGATCTTCTCGTCTCCATCTATCCATAAAGGTAGCCAGAGAGTTGGCATTGTTAAAAATAGGGCTTTGAAATTCGTCAGTAAAGTAAAAGTTGAAGTTAGCTGCTCCTTGAAAGAGCACTGAAAAATCAAAGTTCTTATACGTTACATTAATATTTGATCCAAACATAATTTCAGGAGTAGAACCTCTACCAATAGGTTTATTATCCCCGCCGTCAATGATTCCATCACCATTGTAATCAAGATATTTAATATCTCCGGGTCTTAGCGAACGGTTACCCTGACCGTCCTGCACAACCGGCCAGTTATCGATTTCTTCCTGAGATTGAAATTGACCTATAGCTTCGTATCCCCACCAGATATTTTTCCATCGTCCTTCAACCTTCTGGCGCCATTCATTTTCTGAACTGGTAAAAGGAGCCCGCTCCTGATACCCATATTTTGAACGGGTATAAGTAACATTTGCAGTAACATCAAATTTAAAATCACCCAATGATTGGTTAGTTCCTAGTACAAGCTCAAACCCGCGATCACTATCTGAATTTAGATTTTCTTGAGGAAGTGATGCCCCAAAGGTTCCTGGTAATGATAAAAATCGGGTCGCTAGCAAACCGTCACGCTCTCTGTAGAAATAATCAAACTGTACGGTAAGTTTAGAATTTAAAAAAGCAGCATCAAGACCCAAATTAGTTGTTGTAGATTCATACCAGGTAAGATTAGGATTAGGAATCCCGCGTTCTACCAGACCAGGAACGACATTATTTCCATAAATATAATTGCCTGACGGATAGGTAAACCCGGTTACAAACTGATAGTTTGCGCCCTGGTCATCCCCTACTTTTCCCCACGAACCTCTTAGTTTTAAATTGTTTACAAAATCTATATTGTTCTTAAAAAAACCTTCATCAGAGATTCTCCAGCCTGTTGTAATTGCTGGAAAGAAACCCCATTGCGATCCCTGTGGAAAACGTGATGAACCGTCATACCTAAATACTAGCTCAAGAATGTATTTATCGTCATAATCGTAATATGCGCGACCTACCAATCCGCGGCTGGCATACTCATAAGCTCCACCATTATTATTCTTATTAGCATCGAGCCCAGCAAATAGATATTGAACCGCATCAAGCGAATATTCTCGAGAAGCGTTAAAATCATCTCCGTAGCTTTCTCGTTGCTCAAAAAGTGCTAAACCTTCAAAAGTGTGTTTGTCTCCAAAAGTTCTCTTGTAGTTCATAGAAAACTGAGCCAGTTTCTCTGTGTTTTGTCTAAAGGTTTCCGTCAAACGGGTAGGACTTCCCCCAGTGTAACCCACATTGTAGGTTTCGGTTTCGGCGTTATAATTATAAAGATCAAATTCTGGTCTCCAGGTTTTAACCCGTGCAAATTCTCTTAAATAGGAATACATTCCTTTAAGGGATAGGCCTTCTATTTGTTTTACTTTATAATCCAGGCTTAAAATCCCTGTAAAATTGTTGAAGTTATCTCGGTTATATCCCGAAACAGCACTGTTTGAAAGGGCTACAGGTTGAAAAAAAGGTACGTTTGTTTCGTTATAATATTCTGGATTGTCATTGGCATAAGGTCCCGAGGTTGGGTGTGCCCTAAGTATTCCCCACATAATATTAGCCGCACTCAGTCCTGGTGTATTTCGGTTTTCAATTCGCCCAGAAAGGTTCATAGTTGCTGAAAAATTATCACTGAAGCGACTCGTCACCTTAGATCTAAAATTATAGCGTTCATAATCTGTATCCTTACTACGCCACATGCCTTCCTGATTAAACATACCTACAGACATATAATAATCTATGTCTTCAGTCCCACCCTGTGCACTTATGGTATGCTGAGTCTGCGGGCTGTATTGTCGAATAGTAAGGTCATACCAATCATAAGAAGGCAATTCCCCATTTTTATATTGCTCATAGACTTCTTTACCATAAACAGGAGGTCTTCCCTGATTTATTTCTCCTTCATCATTAAGCAGCACAAAATCTGCTGCATTAGTTAATTTTGGGTAACGGGTAGGTGTTTGCACGCCTACATACGCATCATATTTAAATACAGGTTTTCCGTATTTACCCTTTTTTGTTTCAACCAGAATAACCCCATTTGCTGCTCGAACACCATAAACGGCTGCAGCAGCATCTTTTAAAATGGTAATACTGGCAACCTCATTAGGGTCTAACTGTGTATAGTTTTGTGGCACCCCATCAACAATTACCAATGCGTTACCAAAACCCCTAATAGATACTCCGGCACCATCATAACCCGGCTCTCCTCCGCGCTGGGTAGAAACCACACCTGGAAGACGACCCGCAAGGGCTTGAGAAAGGTTAGTCACAGGAGCTCTTGAAATCTCGTCAGATTTTATAGTAGCTACAGCACTAGTGATATTAGATTCTTTACGCTCTGTATAACCAATTAAAACCACGTCATCAAGTTGGCTTACATCATCTTCAAGCATAACCTCGATGTTTGAATTATTAGCTATAGCCATTTCTTGAGATTTAAAACCTACAAAACTGAAAACCAAAATTTGATCAGGTTTTGCTTCTATAGAAAAATTTCCATCAAAATCGGTAACCGTACCCGTTGTTGTGCCTTTAACCATAACATTGACACCTATTACCGGATTACCATCTCTATCTGTAACCGTACCAGTTATTTTCTGTTGTTCTTTTATTAAATAAACAGGAAAATAATTTTCATTTCGTATCGATTCATTTTTCAGAATAGATTCACATTTCGATATCAGGCTATTATTAATACCTGCCTGCATAAGCAGACCAGAAAAGCAAGACACCACGAGAACAGCTGATTTAACTTTCAGTCCCATCCAATGATCTCCACTACAGGCTATTGTTTTTTTGTTATTCATTTTAAAATTATTTGTTTAGATGCATTGTTTATTTTGATTAATCTCATTTACCTATTTCCGTCTTAAGCTTATTTATAAAAAATTAAAGGCGGAAGACAGGTATTAGATAGTACTTTAAATTAACTACGATAGAGGTGCATATTTGTCAACTTTTAGACACAGGCTTTAAATAATATTCAAATAAATCTAGGGTTAGTACTAAATAGTATTTTTATCAAACGATTTCGTAAAAAATATTTGCGATTAATATTATTTCAAATATATTTAGACTATATGTGTATGTTTTACACATATCCGACTTATTCTTATCTGATTAAGATTTTATTAAGAAGATTTATAATACCTAAATCATGAATATTCAACTTCACAATCATTCCTTTTCAATATTAAATATTGATTATGTGCAACTCAATGAGCGCTGGAATTACAAAAACGTTATTAGCCCTTATTTTCGCTTGTATTATATAGATGATGGTGCAGGAGAAATATACAGCCCTTCAGAAAAGATTATTTTAAGACCCGGTCATCTCTATCTAATCCCGAGTTTTACGCTCTGTAGCCTTAAATGTGAAACCTATTTAAGTCAATTTTTTGTTCAATTCTTTGAAGAAGCTCCAGGTGGAATATCTCTTTTTAAAGACAACCGATCTTTAATGGAAATAAAAGCCTCTGAAATTGACATTCAACTATTCAAAAAACTTTTAAAAATTAATCCAGGACGAGGAATTAATCGATCTGACAATCCCAAAATATATGAAAAAGAAACCTATTATAAAGAATACCGGGATTTGAACCGAAACATGAAAACTTACGTGCAATTTGAGAGTCAGGGTATAATTTTAATACTGCTATCTCGCTTTTTAGAATATTACCGCTTTAAACCGGAAGAAATTAAAAAAATACCTTACGCCGTTCTAGATGCGATAAATTATATACAAATTAATCTGAATAAAGGACTTACGGTTGCTGAGCTTGCTAATTATGTAAATCAAAGTAAAGATTATTTTTCACGAATATTCTTAGAACACACAGGATCAAGGCCATTAATGTATATACACGAAAAACGTATTGAACGCGCCCAATATCTTATAGTAACCACTAATAAAACTTTACTTGATATTGCTATTGAAACCGGTTTCAATACATTACCACATTTTTACAAAGTCTTTAAAAAACACCTCAACATCACACCGGGAGCGTATCGCAAGCAAAGCCTTCAAATTAACTGAATATGAAACTCATCAAGATAGACCGCAAGAGTCCCAATGCTTCTTCTTTTAGCCTCAACACCACTCAGGATGCTCATTTTTTGAAGATTTGGCACTATCATCCCGAACTCGAACTGGTGCTTATTTTAGAGAGCACGGGCACGAGGTTCATTGGGGATTCTATTTCAAAATTTGCTCCCGGCGAACTGGTTTTATTAGGTTCAAACCTGCCGCACATGTGGCTTAATGATCCTGAATATTTTGAACCCCATACCGCACTAAAAGCTGAAGCTATCGCCATACACTTTAGAAAGGAATTTCTGGGGACTGATTTTTTAGAAACTCCCGAAATGGCTTCAATAGCTTCCCTCCTGGATCGCGCTGCACGAGGTATCGTGTTTGAAAAAGTAAGTTCTAAAATCAAGCAAAAAATCTTGCAACTTAGCGCCTTAAGTCCGTTTGAGCGAACTATGCAATTTTTAGACCTGCTTCACGAACTAAGCACAACTCCCGGTCGGGCGATAAGCAGCACGGGATTCCAGAATAGCGCGCTTACCTCAAACTCAAAAAATTTTGATGCAGTTTATGAATACCTTTTTAAAAATTTCAGGAAGCCCATTATGCTTGGAGAAGTGGCCGCTTTAATCCCGATGAACTCATCAGCATTTAGTCGTTTGTTTAGCAAATTTCACAAGAAGAGTTTTACGCGCTATCTCAATGAGATTCGCATTGGTTATGCCTGCAGGTTGCTTATTGAAAAACGCTATGATGTAAGCGAAATTTGCTACGCTTGTGGTTTTAACAGCCTGTCTAATTTCAATAGACAGTTTAAAATTATAACCGGAAAGACGCCTCTGGAATATGCAGAATATCACCAAAAAAGAATGTGAATTGAATTAAAAGCAAAAAAAGAGTAAGCATCAGCAAAAAATCATTCAGTAAAACGGATGCAGGCGCATTAATTTTGAAGTGTTTCACTCTAATTTTCACTATAAATTATGCAAACCGAAGTCACAATCACCGGCTATGAAGTTGTAGATATACGCTTCCCTACCAGCCAATTTCTGGACGGTTCAGACGCTATGAATCCCGATCCCGATTATTCTGCTGCTTATGTGATTCTCAAAACTTCGCAGGAAGGTCTGGAAGGTCACGGTCTCACCTTTACGATAGGTCGTGGCAACGAGCTCTGTGTGGCCGCGATTGACTCGATAATGCCATTGATTCTCAATAAAACACTGGCATCCTTTACCCAAAATATGGGTGCCTTTTGGAAAATGATCACAGGCGATAGTCAACTGCGCTGGTTAGGCCCCGAAAAAGGAGTGATTCATCTGGCAACGGGAGCGGTGGTAAATGCCGTTTGGGATTTATACGCCAAGGCGGAAGAAAAACCGCTTTGGAAACTACTGGCAGATATGAGTCCGGAAGAACTGGTCTCTTGCGTAGATTTTACTTACATTACCGATGCGATTACCCCTGCTGAAGCGATAACCATGTTAAAAAAACTGGAAGGTTCTAAACAGCAGCGTATTGATGATTTGCTTCAGAACGGTTACCCTGCCTACACCACCTCTGCAGGCTGGCTGGGTTACAGCGACGAGAAAATGCGGAAATTATGCCGTGAGGCTAAAGCCGAAGGTTTTAAGCATATGAAAATCAAAGTAGGCAAAGACCTTAAAGACGATATGCGCCGGGCTCAGATTATTCGCGAAGAAATAGGTGACGACCTTAAGCTGATGATGGATGCCAACCAAAAATGGGATGTAACCGAAGCTATCGCGAATATGGCCGAACTTAAAAAATTCAACCCCTGGTGGATTGAAGAACCTACGAGCCCAGACGATGTATTGGGACATGCCGCGATCGCAAAAGCGGTTGCTCCTATAAAAGTAGCAACCGGAGAACATTGTCAAAATCGGGTTATTTTTAAACAATTGATGCAGGCAGGTGCCATTGAGATTTGCCAGATAGACAGCTGCAGATTAGCCGGTGTTAACGAGGTTCTTGCGGTGTTGCTTATGGCTGCCAAATTTGAAATTCCAGTATGTCCTCACGCTGGTGGCGTAGGCCTTTGTGAATACGTTCAGCACTTGTCTATGATTGATTATATTGCCATTAGCGGTTCGTTTGAAAATCGTATCATAGAATATGTAGATCACCTGCACGATCATTTCTTTGACCCTGTAGTGATTAAAAACGGTGCCTATATGCCGCCACAAATGCCGGGTTACAGCATCACTATGAAACCGGAATCACTTAAAGATTATACGTTTCCAACCGGAAAAATCTGGCAGGAAATCGCCAAAACCAAATAAAACTATGAAAAAGCGCACATGCATTACAATTCTTTTGTTTCTAAATCTGTATTTGGCTCTAGGTCAGACCGGCTACACGCCTTCACCTGAAAATCTGGAAAACAGAGTCTGGTTTCAGGATGCAAAATTTGGCCTGTTTATTCACTGGGGGGTATACAGTATTCTGGGCGATGGCGAATGGGTAATGCAACAACAAAAAATTAAAACAGACCGGTATGAACTGCTTCCCTCCTTTTTTAATCCACAAGATTTTGATGCAGAAGAACTGGTACGTCTTGCAAAAGCTGCCGGTATGAAATATATCACCATAACAACAAAACACCACGACGGTTTTGCGATGTATGATTCAAAAGTTTCCGATTATAATATTGTAGACGATACCCCCTATGGCAAAGATATTTTTAGAATGCTTGAGGAAGCATGTAAAAAAGAGGGAATCAAGCTTTTTGCATATTATTCGCAGTTAGACTGGCATCATCCGGATTACTATCCCCGAGGGAAGACCGGTCAGGATTTAGGTCGACCAGAATCTGGTAACTGGCAGGATTATCTATTGTATCAAAATGCACAAATCAAAGAACTGGCAGAAAATTATGACATCGCAGGGTTTTGGTTTGATGGATATTGGGATCAAAACGATTTAAAAAAAGCCGGCAAACCTTATGAGGATTTTGATTTGGAAGAAACGTATAAAATCATTCACGGCGTGAATTCCGGTTTGCTCATAGGTAATAACCACCATCTTGCACCCATTGCAGGTGAAGATTTTCAAATGTTTGAAAAAGACCTTCCGGGGAAAAATACTGCTGGCTTTAGTGAAGGTTCTCAAATAGGTAATTTACCCTTAGAGACCTGTGAAACCATAAATCATTCCTGGGGTTTTAACCTGCAGGATGGCAATCATAAATCTGCCAAAGAATTGATACAATATCTCATTAAAGCGGCAGGTAATAATGCCAATTTTCTTCTTAATATAGGCCCTATGCCTAACGGAGCTATTCAACAAGAGCATAAAGAGCGTCTAAAAGAACTGGGAGCCTGGTTGAATGCAAATGGAGAAAGTATCTACGACACTCGTGGTGGTGAATACCAAAAAGACACTATGGTTTCAACCCAAAAAGGGAAAGTACTTTATTTACACATTTTAGATAAAAATTTTAACTCGATTTCAATTCCTCAATTTAAAAATAAAATAAAACAAGTAGTTTATTTCAGTGATGCGACTCCCTTAAACTATTCATTAAAAAATGGGAAACTGAGTTTTGAGATTGATTCTGATCATCAGAACGACGTGGACACTATTATTAAAATAATTTTAAAATAAGAAATATGTCGGTATTTCAATTAAATGGTAAAACAGCACTAATAACCGGTGGCGCCAGTGGTATTGGTAAAGCAATAAGTACCGTATATGCTCAAAATGGAGCCTCGGTATTTATACTTGACTATAATAAGGAAGAAGGCGCTTTAGTAGCTGAAGAACTAAAGTCACAAAATCTCGATGTGTATTTTGAATTTTGCGATGTGGCTAACGTACAGCAAGTCACTAATTTAATTAATGATATTGCTAAAAACCATCAAATAGATATCTTAGTAAATAATGCAGGTGTTGCTCACGTGGGTACTATTGAGAACACTAGTGAAGAGGATCTCGACCGTATTTACGCCATAAACATCAAGGGCGTATTTAACTGCGCAAAAGCCGTGATTAAACACATGAAGGGCAAAAGCGGAGTCATAATCAATATGGCTTCGATTGCATCTTCGGTTGGGATCTCAGACCGTTTTGCGTACTCCATGTCAAAAGGCGCCGTACTCACGATGACCTATTCCATCGCTAAAGATTATGTTGATGAGGGCATCAGATGCAACAGCATCTCCCCTGCCCGCGTTCACACCCCTTTTGTAGATGGTTTTATTGCAAAAAATTACCCTGACAATCAGGAAGAGATGTTTGAAAATCTATCTAAAACCCAACCTTTGGGCCGTATGGGCAAACCTGTAGAAATTGCCCATCTCGCCCTGTATCTGGCCTCTGATGAAGCATCTTTCATCACCGGGACAGACTTCCCTATTGACGGCGGATTTATAAAACTAAATGGATGACTTTTTAACTAGAAGATTATGAAATTAATACGTTTCGGCGAAGCCGGAAATGAAAAACCGGGAGTGCTTTTAGACTCCGGAAAACGCATAGATGTATCAGGTTTTGGTGAAGATTACACCGAAGCATTTTTTGAGACTGACGGCATCAACCGACTTAAAACATGGTTAAACAAAGAACAGGACAATTGTGAGGAAGTTTCCGCAGAAACCCGTCTAGGCGCACCTTTGGTACGTCCTTCAAAAATTGTATGCATCGGTCTTAATTACGTTTCTCACGCTAAAGAAACCGGGATGGAAGTTCCCAAAGAACCCATTCTATTCTTTAAAGCGACTTCGGCAATTGTGGGACCCAATGACGATGTGATCATCCCTAAGGGAAGTGAAAAGACAGACTGGGAGGTTGAACTCGCCGTGGTAATCGGCAAAAAAGCTTCCTATGTAAGCGAGGAAGAAGCTTTAGATTATGTAGCAGGTTACACCCTACACAACGATTACAGCGAACGTGCCTTTCAGATCGAGCGTGCCGGGCAATGGGTCAAAGGAAAAAGCTGCGATACCTTTGCGCCTTTAGGTCCTTATATTGCTACCAAAGACGAAATCAAAGATCCAAACAAACTCAACCTGTGGCTGAAATTGAATGGTGAGGAATTGCAAAACAGCAATACTTCAGATTTTGTATTTAATGTGCAGGAGGTAGTGAGTTACATCAGTCAGTTTATGACCCTGCTTCCGGGAGATATCATTTCAACCGGAACTCCTTTTGGTGTAGGAATGGGCTTTAAGCCACCACGCTACCTAAAACCGGGTGATGTAGTTGAATTGGGCATTGAAGGCTTGGGTACTTCAAAACAAACCGCAAGGACTTATAAGGCAATATAAGTTTAGTATAAGAAGTTTAGGAGGTTTTTAAACTATAGAAAGTCATTTTAATCAATGCCTACCCAATTATATTTTTTTTCAATTGTAGGTTTTGTCTTTGATTAAATTTTTATAGATCAACTTAGAATAATTGAATTTAGTTTTAATTGTTTTATAAATTTAAAAATGTTGACCTATTGAATTTCTAATGATGAAATAATTAAGAATGGAACGTTTGTTCTATATACAATTTAATTTATATGTATTCAAAAGGAAGATCTTTATAAAATCTTCCTTTTGAATACATATTAAAATTTGTGGTTTATTACAGGTCAAACACTTCATTTAATTTAGTGTGCATAACTTGCGCATCAACATCAACCCCGGTCCAGTATTTTATACCTATTACACCTTGATTAACGAGCATTTGAATACCATTTACGGTTTTGCACCCTTTATCTTTAGCCGTTTTCAATAAATGCGTTTCCGGCGGATTGTGGATGCCATCTGCAACAACCATATCAGGATGTATGCTGTCAAAATCTATATTTAATTGCTGATCTACATCAGGATAAAGTCCCACGCTGGTTGCATTTATTACAATTTGAGTCTTAGGGTCTATAGCGTATCTGTTTTCCCACGAGTTATATACCGCCTGAGTTGGAGTATTGTCATTTAATAATGTTACTACCTCTTCTGCGCGCTCGCTACTTCTATTTACAAGAGTTATTGTTTTTGCCCCTGCAAGAGCAAGTTCTACAGCAACAGCACGAGCTGCACCACCGGCACCAAAAAGTGTAATATGCTTTTGTGCAGGATCTATAATCTGTTTAAGTGCCTGCACAAAACCTTTTCCGTCTGTGTTCTCACCTATCCATTTATCGTCACGTTTTACAATGGTATTTACTGCCCCTATAAGTTTTGCAGATTCACCTAGACCATCTAGATATTTAATTACAGCAACCTTGTGCGGTATCGAACAATTAAAACCAGACCATCCTAAAGCTTTAGCGCCTTGTATCGCAGTTTCCAGATTTTCTGGACTTACTTCACAATTGATGTATCTAAAATGCAAACCGTGGTGTTTATAGGCTGCTTCAACCATTGCAACAGTTGGGTTTTCTGCCGCAGGTTGGGCAAATGAACCGGTTAGCTGTGGTAAAAAATCTTTTGCTTTATTATCATGTGCATTCATGAACTTAAAATTTTGAAATTAATACGTAGTTATTCTAGATACTGAATTGTTTTACTTTGTTTTTCATAAAAGCTAAACTTCCTTCAGCAAGCTCCTGAGCAGAATACGGTGATTTTTGCCATAGGGAAACAGCTTGCTGCATACCCGGTACCTCTGATGAGAAGTTCTCTAAAACCAGATTGCCTTCAAAGTTTATGGTATTTAATGCTTCAAAAAGCTCATCCCAATTCACGGTTCCATCCCCGGGCATTCCGCGATGACTTTCTGTGATATGCAGGTGTTTTAATCTATTACCGGCTCTTAAAATTGGATCTTTAAAATTAGCTTCCTCAATATTCATATGAAAGGTATCCAGATGTAAAGCCAGATTGGGCATTCCGGTTTTTTCAATGAGTTCTAATACATTTTCAGCCGTATTGCATACATAACTTTCATAGCGGTTTATAGGTTCTATCCCTATAGTAATACCGCGTTTTAATGCATATAAAGCAGCTTCACCCCATACATTTACAACCGTATCTTTCTCTGCTTCTGTTACAGGGTTTCCTGTAAAACAACCTATCGCAGAGTGCAATACACCACCCATAAAATCTGCATCTAAAGCCGCTGTGCGATCTAATGATTTTTTTATAAGTGCTAATGCTTGCTTAGGATGCGCAGGTAGATGTGTTTCTGCGGAAAAATTAAGCGAGCAAACCGCTGAAATACCGTGTTTATTTAAATGTTTTTTAACTGCCGGTGCATCAAAATCTACGGTGTGTGGCAAGAGAATCTCGAGCAGTTCAAAACCGGTTTCGGCTGTTTTCTCTATAGCATATAAGCCAGATTCGTGCGTCCAGTTTGGAGTAGTCCAGGACAGTAACGAGGCTCCATATTTTATATTCATCATAATTTTATATTATTTTTTTAAAAAATCCACCATTCAGATCGTACCCCAAAATACGTCCCAAAGCGTTTAGACCCCGCTTGCTGTAAAAATGGAGAAGCCAGACTATTTTGTGCAAAATCATTATATCGTGCTACTGAAGCTATAAACCGAATATGCGGTCGTGCCCAGGCACTTCGCTCTGCCGTGGGTACAATCGTAGGTGCTAGCGTAAATTTAACCATTCCCGCAGTAGGATCGTTTCCATTTTTACGACTGGTGTAATGCAATTCTGTTAATATATGAAACCAGTCTTTAGCATAATACAAAAACCTGCTTCCTAATGCTACATCTGTTTTTCGGTTATAAATACTGCGACCGTAAAAATCTGTTGCTTTATCAGCTGATTTTGCGCCACCTTTACTTTTAGTAAAAACCGCATACGGATTTATACTCCATCTGTTATTTACATTATACAGCATATGCTCAACTACAGTAAATGAATAAGCTCCTGCATATGTGCCGTCTTCTACCTGTGGCGCTCCATACGTACGCCAGGTTTGTGTATTGCCGTTATCGCCACCATTTGCAATACCGGTACCATATCTAACAGCAAACTGATTAAATGAACCCGGAAGTGTTGTTTTTAATTCAGAGTTTAGTTTAGCTCCTATCACATAGCCGTTATCTGCAGGATAAGGTGTATTTGTATTGTCTGAAATATTAGGAACGGTATGGTATTCTGCAAGTAATTTAAGACGGTGATTCTCTTTAAAATTTACCGTGTGTTCCAGAACCATAACCTCCCGCTGACGATACGTAAGATTCTGGTTTCCATCTATTATGTTTGTATAGGAATACGGTGTGGTATTAGTAGACGAGGTATCAATTACCGCAGGAAAAAACATCGAAAATGAGGTGTTTTTATATTTAATACCGAAACCTTCAGCAGAATGATCGTCAAAATAAAAATAGTCTGTTATATGCACATCATCATAACGCATATATCGTGCTCCAGCCCACACACTCCATTCACTACCTACTATGTTTTTTGCTTCTACAAAAGCCTCCGGCAAACTGGTTACAATTCCATTTATTGAGCCCGAGCTCACGTTACCTAAAAAAGTATTATTAGTAGAGTAAAAAGCCAATCGCGCCTGAAAATCTATTACCGTGCTGTCTTTATTTGCGTTTACTGGTGTAAAATGAAAAGCCGGTAATAAATCTATATAATCTCCCTGATCCATTCTACCTCCTAAGGAACCTTGCCCCGATAAGTTGAGCTGACGACCGGTATGTCCTTCTATTCCGGGAGAATACCCAAAACCTATGCGACCGGTTGTGCCAAAAGAGAAGTTCTTATTGGTAATCTGTATTTGCGCATTTCCTACGTACATACTCAGAGTAAGGACAATCAGAAAATATCCTTGAAATTTAGTCATCATACCGCAAGTGTTTCAGAAGAAACTGCATTACTTGCCTCATGTCTATTTGAAATATAGATGCCGTACCAGCTGATGTAAACAAAACATAATAAGGGTAAAATAAACGAAAAGTTGACTTCGGCTACGCCTAAAATCTGAATATCGGAAACCCCTGTACCTCCTGCATCGATAATCATTCCTTGTAATTTTGGCATTAATGCACCACCTACAATAGCCATAACTAAACCTGCAGACCCTACTTTAGATTGTTCTTCGGTTAAATCTTCGAGAGTAATCCCATAAATTGTAGGAAACATAAGTGACATACAAAATGAAATACCTACCAGACAATACAATCCAAATTCTCCTGAACTAGTAATAACACCTATTACAAAGGCAACGGCTAACACTGCAAAACTTGCTAGTAACTTTCCCGAGCTTATAAAGCGTAATAAATAAGTTCCCAGAATACGTCCTACAGTAAACACTATAAACGCAACAATCTGATAATAACCCGCGGTAACACCATCTATCCCCTTAGCTTCTGCATATTGATAAATATACGTCCAGCACATAATCTGAGCGCCTATGTATAGAATTTGAGCAATTACACCTAGTACATATTTTTTGTTTTTTCCTAAATCTGAAAAGGTTTTAGAAATGCCTGGCATCGCTTCCTGTTCTTTAGATTGAGGCATTTTTATAGCCAGAAACAATATAAAAACCACAATAAGCACCAGGCCTAAAATCACATACGGGTTACGAATTGCCATTAAATCTGAAGTACGAACTAAGGCTTTAGCGGCTTCATCCATCGCACTAAAATTATTGATATCGTCAGACTTGATATTCTTAAGAATGAATTGTTGTGCAATAAAAAGACCGGCTACTAAACCCACAGGATTAACCGCCTGCGCTAAATTTAATCGTAAAGTTGCCGTTTCTTTAGGTCCCATTGCTAATACATACGGGTTTGCTGCTGTTTCTAAAAATGCAAGTCCAAAGGTTAATACATACAGCGCAATACAGAAAAACCAAAAATGCTGAGTTACAGCCGCAGGATAAAACAGTAATGCCCCTATTGCGTACAATCCTAAACCGATTAATATTCCTGTCTTATAGGAGTATTTCCGCATAAATAAAGCAGCCGGTAGCGCCATACAAAAATATCCGCCATAAAATGCCATCTGTACCCACGCAGCCTGAGAATTAGATAATTCTAAAACCTTCTTAAAGGCCTGTACCATTGGGTCTGTGATTGCATTTGCAAAGCCCCATAAGGCAAATAATAGGGTTACTAATAAAAAGGGAACCAATACATTTTTAGGTATTACGGCCGCTTTTTTTCCGGTTTTAGTATTCATTTTACAAGTACGTTAAATTAATAAGTGATTGATTTGATTTATGAAAATGTAAGTTCACTTTCGCAGAAATCCTGAAAGTCTTTAAATACATATTCTGGGCAGGCTCCTGCATTTGAAGTTATAAATGCGCCTAAAGAAACAGCTTGCTTCATCGATTCTACAGGAGAACCACCGCTAAGTTTTTTTGACACAAACCCTGCCAGAAATGCATCACCACTACCTACCGTATCTTTTACTGCAACTGGCCTTGCAGGGAAATTATATTTGAGCGTATCTTCATAGTACAATGCACCCTTACTTCCCATAGTAATAATCACTCCAGAAATATTGAAGCGTTCTTTTATATAGTTTACACAATCATCATCTGTGGTGTAGGATTGACCTAACAACTGAATAATGGTTTGTAATTCGGTTTCATTCATTTTAACCAAATCACATTTAGCTAACAACGTTTTAGCTACATCAATAGAGAAATAAGGTTCTCTTATATTTACGTCAAATACTTTATAAGGAGCCAATTCTAGAAGTTCTAATAATGTGTTGTAAGAAGTAGGGTTTCTGGCAATAAGGCTACCAAAAATTAATGCATCTGCATTCTTTATTTGCTCTTTATAGTCTTCCCGAAGCTCAATAAAATCCCAGGCCACATTAGTAACGATTTCGTAATTAGCCTCATTATTAGAATCTATTGTTGCAGTTACCGTTCCCGTAGGATTGGCTGTATCAAGTTGTAAATCTTCTACAGGAATATCCCATCCTTTTATTTTAGTAATTAATTTGTCGCCCAGGTCATCTGCTCCTACTCTGCTAATCATATGCGCATCTATGCCCATACGTTTTAAATTGTAGGCTACATTAAAAGGCGCTCCGCCTGCTTGTTTACCTTCCGGAAAAATGTCCCAAAGTACTTCCCCATAACAAAAAACGGTGGGTTGATTTATTTTATTCATAACTAATTAATTCTTGTTAAACGTTTAACTAATTTATTTTTAAAACTTTGATCTAGTATATCTTCGATCGTTATTACGAAATCGTTTGCTTATAAAAATGGCCCTCCCCCTAAACAAAAACAAACATCTATTAAGTTGAAAGCAATAAATTTTCTGCCTTATAAATACGATAATATTAAATTTTTATATTTAGTTAAACGTTTAACTAAATATTCAAAAAAACAATTATCCTAAACTTGATTCTTTAATGATTAACTCTGCCTTTAAAACTGTGGCTACTTTTAAAGTTTCAATATTCCGTATTTGATTATCTACAGTTGCTATAGCCAGCTTCCCTATTTCTTTTAAAGGCTGGCGAATTATCGAAATTGGTACATTAAATAATTCATAAGCCTCAGTTTCATCAAACGCTAAAACTGCAAATTTTTCAGGAACTGGTATTTTTAGTTTTCTCAATTGCTTAAGTCCAGAAATAGCTAATCTGTTACTGCTAAAAAATAATGCATCTACTTTACTCTCGGCAATTAAAATAGATTCAATCCCCAGTTTAATATCCCGGTCTATGTGATCTTTATCAATTCCTAAAATTTTAAAATCTGCTTCTTTATTTTTTTCAATCGAAGCTATAAAACCCCTCTCGCGTTCTATAAGACTTTCTAGTTTTGACGTATAGTTTACAAAACAAATATTGCGTCTTCCCTGTTCTAATAAATGTTCTGTTGCCGTATATGATACCTCATAATTATTAATTTGTACCGAAGGAGCATCTACACCCGGCATATTTCTGTCAATAAGAACAAATGGTATTTTACTCTTTTGTAATCTTTTTAAATAGGCTCCACTATTTTCAACCGGCGCCATAATTAATCCGTCTACCTGTCGCTCTCTAAATGTATCTATAAGACTCTCAAACTTTTTCTTATCTTCATCACAGCTTCCTATAATTAGGGTACAATCTATTTTTCTGGCTTCATCTTCAATAATACGTGCCAATTCTGAGAAATATGGGTTTGATATATCTGCCACAATAAGTCCCAGTGTAAATGTGCGTTGCGTTTTTAGACTTTTAGCAATTTTATTAGGTCTGTAATTCAGATCTGCTACTGCTTTTTGAACGCGCCTAATGGTATCTTCACCTATACGCCCCTCTGCCCTATCATTTAAAACATAGGACACCGAGGCTATGGAAACACCGGCTTCTTTGGCAACATCTTTTATTGAAATACGCTTCACTACATCGTTATATTTGATAAATATACTAAAGTTAAACGTTTAACCAAATAAAAAATTAATTAATTTATTTTGAGATTTACGCAAATATTAGGCTCTATAATTGTGAACTCTTTTATTTAGTGCACTTTATACACATCTAATAGGAAAAAAAACATAACAATTTGAACACTACTAATTGAGAGTAATTATCGTCTGTACATTCCGGCGATTGAGAGAATATGTGGTATGGTAATAGCAATAGCCACACAGAGTAATATATTAAGCATTAGTGATGTGCTTTCAATCAAAAAAAATATTGAAAACACGGTCGTCAGCGCTATTAAATAAATACCCCCACTTTGAAGCGCTATTGCTTTAAACCGCTGCTTACTAAATTTAGTTTTAATCAAAATATACTGTGATTTTAAGGATGGGATACTGTGCCAAAATATAAAATAAGTTGTGAAGCCTATAAGCAAATTAGTAGTTGCACATAACGCAGCTATTAACAGTAACTCAAGCTGCATGAGTATAAAAATTTTAAAGGAGATGATCTGTAAAGTGGCTAAAGATAAGAGCATCATAAACTGCATAATGAGACTGCCTACACACAAAATTACAAATGTTTGCTGTTGTATTGCCGGCAACTCAAATTCTTTTAAAAAACGCAGTGTTTCTATATAATTAAAAGTAAAAAGCAATAATAATATACAGTTACCAAAAACGAAATAAAGTAATCGGTTCCATTTAAAATCTGTAAAAATTCGTTCTTCAAGTTGTTCTTCACCAAAATGATAAGCACTAAATACTACAAAAGACACCAGGCAAATTTGCGCAGACAACAGATATAGAAGTATAAATACACCTACCACACTTAAGTATAAAATTAATCGGCTTAGGAAGCTAAAGCGCTTTAAGATTGGATTGAGCCGGTGAAGATGAAGATCGTTACAACCGTGAATGATCCCAAAAGTAGCAATTAAGAACAAGGCTATTTTCAGAACTAAATCGGTTGCCAATAGTTCTTCAGCTAAATTACCAATAACAATTAGCAGTACAGATAAACTAATGGCTGTAATTTTTATCATATTAAAGTTTTGCGTCCAGCATATGAATTTGAAGCCTGGTTAAACCCTCTAGCGCATTTACGATTTCTAAAGAATTGAGCAAATGTGCGCGTACTATAGGGTCTTCTTTAATATAACGATACAACTCGAGATAGCAATAATCACGTAACAGCTCTATCTCAACTATTTTAAAATGAAAGTTGTTATTGTTTTCCGTTTTAAAAAAGTTGAAGGTTTTTAATTGAGAACGGTCTATAAATAGCTGGGTAATGTAATCTATTATAGTAATAGCCGTACCGGGATCGTTAATCGCGGGAGACATAGCCTTCACTCCTATTTCAACTAGATGTTTAAAACCGGTCTCAATCGCGTCCATAGATACTGTATGATCTATTGGAAAGAGCTTATAAATAGATTGCTGTACTTCAGGTGATACAGACTTAGATAGCGAAATTAATTGCTCGTTTTTCCGAATAAACGCACCCGGATGTTTGTGTAAAGAAATAGAAACCTGATGCTTATCTAAAATGCGTTCTACCTGACTTAAATCTGGCATTTTAAGATAACCCACTTCCACTGAAACGAGATCTACAGAAGAATTAAATTTCTCATCTGTTTTTTGAAGTTTAGACTCATACTTCTTTAAATCTTTAATAGTATTATACGATTCTACGTATGCCTCTTTTACGATATAATTTATATGAATACTGCGGGACACACTATGAATAAAATAGATAAACAGCAAAACACTTATGATACCAAAAAACACACCTAATGGTGCAGCAATACCGGGAAATTCCGGACTATTTTTTGCATTCAAAGCAATTGAAAGCGTCATTGCATATATAATCGTACCACTAGTAAAGCCTAATATAATTTGATGATGTTTTTCGCTTAATATCATAGGAATTAAGCGCGGAGAATAGTTATTTATATTTCTGTTCAAAACATTCATGACCATCGTATAACTAAATATGGTAAGTGTAAAAATGCCTCCAATTAAGAAAGCTAATACAAACTGAACATCTTCTTTATCATTAAATACTAGCCTCTTTAGGAGTGCGATTTCATCGTAGTTAATATCTATTGAAATAATAAGTACGGCCAATACAAAAAAGCAAAGCGCCAGCACCGATGGTACTAACGCTATACTTTGAAGTATTTTCTTTAAAACTTTAAGCATATAAAACTAATTTCTTAATTCTGTGTCTGTGCCTATAGCTACTCTTCCTAAAACTTTTTGAGCCGGTAAGTAACCTGCCTTAGCACTTTGATCAAGAGCAATATAGGTGATCATTAATCCATAAATAACCTTAGAAGAGATATCTGCAACTGTAAATAATGCCTGTCTTAAAACAACACCGTCTGCACTATTCATAAATACGGGTACTAAATAAGCAATAGGATATAACGTCCACGCAAACATCATTAACCAAAATACATTCATTACACGTCCTGAAGTTCGGGCATCCATTGTTTTTTTACCTGCTGCGATAGCTTTACCTACGATAAAATTCATGATGATAAAGAATACAGTACTAATTGCACCCCAAATCATAAGTTTGCTGGTATCCTCTACTTCGTATAATTGTCCTATATATCCTGTAATAATCATTCCCCAGGCTGACAGGATTAACCAGGTCGCTTTTGATTTTAATGCAGACCCTCTAAAATTGAGAATAATTAGAAGCTGAGTCAATAAACACGGTATGGTGACCATCCAGTTTACGTATCTAAATCCATTACTAAACGTAAGATTTGTTAATGAATAGTTTGTACCATTAAACTTAAAAGCATCTGTCCATAAACCGGCTTGGCTCACTAGAATAAGACCGGCAGAAACCATAACGATACACGATAATGCTGTTGCAACACGATATTTAGGAGCAACAAATTGTGACATTATTAAAAAGAAAACTAAGGCGGCAAGATGTGCTCCCACTCCCATAGTTAATAAGTGGTCAATTGCTTCAAACTGACCTACTGAGTACTCAAATAAATTTTCAATGTTTTTCATAGCTGATTAATTAGTTGATAGTAATTTTTTTTACGAATCTATTTCAATCAGCAATTTGATATTGTTAACGTTAATACAAATAGGAGTTTGTTATCAAAGAATTGTGAGAAATTGGGAAGAATTAGGACAATACATCAAAATAACCAGGTAATTATGTACGACATAGTCAAAATTTGAAGATTTTATCCTAATAGTTTTAAGATTTTAATCTCAGCTCTTTCCCACTTAGAATAGACTTCTATGGGTTTGGGATATTTCAGTTTGTACTCTTCTATTTTCCACGGAATATGTATTAATTCATCATTTACAGCTGCAAGTTCAGGAATCCATTTTTTAATATAATCTGCAGCTTTATATTTTATAGATTGATTTACAGGATTTGTGTACCAGATCTCATAAGCCTGCATATGCCAGTTCATCCAATTAGATGAAACATCATAATCTATTAGCTTACTTTCAAAATAGGCTGCTCCCCAGGTCCAATCTATTTTTAAATCGTGTACAAAATAACTTGCGCAGTTCACCCTACCCCGATTGCTCATATACCCAGTTTCATTTAATTGGCGCATATGCGCATCTATAAATGGAATTCCTGTGGTTCCCGCACACCAGCGTTCAAAATATTCAGTATTATTCTCAAAGGGTACTTCTTTATTTTTATATCCTTCGGTTTTAAAAATTGAATTCCCCATACGCATTCCTTTAAATGTAAAAAAGTCACGCCATACCACTTCAAATACGAGCCACCAGGTACTTATATTCTTTTTGATATTTTTTTCATACGCTTTAACCGCATAGTAAATTGTTCTGGGCGAGATGGCTCCCACAGCTAAATAAGGCGAAAGTTTACTGCTATAATCTAAACCTAATGATTTATTACGGGTCCATTTATAAGAGGTAAGTAATTCCGTTTCTACCGTGTAATAATTAAGTCGTTCTAAGGCTAAATCTTCTCCTCCTTTTACATATAGATTTTCCTTTTGATCATCTAAAACTTCAAAATTAAACTGAGTTGCTTCTGGTAATGTTCCCCAATCGTTAAGAGAAAGGATTTCAATTTTCTTCGGAATATCAAATGTTTCCCGTACCTCTGCTTTCTTAGTGGTATTTATTCTAAATGCTTTACTGGTTAATGGTATTTTATCAATTGAATACGGAATATCATCAATGTGATAGAGTGTCTTTCCCCATATAAAATCATAAGTTACTTCTTCAGAAAGCTGTTGCTTAACAGCATCGACTATTTTTAATTCTTCTGAAGCATATTCCTGTTCTGCAAACAGCTTTGTGATTTTATGTTTTTTAATAAGTGCTGGGATGAGCTCTTCGGGATGACCAATTTCAACTAATAAGTTTGCTCCTAAATTTTGAAGATTTGTTCGCAAAACGTCAACCGTTTGTTTTAAAAATTCAAATCTATTCAATCCGGCCTTGGGAAAATTATATACTGTATTAGCAAATAACCTGGGATCAAAAATATAAACCGGTAAAATACTAGTACAAGAATTAACAGCTCTACATAATGTCTCATTATCTAATAAACGGAGATCATTTTTAAACCAAAGTAAGCCTTTCTCTTTTGCCATAATAACAACCTTAAAATCATATAAAATAGTTACACGAATTTTGATTTGAAATTAATGGCTTAATTCATTTTAATCTAAAAGCTTATGAGTATTTAACGTGTATGCGTTATAAAAATGTAAAATGCAATTAGACCAAATCAAATTTAGAAACTCCTTTAGTATTAAGGTATTGTAGAATACTTCGGTTTGTAAAATAGGTGTTTTCCTGCCGTTCTATAAAGGCTTCAAAATCTTCAATAGATTTTACTGGGTATTCTAGTGGAATAAAGCCAAACCCCATGTAAATTCCATCGCGCACAAGCACAAAGGCTTCTTCATAAATCGTACGTCCGGCAAGCTTTAAGAAATAAGATTCTTTTTTTTCGCTTAGCGTTTCAAAGGCTTTTTTTGCTCTGAGATTATACACTTCTTTGTCTTCAAGACCTTTACAAACCCCTTTGCATAAAGGGCTGCTGCAACTTCCTGAACTCCGTTCTAAACCTGCAAAACGGTAGCATAAACTAAATTGCAAAGCAAGATTTTTAAGCTTCACCAAAACCGAATCTCGGTTAAATGAAATACTGTGTTGATTGTCTGAATAATTTTTCTCTTTAGGCGCTAATCTAAAAACACCTTTTTTATCAATTCGTGATTCTATCGTCCACGGTAAAATAGAATCTATCTGCTGCGTATTGTAAAGCGGCTTAAGTCTGGATATATCTGCAGATTCAAGCAATAACGATATGAGTTCGTTACCGGTTTCTTTATATTCTAATGAGAACGTGGCGGCGGTAAGTTCTACCTCAAAAGGGAGCTTACTAAAAAAATGCGCCTTTACCCGCTCTTTAAGATTTACTGCTTTCCCTACATAAATCACCGTTTTATGTTGATTTAAGAAATAATAAACTCCGGGCCTGGCAGGTAAATCATCTAGGTTTAAAACTGTTGAAAACTCTGCAACATTCTTAAGTTGAGTATCTGCGGTATCTGCCGGAGTAAGTTCTAATAGCTCATAAATAGCTAGTAGGGCTTCCGCATTGAGACCTTGTTTTTCAGGTTTGTATTCTAGAGAAAGTTTCTCTAAAGTTTCCATCAGGTCGAGCTTTTTAGCGACTATACCCCTTCGTAAAAGTAGTTCCTGAAGTATATTATGAGACTTATTTAGAGGAAGACCTACTTCTCGTAATGATTTGCGCCAGATCATTTCAGAAAATTTATCAAAAAAGTATACTTCTGCTCCTTCAAGCAATGCTATAGCCTGCGGTAGACAATCTGCAAAACACAGCTTATTGCGTAATTCAGCATTAGTATGGCCAGCCCACTCTTCCTCTTTTTCGCTTAAAGCAAATACGGGTTTTACCTCAGTTTTTAATTGCTCGATAATACGGCCATCATCTACCAAGACGATTGAAAATGCAATGATTTCTGCATATTTATAATTATTAGTAGTTGCTTGTATATCTAAGAATGCTATCATTAATCGAGCCTATCGGAAAAATTCCAAAATTATGAAATAATTCCTACATTTGCAGGGTGATTGAGAAAAGTAACTATTCAGAAAATTATAACCAGAAACAACGCGAAGCGATTGAGTTTTCGGGTAAACATCTATTACTTCTCGCCGGTGCCGGTACAGGTAAAACGAAGACGATTGTAGGTAGAGCAGAATATTTAATAAATAACGGTTTTAGACCCGAAAAAATACAGATTCTTACTTTTACCAAACGAGCTGCAAGTGAGATTGTAGAACGCGTAAAAGCCGGAATATCAGACCAGGATGTGCGCTCGCTTAACGGCTCTACTTTTCACAGTTGGTGTAACCAACTCATCATAAAATTTCCTAATCTTTTTGGAGCAGCCAACTATACGGTAATTGATCCTGACGATCAATTGAGTTTAATGAAAATGGCGTGTGGCACTGCAAAAGAAGATTATGGTAAAACCAGACTAAAGCCTCAACAGCTGTTAGACTTGTTTTCATTTGCCAGAAATACCCGCATAAATCTTACTGAAACCCTTCGGAAAATCATTTTTAAAGGGAAAGATGATTTACAAACTACTGAAGACATCAATGCGCTAAAGCCACAGGTAGAACTGCTTATTAAAGAGTATCAAAGTCAAAAAATGCGCCAGCAGTATTTAGATTATGATGATCTTCTTTTAGTAGTTGCAAATAGGCTCAATAAAGATGAAGAAGCACGACAGATTCTTGCCAAGGCATACGATCATATCTTAATTGATGAGATGCAGGATACAAATCCCTTGCAGTGGTATTTACTTAAACCTTTTGAGCACATATGCAATTTGTTTTGTGTGGGCGATGATGCCCAATCTATTTATAGTTTTAGAGGTGCAGATTTTAAAAATGTGCATTTGTTTACAGAACGTATTAAAGATTCTGAAATTAAGGTTTTAGTCAAAAATTACAGATCTACGCAAGAGATTTTAGATATCTCAAACTGGCTTCTGGAGACCTCTCCTATTAATTACAATAAAAAACTAACAGCGAGTCGTGGTCCCGGAAAATTACCTACTATACTCAATGTTGCCAACCAGTTTGAAGAAGCAAATTACATCGCAAATCATATATTAGAGAGTTTCTCTGAAGGTGGAAATTCGTTTTCAGAGTTTTTGATTCTTAGCAGATCGCAATATTATACGCGCCCACTGCAGGCTGTATTTTTACAAAAGAAAATACCCTATCAAACCTTTGGCGGAAGAAAATTTCTAGAAGCCGCTCACATTAAGGATTTAGTTTCGGTATTGCGCGTCATAAACAATCCTCTAGATGAGATTGCATGGATTCGGTTTTTTACATTTATACACGGTATAGGTGCGGTAAAGGCCACAAATTATATGTCTGAAGTTATGCGTATAGACCGGGAAAATGTAGATGTGGTTGATCTTACCACCATCATTCCGGGTAAGGAAGGTCTTAAAGCTAAAAGTTATTACGAAGCGGCTTACGAGAATAAAGGCAATGTAAAACAAGCCATTAAAGATCTGTATAAGACTATGGAGTTTGACCTTGCTATGAAGTATAGCAAAGACTGGTACGAAAAACGTAAAGGAGATTTCCCGGTGCTAGAAATTTTAGCTGAAAACTACTCGACCCTGGGTGAATTTATTTCTGAAGGTATTCTTGACAATTCGGCAAATGTTGCAGGAAGTAATACGCTGGGTGGCTCAAAAATTAATACCGCAGAACTTAAAGATCATGTGACGATCTCAACCGTACATTCCGCTAAAGGTCTCGAGGCAGATGTATGCTTTGTACTTAATGTTTCTCCTAAAACCTACCCATCTGCCTATAGTTTAGGAAATAATGATGAAGTTGAAGAAGACCGTCGCGTTTTATATGTGGCATTAACGCGCGCTAAAAATGATCTAATAATTACGCGTTCTAAAGAATCTATTAACGCGTATCATCATCAAATCGATGCAGAAGAAGATGACACTTCTAAAAGCGCCTATTTTTTAGAAGGCCTTCCAGAGCATTTAGCACATCAAACTTCGCCAAAAAGTTTTAACGACACCGTTGAAGATGCGAAGAAGGTCAAGCCTATTGATTTAGATTTGGGAATGGATTTTAGCTAATCATCTTAAGTTTTTATTAGTATCGATTTATGTATTATTTATAACTATTTAATATTTCGTTACAAGATATGCCTGTTTCATAGTACTACTTTTATAAAATCTTTCTAGGATAAAAAATTCGAATAGAAAGACCAACATAAAAGGACTATGAAATCACTTAAAAGTAACAATAACGACCACTTCTCCGGCTTAAATAATCTAGAAGATTTTATAGTAGAAAGCGATCATCCCTGTGTAATGGCACAAACGGTTTTTAAAACAAAAGCAGTTAGTCATTTTAAGTTTGACAATATTGAAAATCCGTCAAATGATCATATTATACTTCATAGATTAAAGCGGTATATTGATGCCTATGATTTTAATTCTAAGAAATTTCAAACCTTTATAATAGAATTCACAGACGATTATTGTAAAACTGAAATAGAATTTGAAACTGATTTGTGGAACTTTCTAGGTCGTCTTAAAAAACACGATAAACACAAATGGGACCCTGCTGTAAGTGCAGATGTTACCGATGCTAACTTTAGTTATAGCATATTAGGGAAAGCATTTTATATAATAGGTATGCACCCTAACAGTTCTAGAAATGCACGAAAAACAAAAAACGTAACTTTAGTTTTCAATTTACATCATCAATTTGAAATTCTAAGAAATATGGGCGTTTACGGCAATGTACGCGACCGCATACGTAAAAGAGATCTAGAAAAAAACGGATCGATAAATCCTATGCTAGCAGATTTTGGCAACAGTTCTGAAGCTTTACAATATAGCGGTAGACATGTAACTGAAAAATGGAAATGTCCTTTTAAACACTAAACAACCATGTTAAAAACAATACCAATACAATCTGGAGATTCATTTACTTTAAAAAAAGGCCAATTTTTAAAAGTTATAGATGTAAAAGGTGAGCAAGTAAGTGATCTTGTAGTCTTCAATGCTAATGATTATAACGAGAAAATTTCCGCCGGTAAGAGTATGGATTTTGAAGAATCAATCCTGTTGACTACCGGCAATTTTATTTGGAGTAATCTGGGGAATAAATTATTAAAAATAATAGAAGATACAAATGGTCGTAATGATTTCTTATTGGCGCCTTGTTCGCAAGAAACATTCGAGATTATGTATGGTATAAAAGAAGACCACCCCAGCTGTTTTAATAATCTTACGAATGCTCTTAAAATATTTGATATTCCCTATTACGACATTCCTACAGCATTCAATGTTTTTATGAATGTTCAATTTGACCAGGCCGGAAAAATTTCAGTCTTACCTCCTACTTCTAAAGCGGGAGACTATGTGATTTTTGAAGCACAAATAGATTTAGTAGGTGCCTTAACTGCCTGCTCCGCCAGCGATAGTAATGGTGGTTCATTTAAGCCTATACAGTTTGAAATCTTAGATACAATTTAAAAATGGAGTCTATATTAATAACTGTACTAGGAATCATTGCAGGCGTATTTACAACTATAGCAGTTCTTCCTCAGGTTTTTAAAGTTATTAAGACAAAATCTGCAGAAGATATTTCTATCTGGATGTTTGTATGCTTACTTATAGGAGTAGGATCCTGGACGCTTTACGGTATTGTAAAAGAAGACTGGCCTATCATAATTACTAATGGACTTTCGGTATTATTTAATGGTATTATGGTCTTTATCAAATTGAAATATTCTAAATAACTTAAATTATGAAAGATTTTTTCAAGAAGAATAAACTTTCAATTTATGGAGGGTTAATCACCTTCATATTTTTAGGGGTAGGTGTATTTTTTCTGGGAGATATGAGTGGTTATAAAGCTAAGGAGCTTATTGAAGCTTCTCTATCAGGAATCAATATGCTATGCAATACTATAGTTTTAGGATCTGCCACTATTTTAGCATTACTTTTAACTTTACTGGGAATTAGCACCAGCTCCAATTCAAAATTGAAAAAAGCACATTATAAACAGGTATTAAATATTGCAAAAATTGATACTATTTTATTTATTTCTGCCTTAATAATGTTTCAAATGTTCAATATTCCTATTACGGAATCTGAAAATATGCCTACCGAATGGTTTAAGTATTTATACTGGGTCACTTTATTCTTTTCTTCACTCTTAAGCGGAATGATGGTAACCGTAATTCTTTTACTATATACAACTGTCACTAATATAATTACAATTGTAGGACTTGGTAAGGATCATTATTTAATCTCTGAAGATGAAATTGAAGAGGAAGAGCAGGATTAAAATTTAAAAGAGTAAATCGTATTAATTTAATTAGCAAAAAAAAAGGTAACCGCCCGGTTACCTTTTTTTTTGAAGTATTTTTTATGCTTTTCGCTTTTTCTTTTTATCATCCTGATCGCCGTATTGGTTTACGTGCTTGTCTTTTAAAGGACCTTTATCAATACTTTTTTTATCTTCTTTTTGATCATTTTTTGTCTTATCACTCATAATTTAGAAATTTAAATGAATTACTAATTATTAATATTTACTTCTTAAAGTTGCGAGATTTAGATTTAGATTATAACTCGAAGTATTAGGCAAAAGCAGCATCATTCTGGATTTTGAGGCCTTTATATCAAAATAATAAACGCGCAATTTATAGGTTTCTGAAGATTCTAAATCTGTGAACGATCCGTCGCGTTTTCTAAAACCTCCATTATCTGTATAAGCTAAACTTAAAATGGTTGTGGTATTTAAAAGCGCTATTTTTTCAAGTTCGGCCTCTGAAAATTTATAGCGTTCTAGGAGATCTTTTAAAGTCTTATGATAGTGATTTTGATTAGATAGTTGCATAGCTATAATATTTTCGTTAGTTATATTTTAAATTTAGCAACTTAAATTCAAACGTTATTTCTGAAATATTATAATTGTGCAAAATTTAATATTATTATATAATAAATTGTTAATCTAAAAACGGTTAATTATAAGTAAATCACTTTATACTAATTTGACTTAAAATATAAAATATTGATTATCATTTACTTAGACACTATACACGTTTTATTTCATAAAATTATATTGAATTTGATATGTATCGTTTATAATGTTTGATGGTGAACTAAAATTAAAATTCGTTGCAAAAAAGAAGACTTCATTATCCTTAACTATATTAAAAAAGCGCTTCTGAAACTAAGGTAGTTTGAGAAGCGCTTTTTAAAATTTCTGAAGTAATTAGAAATATTCCCGAATTGTTACGATTGTAAATTATGTAATATTCCTTCCTCTAGTCCACGAAGTTCTGCAAGGCCTTTAAGTCGACCTATTAGTGAATAACCGGGATATTGCTCTTTACCCAATTCTAAGGAATGCAAAAAACCGTGATCAGGTCGTAAAGGCAGATTTACTTTACGCGTTTGCATCAGGTTTACTAATTTTTGCATAATTGCAGCAATAGGATTATCACCATCAAGGTGTGCAGATTCCTGAAAAATATTTTCATCTGTACGTATAATATTCCGAAGGTGTAAAAAGTGAATGCGATCTGCACAATCATCAATTATTTGTAATAAATCATTAGTAGGTTCTGCGCCCAGTGATCCTGTACAATAACATAATCCATTTGCGGTAAGTGGTACTGCGTCAAAAATCTGCTTCAAATCGGCCTGTGTACATACCACGCGCGGAAGACCCATTACCGAAAATGGAGGATCATCAGGATGAATAGCGAGCTTTACACTATATTTTTCTGCTACCGGAGCAACTTCCTGTAAAAAATAAATTAGATGTTTACGCAGCTTTTCATCATCAATATCTTTATAGTTTTCGAGCAAGGTCAAAATTTGTTCGGCGGTAAAATGTCCTTTACTTCCGGGTAGTCCTAAAAGAACGTTTTTAAACAATGTTTTCTTCTCAACTTCACTCAAATTTGTACCGTACTTTAAAGCATCTTTTAATTGTTGCTCAGAATAATCGAGTTCACTACCTGGCCGATTTAAAAGATATACATCAAAAAATATGAATGCCGTGTGATCGTATAATAATGCCTGAGTAAGATCCTGATTCACGTGATTGTGATGTGTGCGTACCCAATCAAGAATAGGCATAAAATTATAAGTGATTACGTATATCCCACAGGCTGCTAAATTTGCAATGCTCGTCTTGTAATTTGCTATATGTGTTTTATAATTTCCATTTTGTTTTTTTATGTCTTCACTTACCGGCAAACTTTCGACCACTGTCCATTCTAATCCTTCTTTCTCGAGTAGAGCCTGTCGCTCCTGAATAACCTCAATACTCCAAACTTCACCTACTGGAATTTCGTGCAACGCAGTTACAATACCGGTTACTCCGCACTGTCTAATGTCGCGAAGTGCAATAGCATCACCGGGTCCAAACCAGCGCATAGTCTGTTGAGTTCTAAATTGTGTTTTCATAATGTAGAATATATCTTAAAAACCAATTGAATTACCACCATCTACACACATCACCACTCCGGTAACAAATTTAGCTTCATTTCCTGCAAAGTAAAATACGGCATCTGCAATATCTGAAGGCTGCCCCATTTTACCCATAGGCGTTCTGGAAAACACTTTATCTTTACGCTGTTGATCACTGTTTAAAGCTTTTGCTGTCATAGGTGTTTCAATAAAACCGGGAGCGATACAGTTTACCCGTATGTTAAATTGAGCTAGATCTACCGCCATGGCACGCGTCATCCCTTCTATTGCAGTTTTACTGGCTGTGTATGCGATTACCTTAGGAATACCGTACTGAGCTGCCATAGAGCTTATATTTACAATATTTCCGCCTCCATTATTTTGCATAACCTTTACCACTTCTCTGCTTATAGCAAATACACTTTTTACATTAGTATGTATGATTTTATCGAAGTCTGCATCGGTAACCTCAGTAAATTCTTTTTTCATATTTATACCAGCGTTATTTACTAAAACATCTATGGTAGTTGATTCTTTAGCAATGTCTGCGATCAATTGCGGTATAGCATCCAGATTATCTAAATCAAATACTACCGGAATTGCATCTGTACCCATCTCACTACAGGCATTTCGTGTTTTTTCGTCATTACGACCTATTACGTAGGTACGATAGCCTGCATTGCAGAATTTTAATGCGGTCGCGTATCCCAATCCTGAATTACCACCTGTAACTATTGCCGTTTTTAAGCTCATTAACTCTTTATATTTTAATTTATAAATATCATTATTTTTTAAAAGTAGGATCAGGTCCCATATAAGAATCTTTAAGACCTCCAAAATCAATAACTACTTTTTGAATTACCATACCGGGATTACCTCCTATTAACTTGAGGGTATGCTTGCCCGGTTTATCGATTAAAATTTTGCTTGAATTTATTGTCGCATTGCGTATTACATTCTGCTTCCAATTAAATGAATATTCAGCTGAAGCAGTCTGCTCCCAACTAACACGACTGTTATCAATTTGTACACCATAAGCGGTACCCGTATTATCGTCTTTACCAAAAACCGGAAGTGCGTAGGTTTGTATCGTTACATAACCCGCTTTATCTGCATAAAAATCATATTCGGTGCTTGTATTAGCCCAACCTTTATCAATTATAGAACCTAATTGTACACTTGCTCCTGCATAGCCCAACTCATCGATTATCTGAATTTTTGAGCCATTTTTTTCAGTTTTTCTTGAGAATTTAGATGGATCTAAAACCACAACTCCGTTGTCCTCAACATACATCACATCGTTAGCAACCTCATCCTTTTTAGAATTAATTGATAGATAAATACGCTGCTCTTTCCCTTCGGAAATAATTGTAATCACTTCTACACTGTTAGCTTTCTCAGGAACTTTAGACCAGTCAATACTAACTTCTACAAGATCTTGAGTAGTTGTTTTACCGTTAGATTTACTCAATTTGATGTAGGGTTTTGATGCTTCAGCTTTCCAGCTTAATGCCGTGTTACCTTTGTTGTAAATTTCAAATGAATGCGATTTTTGAGTATATATTGAAAACTGCGGAAGCACAAAAACACCTGATGAAATAGTTGAGTTCGGAATAAATATTCCCATTTCAGCTTTCTTTATATTGTCAATTGTTACAGTAGGTGGTAATTGCAATTCTGGCAGTCTGCCGGGAGCCGTCATAATACCGTTCCACTTGCCATTTTCAAGATTGTTATATGTTGCGGTTATTTTCGAGAGGCGTTCGTCAAGCATTTTAACTTCTGCAACTAAATCATTTGTTGCGGCTCTACCTTGTTGTGCATACCATCTGTTTTTTTGTGCTGTTAGCATTTTTACATTCTCTAAATATGCACCCACCACCGGATAATAAACTAACTGATAATAAGCTGATTTCTGAGCCTCTGGAAGTTTTTTATAGATCGCTTCAGCTTTGTTTGCAATTGTGGTATAGTCTTGAATACGGGTTTCACCTTCGTTATAATTAGCAAATGAAAACTCAGTATCTATGATGTTTTCTTTAGCATCTAAGCTATTCCATCTCCAGTCCCACCCCATATATTCAGGTTTACGCTCAAAGCCTAAATGAAAATAGGTATTGTAAATTTCCTGAAATTCTTCAGCATATTGTTCACCAAAAATTGACGCTAAGAATTCAGCATTGTACCTGGGCAAAGATTCATAAGTGATAGAATTTATATCCCAGGCAAGATCTAGAAAGAATTGCATACCTAACTCTCCGGGTTTAATATCGCCTACATTTAAAAGCCAATATCTATCTGCACCATTTTGATATGCTTTGTACATCTCTTCATACATTAGGGCCGGTGGGGTGGTATTTAACCATAGATAATCGTTGGGTTCTCCTAAATATGAAATATGATAGTATACTCCTGCTCCACCACTTCGCTGCGCCTCTTTAGGATCGCTTAATTTTTTAATATATCCAAAGTTATCATCAGGCCATACCAGCGTTACATCTTCGGGCAGCTGCATACCACTACGATAAATGTCTAGCACTTCTTTATAAGGAACAAATATCTGCGGAATGGAATCTGCAGGCTTTTCTATATACTTTGATAAAATTACACGCTCTTCTTCAATTACCTGTTCGAGTACATTCGCTTTAGTATATCCTTCCGGAACATCTTTCATACCGGTATCGTGTATACCTCGCATACCCACTGTATAGATATTTTCATAAGGAGCCGCTTCTTGAACCCGCTTGTCGAGTACATTTAAAACGCCCTTTTTATTAGATACATAATCCCAATCCCCATCAACATCGTGATCCCACTCTGTAGTATTGTTATATAAAAGAGGCTCTGCGTGACTACTGGTCATCATTATGGCATATTTATCTGCCACTACTTTATTTTCGGGATATTTAAAAAAGGCACCGGTAACTTCGTGCATCGCCGGAGCAAGCATATTTGCTTTTAAACGCAATAACAATTCGCACACTTTAGCATAGGTGTTGGGGCCTATATCCTTTATTTCAGGATCCATTAACTTAGATGCCCAGGGCTTTAATCCCCAGTCTTCATCGTTAAGAAATACACCTCTGTATTTTACAGAAGGTGCTTTTGATGTAAAATTAGTTTGAGTGAGCATTAACTCTTTTCGCTTTACAACCGGAACATCTGCCCACCAATACCAGGGAGAAACTCCTATTGTTTTAGAAAGTTCAAACACGCCGTAAGCAGTACCTCTACGGTCACTACCAGCAATCACAAGCAGTTCATCTACCCCTGTAAATGGTTTCTTAATGGTTTGTATCGTATAGCGTTCCCAACCGTTTTTAAGATCTTTTGCATCTATTTTGCCTTCTCGTACCAGTTGTTGCAATAAAATATTAGTATCTAAAGATCCTATAAGGATACCATTAGTTACGGGCAAGTCTGAAATTACCTTTGGTTTACTATCTGTAACACGTTCTATATCTTCAGCGAGTAGATTTGCAGCGATCTCCACTACATCTGCATCTGCACGATCATAATATATAGTTACAGCCTGGCCAGCATTTACTATAGAAAAAGCCTCTTTAGAAGAGGCTTTTTCAGCAAGACTTAGCTGTCCATACATGCTTTTAATACAAAAAACAAAAATTAAACAGGCGAATGCATTTTTCAATTTAATAGTATTCATTTTAATTTAGGATTTATAAGTCTGCATTTAATTTTAATTATATCCCGGATTTTGCTGAAGTTCAGCTCCACGGTTTCCTTCTATCTCATCTGCAGGTATTGGCCAAAGATTGAAGTGTTCCTGCATTCCCTGCTGTACATAAAATGGATTATTTTCTATAACGCGATCGTACAACCGACCTGTACGCATTAATGTAAGTCTTCTTTTTTCTTCTAATCCTAATTCACGGGCACGCTCATCTAAAATATAATCTATATTCATTTGACTAGGTGTTGCTAAAGAGGCATTGGCTCTACTACGCACAACATTAACATCTGCAGCAGCTAATGCTGGCTGGCTATTTGCTAAGTAAGCTTCTGCTCGCAGCAAATAGGTTTCTGCTAAACGTAACATATATTGATCTGTATACGTACCTCCTGCAGACGAAGTTAATGCAAATGGCACACTCCCAGGTCTTAGCAAACCGTCAGGGTGATTATAGGGAGTAGTGATTTTTGAAGGATATGCATAAAACTCTCTTCTACGTGGTTGAGTTTCTGTTGACCAGATTGTATCACGACCTATATCATTAGCTAGAATACCTAATGCACTTGAATTATCACGATTATAAACTCTCACAAAATTGTGATTTGCATTTCTAATATCATTAGTAAAATCTGGGTTAGAAGCATCTCCACCCCAAATTTGGTTAGAATAGAACTCAGTTGTAATACCCCATCCAATACCACGACCACCGGTATAGTCTCCTACTGGCCAAGAATTAAACGGTCTAAATCTTAATAATGGTGCAAAATGTCTTTCAAAGGCGTAAGAACCACCTCTATTTCCAGATTGTAAACCACCACCCTGAACATCTAATTCAAACTGAATAACCCATAAACTTTCTTTATTACCGCTAGTTCTGTTTTGATTATTCTTTCTGTATAAATCCCAAAAAACATCTCCAGGAGTTTCGGTAGATCTAGAACCAAAACGTGTACGCATTAAATCTGTATTAGAATCATCTATAACCATAGACGCAGCAGTTATCGCCTCTGTATTCTTACCCAATGCTAAGAATGTTTCAGCCAAATAATGATAAGCAACTAAATTATTTACACGACCGTCTGTAGCTTCTGTTATTGAAGGCAAATTTTGAGATGCAAATGTTAAATCTTCAACTACCTGATTAAGTACTTCTTCTTTAGACGCTCTAACAAAATCTATCTTAGGAGCTGTTACCTCTTCTGTAACTAACGGTACGCCTCCATATAATGTAACTAAAACACGATATGCAAATCCTCTAAAAAAACGAGCTTGAGATATTATATCTTTTGCTTCTGCCTCAGACATTTCAGATGCCGGAGCTCTACCTATAACGGTATTTGCTTCGGCAATAGTCTTGTATAACAAATTCCAATGTGTAGTAGCTATATCACCGTCAGGTCTATAGGCCTGCTCCATGTTTCCGTGTCTTTGAGAACCTCCTGGTTCACCATCATAAACGAGGTCTGTCCCATAAATAAAATCAAAAGGACGGTTCTCATCACGATCATAAAATTGTCTTCTTACTAAGAAATACAAATTATTAACTGAGGCTGTAAAATCTGCATAATTTGTGTACGCATTTGCAGAACTCAAAAAGTCCTCTGGTTTCTCATCTAAAAATTCTTCCTCGCACGACCAGAATAGAGAAACTAATACTAAAAATATTATTGTTTTTTTCATGTCTTTTTTTTTTAAAATGATATGTTCACTCCTAACGAATAGCCTCTCATTAATGGTCTACCACCGTTTCCTAATCCTACACCATAAATGTTTCTATTAGTATCTTGAAATTCTGGATCCCAACCATTCCAATCTGTCCAGGTAATTAAGTTCTTACCGCTAACAAAAATGCTTAATCCTGCTATAGAAAGCTTGTCTAAGAATTCGCTATCAAAATTATATTTTAGGTTAACATCCTGCAGGCGTACAAAACTTCTACTTTCAAGTCTTGCACCGGTAATCCCAGAACTGTTTGATGATAAGGCATTCAATCCATTAGGGTTTGATGGTGACCAATAGCTTATACCACTTAATCTGTTTTGATAAAGTGTATTTGCATTTCTAAATACCGAATTATCATTATAGTTTAAATAATTATCATTACCTCCTTGAATTGAATTGATAAATACACTTAAGCTCAATCCTTTATAGCTAAACGTATTTAAAATTGAAAATCTGTAGGCCGGATCTCTGGTACCTAAAATCTTACGATCATCAGCTTGAGTAATTTCACCATCTCCGTTTTGATCAACTATTCTATATCTTCCTGGGCCATATCCTTCAGGAATATTCTCTTCACCTAGTTGATAAATACCATTAACTTCATAACCGTAAATTGCATTTATAGATTCTCCTATAAATAATCCACTTTGTATAAGGTCATCTTCAACACCATCTCCATCTGCGTCTTCACCGGTTAGTGCTAAGATTTCATTTTTATTAGTAGAGAAGTTACCCGTCATAGACCACGTGAAATTTTGAGTACGTATAATATCACCAGTTAATGATATCTCAAGACCCCTGTTTTGAAGCTTACCTACATTTGTTTGAATACGATTAAAACCTGTTAAATAAGGTATACGTATTGCAAATAGTAGATCATCTGTAATATTATCATACACATCGATATTACCTGTTAATCTATTAGAAAATAATGCAAAATCAACACCTAAATTCAAACCGGCTGTTTTTTCCCATCTAAGATTAGGGTTAGCCAGAGAGTTTAACTCTTGTCCAAAAGCAGGACCAGAACCATCTCCAAAAACATATGCAGCACGAGTACCTATACGAGCTAAAGATGTATATCGTGGAGTTTGATTACCACTTACACCATAACCTACTCTAAGTTTTAAGTTATTAACCCAATCTACGTTCTGCATAAAAGATTCATTCGAAACACTCCAACCAAAAGCACCTGATGGAAAGTATGCCGTCTTTTCATTATCTGCAAACCCCGAAAAACCATCCCTACGTATTGTTCCTGTTAAAATATAACGGTCATCAAACTTGTAGTTTGCTCTAAACATTTGATAATTTAAACGCTCTGTATATGCAGAAGACCCTACAAACTGAAGAGCACCTACACTAAGATCATTATAGCCTAATGATAATCTATCAAAACCTGAAGCATATGCATTTGTAGTTTCGTCCCTACGCTCTACTGCACCGTATAATAAGGTTGCTCCTATATCGTGTTTTCCAAAAACCTTGTTGTAAGACAATATGTTGTCTAAAGTGTAATCTTTGTAAAAACGTATAAATTTACCAGCATCACCAGTTTGACCTGCGGCGTAGATACTTGAACCGTAAGCCTTATCAATTCTATAATTATTACCAAAATTGATTCTATATTTCAAACCATCTATAAATGGTAAACTAATTTCAGAATATAAATTAGCAAAAAAGTAGTCGTGACGCTCATAATCCTGAGTATTTGATCCTAAAAAAGGGTTAGGCTCAATAGTACCTGCAGGGTTAGGTATTAAGTCACCATTCTCATCACGTGGCACTAATAACGGCGACATATTTACTAACTGAGATAGGCTTGGCTCATCACCGTCTTGCTTAACAAATGATCCAAAGGTTTGAACACCTACTTTCCACCAGTCAGTTGCATCTGCATCAAGATTCACACGCACACTCTTTCGGGAGAAATTATCATTTTTAATATAACCTTCCTGCTCTGTCAAACCTACAGACATTAAGTAACTGATGCGGTCAGAACCACCGGTTACATTAATTTTATTTTCCTGCACAAAACCTGTCTGAGTACCTTCTTCCCACCAGTCATAATCTGTAGTTTTAAATTGACCTGGATTGTCTGGGTCTTCTAGTTCAAAATTAGGATTGATTCCATTTCCATTTCCAAAATATCCTGTAAAATCTGGATTAGGCGTTGTAAAGTCTGGACCTAAAAATGCGATATCATACAATTGGGTATTTATAAAATCAAGATATTCGGTTCTTCGCATAGGCCTAAGATCTTCTGAAGGTCCTTGAGTTGCGTATGATGAAGAAATCGTTATTCTTGGTTTTTGATTACGTTTTCCTGTTTTACTGTTAATTAAAATAACTCCATTAGCTGCCTGAGCACCATAAACTGCAGTAGAACTTGCATCTTTCAAAACGTCTATAGATGCAATATCGTTAGGGTTTAGTGCAGAAAGAGAACCATTATATTGAATACCATCTAAAATAATTAGTACATCACGATTACCACCTAGCGTACTTGTACCCCTAATTGAAATTTCTGGTGTAGAACCTGCACTGTTTACCTGACCAATATTTAAACCAGGAACCGTACCTTGTAAGCTTTGTGCTATGTTTGTATTAGGGGCGTCTTCAAAAGCTTCTAAGTTTGCACTTGCAACAGCACCGGTTACATCACTACGTTTTTGAGTACCATACCCAACAACAACAACTTCATCTAAAGATGCTACATCATCTTGCAAGGCAACCTCAATAGTTGTTTTTCCGTTTAATGAAATCGTTTGCGTTTTAAAACCAATAGAAGAAAATACCAGTTCTGCAGTAGCTTTATTTTGTACTTCTAAAGAAAAATTACCGTCAATATCAGAAATAGCACCGTTAGATGCACCTTTCTCAATTACGTTCACATAAGGAATAGGTAACTTATTAGCATCAGTCACTTTACCTTTAATTACATCCTGAGCTTGCAGTCCTAATGCAAAGCCCAAATAAATAAAAATCGAAAGAATTCGATTTATAGGTATTTGTTGTTTCATAAAAATTAAATTTTAATTGGTTTTGAACTCGTACTCATTTATCTGAATTCCAAAATTAACAAAAAATTTAGACTACACAATCGATTGCGTAAATAAAATGTGTTTTTTACATTTTAAATGAATTCTTCAAGCTAACCGAGATTGAAAATTTAATTATTCCTTAGAAAAAAAGTACAGAGCATTCAATATCAGCACCCTAAAATTTTAATTTTAAAGTCTGAATTTTCTTAGTATTTAAATATCAAGATTAAAAGTTGCACAACCGATTGTTGCGTAAATGAAGTCTGAAGTACTTAGATTTTTAGTGAGGATTGTCTACTTATTAAATCGGTTTCTAAAATCGTTACCTGAGTAAGTGTGGTATCAATTTCTGTATGTTCAAGATGATTTAAAATACATTTTGCAGACAATTTGCCCATCTTAGAGGCAGGATGCGTAATCGATGAAAGACCCGGTTCTATTATTGAACAAACAGGATCGTTATTAAAACCAATGATAGCGAGATCTTCAGGAATTTTTATTTGATTCTTTTTTGCGTATTGGATGGCACTTACAGCTGCAGTATCATTTGAAGAAAAAATACCATCTGGCGGATTTTCTAGACTCATCAACTGTTTAGTCGCTTTCTTACCTTCTTTAGCACTTAAGGTTTCAAATTGAATGATCAACTCTTCAAATACCGGTAAGTCATATGCTCTTAACGCATCTTCATATCCTCTTCTACGCTCTTTATAAATATTTCGATTTTGAGAACCAGCAAAATGTGCAATTCGTTTACATCCATTTTTGATTAAATGCTCTGTAGCTTTATAACCCGACGCATAATTGTCTATTACAATATTGTAGGACGGAAAAGATTCTGGTACGCGATCAACAAATACTATAGGTATTTGTTGATGTAAAAAAGGTTCAAAATGACTATAATCAACTGTCTCCATAGATAGTGAAGTAATTATACCTGATATACGCATATCATAAAGCGTTCTCGCATTTTGTACCTCGCTTTCATAACTATCATTACATTGTATTATAATAACAGTATAACCTGCTTTTTTGGCCTCGTCTTCTATCCCACTAATTAGCGAAGACATAAAGGGTCTGTTAATGCGCGATATAAGTACCCCTATAGTTTTACTCCGGTTATTACGCAAACCTGCAGCAAGAGAATTTGGCCTGTACCCCATCTTCTCTGCTTCTTTCTTAATAAGTTCTTTTGTAGATTTTCCTATAGAATGATGATCGCGTAAAGCTCTGGAAATTGTAGAAGTAGAATACTTTAACTTCTTGGCTATGTCATAAATGGTAATTTCCTTTTTTTGCTTCATCTTTTCAACGTGATCGAGGTCATTCTACAATTTTGATGTATTGAGTTTTTCGTAAAAATAGAAAAGTTTTATAAACATAAGTGTATAATCAACATTATACCTTCTGCCAAAATTGATATTTAAATAATGTAAAAAGATTGATTTAGATTATCCTTAAGCTTTCCGCAGTACTTCGAGTGGCGAACTTTTAATAACACTTCTACTGTTACTGAGGCCTATCGCTAAAACTAAAAGTGTGATTCCCGGTAGTAAAACAAAAAATGGAATCCACGAGGGAACAAAGCTGGTATCAAAAACAAAATATGCCAGTAACAAACTACCTATTAAGGATAAAAGTATACCCGACAAAGAACCTATAATACCTAAATATAAATATTCTAAGCCCTGTATTTTTAATATTTGTCGCCCCTTTGCTCCAATCGTACGTAAAAGAACACTTTCTCGTATACGCTGATATTTACTCGTACGAACCGCTCCTAAAAGGACAATGATACCTATTAGAATACTAAAAAATGCCATAAAATTAATAATGTAGCTAATTTTAATAAGCAATTCTTCAATAACATTAAGTACCTGTCGTAAATCTAAAATTGATAATGTAGGATATTTTGTCACTAACACACGCTGTATAGCTGCGGAAGCTTTATCATTAGCCACATTTGTAGTAATTACACCAAATTGTGGTGCATTTTCTAAAACTCCTGCCGGGAATACTATTGAAAAATTTAATTGCATTCTACTCCAGTCCACTGTACGTATACTGCCTATTGTTGTAGTTATTAATTTGCCCTGCACATTAAAAACAACTTCATCTCCAAGTGCTACCTGAGCATCTTGTGCAAAATTATCACTCACCGAAATAGGAATTTTTTCAAATTGAGGAGACATTCGCGCTGTAAATGTTCCTTCTTGCAAAACCTCTGAAGAGATTAGCGAATCCCTATATGTGGTTCTAAATTCGTGATTGAGAATCCATCTGTTTATTTGGCTTGTACTATCGAGTTTAAGATCGGTATTGGTTCTACCATTAATACTTTGAACCCGCATTGTTACAATGGGTATTTGATCTAAAGCATCTAAACTGTTGTTTTCTAAAGTAGTTACCAACTGTGCCATTTGGTCTTTTTGCACATCGAGCAAAATCATATTAGCACTTTCGGTATTACCATCTAACGCGGCCTGAGCTAACAAAATGTCTTTTGTAAAATAGAGCGTACTTATTAAAAAAGAACCCACGCCAATAGCTAGAATTAGAATAACTGTTTGATTTTTTGGCCTGAATAAATTACGTAAACTTTGTCTCGAGGTAAAGCTCCATGAAGTGGGAAAATAACGACGAAGCGCACGCATAAATACACGTGCTATTCCTGCCAGAATACTAAAGGTGATTAAAATTCCTGCCAAAAATCCTAAGGCATATCTCCAGTCTTGCAATAGCCAAAGTGCAAATAAGAATACAAATACAAGGATTGCCAGGGTTACGCCTAATGCTGTTTTACGCGATTGTGTACCCGTTTCTGTTACCCGTAATGCCTGAAGCGGAGAAACCTGTAAGGTATTTAGCAATGGGTATAACGCAAAAAGTACAGACATAAAAACACCGGTTACGATTCCCATTACAATAACCAGCCACGAGAACGTCAATGTTACATCTACAGGGAGTAAATCTTTTAATAGTAGCGGAAATAGCTGCTGTAAAAATAAACCGGCAAGTGTTCCTAAAATGCCACCCACAAGACCTAAAACGGCTATTTGTATCAGGTAGATAAGAAAAGCCTGTTTATTTGAAGCTCCCAGACATTTAAGAACGGCTACAGATTTTAATTTCTCACGTATATAGATCGTAGTGGCGCTGGCAATCCCTACACAGCCTAAGAGTAAAGCAATAAAACCTACCAGATTTAAAAACTTACCAAAATTAGCATAGCGATTTCCCAATCGTTCACTTGTTGCTAAATGGGTGTCAAGATCTGCCTCTACTGCGTCTAAACGATCTGATACAGCCAATTCTAATTTAGTCAAATCAGTTTGAGGTGATTTAAAATAATATTCATAAGCAATACGACTTCCCACTTGCACAAGACCGGTTTCTGCAATAACCTCATAAGGAATCACGACCGGTGGTGCTATTGCACTGAAAACCGCATTACTTCCGGGAATGGCTTTTAGTGCTCCTAACACCGGCAAGGTTACAGCCCCTAGTTTTATACTATCGCCGATTTTGATGTTTAGCTGTAAAATCACGGTAGCATCAATTAATGCTCCTCGTTGCTCCTCATAATTTATTGCTGCCTTTTCTGGTGTGGTTTCTAATTTTCCGTAGAAAGGAAACCCTTTAGAAATACCACGTACCTGAACAAGTTTAGTAGCATTATTATTAGGAAACAATGCCATAGAAGCAAACGTAATTTCTTTTGCATCTGCACCTCCCAGAGAATCTACGATAAATAAAGCTTCATCTGTAAGTTCGCTGTCGCTATCTATTTTAAAATCTGCACCCATTAAACCTTTAGACTGCAGCGCAATATTTGTTTTCAACGTTTCTCCAAAAGACTGAATAGAAACGATAGCGGCGATACCCAGAACAATTGAAAGCATAAACAAACTTAACTTTCCTGCACTTGCCCTAAAATCTCTCCAGGCCATTTTAAATAACCAGTAGGTTCCTGCCTGATTCTTAATAGATTTAGACATGGACTGTATTTGTTAAGCTTGCTATTTTACCCCCTTTTATAGTAAGAATGTTCTGTGTTTTCTTTGCCAAATCCATATCGTGAGTAACCAACACAAGGGTGGTACCTAATTCTTTATTGAGTTCAAAAAGTAATTCTACTACCTTTTCACCGGTTTCTGCATCGAGATTTCCGGTAGGCTCATCTGCAAATAATATTTTAGGATCGTTTGCAAATGCTCGAGCCAGTGCAACACGTTGCTGCTCACCTCCAGATAATTGAGAGGGATAATGGTTTCCCCTATTTCCTAAACCTACTTTCTCTAAAAGCGTTTTTGCTTTAGATAATGCATTTTTTGAACCTTGTAATTCTAACGGAATTGCAATATTTTCTAATGCTGTTAATGTTGCCAAAAGTTGAAAATCCTGAAAAACAAAACCTACGTGTTTGTTACGCAGCGCTGCTCGTTCATCTTCAGAAAGGCTACTAAGTACAATACCATTTAACGTTACCGTGCCCGAATCTGGCTTATCGAGACCTGCACAAATACCTAAAAGCGTTGTTTTACCACTTCCTGATGGGCCAACGATGGAAAAAGTCTCCTTTTCTGTTATACTAAAGTTAATATCTTCAAGTACAGTGAGCTTTTTAGATCCACTAGTATAGCTTTTTTCTAAATTTGAAATCTTTAATATGGAAGTCATTGCGTGATTGTTTGTAACAAAGAATTATTTTGACCAACTATTAGTCTGAAACCTTACAGAAACTAACAAAATACGTTGATTTCTGTTTCTTAAATTCCGCTTTGCGGAAAAATAACCAATTGCAGTTAATTAAAAATTAGATCACTTTGAGAACCCTGTTAATGTTTTGTTGTTTTTTGTTTTTTGTAGCATCAACATCTTGTAAAAATACAAATGAATCCCAGCCTGTAACACAATCAGATAGTATTAGCACTACTGAATCTAATGGTGTAGAAAAAGATACGACACTCAAAACAATATTATTTTTTGGAGACAGTCTTACCGCAGGTTATGGGCTTGACGACCCTGACGATGCCTTCCCGGGTTTAATACAAGATAAAATAGATAGTCTGGGTATTTCATATCAAGTAGTAAATGCGGGTATTAGTGGGGAAACCACCTCTGGGGGTAAAAACAGATTAGACTGGATTTTAGAAACAAACATTGATATTTTTGTCTTAGAATTAGGCGCTAATGATGGTTTGCGTGGAATTCCTGTTGCTGAAACTAAAGCAAATCTACAATACATTATAGATGAGGTAAAAGCTCAAAAACCCACTGCAAAAATCGTACTTACCGGTATGCAATTACCTCCTAATTTAGGTACAGAATACACTGCAGATTTTAAAGCTCTTTTTTATGACTTAGCAGAACAAAACAATATAGCGCTAGTGCCATTTTTACTAGAAAATGTAGGCGGTATAGCACGTTTAAATCAGGCTGACGGAATACACCCTACCGCAGAAGGACATAAAATACTTGCAGCTAATGTATTCCCGATTTTAAGACCGCTATTAAAATCAAATTCAACTGATTAAATTCACCAGATCTTTAAATTTTTCGCGAATACCAGTTCTAGCTTTAAGCTGTGATAAATCCCTAAATAGACTTATTTTAAAACCTCAATGACTTCTAAAGAATCTAATCTTGAGCAGCTCTACGATTATCTAAACGACGAAGAAGATGCAAGAACGTGTAAGGCCATAGACGATAAGGCTTGTAAGGAGACTCCAAAAAATTATTTTTTATTGCTTGTAAGTAATATGCTTACCTCACTTGGCGATACGCTAGGTAACCCTAAAACAGTTCTAACCTGGGTGATGAGTTATGTAAATGCTCCCGTGATGCTCATAAGTTTTATCGTACCCATACGAGAATCAGGCTCCATGCTTCCGCAGTTATTCATAGCGCACTACATTAGACAAAAACCGGTGCGTAAATACGTTTGGGTTTTGGGTTCTGTATTGCAATTTCTGGCAATTGCCGGTATTGGTCTTGTCGCCTTATCTTTTGAGGGTAGTGCAGCCGGTTGGCTCATTATAGTTTGTTTAGTAGCCTTTAGTCTGGCACGCGGTCTCTGTTCTATTGCTTTTAAAGATGTTTTAGGGAAAACAATCCCCAAGCAAAAACGTGGAAAATTAAAGGGGTATACTGCATCAGTAAGTGGAATTTTAGTTCTTGCTGCCGGACTTTTTATTCTTTATAAATCAAAAGAAAATGTGGGCATTGAATTTTACAGTTATCTCATCTTTTTCGCCTCAGCATTATGGCTAATTGCCGCGCTTATTTATGCAAATATTAAAGAATTTCCCGGTGAGACTGAAGGAGGTAAAAATGGTTTTAAGGAAGCATTAAGCAGATTAAGTCTTTTAAAAGAAGATAAACAATTCCGCAATTTTGTAATTACAAGATCTTTATTGCTGTGCTCTGCTCTCACCGCTCCCTTCTATGTGCTATTAGCGCAACGTTATGTGGGTAAAGAAGCGTATTTACTTGGTTTGTTTGTAATTGCTAATGGGGTCGCATCTATCATAAGTGCTCCAGTTTGGGGCAAAATGGCTGATAAATCAAGTAAAAAAGTAATGACCTATTCTGCGATTCTTACCGCAAGTTTAGGCTTACTAATTGTTGGTATTATTCAGTTTATACCTGCCTGGCGTGATGAGGTATGGCTCTACCCCGTAGCCTTTTTTATTTTGGGCATTGCACATCAAGGAGTAAGACTGGGTAGAAAAACCTATATCGTAGATATGGCTGAAGGCAATCGCCGTACAGATTACGTTGCAGTAAGCAATACACTTATTGGTTTTATTCTTTTAATTACCGGTGGTATTAGCGCTTTAGCTTCAATGATTTCGGTAGAAGGTATAATCGCGATTCTTTCTGGTTTAGGTATTTTAGGTGCTATAAAAAGTGCCACATTGCCTAACGTAGAATAAAAAAACGCCGCCTTTTAGGCGGCGTTTAATTTTAATTATATCGGCTGCATCCTGGATGCCCTTAGATATTAAAGATTACTTCTTTTTAGAAGCAGTCTTCACCGGCTTTACAGCAGCAGGCTTAGTAGCCTGTTTAGCTGGAGCAGCCTTTTTAGATGACTTATTTGTTGCCATTGTAATCGTAATTAATACCACTAATGTATAACGAATTTCAATCCCTTTTTCATAAATATTAATGCATAAGCGTTAAAATTATAGTTAAAAATTAAGCTGAATTTCTGAGCCTTATAAATAGTAAAATAGCGATATAATAAATTAAAATTCAGCATGTTAAATTATAGACTTAAAATAGTCTGCAAAGTTGATTTTAAAGACTTAGATAATTACTTTAAAAACCTGAAAGCGCTATATTAATTTATTTTAAACCGATCTAAATTTTTGAAAGTTAACAGGAGTTAAAACTGGCTGAATCTATTCGGTTAATTACGTAATTTGAACTTTAAAGAATTTTACCTTCTAAATATGAAATCGATTCGATTAGCCGCATCACTTGTAGTCGCAGTTTTTGTTACCAGTTGTTCTTCAGTAAAACATACTGACATAAATTATTTAAAGTCTGAATATTCAGCTTCAACTGAAGAACCTACCCTTAATATTTTTCAGCCTAAAGATTCAACACAGCAGCACGTCGTACTAATTTTTGTACACGGGGGCAACTGGAATAGCGGTTCAAAAAATACCTATTCTGTATTAGGTCGTAATTTTGCCAAAAACGACTACGTAACCGTAATTCCCGGTTATACCCTGAGTCCTTTTGCTAACTACGACACAATGACCCAACAAATTACCGAAGCTATTTTATGGACGAAAGAAAATATTGCTAACTATGGGGGTAATCCAGATCGCATCTTTCTAATGGGACATTCTGCCGGAGGTCATTTAATCGCTTTAGCGACTATGAATCCCAAATACTTAAATGATGATTCACTTGTAAAGGGCCTTATTTTTGACGATGCCGCTGCGCTCGATCAGTTTAAATATCTACAGGAAAATTCACCTACCAGTGAAGATTACTATGACGTGACCTGGACCAAAGATCCTGAAGAATGGCGTAATGCTTCGCCTTATTATTTTCTCGATGAGAATACCCCTCCTATTTTAACCTATTTAGGAACTAAGACCATCCCTTCTTTATATTATTACAATGATCTTTTTCATCAAAAACTTCTAGAATTTCAGCCGCAGGCTAAACTCATTACGCTAAATAAAAAACACGTACCTATGGTGACTCAGTTTTTCTGGCCTTTAAGTACGCGTTTTAAAGAAATTAAAGAATTTACAGAGGGTATTAAATAAAATATGCAATTACTCTGAAATAGATTGGAGTCTAATCTTCTTCCGCAATAATTTTATTCTGTTTAAACGGTCTTATGATTAAGCGTGCAGCCTTGTCAAAGTTGATGTAGCTGTACGTCCAATTAAAAAAGGTCACTACACGGTTTCTAAAACCTACTAAAAACCATAAGTGAATAAACATCCAGATAAACCAGGCGAAGAAGCCTCCAAAATGTATTTTACCTATATCTACAACGGCTTTATTACGACCTATAGTTGCCATAGACCCTTTATCAAAATAACTGAAGGGTTTTAACTCCTTATTCTTCAGCATATTTTTGAAATTTTCGCCTAAATTTTTACCTTGTTGAATTGCAGGCTGTGCCACTTGCGGGTGCCCTTTAGGGAAAGCCTCAGTTTCCATAAGCGCGATATCTCCTATTGCATAAATATCTTCAAATCCTGCGATTTTATTATAACGGTCAACCTTATATCGATTCAGTTTAGGCAGTAATGCAGTTTCCTCAAAACCGGAAATAGAAGCACCTGTAACCCCGGCAGACCAGATAAATGTTGCTGTGTCTAAAATTAAATCACCTTTAGTAGTTACCCGATTATTTTCATAATTAGCTACAAATGTTTCTAAATGAATAGTAACGCCCATATTCTCAAGAAACTTATGCGCTTTCTTTGATGAGTATTCGCTAAACGGTGGTAACACTCGGTTTGCACCTTCAATAAGATGTATTTCAATCTCACTTACATCCATATCAGGATAATCTGCCTGTAATACATTAGAGCGCAATTCTGCTAAGGCTCCACTCAATTCAACACCTGTAGGTCCTGCTCCTGCAATCACAAAACGTAATAATTCTTTACGTTTTACGGGATCTTCAGTACGATTTGCACGCTCCAGATTTTCAAACATTAAACTGCGTATGTTTAATGCCTGCGGAAGGCTTTTCATCCAGATTGCATTGTCTTCAATAGTTTTATTTCCGAAGAAATTTGTACGCGTTCCCGTGGCAATTACCAGATGATCATAACTTAAATCACCTATATCTGTACGTATTTTTTTAAGAGTGGTATCTATATGATTTACTTCCGCAAGGCGGAAATGCATATTTTTTTGATTGCGTATAAGTTTACGTAAGGGATATGCAATAGATTCGGGCTCCAGACCCGATGTAGAAACCTGATACAAAAGCGGTTGAAAGGTGTGAAAATTTCGCTTGTCAAGTAAAACTACCTGGTATTTTGTTTTCTTGAGTTTTTTTATAAGATTAATCCCTCCAAAACCTCCGCCTATAATTACTATACGTGGTTCCTGAGTTTTAGGAATATTCATAGTTGCTAGTTTTAGTAAAGTTACTTAACAGATGCTAAACCGTTTAATCTTTATTATTTATTTAGCTTTAGTTGTAACATATTACCCGCTATCAATACAAATAGGCAACTAACAATTAGCTTTTGGATCCAAAACTTGAAAAAGAATTTGTAACCCAGCTTGAAGCAAACCAAAACATCGTACATAAAATCTGTAGATTATATACGCACGATCAGGAGTCACACAACGATTTGTTTCAGGAGATTACAATACAATTATTTAAGGCGTACCCTAAATTTAGAGGAGACTCAAAATTTAGTACCTGGATGTACCGGGTGGGACTCAATACCTCAATAACTCTTTATCGTAAATCAAAACGTAGTGTACGTACACAGGATTATGACAGTGTTATGTTTAAGATTGCGAGTACAGAATATGATAATACCGTAGAAGAACAATTAAAACTTATGTATTCAGCAATACGCCAGCTTAGCGATATAGATAAAGCGCTGGTTTTTTTATATCTCGAAGATAAACCCTACAGCGAGATTTCAGAAACTTTAGGTATTACCGAAGTAAATGCAAGGGTTAAAATGAATCGTGTAAAAGGCAAGTTGAAAGACTTATTAAATGTGTAGCAGCAGATGGACGAACTTGAATTTTTAAAACAAGACTGGAAACGGCAGGAGGCCGACCTTCCTAAAGTGAATATAGAATCTATTTATAAAATGATTCATAAACGATCTTCTTCTATTATGAAGTGGATTTTATATATCTCAATAATTGAATTCCTATTTTGGACCGTAATTAATGCGTTTACGATTAATACTAAAAGCTTAAACTCACTTAAAGAGTTGCATCTGTATGAATTTGAAATAATAGCAACACTCGTTCATTATTGTATTTTAATTTATTTCATCTACGTATTTTACAAAAACTATAAAGAAGTACAAACCACCGAGAATACAAGCAAACTGATGCAGCGTATTTTAAAAGTACGCAAAACTGTAAATTATTATGTAATCTATAATCTGGTAATGGCTTTTATCATAGGCGTAATTGTCTTCGTCGCCTCTGCAATATATAGCCCAAAAATTCAAGAAATTTATGTACAAGGTGAAGATGGTACTCAGACATTACCATTAAGTTTTATACTTACTTTTATGGGTATGTTTTTACTAATAATAGGTTTATTCTGGTTGTTCTATAAATTACTATATGGTATTTTATTACGTAGGTTACACCGTAACTATAAAGAATTGAATAAACTAGAGTTGCGCAATTAAATAGATTTTCTTTTAGAATTACAAATCCTACCAGTTTCTGGTGGGATTTGTTGTTTAAGATTAATACAATCTTAGAACTCTATTATTCTTAAAAAGAATTATAATTTAAGTAAATCATAGTCTTTTTTTAAGGGTTAATTAACACCTATAACCCCTATTTTTGTGTGAAACAACCTTTTATGCAAAAAATCTTACGTTTTGCTCTTGTTTTGTCGCTATTAACAGCAATTACAACAAGCGCACAAGAATATTCTACCGCCAGTATAGAGAAAACTATTAATGAATTTAAAAATGACGCCAGAGGTCCTTATTTGCGTATACGCTGGTTCTGTGAAGATGGTACAATGCGCGAACCTAAAGACCCATGTCCAGATGGTGTAGATGGGGTGCAGCACGCCAGTTATAAAGAAATTACAAAAAATCTAGCAGAACGCAATCAATTGTATTTTGCTGAAATTCTCGCAGCCGCAGACCCTAAAAAGTTTTGGGATGCTTCAAATAATCACAGCCGTTTAAAACAATATCAACTGGGTAAATATTTACAAAGTGTTGATGATGGGTGGATTTTACAAAGAGCTCAATACTATCGCGGTGCCATACAATCTGAAGATGAAGAAGCCTGGGGAATAGATTTTTATAAAAATTTATTAAAGCAGGATGATGCTGTTGAAGCTAACTATTATCTCATACGCCAATCTTTAAAAGATATACCACACTCAGGCGATGATAATATCGCACAGCGTATGCGTAGTGAATCTAAAGTTATCGCAGAGTTGTTTCCCAAGTTTATGGATGCTCGTGTAAAAATACACGGCCAGCCAGATGTAAGTGATATTGCATTAGTTCAACAATTTCAGCAAAAATATCAAGATCAGCTAACACCTAAGATTAACACAGAGTTTGATAATTTGCTTGTTACACTTAATGAGTACTATGCTCCTATCAATTTACAGAGTTTAAAAAATCAAATCTCGAGCTTAAAAAGTGAGCCCGAAGTAAAGAAGCAATTGTTACAATTTACTACAACAATAACAAACGATACTCCTGCAGAAAAAATAATTCCTGAAATAAGTGATTTATTGTGCAATATACGTACGCAAATTACTCAAATTAAAAGACCAGAAGACCGCCTAACCATATTAGACATTTCTTTAAAATTAGAAGAAATGCTTCTTAAGAAAGCGCCATCCTGGGAGCCTAAAGATTTACGTGGTCTACTAGACAAAGTATATCATTTATCTTATGCAACTGCGGGAACAGGCCTAACTGAAGTGTGGGAATGGGAAGAAATTGCCGCAACCTTAGCGCCCATAAAATATACAAATGTTTCACTGGCTGAATTGAATACGATGCTTAACACAAGCCGCAATGTCGTACAGTGGAGCGCCGCCATGGTAAAAGCAACCTATGATAGTGATGTAGAAAAATATACCGCGTTTGAGCCACTGGCAGCAGGTTTTATAGACGATCGCGTGCGTTCTTCTGTGGCGCTACCTTTAGGTAAAGCAGTAAGCGAATTGGGAGATTTAGTCTCTCAAAAATATAATCTGGAGAACAAAGTGATGCGCATTGAAAACCAAAGCGCTATTCACGGTTTAAATCCCGGTTATGCAATGGGCGAACTTGTCGTTGTACCCGGTAACCCGGATGCTGTAGAAGTTTCTAGTAAAAAAATATACATTTTTAAAAGACCACCATCAGATCTTAAACCGGTTGCAGGTATTGCCACTGTAGATGAAGGAAATCTGGTTTCACACGTACAATTACTTGCACGTAATCTGGGTATTCCTAACGCAGCACTTATAGATTCTAATCTAGAGGCATTGCAAGAATTTAATGGTAAAGAAGTTTTTTATGCCGTTTCTAATAAAGGAACTGTGATTTTAAAACTTGCTGAAGATATGTCTAAGGAAGAAAAACAACTTTTCTCCCAAGAAGAGCGTAAGCAAACTAAAATTGCCGTGCCTGTTGAAAAAATTAGACTTGATCTCAAGAATATACTTAATATGCGCGACATTGACGCTTCTGCAAGCGGAAAGTTAGCAGGACCAAAAGCAGCAAATTTAGGAGAACTTAAAAAAATGTTTCCTGAGCATGTGGTTGAAGGTCTGGTAATTCCATTTGGGATTTTTAGAGATCATATGAATTTGCCAATGCCGGGTCAAAGTGTAAGCTACTGGGAGTTTCTTACCGATATGTTTGCTTCCGCAGAAAAACAACGAGCTTCAGGCACTTCAGAAAGTCAGGTTGAAGCTTTTCAGCTAAAACAATTGGCAACGCTACGCACCGCTATTGCAGAAATGAAATTGAAACCCTCTTTTATCACCGAATTGCGAAACTCATTTGTAACGAACTTTGGTAAACCTATAGGTCAAACTCCGGTGTTTTTACGTAGCGATACTAATATGGAAGATCTTAAAGAGTTTACCGGAGCGGGCTTAAACCTGACGTTGTTTAATGTGGTTGAAGAACAAAAGATTCTAGACGGAATAAAATCAGTCTGGGCTTCACCCTATACCGAACGTAGTTTTAAATGGAGACAGGTTTATTTATCAAATCCTGAGAATGTATTTCCGTCTATATTAGTAATACCCAGTGTAGATGTTGATTATTCTGGTGTAATGATCACTAAAGGAATTAATGAAGGTGTTGATAAAGATTTAACGGTGGCGTTTAGTCGTGGTGCCGGTGGTGCAGTAGATGGCCAGGCGGCAGAAACCCGTTTAGTTACTGACAAAGACAATCGCCTTCTTGCTCCTGCGCGTCAACCCGATTATATACGATTACCATCATCCGGAGCTACAAAAAAGTATATGACTACGTTTGAAAACCCTATACTCAATTCTCAAAATATTGAAAGTTTGCGTGAAGTTGCTAACGAGATTCGTTCGAAAATTCCGCAGGAAACGGGTTCAGATTATGTAGGGGCTTATGATGTAGAATTAGGATTTCAGGATAATAAATTGTGGCTGTTTCAGATACGTCCTTTTGTAGAAAATAAAAATGCCTTAAGCAACGGGTATCTTGATTCGATATCGCCTAAAACAAATGAAGAAGCGTTTATAGATCTAGACACCCAATTATAAATTTAATGCTTCGCTAATTTGCTAAAAAGCAAATTTGAGTGAAGAAATAAATACCCATAACTATTTTAAAAGTTAATTATGAAAAAATTACTCCTTTTATTACCGGTACTCGCTCTGGTACTCGCCTTTACAGTACCTTCCTTCTATCCTATTGATGGGTATGAGCGTACCGGGATAGATCGCCTGGCATATCTACAAAAAATTGTACGTGACAGTGTGAAGTACACTCGTATTCCAGCAGGTGCTTATCTATCTACAGCTGATATAAAATTGCGATTAACCACAAAAAAAAAAAGTGCTATCACCTATATGACTGAAGATCCTGCATTGCAGAAAAAAATATCAAGCCTGTTTTATGGTCTTGATGCCAGTTATTCTATTTCGGTATTAGATATGACAGACACGACTAATCTAAAATATGCCGCCCGTAATGAAACACGAGGTTATCAACCGGGAAGTGTAGGAAAACTTGCGATACTTCTAGCAATGTTTGATCAATTAGAAAAACTATGCCCTGATGACTGGGGTGCTCGTGAGAGTCTTTTAAAACATAAGCGTGTTAAAGGCGGGCCGTTTGCAGTATATGATCATCATACCATTCCGCTTTACGACATCGAGCAAGATAAATTAACGCGCAGAACGGCTCGTGAAGATGATGTTTTTAGTCTGTACGAGTGGATAGATCATATGGTCGCAGTAAGCAATAATGGTGCTGCGAGTGTTGTGTATCGCGAAGCTTTATTACTTAAAGTTTTCGGAGAAAAATACTTTGACCTTACCGATGAAGAAGCGATGCAGTGGTTTAAAGATACAAGTCGTAAAGAGATTTCAGATCTAGCTTTTGAAGTTGTAAATCAACCCTTACGTGATATGGGAATTAGTGAAGATGAGTGGCGTTTAGGAGGTTTCTTTACAAATGGTGCAGAACGTTATGTAAGCAGACAAGGTGGTAGTACCGGTTCTCCTAAAGGTCTAATGAAATTTCTTATAAATATTGAACAGGGGAAAGCCATAGATTCACTTTCTAGCTTAGAAATGAAGCGCATTATGTATCAGACAGAACGTCGTATTAGGTATGCCCAATCAAAAACGCTCGACTCTGCTGCAGTATATTTTAAAAGTGGAAGTTTTTATAAATGTGATCGCTCTAAAGGAGCTTGCGGAGACTACGCCGGTAATGTTTTTAACTATATGAATTCCGTAATTATTGTAGAGCATCCTGATAATGGTTCTAAATATATCGTGTGCTTAATGACGAATGTATTACGTAAAAATTCAGCCTCAGATCACATGTACCTCGCCGGAAGAATTGACAAAGCAATAGAAGAAGAGATTGCAGCTGCAGGCCAGTAAGGTGTATCCTATTTTGATATTTAAAAAGTCCCTTCAATTAAATTTGAAGGGACTTTTTTGATTATAAACTTAGACCCAAATAAGAATTAAATCATAAGTACGCCCTATACCTATTTTATAAGTTATATTTTCATACCGTAACGAAATAATAGCACTATTTTAAGCGCTTTATACTTGTAATATTTAATTATTTATACACCATTATGTAAAGATTTACGTGACAGATATACATTATTTTAAAAATTCGTTTAAATAACCTTGTTTTAAATTTTAAGTTATTTTTGTGAACATACACAATTGATAATTAGCAGCTAGCAAATAAGTTATTTTAAACCACTTGTAGGTTAAGAAAGTTAGCAAAAACAAAATGTCAGAAAATAGAGAATCCTATAATAAAATCTTTATTGAGCAAGCCCCAATTGCTATTGCAATGCTTGATAAAAATATGTGTTACTTATCTGTCTCTAAGAAATGGGTAGCAGATTATAAAATGGAAGGCAGGCAAATTATTGGTCGTTCTCATTATGACCTTTTTCCTGAAATAGGCGACGACTGGAAAGCCAATCATCAAAAGTGCCTTAATGGTGCTATTGATATTTGTGATGAAGCTCCTTTTATTCGAGCAGACGGCACAGTGCAATGGATTTATTGGGATGTGCGCCCCTGGTATATTTCTGAAAATGAGATTGGCGGTTTAATCATGCACACCGGCGATATTACTCATATAAAGAATAATGATGAAGAACGAAAGAAAATTGAAAAAATATTAGAGAATACAAATGAGATTGCTCGTATAGGAATTTGGGAAGTTAATCTCATTACTAATGCAGTTTATTGGAGTAAGGTAGTATATGAAATTCATGAAGTTTCTGATGACTTCATTCCTGAAGTAGAGACTAATATAAAATTTTATAAAGAAGGAAAAAATAGAGACCTCATATTAAAAGCCATGAAAGAGGCTGTTGAAGATGGTATTCCCTTTGATTTAGAAGTAGAAATTGAGACAGCAACAGGAAAAACAATATGGGCACGCTCTATAGGTCAGCCCGAAATGGTAGATGGTAAATGCGTACGCCTGGCAGGAATGTTTCAGGATATAAATAAAATGAAAGTATCGCAATTGGCTTTAAATAAAGCTAATGTTGAAATGAATGCAATTTTAAATTCAGGCTCTGTTGCTATTATTTCTACAGACAATAATGGGATAATTAATCACTTTAATAAAGGAGCTGAAGAGTTATTAGGTTATTCGGCATTAGAAGTTATAGGCATTCATTCTCCTGTAATTTTTCATCTTAAAGACGAGATTGATAGCTTTCAAAAGAATTTGAGCGAATTGCCTGATAATTCTATGCTTCAACAGGACTCAACTAACCTATTAAATAATTTAAATTTTACAGGTACTCGTGAATGGACTTATCGTAGAAAAAATGGCGCAACCTTACCTGTTGAATTAACGGTTACAGCAATTACCAATGATAACGGAGAACGAATAGGTTTTCTTGGAATATCCTCTGATATCACAGAACGAAAAAAAGCTCAAAACGAATTAATAAGAAAAAACCAGTTATTAAACTTTGCAGAAGAGATTACTAAAATAGGACACTGGCAATGGGATATTGTAAATGATAGGATAAAATGGTCTAATAATTTGTTTAATATATTTGAAATAGATAATACCACTTCAAATTTAAAATTTGATACCTATCTTAATTTTGTACATCCTGATGATAAAGTTCTTGTCACCACTAATTTTCAGAACGCAATTAATAATAATGGATTTGAGAATTTTAATCATCGAATTAAAACAAATGGTAAAACAAAAACAATACAACTTATAGGTAAAGTTTTTAAAAATGAAAAAGGAATAGTTACAGAAATGATAGGTACCTGTCAGGATGTAACAGAGCAAAAAATGGCCGAAAATAAATTTAGAGGCCTTTTAGAATCTGCTCCCGATGCGATGGTAATTGTAAATGAAAAAGGTTGCATTCAACTTATAAATAAACAGGCAGAAAAACTTTTTGGCTATACTCTTGATGAAATTTTTGACAAACCTGTAGAAATTTTAATTCCAAAACGTTTTACCGGCAATAATGCTCATATAGGATTGCGAGATAGTTTTTTTGCTAAGCCAAAAGTAAAAGCTTTTGGTATGGGTAATGATAAAGAATTATTTGGGGTTAATAAGGCGGGTAAAGAAATTCCTATACAGATAAGTTTAGGTCCCCTTAAGACTGAAGAAGGTCTTCTGGTATCTGCCGCAATACGGGATATTACTGCTCAAAAATTAGCTGAAAATGAATTATTACGAAACAATCAGCTCTTAAACTTCGCCGAAGAAATCACACTAATGGGTAACTGGCAGTGGGATTTGAAAACCAATAAATTGAAGTGGTCAAAAAATATGTATAAAATCTTTAATGTAGATAGATCTACAGATTTAGAAATTAAAACATATTTAGATTTTATACACCCCGATGATCGAGCAAATGTAGATCTAAAGATTTCTGAATCTTTAAGTGGTCTCGCCTTTAATAAGGTAATACATCGCATTATTTTGAATGATGGCACAATAAAAATAATTCAACTTTTAGGAGTAATCGCTGCAAATCATCAAGGTAATGTTACAGAAATGGTAGGGACATGTCAGGATATTACGGCTCCTAAAATGGCAGAGAATAAATTTAGAGGCCTGTTAGAGTCTGCTCCTGATGCAATGGTTATTGTTAATGAAAAGGGACGCATACAACTTATAAATAAACAGGCAGAAAAGCTGTTTAAATATACACAGGAAGAGTTATACGATAAACCTGTAGAAATACTTATACCCCAGCACTTTACCGGCAACAATGCACATATAAGTTTACGGGATGGTTTTTTTGCTAAGCCTAAAGTAAAAGCTTTTGGTGTAGGAAGTGGTAAAGATTTATTTGGAGTAAATAAAGAAGGAAAAGAAATTCCTATTCAAATAAGTTTGAGTCCACTACAAACTGAAGAAGGTCTTCTTGTTTCTGCAGCAATTCGGGATATTACGACTCAAAAATTAGCATCACGTAAAATTTTAGAGGCTAAAGAAAACCTCGAAGTTTTGGCCAATAAACTTACTGCGCAAAATACTCAGCTCGCAGATTTTGTACATATTACATCTCATAATTTAAGAGCCCCTGTAAGCAATTTAAACTCGCTATTAGAATTTTATAATACATCTGAAAGTGAAGAAGAAAAGGCAATTTTATTTCAAAAATTTGAAAAAGTTATTCATCACCTTACGTTAACCTTAAATACGCTAATTGAAGCGTTACGAACAAAAAGTGACTCAGCTCAAGATTTAGAGCTAGTTTCGTTTTCTGAAGTTATGCATAAAACTCAGGAAATTCTTAGTGGTGAGATCTTAGAATCGGGTTTCGTAATCATCACAGACTTCTCACAGGTTTCAACAATTACTTACAATACTGTTTATTTAGAAAGTATTTTTCTTAATTTAGTTAGTAACGCCATTAAGTATAGATCCAATGACAAAACACCCGAAATTTTTATCAAGTCAGAAATTATAGATAAAAAGATTATCTTGAGTTTTAAAGACAATGGTTTAGGAATAGATTTAATACGGAATGGCAACAAATTATTTGGCTTAAATAAAGTATTTCACAGACATCCCGATGCTAAGGGAGTTGGCTTGTTTATGACTAAAATTCAGGTTGAAGCAATGGGAGGTACAATTACCGCAAAAAGCAAAGTGAATGAAGGCTCAACCTTTACGATCAATTTTAATTAAATATGAGAGATCCATTTAATATATGTATTGTTGATGATGATGACATTTATCAATTCACAATGATCAAGACTCTTGAGACACTAAATTTATCTAAGAAAATCATCTCATTTTCAGACGGTGAAGAGGCGATCGATTTCATGATAAGCAACCTCAATAAACAAAAAGAACTTCCAGATGTTATATTTCTAGATGTTAATATGCCTATTATGGATGGCTTTCAGTTTATGGAAGAGTACATAAAAATAAAGCCAGAAGTGAGTAAAAAAATTATCATTTATATGGTTTCTTCTTCGGTAGATCCTGTAGATATAGAGCGTGCTAAAGGTCTTTGTGAAATTTCAGACTACATCATAAAACCTATACGACCCGGTGAATTAACCAGTATCATTAAAGATTTAGAAGAACACGGTAAATTATAATAGGTAAAAAAGAAATTAAACTCTGTTTCTAATAAATTAAGGAATTAAAAAAACCATTGATTTATCAATGGTTTTTTGTTTTTACATTTTGAAATAGAACAAGAAGACTTAGCTAACCATTGGCTCTACTTCCCGCTTATAAATGCGTACTCTCACAGATTTACTTATAGGCGTATTGCTGCGCTCTGCAAAGTGATTATAGGGCACCAGCATATTCGTTTCAGGAAAATAAGCAGCGACGTTACCCTGCGGAATATTATAAGGTATCATCAAAAATTTATGTGCTTCTCGTACTATACCATCATAGGTACTGGTTAGATCTACAACATCTAACTTTTTTAATCCTTTTAATTCCATGTCTTTCGGATTCATAAAGACTACTCTCCGTTCATTATAAACTCCCCGATATCTATCATCCAAACCATAAATAGTAGTATTAAACTGGTCGTGCGATCGTATAGTCATCATCATAAATTCATCTGCTTCAAGCGTATGCTCAGGTAATTTATTAACCGTTATCTGGGCTTTACCACCGGGCAACATGCTAAAATCAAGATTACGTACGTTATTTGGCAAGTAATAGCCGTGACCTTTAGATTGCTCTGCTGTTTTTTCAAAACCTTTTGCAACAAGATCTATATAGTTTCTAATAATCTCATAATCCTCCCCCATTAGCTTCCAGTCTAAGGGATGTGAATCAAAATAAGCATCTGCCATCTCAGCAATTATCTGTGGTTCTGAACGCACATTGTCTGAAGCCGGTTTCAATATCCCTTTAGACTGACTTATTTTACCCATACTATTTTCTACCGTAAAATATCGGCGCTGGCCATTTTGTTCATCTTTTTCAGACCTTCCCAACGTGGGTAGTATAAGACCTGTTTTACCGGTAACCAAATGTGTTCGATTTAGTTTAGTACTTATTTGTACGGTAAGATCGCAGTTCTGTAAAGCTTCGGCGGTATATTTTGTGTCAGAGGCAGCCATTAGAAAGTTTCCTCCCAGACAGAAAAAAGCTTTTGCTTTACCATCGTGCATTGCCTGCATAGACTCTACAACATCAAGCCCCTGCTCTGCTGGTGGTGTAAAGTGCATATACTTCTCAATACGGGCATTCATATCTTTATCTACAAAATGCTGAATTCCTACACTACGATCACCCTGTACATTACTATGACCACGTACAGGACAGGTACCTGCACCCGGTTTGCCTAATGCTCCTTTTAAAAGCAACAGATTTACAAACTCGCGTATGTTTTCTACACCGTTTTTATGCTGCGTAAGTCCCATTGCCCAACACACAATAATTTTTGTAGAATGGCGCAATAACGCCACAGTTTTATTAATTGCAGACTCATCTACGCCGGTTCTCGATAGTAAATCTTTTTCATCGTAAGACATTAAATCTGCAATAAGTGCGTCATAACCACTGGTATATTTTTCAATAAACACGTGATCAAAAACAGTTTTATCTACTGAATCTAATATTGCGAGTTTCTTTAGAATCAATTTTATAAGCGGAATATCCTGATTGATGTTTACCGGTAAATGCACATCTGCCATAGCTACACCACTCCCTATAACACCGCTTAAATGCTGCGGATTTTTAAAATTTACCAATCCAGATTCCTCCAGTGGATTGATACTAATAATTTTTCCACCGTTATTTTTGCACTTCTCTAGTGCAGACATCATTCTGGGGTGATTTGTACCCGGGTTCTGCCCTGCTATAATTATAACTTCAGCCTCATATAAATCTTCAAGAACCGTTGAGCCTTTTCCTATGCCAAGAGTTTCACCTAAGGCAACACCACTAGACTCGTGACACATATTTGAGCAATCTGGCATATTATTAGTGCCAAACGCACGTGCAAAGGTTCCATATAAAAATGCAGCTTCATTACTAGATCTCCCTGATGTATAAAATATGGCTTCGTTAGGGTCATTAAGCTTTTTCAATTCTTCAGCAATAAGCGCATATGCAGCATCCCAACTAATGGACTCATAATGTAAACTTCCTGGTCTTAAAACCAATGGTTCTACGAGACGACCAAATTTATTGAGTTCATAATCTGATAAATGCGACAACTCTTCAACAGACCATTTTTTAAACATATCTGCACCTATTTTATCTGTAGTCGCCTCGTCTGCCAGTGCTTTGGCTCCGTTTTCACAATATTCTGCAACAGGAGATCGCTGTTCGGGATCTGGCCAGGCACAACTGGGACAATCAAAACCGTCTTTCTGGTTCATCTTTAATAATGCACCCATAGAGCGTAAAACACCCATTTCTTTAAAGCCATGTTTAAGTGCTTCTTTAACTCCTAACATACCCGCCGCATCGCGTACAGGTTCTCCTAATTTAATATTGGTAAACTCTTCTGCACCCGTTAAAGACACGTTGCGTTTAAAAGACTGAGACATTTTTATTGATTTTTTTAATTAATGTGGCAATAGCAATCTAAAGCTAATTCACTTGAGATCTTTTATATAAACTACTGAAGTGCAAAAAATGTGGCATTACCGTAACACAGATACTTTGCCTGTTCAATTTAAACAATATTTGAAGCCCGAAGTATTAAGAAAAAACTAAAAACAGAAGAGATATTTCCACAATTAAAGATTAAAATGAAAAGATCTATAATGAGTTTGTATCAGAACCTTTAATTTTTTTGAGACTGATCAATATCTACTGTATAAACGTCAAAATGCTGTTAAACCTCACCCATTGTACCAGAGAAAACACGCAACTATCGTTATATTCGCTAGGACATAACGCTTAACTTATGATATCGGTTTTAGAGGCTCAAGAATTTGTTTTAAAAAATGCAGAAAAACTGCCGGTTATAACTCTAAAATTAGAAGATAGTTTAGGGTATTATTTAGCCACAGACTGCGTTTCACCCTTATCGCTTCCATCTTTTAGACAATCTGCGATGGACGGTTATGCGTTTACACATACTAATGAAACCCGCTTAAAAGTAACCGGTCAAATACAAGCAGGAGATTTATCCACACCACATTTAAAACCTGGAGAAGCTGTACGTATTTTTACGGGTGCTCCGGTTCCTGACACTGCAGATACGGTTGTTATTCAAGAGCACACAACCCGAGAAGGTGATACTTTAATTATTGAAAAGCTACCCCTACCTAAAGCAAACGTTCGTCCTATTGGCGAGCAATTAACGGCAGGAACTCAAGTTTTAGATCGGGGGCATCAGATAAATGAAGCCTCTATTGGTTTTATGGCAGGTTTAGGTTTAACTGAAGTTAAAGTGTATGCTAAACCGAAGGTTTGCATCATAACCACAGGTAACGAACTGCAAGAGCGCGGTACACCCCTAAAACCCAATCATATTTATGAAAGTAATGGCATTATGTTGCAGAATGCCTTAAAGCGTCTGGGTATTTTAAATATTCAATTATTAAATGCCGAAGATACACTGGATGCAACTTCTAAAGCTGTACATGAGGCGTTAGAAAATTCAGATGTTTTAATCGTTTCTGGCGGTATATCTGTCGGTGATTTTGATTTTGTACAGCAGGCATTTCAGGATAATGGAATTGAGGAACACTTTTATAAAGTGAATCAAAAACCCGGAAAACCTTTGTGGTTTGGTATAAAAGACGATAAATCAGTTTTTGGGTTGCCGGGCAATCCGGCCTCAAGTTTAACCTGTTTTTATGCTTATGTGCTTCCGCATTTAAGATCAAGAATGGGTAGTATAAATCCGTTATTAAATAAGCGTTCGGCAATATTGAGTGAAACCATAACAAATATTCATGGTAAAACTCTCTTTCTAAAAGCAGGAGTTAATGGTAATACGATTACTCCCTTTACAGGGCAGGCAAGCTCAATGTTAAACACGTATGCACTGAGTAATGCACTCTTACTGATTCCGGAAGATACAGAACAGTTAAATGCCGGTGATGCTGTGACGTATTTAGATCTTAATTCTTAATTATGAGAGCTATTAAAAGTCGAATTTGGATCGAACAGGAAGGTGAAGTCTTTCTAGGTTATGGGCGTGTTGAATTACTTAAAAAAGTAGCAGAAACACATTCAATAAGTGCTGCTGCTAAAGAAATAAATATGTCGTATAAAAAAGCCTGGAAGCTTATAAATACTATGAATGCAAATTCTAGACAGCCACTAGTAATTACAAATACTGGAGGTAAAGACGGTGGAGGAACCACATTGACTACCTACGGAAAACAAATGATTGAGCAATTTGAAACTTTAAACACTGCTTGTGAGCATTTTTTAAATGATCAATTTAAGGCGTTAAATCAATCATAGTCAAAACTTAGTTTATGAAGTCACTCAACCACATACCGGCATACATTCTTTGTGGTGGAAAAAGCAGTCGAATGTTATCTGAAAAAGGTTTAGTAGAACTTCAAGACAAGACTTTTATCGAACATATAATCAATACATTACAAAAAATAAAATTATCTATTTTTCTAGTAACAGAAAATCCTTCATATACCTATTTAGATATTCCTACGCTGCCCGATATCTATAAAGAAAAGGGTCCTTTAGGAGGGATTTATGCAGCACTAAAAGACACCAATGCTGCTCAAATTTTAATTCTGAGTTGTGATATTCCGCTACTTTCTTTGGAAACTTTAAAAACTATTTTAAGCAGCGATTTTACAAATTATGAGATAACGTTTGCATCTGCAGAAGGTAGATGGCACCCTTTAATAGGAATTTATTCTAGAACACTATTACCAGATATAGAACATGCTTTACTAAAAAATAGACTGAAACTCACTGATTTTATAAAAGATCATAATTATAAACAAATCGCCATTGCAAATGCACGGTCACTTGTAAATATTAATACACCCGAAGCTTTGGCAGAACTCGAAAACAGTTTAAAATATTATGGAAATAACGCTTAAATATTTTGGCCAACTTGTTGACGTTATAGGCGCTCATGAGGAAACCCAAACTACCTCATTTAAAGATTCGGCGCAGCTTTTAAAACATTTAAAAGAAACCCACGCAATTAGCCATATCCCGTTTCAATTAGCAGTTAATCAAAAATTAATTGATGCTGATGAAGCCGTTAGCCTAAATGAAGGTGATGTAGTCGCTTTACTCCCTCCTTTTGCAGGAGGTTAATTGATACTTATGAGCAGATATCAACGTCAAATAATTTTACCTCAAATAGGAGAAAGTGGTCAGCAAAGACTGGCAAATGCCCGCGTTCTTGTAATAGGAGCCGGTGGTTTGGGCTGTGCACTTCTGCCCTACCTAACAGCTTCCGGCATTGGAACTCTAGGCATTGTTGATGGTGATCGTATTGAAGAAAGTAATCTGCACCGGCAAATTTTATATACGCCAGATGCTGTAGGGAAATTTAAAGTAGATGCTACTCAAGATTTTTTAAATAAGCAGCAACCCGATGCTCAAATCAATAGTTATCCTGAATATTTAAAAGGTTCAAATGCAGTTTCATTATTTAAGAATTACGATATAATTGTTGATGCTACAGACCGTATTGACGTTAGGTATTTGATTAATGACGCTGCTGTATTAACTGGTAAGCCTTTCGTGTATGGTAGTATTCACCGCTTTGAAGGTCAGGTTTCTGTATTTAATTATAAAAACGGACCTACCTATCGCTGTTTGTTTCCTAAAGCTACTGAAGTACCTAGTTGTGCAGAAGCTGGTGTTTTAGGAACCAGCGTAGGTGTTATAGGTATGCTGCAGGCGCAGGAAGTGATTAAAATGATTTTAGAAATTGGTGATGTACTTTCTGGAGAATTACTTATTAACAATACGCTTACCGCAAGTCAGCAAAAGTTTCAGTTTAAAAAAAATGAAACCATAGTGATAACGCATACATTTTACCAAGAAACACATCTAAAACCTAAAATCAAAACAGAATCCTTCAACAGGGAAATGCTTAAAAGCGGCGTGTTTATAGACGTTCGTGAATGGAATGAACAACCCAGATTAGACATTCAGAATTTAAAAGAAATACCACTTTCTGAATTAGAAGAACAATCTGATGAACTTGATAAGACAGGTACTTACTATCTGTTTTGTCAAAGTGGCAAACGTGCTCAACTTGCGGCAGAACTATTAAAAAATCTGGGTTTTTTAAATAGTTGCGCAATCGAGGAAGGAGCTGAGGATTTAAAAAAAATCGAACAAATCGTAGTTTCTAAATAAAAAATCAATGAAAAAAGTATTTATAGAAGGCCCCATAAGCAGCGAATTTATAGGAACCGCTATCGCAAAACATCAAAGCAAAACAAGCATAGGTGCTCACAATATATTTTTAGGTCAGGTACGTGCAGATGAAGTTGATTCTAAAGTGGTCACAGCTATTGAATATACCTGCTATGAGGAGTTAGCTAATGAGAAATTAAATGAAATACGCGAAGAGGCTTTTGAGAAATTCGATTTAATATGTATGCATATTTACCACAGTTTGGGCACGATTAAAGTTGGCGAAGTTTGCTTTTTTGTATTTGTTTCGGCTAAGCGCAGAAAAGAAGTTTACGCCGCTACAGAATGGATTGTTAATCAGGTAAAAGACCGCACTCCTATTTTTGGAAAAGAGATTTTTGAAGATGACAGCCATCAGTGGAAAGTGAATAGTTAATTGAGTTTTAAATCTAAGTTAGGCGGTTTCAGTCTTAAATAAATACAAGTAATACCTATACTAAATATGGTAGATATAACACATAAAATAACAACCTTACGTACAGCAACAGCTCAGGCGACGGTTACCGTGAGTAAGTCCGAAACTATTGAGGCATTGCAAAAAAACACCGTACCCAAAGGAAACGTTTTTGAAATGGCAAAAACAGCAGGCCTATTTGCTGTAAAAAACACACATACCACAATACCAGATTGTCACCCGTTACCTATCGAATATACTGCTGTAGAGTACACGATAGATGGTCTTTCAGTTCATATAGCAATTACCGTAAAAACGGTTTACAAAACCGGCGTTGAAGTTGAGGCGATGCATGGAGCTTCGGTGATTGCATTGACCATGTACGATATGCTTAAACCTATAGACAAAGGTATTGAGATTAACAACGTAAAATTAGTCAACAAAAAAGGCGGTAAAAGCAGTTTTAAAGATCAGAATCCGTCGAGATTGAGTGCGCATATCATCGTATGCTCTGATTCTATTTCCGAAGGAAAAAAAGAAGATCTGGCGGGTAAAGCTATTATAGAAAAACTTCAGGGATTTGATGTTCAAATTCAGGGTTACGAGATTATACCAGACGATCTGGAAACTATACGCAGTAAGGCTTTTGAATTGTCTGATACTGTAAATCTTTTAATTTATACCGGAGGAACCGGACTCAGTATGCGCGATGTGACTCCCGAAGCGCTAGAACCCATTCTAGAACGTCGCATCCCTGGGGTTGAAGAAGCCATACGCAATTATGGTCAGGATCGAATGCCGTACGCAATGCTTTCGCGCAGCTTAGCCGGTACATTAGGCAATTGCCTAATACTTGCCTTACCAGGTTCTACAAATGGCGCTAAAGAGTCTGTAGATGCTGTTTTTCCGCATTTACTACACGTTTTTAAAATATTAAGAGGCGCTCAACACAATGCTAATGACTAAAGTCACAAACATATTAACCGATTCTCACCAGCGCAAACACAACTATTTGCGTATTTCACTCAGTGAAAAATGCAATTTAAGGTGTACCTACTGTATGCCTCACGACGGAATCGCGCTTAGTCCCAGAGCGCATTTAATGACCGCAGATGAGATTGATGCTATTGCCACCATATTTGTTAAGAATGGCGTAGATAAAATACGGTTAACCGGCGGCGAACCTCTGGTACGTAAAGATTTTAGCTTAATTCTAGAGAAACTTGCTAAACTTCCCGTTAAGCTCTCCATCACTACAAATGCGCTGCTCACCCACCGTTTTATTGATGATTTCAAAAGGTCTGGCTTACACGATATTAATGTAAGTCTAGACAGTCTTGATGCCGAAAAATTTAAGTTTATCACCCGCAGAGATCAGTTTAAACTGGCGTTTGATAATATCAACCAACTCATCGCTGAAGGCTTTAATGTAAAAATTAATGCGGTTTTGATGAAAGGTTTTAATGAAGATGAAATATCAGACTTCATAAATCTCACTAAAGATCAAAATATTAATGTACGTTTTATCGAGTTTATGCCTTTTGACGGCAATGAGTGGAATAAAAATAAACTCGTAAGTCAGGCTGAAATTTTAAACCGGGTTACTGATCATTTTGGAGTTGAAGCGTTAAAACCCCTACTAAATGAAACGAATTTTACAGCGCGTAATTTTAGAATTGAAGGATTTAAAGGAAGTTTCGGAATCATCAGTTCGGTTACAAACCCCTTTTGCGACAGTTGCAACCGGGTACGACTTACCGCAGACGGAAAACTCAAAAATTGTCTATTCTCAAATGAGGAAACAAATCTGTTAACCGGATATCGTTCTGGTGCAAATCTTGAAGATTTAATTGATGCTGCTTTAAATAAGAAAAAAGCAGTACGCGCTGGTATGAGCGATTTTGACCAACTTACCAATCCCGATTTACATAACAACAACCGCAGTATGATTGCTATTGGCGGGTAAAATAAGTAGCAGGTATTTTACTCCCTGTTAACATCAATTATTTCTCCCTGATCATACATGCGCTTAATCTCCTCACGGGATAGGCTGTATTCATCAAGGGAGTAATTCTCGGTTTTTTCAATGTCGCGTATTCCGCTTATCTTTTGAGTTTCATAATCATTCAGTCTAAAAATGACAGAGTCTTTAGTGATTTCTGTCAGCATTAATGTAGAATAAAAATTGGATTGTGTTTTAAACTCGTAGATATCGCCGGCTTGTGGAGTAGTTATGTAATCTAAATTAAGACGCTTATTTTCTTGTCCTGAATAGATTAACCAACTAATTAAAATAGCGATAAGTCCTAAACCACTATATTGCCAAATAGGCGCTTTTACTTCAGTTTTAAGCAACCTTCCCTCCTGTTTAAATTCTTCAGGCATTTTTCTAAACTTCAATGCGTGATTGCAATTTTCGCAAAGGGAGTAAATGGGTTTTCGATACGGAAATAATGGAATCCAGAAAACGTGTGCGTGCTGACTTGACACACTAAAAAGTGTGGTTGCTTTTTCTGAACAATTAGGACATATAACCTTATTTGATTTAATAGATTTTAAGAAGACATTCTTCCAGCCGTAAATTACCATTCTTGAGAATTAAGGCTTCAGAAAGCCGGTTTGAAGCCCCTAAAATAACTATTTTCTTTAATAAAGTAAACAACCCTATAAACTAAAACATTTTTATGCCAGCGCTTTATTAATAAGTTCTAACGAAGTATCGCTAAGAGGAAGTGTCAAAGCGGCATCGTGCCCTTTATCAGACATCTTAGCCCAGGTTTTTTGAACAATATCTATCACTTTTTCCTCTTCGTGCTTTGCTGCAAAATCTTCAAAATAAAACTCTAAAAACACAAGGCAAATCACATCTTCCAGCGTTTGAGATTCTGAATCTTTTTTAATAAGCTTTTTCTTAATTAAAAACTGAACACGATCTATAAAGGTTTCGGTGTAATGAAATTCTTTTAAAATTGTTCCCGTGAGTTCGGCGTGCATTTTTTTTAAGTCTTCACGCCATTTTAAATAGCCTACACGATTCATTGGGTAATCTTCACGAGGGCTTTTCCATCTGCAAATATGTTGTGCACGTGCAGCGATTTTAAGTTCTTGAGAAGCTTCGTTTTCAAAACGTTCTAACTGTCTCGTCATACGCTGAGAATACAATAGTTCTTTTGGAAATTGCTCTCCATCTACGATTACGTAATTTGGATCCTGTGCATTTAGCGCATCTATAGCTGCGATAACTTTATTAAAAGGAGTCTTTATTTTTTTATCCAAAATTTAGAAATTGGTTACTAGGCTGTTTATAGAATTTCAAAAATATTCTTCTTAAAATCTAATATAAACTATTAACACTGTTTAGACATCTAATTTTGGTACTAAAACATAAGTTTTGCAAGGTTAAGAGTAAGTATAGAGATACTTGTAATACTCTTTCACAGCATTTTCCCAGGAAAAACGAGCTGCTTTTGCCTTTTTACTCATTTTTTTCCATTTTGATTTATCGTTGAAAAAAGTGTCTAAGGTAGTGTCAAATGCAAGTACCATATTTTCAATTTTATCATCAACGGTAGTTCCATCAAAAGCAAAACCATTTACACCAGCCTTTACTGTATCTATAAGGCCACCGGTATGGTGTACCAGGCACAATACCCCATTGCGCATTGCAAGCATTTGACTAATACCGCAAGGCTCAAATAAACTGGGCATAAAATATAAATCTGACTCCAGATAAATAGAGTCTATTATATCTTCAGACTGGCCGTTAATAAAAATAAAATTAGGATGCTCATAGCTAATATCCCGCATTAGCGCCTCGTACTCAGGCTCGCCGGTACCTAGTAATATAAAAATACCATTTCGCGCTTCCAGTTTCTGTAATATAGCTTTGAGCGCCTGCGGATTTCGTTTAAAGAAATAGAATTTCTGCTCGGTCATTCGAGCTACACTAGAAGCAACAAAACTGGGTGGGTTTTCAAGCAAACACACCACTTTCTCACCGGTGTAGGCGAGTATATCTGATTTGTATTTTTTAGATTCTTCCTGAATCCATTTAAACAATTGTCTTAATACATTAGGATATAAATTACCCTTCTCTGCAACCCGAATATTTTTGTAATTAACCCCGTTAAGAATACCAAAAAGACGCCCGGCATCATTGGCTTTATTGAGGTCTCCTTCTAAGCTTTCGCCTCCTATAAATTCCGGTTTATGACTGGGTTTAAGAATATCTAATTTGTATGACGGACTCACGGTGTGCACGCGATCTGCTAATCGAATTCCCAAAGCCATTAGATTAATACAATCTTCATAACGATCGTCTTTGACCATCTCATAATCATATCCCAATTGGGGGAAAAAATTGTTTACGGAAGCAAAGTTATTATTTAAAGGTCTGATACCCTGTAAGCTCAGATTGTGTATACTATACACAAACCAACTTTCTCTTAATATCTGGTATTCAGGATTAAATTGTTTATGAAACAACAAAAGTGCTGTGTGCCAATCGTGTAAATGCACTACATCTACATGATCAAATAAATTTTGTTTAATAGCTTGAGCAACAGCTGTATTAAAAATAAAGTACTTTACAGCATCAGTAAAAAAAGGCTCAGTAGGATCATCATTATAAATATGAGCAATATTACCTTCAATAATTTCAGGATGGTGAATTACATAATGCGAAATACCTTCAAAATGTTTTTTAGGCTGTACTTCATATAAATAAGCAACAGAATCCTCTCCTCGTATATTTATTTTTAGATCACTTATAAAAGTTCCCCCTAAATGCAACCTGTTGTAAGCGGGTACTATCACGTGAATGTGATCACCATTTGCTGCTAATTGTCTTGGCACATCTCGAACCACATCTGCCATTCCCCCTGCTTTACAATGAGCAATTGCATCATTTTCTGCGGAAACAAATAAAAAATTTTTCATCTCTAATTAACAATGGTTTGAGATCATTAAATCAAACCTTTTTATATCGTGAACTCTAAGGCTGTACAACCTCACTTTTTAAATAACCAAATTACTATTTCATTTATAGTATTGTCTTAAATAATATTTAAAACCGAATTAAATTTATGATAGATATTAAACACATAATTTGCTTAATACTGGGATTTAAAAATATTGCTTTTCATATTAACCCTACATTAACTCAGCATCAAATAATAGAGAACCTTTAATTTTTAATAATATATAATTATTTGATTTACAATTGATAATTCAATAAATCTGATGTGTTAGTTTAATAAACTCCGAGTCACTTAAAATTCATAAAAGTTCTTAAAATTAAACTGCTAAGGACAGATTTAACGCTTTTATAATAATGAAACTTAACTATTGAGCGTATTTTTCAAATTATGCGATTTAACCACTTCTCCACCATTTTTAGCCTGGTAATTCTATTAACTTTAACTCAAGTATATTGCCAGGATTTAACAACCAGTAAGGCAGGCGATTCTTTACCCGAAAGTAACTCTTCAGTTCCAGAAGACGGCGATTTTATGCCGAATGCAATTCGGGAATATAACGAAGCTTACTACATATTAAGCAGACTTAATACCTCTACCGGCTTGCCACCAAATGAGTTTAATTTTCAATCTCCACAAGCTACCTTAGAGCATTTTGTCTATAATGCGCGTAGTGGTGATTTTAAAAATGCCAGCTATGCCTTAAACTTTAATCTCTTGCCTGATGATATTACTCAAGAACAGGCCGCTACCCTTGCAGAAAAATTATTTTTCGTTTTAAATCAACGTATAAAAATTGATTGGAGCGGCTTGTCAGACCGGCCAGATGGTCAAATTGACATGAGTACAAGCACAAATCAGGCAATTGCAGGCAAACCTATGCGCAGCGTCGTTTTTGGTGAAATAGATCTTGACGGTAGGGATATTGTCTTAAGAATGCAACGTATTAAATACAAAGATTATGGAGCATTTTGGCTTATTTCAGCAAATACCGTAGAAAATATTGATAGTCTATATGAGGTTTACGGGCCCCGTGAACTCGATAGAATGATGCCAGATTGGGCACGTATTCAGTTTTTAAATATGCCTATTTGGAAATTTATCGGGACCCTTCTCCTTATCCTTATCAGTTATCTTTTAGGAAAACTCAGTTTATACCTCTTTAGAAAAATATTCAAAAAATCTGATAAAATCTGGGTAAACACGATAGCAAAACGGCTAGCAACCCCTGCGGGTTGGGCAATAGGCGTATTGTTTTTTTACATCTCTTTGAATAAACTTATTTCCTTTGGCGGAACATTTGCAAGTACACTTTATGCAATCTTATTAATTGCAGTTATAGGTACAATTACGTGGTTTATTATGCGATTTATAGATTCATTTATGGTCTATGTTGCCGAAACAAAAATAGGAGACACCAATCCCGAAGAAAATAATGAGGCTCGCATGATGTTAACATATATCTCTGTTGCAAGACGGGTTATAACATTTATAGTCATCATAGTAGGTTTTTCAGTAATCCTATCTCAGTTTAGATCATTAGAGAAGTTAGGAATATCTTTAATAGCCTCTGCCGGTCTCGCTACTGTGGTTCTGGGTGTTGCCGCTCAAAGTACTTTGGGTAATATTATCGCAGGTATTCAAATCGCTTTAACCAGACCTGCACGTATAGGAGACACCGTAATTATTGATGATGACTGGGGATATGTTGAAGATATACGGTTTACCTATATGGTAGTACGCACCTGGGATGAGCGACGTTTAATCGTACCCTTAAAAGAAATTATATCTAAAACCTTTGAAAACTGGTCTATGACCAGTGCTCATCAAATAAGACCCATAACTTTACACGTAGATTATCAAACTGATGTTAATTTAATACGCCAAAAGTTTAGCGAATTACTGGAACAAGAAGAAAATTGGGACAAAAATCATTCGCCGGTTGTACAGGTAGTAGACATGAGTGAGAAAACGATGCAGGTACGCGCTTTATGTAGTGCCAAAGATGCTTCCTCTACCTGGGATTTACACTGTACACTTCGGGAAAAATTAATTGCTTACATAAGTACAGTAGATAGCGGTCAGCATTTATCTAAATCTCGAATTCATATTCAAAATAATCTAAATAATGATCAACCTGTTTGAGTAGTTAAAGTTTAATTTTGAATTATGAACGAATTGTTAAACTTAAACTACGGTCACCTTTTTGAAGCGGAATTACTAAAAGAAATTTCAGAAATAGGTATTCTAAAAGAAGTAAAGGAAGGTGATAAACTTATGGAAATTGGCCAGTATATAACGGCTATGCCCTTACTTATTTCCGGAGCTATTAAAATATTACGTGAAGATTCTGAAGGTAATGAACTCCTACTCTATTTTTTAGAAAAAGGAGATACCTGTGCACTTACCTTATCTTTTAATCGGGGTCAACGTAAAAGTGAAATACGTGCCATCGCAGAGCTCGATACCGTTCTCATTATGATTCCCATACAAAAAATGGAAGAATGGAGCTCAACCTATAAATCCTGGAGAAATTTTATTTTTGACAGCTATCAAAATAGACTACAGGAAATGCTTGATACGCTAGATAGCATTGCTTTTATGCGTATGGATGAGCGTTTGCTCAAGTATTTGAGAGATAAGCAAAAACTTACTCAAAGCAACGAACTTCAAAGTACGCATCAGGAAATTGCCTATGAGATGCATACCTCTCGTGTTGTTATTTCAAGATTGCTTAAAAAGCTAGAATTAGAAGGTCGTATTAAGATTTTACGTAATAAAATAGAATTACTCAATTTAATTTAAGCTTCAAGTGTTTCTCGCATAGCTTTTGCTTTAAGTAAACATTCTTCATATTCTTTTTCTGGGATCGCCTGAGCTGTTATAGCGCTCCCTACCGTAAAAGACACATAGGGTTTTTCTGCATCATACAATAAACTGCGTATAACAACATTAAAATCAAAATCACCGTTAGGTTCAAAATAACCTATTGAGCCGCTATACAAACCGCGTTTAGAATTTTCTAAATCTTCAATAATCTGCATTGCTGAAAGCTTTGGCGCCCCAGTCATACTTCCCATAGGATATGTATTTTTGATACAGGATATAGGGTCTGTATCGGGTTCAACACTAGCTGTAATCGTAGAAATCATCTGGTGTACCTGTTTAAAAGAATACACCTTGCATAGTTCTTCTACTTGCACACTTCCTTTTAGCGCCAGCTTAGAAAGATCATTACGCACGAGGTCTGTAATCATGATATTTTCTGAGCGTTCTTTAGGATCCTGAGCAAGTTCCCGGGCAAGTTTTAAATCTTCAATAGTATTATTGCTTCTGCGGGCTGTGCCTTTTATAGGCTGACTAATCAATTTTGTATTCCGCTTACACAAATACCGTTCTGGAGAAGAACACAGCGCATATTTAGGACCTATTTTTAAAAATGCTGCAAACGGAGCTTTTGAAATCTCATTTAAATGTAGAAAACTCTTTAAAGGATCAATTTTAGATTCCGCATAAAATTCCTGGCAAAAATTAGCCTCATAAATATCGCCGCGGTGAATGTGATCGAGCATTTTATCTACCTGATCGCAATACGCATCTTTATTAAAACGAACCTTTACCTTAGGTGTAGTATAGTTTTCAACTACTATTTTTTCTTCGGAAGAATTAAATATCAACTCAAAATCCTTCTCAATATCTGCTGCTATTTCAGGGAGGTATAAAAATTCTATAGTATTACCTATAATGCGTATCAGTTTTAAAGGCTGAAAGAAATACAAATCAGGAAAATCTAACCCATCAAGGTTTGCAGACTGAAGATTTTCAACTTCATTTTTTAAATCATAGGTCATAAAACCCAGTAACCAGTCCTGTACTTGAGCTCTGTACTTAGAAAGTTCAGAAAATGCATGGTTTGATTTTATATGAATTGATGTTTTGGCACCTACACCTAACAAAATATCAAACTTTCCATAAGGATCTGTATGCCCATTAGAGGTTAGCAAACAACTCGTAGAATCTGGCTTTGCCCAATCTAACAAATGCTTTAGGAGATTTGTTTTATCTGGAATTGATTTTGATTTTATGATGCGCATAGATTTGTAAAATTACAGTTTAGCACATAAAAAAACCGTCAATAAAATCGACGGTTTTCAATAAATTTAGAGATAAACTATTGTTTATCGATCCAGTCTTTAATCTCTTCTTTGGTTTTTCCGGTTTTTTCTTGAAGTTTTCCAAGCATTTGGTCAAATTTACCTTCTGCGTGAGTGGTATCGTCATCTGTAAGATCACCATATTCCTCTTTAAATTTACCTTTAACTTGTTTCCACTTTCCTTCTATCTGATCATTATTCATAATTTTGGATTTTTGATTATTAGTAATATTTAAAATTACTGCTAAGAATAAACTATTTACCCCAACAAAACGCTAATCTTTAAAAGGCAAGCGTTAATTTTACTTAAAATTTATAACAATGCAGAAACTTCTATTTTCCCTATTTATATTAATCATTTTTAGTGCGTGTAATAACAAATCTAAAACTCTGGCAAGTGCAGATGCCCCACGTGTTACTGATGCTACTTACTATTTTGTGAGACACGCAGATAAAGTACGTGGTCCAAATGTAGGAGATAACCCGCCACTAAACGCCAACGGTAAGGCTCGTGCTAAATTCTGGGCAAAACAATTAAAAGATGTTGATTTTGACGCCGTTTACAGTACAAATTTTAAGCGAACGCGCAGTACAGCGCTGCCCACTGCAAAACAGAATAAACTAGAAATTAAAATTTACGAACCTTCTGAAGATTTCTATGTTAACTTTAAAGATAATCATGTGGGCAAAAATGTATTGGTAGTGGGACATAGTAATACCATACCTGCCTTTGTTAATGCTGTTCTAGGGGAGCAAAAATACAATGAAATAGATGATTCTACTTTCGGAAATCTTTACATTGTACGGGTAAAAGATGGTGTTGCAGAAGCCGAATTAAAAGATTTTAACAGCTGGAGCAAGCAGTAACTTTAATATTTTCTAATTCAATTTTAGATAACAACTTAAGTTTGCCATTTTCAAAAAGACTATCAAGACTTTGCAAAGGTGGAAACTGCTCTAAAGGCTCATAATTGTTATAATCAACAAAGCGAACACCATTTACCTCTCTAACATTATAGGCTTCTCTAAAACGCGTACCGCCTTCATTTACGTGGTAATTGTATGCTAAATAATCTACTGTAAAATCTTCGGTATCGATCCAGTACATATAATTGTCTTCAAAATCTTCACCCCCACCTTCTTCAGCAAATTGCACTTCAATCTTATAATAGGTTTTTCCTTTAATAGTAGCTTCTCCAATCCTTTTAGATTTTACTGCTTCCGCATTTAAACCATACGGCAACACCGAAAAATAATGTACCGAGTTTACACCTCCTGCAAGATTACTTATCAAAGAATCTTCCAGATTGATGATTTTACCCTTTACAAATCGTTTAAAATCTGAGTTTGTTAATTGATCTAAAGTATCTTTACAAGGCTTGTCAGAACAACGTTCCAGACTGAAATTTCCGTAATTACGTGATGCTTGATAAAATTTATCTCTAAAGGTAAATGTGATTGTTGATGTATCTATAGTTGAACCGCCAGCACGTGCTATGGCTTGAGCTATAATGGCTTGTGAGTCGAGAATTTTGATTTCTTTCTTACATCCTGTTAAACAAATTAAAAGGAATGTAAGTAGCACTATTTTTTTCATTATCTAGCATTTAGGAACTGCAAAATTAAAGTAATTACAGGCAATAGCAGTCCATTTGATAAATTAGTACTTTTGCAATCTTATGAAACAAGAAAATACAATTAATATTAAAAATAAGAAGGCTCGTTTTGAATATGAGATTCTTGATAAATATATAGCCGGTATTAAACTGGCGGGTACCGAAATTAAATCTATACGCGAAGGAAAAGCATCTATTGCAGAAAGTTTTTGTGAGTTTGAGGGTAATGAGCTTTTTGTGATAAATATGACCATTCAAGAATATTCACACGCTACCTATTTTAACCATCAGCCTAAGAGTAGTCGCAAGCTATTACTTAATCGTAGAGAACTCAATAAGCTTTTAAAGGAAGTCAAAAACAGCGGTCTAACTATTGTACCTCTTAGATTATTTATTAATGAGAGAGGACTGGCAAAAATGCAGATCGCGCTGGCAAAAGGTAAAAAATTATACGACAAACGAGAGGTTATTAAAGACCGGGATTCTAAAAAAAGTTTAGGACAAATTAAGAAGGCATTTAATAATTAGTGCAACAGGTAGAAAATAATTTAAGTCTTTTAAATTAAATTATACCACATGCTAAAAAAAATACTCTTCACTGTTATCGTATTGGTTTGCATCCAGGTACAGAGTCAGATTACAGGCTCGGTTACTAATGCGCAAAATGAGCCATTACCCTATGTAAATATCTATTTAAAAAATGCAGCAACCGGCACGACTACAAATGGTGACGGCCTGTATAGTCTTAATTTTAATAAGACCGGTACCTATACGGTAACTTTTCAGTTTTTAGGTTATACTACAAAGAATGTAGAAGTTACAATTACCGAGTTTCCATTTACATTAAATGCTGTTTTAGAAGAAGAAACAACATCACTAGACGAGGTGGTTTTAGATTCTAAAATAAATCCCGCAGACCGAATTATACGAGAAGTTCTTAAGGAAAAACCACAAACTTTATCTAAACAAAAAGCATATACCGCAGATTTTTATTCTCGTGGCTTATGGCGTGTAGAAAACGCTCCTGAAAAGTTTTTTGGGCAGGAACTGGGAGATTTAGGTGGAGGTCTTGATTCTACTCGAACCGGTATTGTATATCTAAGTGAGACGATTTCTAAAATTGCCTATCAGGAACCTAATGATTTTAACGAAATTATTACAGCAAGTAAGGTTAGTGGTGACAGCAATGGATTTAGCTTTAACAGTGCGCAGGAAGCAGATTTTTCATTCTATAATAATACCTTAGAAATACAGGCGCAAGTTGTTTCGCCTATTGCAGATAATGCCTTCAATTACTACACTTATAAATTAGTGGGTACGTTTAAAGAAGGTGATAAACTCATCAATAAAATACAGGTAACACCTAAACGTAAAAATGATCGTGTTTTTAGTGGTATACTATATATTGTTGAAGACGACTGGCAGCTTTATGGCGCAGATTTAAATACAAGTGGTGCTGCGATACAAGTACCTTTTGTAGATTCATTAGTATTTAAACACAGTTTTAAATACAATGCTACACAAAAACTTTGGGTTAAAATTTCTCAAAGTATCGACTTTAGCTTTAAGCTATTTGGTTTTGGTGGTAATGGAAGGTTTTCTGCAGTGTATAGCAATTATGATTTTAAACCTCAATTTGATCGTAAGAGTTTTTCAAATGAAGTATTAAGTTTTAAACCCGAAGCTAATAAAAAAGACAGTTTGTTTTGGCAGCAAATACGCCCAATTCCGCTTACTATTGAAGAACGTACAGATTATATTAGAAAAGACAGTTTACAAGAAATTCGGGACTCTAAACCCTATAAAGATTCAGTAGATAATGCACGTAATACATTTAAATTTACAGACGTACTTATGGGATACAGTTATCAAAATACCTATGATAAGTGGCGCTTAAGCTATGATGCAATTTTACCTACGATCTCCTATAATACAGTTCAAGGCTTCAATGCAACGGCAGGAGTAAGTTATTCTAAATGGACCGAAGATTATATACAGGCAACAACACTGAGCTTAAAAGCAAATTATGGGATTGACGATGAGCGTTTACGTTTTACAGGAAGAATTGCAAAACGATTTGACCGTATAAAAAATACAACAGTCATTCTGGAAGGAGGCTCTAAAATGCAGCAATTTAATTCTGAAGAACCTATTTCTGGTATAATAAACAGCTTGGCAACTCTCGTATGGAAAAAAAACTTTGCTAAATACTATGAATTAAATTTTGCGCGAGCGACGTTCTCGCAAGAACTATTTAATGGGTTTCAGCTAACTGCACAGGCGGGTTATGAGAAACGAATGCCGCTATTTAATACCACAGATCAAACGCTATTTAATAGAGATTTTGCTTACACTTCTAACAATCCTTTAAACCCTCAGGATTTTAATACTGCAGCAATACAAACTCACAATCTGGGAAAAGTAAATGTACAGGCAATGATTAATTTTGATCAGAAATATATGAGCTATCCTGACGGAAAGTTTAAAGTTGATGATTCTAAATATCCAACACTTTATGTAACTGCCGAACAAACCTTTGCAGCTAGTGATGCTAATTACAATTTTACAGAACTTAATGCAGAACTGCGTCAGGAACTTACTTTGGGTAATAAAGGAAACTTTGGATATGGCTTTACAGGAGGAACTTTTTTGAATGGAGACAACATCAGTTTTGTAGACTATCAGCATTTTAATGGAAATCAAACCTTTGTTAATTTTAGAAATCTGCGTCTTACTGGTTTTAATAATCTACCCTACTACGATTATAGCACTAAAGAAAGTTTCTTTGAAGCGCATGTAGAACACAATTTTAAAGGCTTTATTCTAGGAAAAATTCCCGGAATAAGAGCCTTAAATCTCAATCTAGTTACCGGTGTACATTCCTTATTAACACAAGAAAATAAACCTTATACTGAGTTTAATATAGGTGTTGATAACCTTGGCTTCGGAAAATTAAAGTTTCTGCGTGTTGATTATGTGCGCTCTTTTAGTGGTCCTAATCAAAAAGGAGCTTTTGTTTTTGGTCTCAGTTTTTAGAACAGATTTCTTTGTAATTTAGATTCTGTAAAACCGTTAAATTTATGCGCTTCTTTTTATTATTTTGCATATCGCTAGGCGTTCTGAGTTGCACAGCAGACAAAAAATTAAAACTCTCAAAAATAGAAGGTTTTCCTTCTCAAATTATAGGCTGTAGTTGCTATTATGCAATGAGCGAAGAAGATTTTTCTGCACAAAAATTTATTTATATTGATAAATATGGTGAAGAACCCGGGATGATTAATGTAAATGGAAATCTAATAGCCGTAGACCCTAAAAATAAAGATCCTAAAAATTATCAAATTAAAATTGACATTGAACAGGAGATTCAGTTAGATCAGGAATTGTACCATAGAGAAGGAGTACTTACAGTATTAGCACCAGACGGTGCGGTATTTACCTCTTCTATTTATGGGGAATGCGGCTGCTAAATAAGTGTGTAATGAAAAAACTACAGCAACCTGAAGTTTGGCTGCGAGGGCCTTTAAAAAATATTCCGCCTTATTTACAACCGGCAGCACATGCTTTAAAACAAACTGAGGAAGATCTCGACTATTGGTTAACAGATTTTGAAGATATACACCTCTGGGAAAATCCGGTGGGTAGAGCAAGTGTAGGATTTCATTTGCAACACATTACCGGTGTTTTAGACCGTATGATAACCTATTCAAAAGCACAAAAGTTATCTCAAGTACAATTTGACTATTTAAAACAGGAAGGAATTCAAAATTACAATGTTACCATATCCCAACTTAAAGCTGCATATTCTAATAAGTTAGATGAGGCATTCTTATACTTTAGTACATTAAAAGAGGTTGATTTACTTCAAAAGCGAAGTGTAGGCCGCAAAGAACTTCCATCAACAGTGTTAGGTCTTCTTTTTCACGCTGCAGAACACAGCCAAAGGCATTTAGGCCAATTATTGGTAACAACAAGTATTTTAAAAACTTTAAAGTAAGTAGCATTGTTTTATACTCATTATTCTCTTTTAATAAAATAAAACCAATTCATAAAGAATTTCGTATTTTCAGTTAAATAACCCTGTTAAATCGTAATTCTTGATATCTAAAACCGAGTTCCCTACCTCAGTTGAGCAAATTGAAGAAATTCATAAAGCACAGCAACTTTTTTATAAGACTAAGTCTACTCTTTCTATAGCTACCCGGCGTGGGAAACTGCAATTGCTTAAGGAGATTTTATTAAAATATGAAGTTGAAATTTGCGATGCGCTCTATGCAGACTTTAAGAAGCCTTTATTTGAAAGTCAGATAACCGAATATATTTTAGTGTTGCGTGAAGTTAAACGTGCACTAGATAAGCTCAATACCTGGACAAAGCCAAAACGTGTTCGCTCAAGTATTGTAAACTTTCCATCTCGTTCTAAAATTATTTTTGACCCTTATGGAAATACACTCATAATCGCTCCGTGGAATTATCCATTTCAACTTATTATGGCACCATTAATAGCTGCTGTAGCGGCTGGGAATACGGTTACCTTAAAGCCTAGCGAACTTACTCCGAACACGTCAAAACTGGTAGCTCAACTAATTTCTGAAGTTTTCGAGTCCAAATATGTGGCTGTAGTACAAGGTGGTGTTGAGCAATCTCAAAAACTTTTGAGTCTAAGATGGGACTATATCTTTTTTACCGGAAGTCCTAAAGTGGGTCAAATTGTGTATGAAGCTGCTGCAAAATACCTCACTCCTGTAACTTTAGAATTGGGCGGTAAAAATCCGTGTATTGTAGATAATACTACTCCCTTAAAATTGGCTGCAAAGCGTATCGTTTGGGGAAAATTTGTAAATGCTGGTCAAACGTGTATAGCTCCAGATTATCTACTCGTAAATGAAACGGTAAAAGCTGAATTTCTAACCTATCTCAAAGATGAAATCATACGTGCCTACGGACAAAACGCACAGGAATCTCCAGATTTTCCACGTATAATAAATAAATCTAATTTTGAGCGTCTCGAAAAACTGATAGATAAAGACTGTATTGTACATGGTGGCTATGTTGATAAAACAGATTTGTTTATTGCGCCTACCGTCTTAGATTTTAGTAAAAAAATAAGTAATCAAGATCTTCAGGACCTGCCTAATGCGATGCAAGATGAGATTTTTGGACCTGTGCTGCCTGTAATAGGGTATTCTAATATTTCAGAGCTTAATGATTGGATTGAAAAATTTGAAAAGCCGCTGGCACTCTACATTTTTTCAAAAAACAATCAATTACTAAATCATATTTTAACATCATACTCTTTTGGAGGTGGTGCTGTAAATGATGTAGTCATACAATTTACAAACGACAGATTACCCTTTGGAGGCGTGGGCAAAAGCGGTATAGGTGCTTATCACGGATATCGATCATTTGAAACTTTTTCACATAAAAAATCTATAGTAACCCGGGGTACCTGGTTAGATATACCCTTTCGGTATGCGCCGTATTTGGGCAAAACAAAATGGATCAAGAAATTAAATAACTGGATTTAATTATTAACAATTTTGTTTTTTAGAGCATATAAGACAAGCCCTATTCTACTGCGCACTTCTAATTTTTTAAATAAAGTATCTCGATAATTATCAATGGTTTTGGGACTTAAACACATATCACTCGCGATTTCTTTATAGGTTTTATCAGAGCAAGCCAAAATCATAAACTCCAATTCGCGTTCAGAGAAATTAATGTGATCATCATCGTTTTGCTTGTTAGAATATCCTTTTAAGAGCGCTGTGGTCACATTATCTGTATAATAATGCCCCTTTTTAGCCACTTCAGTTAATGCATGATTCAACGTATCTGGGTGTATGTCTTTTAACAAATAACCTTTACTCCCAGCCTTTAACATTTTTATGATGGTTTCCTCATCATCATCCATAGATAAAGCGATGGTCTTGATATTCGGTTTATGTTCATTAAGCCAATTTATTGTTTCAAATCCATTCATTACCGGCATATTAATATCAAGTAATATGATATCTGGATCTTGTGTTGCCGTATCGAGTTTATTAATGAGGTCATTACCATTACGCGCCATAAAAGAAACGCTAAAACCTTCAAAACTATTTATCAACCCCTGAAGCGATTGGGCAAAAAGTATATGGTCATCTACAACTCCCACTATACAGTTATTCATAATTTTAGGAATATGATAGGTTAAATTTTCAATTTTAAAATTAAGCAAATAAAATGAATATTATTTTTTTAGGTACCTGATATTGAGAATCGTACCACTTCCTTTTTCTGAAAATAAATCAAAATGTGCGTTTAGTAAAGCTGCTCTGCTTTTCATATTTATTAATCCCGAACTGGTGTGCCCTTCTGCCAAATCAAAACCTACCCCGTTATCTGATGCCTGCACGTGTAACTCACTCGGTAAATATTTAAATATAAATTTTAGACTGTCTGCCTTAGCATGTTTAATAACATTAGTTGTAAACTCCTGTATAATTCTAAAAAGAATTAAATTATCGTCTTGCGGTAAATCCCAGCATTCACCAGTAACTTCGAGGCTGGTTTTAAGAATACCTAATTTTTCAAGGCGTGTAAGTTCGTTTTCGGTGCTTTTAATAATACCCAATTGGTTAATTACTTCTTTATTGAGACTACGTGAAAGTTCCCGAATCTCTTGTAATGATTTTGCGACCAAACTTTGTATTTCTGAAACGATTGCTGTCTCTTCTGGCTCCTGTTTTTTGAGTAATACATTAAGCTCAAGGTTCGCTACAGATAGTAATTGTCCTATATTATCGTGAAGTTCCCAACTAACATTTTTAAGTGTCATTTCTTGAATTTCAAGCTGGGTACGAGCAACTTCTTCGAGATATTGTAATTCGGCTTTATTACGTTCTGTAATGAGTTTAATTTTTCGTTTTTGAAATAATGTAAATAGGATAATTACAAGAATAAACAGTGTAAGTAATACGGCAGAGCACACAATTATAAGTACTTCAAAGGACTCGCGAAATTGCTCTTGCTCAAAAACTTGCATTAGATTTACATTAAGTGACTCAATCGTAAAATGAAATAAATTTAGAAATAAAAAAGCCAGTAAAAATAAATAAACAACTTCAAATGAGACTTTTGAAGTAAAAATTCAATAAACCTAAACTTAGGTGGTCTCAATATATTTTAATGGCCTTCTTTAGATATTGGATGCTCTATAGCATTTCGGTCTGCACGTATAAAAGCGATAGAAAAACAACAATACTGTATACAATTAATTAAAAATAACATAACACTAAGTATTATAGGATTTTCCTTAGACAAAAATAATAGTGCGATGTAAAATGGTAAATACGTAATGCAGTACACCAGAATACCGAATGATACCCAGAAATAAGGCGATAAGGTTATATGCAGCACTACTTCACGATTTAGCAATTCTATAAAATAAAATGCCACGGTAATGATTAATAAAAAGGTTCCTAAGGCAAAAGAATAAGTCGCATTTATTAAAACCAATCCCTCGAGAACAGATACATCAACGATCCAAAAAAATACATAAACGATAAAAAATACTTTTACAATTTGCCTCCTGCGTTTAGAAATCAATAAATAATGATACCAACCTAAGAAAAATGCGAAGTGTATGAGCACATAAATATTATACAAAAGAATATTAGGTATTTTAAAGAACTCATAAGATATGCCTGCTACAAATTCATTTAAAACCACATAAATTAAAAAATACAAGATATACTTAAACTGAAAATTTTTAAATTCTTTGTACTTCACAATACCTATAGCTACAGCTATAAGTTCTAGGTATTGCGAATAAGAGCCCAACTCATCCATACAAATTCTAGTTTAGTAATTTGATGCCGGTGGAGTTCTTGCGTGGCCCATATTGAGAGGAGCAATTTCTAAATCATCTCCACCTTGTATAGGTACCAGATTTATTAAAATTGTTCCTTCTTTTGCCGAACTCGTTCCTGTGGGAACTATAAATAGCGTGCCTAAACCTGCTCGATTTCTATCACCATAATTACTAGGATATGCACCCTGATATATACGCAAACCCTGTACTGTCATACCTTTCTCATTAGCCTGAGATTTTGCATAAGCGATATAGGCTTCTATATCTTCTATAGACCACCAGCTCGATCTGCTTTCTTCCATCCCTAAAGCATTTTCAAGCACACGCTGTCGCGTTTCGGTATAGGTTTTATCAAGCAGTTTTGCCTCTTCAATTGAAATTACCCCGCTAGGCGGTTTTACTATACTCATGGAATTATCTGAGCAACTTGAATACATTGCTAATAAAAATGTAATTGGTAAACCTATTTTAAATAGCTGCTTTCTCATTATTTATAATTTTAATACCTACTTCTAAAGTATGTCTTTAAAAGCTCACATAAATAAAAAGAAAGTAAATAGGGGGAAATTCCCCCTTAAAATGAGGGCTTTATAGCAAAATTAGCTTGTGATAGAAATATTTTAAATATTATACAAGTATAATTTAAAATAATAATAAAATTTTTTGCTACTCTGAAGTTAACGTAAAGCGCACACCCATTCCCGGAGTTTTCTGTGAAAGTCTACATAAACCTATTTCCTGAATTTGTAGGACTCTGGGGTAACCTCCTGTAACCTGACAATCTCGCATTAATGCTATAAGGTTACCTCCGGGAGTTAGTTGAATTGTTCCAGGCAGAACAGGACCTGTAAGTATGCCTTTTAAGGTATTTGGTAGGCGCTCTTTAAATGGAATTGCCATTCTATTACCGGCAGGAGTCAAAGTATAATCTTCGGTTAGCAAACGCTCTTGTAGAGCTTGAGGAAGTAAATCAAATTCCGGTCCCTTATAAACCGGTATCTCCTTAGAAAAAAGCTGCTCGCTATCAACTACAACACGAGCACCAGCACTATCTTTTGAAGTTGCTGCAGATAATAGCAATAAATCATCTTTTTGCAAACGTGAAGTATTTGTAATCCCAGCATAAAAGCTACGACTTCCTAATACTTTCTTAGACTTGAAGCCTCCCCATACTGCTAAATACGCTCTAAAGCCTTTTTTAAGAGCCTTAAAACTTAATATTGCATTCTTTGACACATAATATGGTTTAGCATTAGAAATAGGCTTATTTTCAAGATAAACTTCAAACTCTGCTCCACAAATACAAATCTGTGTTGCCTCTTTAAAGTGAAGTTCGGGACCGGTCATCGTGATTTCTAAAACTGCCGCATCTTTAGAATTATTGAGCAATAAATTTGCCCGAGCTGCAGAAAGACTATCCATAACTCCACTTACGGGAACGCCATAATGTGAAAAGCCTCGCCTACCTAAATCTTGAATACTCGTGTAAAATCCCGGTTTGATTACGCGTACTTCATTCATCGATCTCACATTTTAACTGAAAGTTTCCACTTCGTATTGCATCTTTTATGTGGTGATATTCCGGTTTTGAAATGGCATAAAACTGAATGCGATCACCAGCTTCAAAAATGCTTGGCTTTTCAGCTTTTGTATCGAATAAATTAATGGGTGAATTGCCTATAATTTGCCATCCTGCAGGGCTGCTATTAGGGTATATTCCGGTTTGATTTTCAGCTATACCAACAGCTCCTTTCAATACCGCTTTTCGAGGTTCATTTTTTCGCGAGGTAGCGAGTCGGTTATCCATTCCGCCCAGGTATAAAAAACCGGGCAAAAATCCCATAAAATAGAGTGTATAAATAGGTGCTGTATGCAACTGAATTACTTCGTTTACTGTTAGCGATTTTAGAGCTGACAAAGCCTCCAGATCAAGGCCAAATTCGAGATCATAACATACCGGTATTTTATATAAATTTCCTTTATAAACTTTAGACTCAACGCTGCTAAAATTAAAAGTCTGCAGCGCTTTTAAATCATCATAGACATATTCTATTGAATTATCATAAGTTACTAACAATGAGTTATATGTATTATTTATATAAACCGTTGATTTAATTACGTTTTCAACCAAATAATCTTTTACTCCCAGGAGCCAAAACAAGTTTTCAGGAGCTATTTTAAAATCCCATTGCAGCAAAATACTACGCTCTCCAAATCTGTTTATTTTAGGTTTTAAATTCAAATTACGGTTTGTATTTTAATAGCATTCCTATTTAATTCTTCGTTTAAAAGCTTTACGATTTCTACGGCTTTTGGCGTATCACCGTGTACGCAAATAGTATCAATCTTTGCGCTTATAAATTCTCCAGAAAACGTTCTTATTTTATGGTTTAAAACCATATTTAAAACGTGTTCTACAACATCGATTTTTGCTGTAATAATAGCATCATTTTTTAACCTCGAAACCAGACTTCCATCGGGCTCATAATTACGATCTGCAAAAGCTTCATAAATCACTTTAATTCTTCCTTCTGCAACGCGACTAATCATAGAATTAAAAGGTGCATAAACCGGAATTGAAGGGTACAATTCTTCGATTAAATCTGTTACCAATTCAGCATAACGTTTATCTTTTGCACATAAATTATAAAGTGCGCCGTGGGTTTTGATATGATGCAATGCTACGTCCTGTTCTTTGCAAGATATCGCAACCTTATCTATTTGTTTCCGTAGTGAAATGCCTAATTCTTCAAAAGATATTGGCATAATTGTTCTCCCAAAATTAGCCCGATCAGGAAAAGAAGGATGCGCCCCTACTCCAACCTTATGCTTTTTTGCAAGTGCAACTACGCGATTTATGGTTTCTACATCTCCCGCATGTGCACCACAGGCAAGATTGCACGAACTTATATAAGGCATCAACGCAGCCTCATTACCTATGCCCTCACCCAGATCGCAATTAATATCTATAAAATGAGTTTCTAATTTCATAAAATTCCGAAGACACTTAAAATTGCACGCGTTCCTAAAATGACAGTAATTAAGAGTATAACAAGACTTACAGCATTTTTAAATTTTGAATTTCGGTAAGATCCCAGTAATTCACTTCGATTTGCCAACCAGATTAGAATACCGGCAATTACGGGTAATAAGATACCATTAGCGATTTGTGCAAATTGTATGATTTGTATGGGTTTAATACCAAATGCGGCCAGAGTGACTCCAAGAATCAAAATAATCATCCACGTTATTCTAAAATACCGCGATTTAAGCCCTTCTTCCAGGTTTAAACACCCTTGTGCAACATATGCTGCTGCAAGTGGTGCAGTGATTGCAGAAGTGATTCCTGCAGCAAAGAGTCCTAATCCAATACAGTAGCGGGCAGCACTTCCGTAAAGAGGTTCTAGACTTTGAGCAAGACCTGTGGCGCTGTTTACATTTTCACCGCTTAAGGAACTGGCTGCTATTATCACGCACATAGATACCAAGCCTCCCAAAATTACAGCTACTATTGTATCTCTTCTGGCTGCAGGAAGGTCTGCCTTGCTTTTCCATTTTTGATTTACCAGCGAGGCGTGCAGAAATAAATTATACGGTACAACAGTAGTACCTACTAAAGCGACGATCATTAAAATGCTTCCATCAGGAAATGAAGGAACAAAACTATTTTTTAGTAATTCAAAAACGTCTGGTTTAGTTAAAACTGCAGTAATCACAAACGATAAGCTCATTAAAATTACCAATATCAGAAATACCTTTTCAAGCATTTTATAATTGCCTATATACAATAAAATAAATGCAATACCCCCTATTAAAAAACTATACCCGTTTACCGAAATTCCTTTTAAAACAAATACTCCGCTTTTTCCTAAAGCTTGTAAACCCAAAACTCCGCCGCTTATATTACCGCCTTCGTAGGCTGCATTACCTAATACAATTGCTGCTAATACGAGACCTAAAATAAATTTACGCAGTATACCGTCTGGTAATTGTGTACGTAATACCTGAGAAAGTCCCATTTGAGAAACTAGACCTATACGCGCTGCGGTTTCCTGCAAGATCACGGTTGCTACAATAGAAAGCGTCATCGCCCACAATAACGTAAACCCAAATTGCACTCCGGCAAGTGTACAAACGGTTACCGTACCGGGACCTATAAAGGCAGCGGCAATTAAGGCTCCGGGTCCTATATTTTTAAAAGGATTTCGCATAAATGAATCGTAAGTTTTAAATATAAAAATAATGCTGCGTTACAAGAAACGATACAGATATAAAAACAGATTGAAGAATACGCGTAACTAAAATGATTAAAATCTTAATTTAGAGGTGTTAAGCTAATATTTATACCGTCATGAACTCCAGAAAACCGAATAAAATATACAAATCACTCCATTTAAATTACAATACTGATAATGGAGTCTGGCTGCATCAAGGCAAAACCTTGCGTAAAATTGTAGGCACCGCAGGAATGCTTCTTCCCATTTTATTACTAGCTATATCCTTAACCTTTTTTGAACTTCACGGTCCTTTAGAATCTATTAGTCATTATTATTTTACCAGAGCTTCTACCCTGTTTACAGTAATAGTAAGCCTTATAGGTATTTTCTTAATCGTTTATAGCGGTGAAGAGCGTATAGACTTCTGGGTTTCTAATATAGCAGGTTTTTTTGCACTCTGTGTTGCATTTTTTCCTACTACAAACCTGGCAACAACCTGTTGTGATGTCACTATACCTTATGCAGTAACGTATTTTGAAGAACAGACCGAAGGCTGGCGCTCCCTGTTTCATTATTTTTCTGCTGCTGTTTTTTTACTTTCCCTGGCCTTTATGTCGCTATTTCTATTTGTAAAATCTGATACACCAAAAGGAAAACGCTGTATTGAAAAAGTACGTCGCAACCGTGTTTATCGCATCTGCGGAATTCTAATGCTGGCAGCTATAGTGGTTATTTTGCTAGGCACATTAAATTTAATTAATGAGGAATTTTACGATAATTATAAACTTACCTTCTGGATGGAAGCTCTTGCGGTAGAATGCTTTGGCTTTAGCTGGCTGGTTAAGGGAGAAGCTTTAATGGGTGACAAATAAAACTTAAAATTTTATGCCTACTGAAAAGAGAATGCATTTAAATAGTACTTTTCGTCTAAAATTTAAGACCTCTTATTATGAACCTAAAAGCATTGTATTTTCTTGTTTTACTTCCTTTGGCGATCACATCCTGTGATACTGCAAGCTCTGATGATGAAAATCCTGAAACGCAAAATCCTGCACTCCGTGTGCAAATAACTACTAATACCGCTACTCCATTTATAGATTATATACTCGAAGCTGAAATTACAACCTCTAATTCTATCAAAGAAGTTGAAGTTACAGATGATGGAGGAGCTTCGTATACGGCAAGAGAAACTAGTGAACCAGAAGGACAGGGTACTCAGGTAAAATTATATTTCAGTTATGCCACTCTGGGAACCCGTAAATTAGAGTTTAAAGTCACAGACATTTACGGTCAGGTGGTGCCGTTTAGTGAAACCATAACCGTAACCCGTGGCAATGCAGTACGTATTCTTTCTGCGGAAGTGATTTCGTTTTATAAAAAAGATCAAACCTGGGACCCAGAGTTTGCAGATACAGATGTAAACAGACTTGCAGATGTAGGGATTGGTCTTTTAAAATCAAAACTTAACGACCGCTTTGGAGGTACAGACTACACAATGTACCGGTGGTACATTTCAGAATCCCGTCAAAATCAATCTAATCTGTTTTTTGATTTAACTGAAGAAAATTTGTACATCGATTTAAATAAAGAAATTAGGATAGGTCTTGCTGATGACGATGGCGGAAATATCGCGCAATCTTTAATTCCTGATTTCCCGGATTATCGGATTGTAGATCTTAAAACCTATGCTACAACACGACCCAAAGTCATTACACTTAAGGATGATTCTATAGATCTTGAAATTAAGTTTACCGTAGAATGGCCTCAGGGATAATCTGATTTTAAAACATAAAAAACCCGCTAAACTTATTGTTTAGCGGGTTTTTAGTTGAGACTGTTTTGATCTTTTATTTTTTAATTTCTTCAAGTTTAACTTCTTTACCATCTTTATCAAGTAGTACAACTTCATCAAAACCCATATTCTTAAATTGCTGGTATTGTGTTGCTGCATCACCTACAACCAGATAAGCCATTTTAGACTCATCCAGATATTTATTGGCCAATTGTTTGTGCTGCTCTAAAGTCATATTGTTAATAGTTGACTCTTCTTTCTCAATATAATTAGCATCTAGACCATAAGCACTGCGCTCTTGTAACATTCCTAATAATGAACCTTGAGTTTCAAAACGACGCGCATTTGACTTAATCAGGGCATTTTTAGTAAAATCAAGATCTTCTTGAGAAATACCAGATTTATACTTGGCAATCTCATCTTTAAAAATACCTACAGACTCTCCGGTGGTATTAGTACGTACACTTGATGATGCAGTAAAGGTTCCCGGTATTTTCGTTCCGCTAAAGCCCGAACGTGCTCCATAGGTGTATCCTTTCTCTTCACGTAAAACAAGGTTCACATTACCAGAAAAGGAGCCTCCCAGCTTATAATTCATAACCTCAGCAGCATAAAAATCTGCATCTGTACGCGGCATTGTGATGTATCCTATATTTATAACAGATTGCTTAGCATTAGGTACGTCTACAAAATAAAGAGAGGCTTTATCTCTGTTATTAGCAATAGGAAATTCTGGAATTGTAACCTCTTTTGCTTCCCAATTTTTCTTAAGTCCGTCAAGCGCTGCTAGTGCCTTATTTTCTGAAATATCACCTACAATATGAAATTTACTAACCGAAGGTGAGAAATAGGCATTATAGTAATTCTTAAGATCCTGAATAGTAATCGTTTCAACAGATGCCACTGTTCCTGAGGTAGGTTGTGCTAATGGGTGATTTTCACCATAAAGCATTTTATTATATACACGGTTAGCAATTACTTCAGGATTTGCATCAGAACGTTTAATCCCATTAATAGTGCTTGTTTTAATACGCTCAAATTCTTTCTCATCCCAACGGGGCTGTAATAAAATCTCTTCTACGAGCGCCATCGTTTTCTCATAATTACGAGCTAATGTATTTCCGCGTATAACAATAGATTCATTAGTCGTGTACATATAAATACTAGCCCCCAGGCGATCTATCGCTTCTTCTAATTCAAGTGGCGTTTTAGTAGCAGTACCTTCCATTAAAATATCGGTCATAAGGTTTGCTACACCATTCTTTTGAGGATCGTCCAGTAAGTGTCCACCATCTATTACAAGACTGAAATTTACTAGAGGCAACTCATTTTGAACAATACCATACACTTCCATCTGGTTTGGCAAATTAGCGGTCCAGGAATCTGGGATATTTAATTTTGGAGTTTCACCCATTGCCGGTGGTACAGATCGATCAAATTTTGAAGGTGTTTTTTCAATAACTTTATCAGATTCTACGATTTCTGTCTTTACATTTTCAGTAATTTCTTCCTCGACAACTTCAGCTTTTTCAGAATTCTCAGCAATGAGCTCTAGTTGGCCTTTAGGAACAAAACTGGTTAAAATAAATGGTTTACCTTTTATATATTTCTCATAAACACGCATTACATCTGCTGCAGTAACCTCTTTAATATTCTGAATGTCTTGTTCGATAAAGTTAGGATCACCTGCAAAAACATCATATTGAGCAAGCTGAAATGATTTACCCAGTACACTACTAATACCGTTATAAAATTCGGTTTCCTGCCCTGCTTTAATTCGCTCAATATCACTTTCTTTAACTCCTTCTTTTTCAAACAGAGCAAAAGCTTTATTGATACCGGTTTCTACACTATCCAGGTCAACACTAGAATTAGCAGTTACTGAAATTCTAAACTTTCCGGCAATTTGGTCTGCTCCATTCCAGGCATAAGGTTGTGAGGTCACCTCCATATCTTCTACCAAAACACGATATAAGGGTGCGTTTTTTCCGTCTGATAATATTTCGCCTAAAAAATCAAGCGCATATGCATCATCTGTATACTGCTCAACTGCCGGCCACACCATATTAAGCTGAGGTGCCGTTGCAAAATTATCTTCATGATATAAACGTTTTGTAACGGCTAATGAAACATTTTGAACTTCTAGAGGTGCAACTTCCTGGCGTTTTTTAATTTCCCCAAAATACTTTTCTACAAGCTCTTTTGCTTTAGCATTGTCAAAATCTCCTGCAATTACCAAAGTGGCATTATTAGGACCGTAATACTTATCGTAAAACTCTTTAACATCTGCTACGGTAGCATTTTGTAAATCTTCTAGTTCACCAATAACCTGCCAACTGTATGGGTGGCCGTCTGGAAATAAATTTTTATCAATTACCCAACTCGTATGACCGTAGGGGTTATTATCAACGCGCTGACGCTTTTCGTTTTGAACCACTTCCTGCTGGTTTGCAAATGCAGATTCTGTAACGGTATTAATTAAGAATCCCATACGATCTGATTCTAACCATAAAACGGTTTCTAAGGCATTGTTAGGAACAACTTCATAATAAATCGTACCATCTTGCCAGGTACCCCCATTTAGGGTACCTCCGGCATCTTGTATAGTTTTAAAGAATTGATCCTGAGGTACATTTTCTGACTCTTGAAAAAGCATATGCTCAAATAAATGAGCAAAACCGGTACGCCCTTTTTTCTCACGGTTAGACCCCACACCATATTGAATTGCTACAGAAACAATGGGATCACTGGTGTCTTGATGTAAAACAACATTTAAGCCATTTTCAAGTTCGTACTTCTCATAATCGATAGATAACTTCGCCTCTGCGATATCCTCATTTTTTTCTGCTTTATCATCGCAGGAAACAAGTGAAACCACAAACAAAGACAACATTAATGCTATCGGTGTCCATTTAGTTTTGATCATAGATATTCGTTTTTGATTAATAAAATTTAAAGAGATCATTTTAATTTGTTATAAATGACGCATTTAACGATGTTAAGTTACAAAATCCTTAAACTATTTATAACAAAGTATCAAAAAGACTAAATTTTATGTAAAATCAAAACCATATTGCCGGCGCTATTCTTGCCTCATCATCAAAGTACTTTTAAATTGCTTTGTTATATTAAGTTCCTAATCAATTAATCCTTCTGGCAATCTTAAAAATCAAACTATAGACGTCTGCCGCAAGAATACATTATTCCTGAGCGAAAATGGGAGCTTTAAATCATTAAATTCAAAAAATTTAATCTTAAAAGTTGCTATATGATTTGTAATTTACTTGTATCAATTAAAAACGTTAAATGATTAAAATATTGTGATATGTGTAACGCTTCGGCATTAACCAAAACCAAGAAACGTATTGAAGAGGTTTTAGATAAAACATTTGAAATACCCTTAGAATATCAACCTTATTATCATTTAAATGGCTTTAGTCATGGAAACCTTCAAATAATTAAGATGGATGAAAAGGAAAAAATTTATCCGGCAATGTGGGGTTTAATTCCGGCTTACGGTTTAAATAATATCCCTGAATTTCAGAAAAAATACAATACGCTTAATGCGAGAAGCGAATCAATATTTAAATCAAATACCTTCAAACATTCTCTATTAGAAAAACGCTGTTTAATACTGGCTGATGGTTTTTTTGAACCTCATCATATTAACGGAAAGCCTACTCCCTATTTTTGTTATCAACCCTCTGATGAAGAGGGTGATGATGGCCGAAAATTATTCTTGTTTGCCGGGCTATATGCTGAAATCGATGATGATTCTTATAGCTGCACCATCCTGACAACTGAAGCGAATGATTTTTTTGCTGAAGTACACAATAAGAAAAAAAGAATGCCTCTAGTGCTAGATTCTGAATTATATACCGATTGGTTAAGTGATTCTCACAACGAAAAAACACTGAAGGATTTATTAAATGATGGCTTTACCAGAACAAAATTTGATGCCTACCCGGTAAGTAATATGATATATCAAAAGAATATTGATGCCAATGTAGCGAAAGCTATACAACCGGTTGAGAAAACAACTTTGTTTTGATAAATTAAAAACCTGTTTTTGCTAGCCTAACCAACCTTCACGATCCAAACTTCTGTATTGAATCGCTTCACTAATATGGTGGCTTTCAATATTTTCTGAAGCTTCTAAATCTGCTATTGTTCTAGACACTTTTAAAATACGGTCATAAGCGCGAGCCGAAAGATTGAGTTTTTCCATAGCCGATTTCAGTAAATTTTTGGAGTTTTCATCAAGTGCACAGTAGGTTCTTATTTGTTTAACGCTCATTTGTGCGTTGTAATGTACACTACTATTCTCTTTAAACCGTTTTGTTTGCAACTCGCGTGCTGCGGTTACCCGTTTTCTAATATCTACACTACTTTCTGCTCTACGCTCGTCTGAAAGTTTATCAAAAGGTACGGGTGTTACTTCTATATGAATATCTATACGGTCTAAAAGCGGACCGCTTACTTTACTTAAATAGCGCTGCATTTCTGCGGGAGTACTGGTTACCGGTGCACTGGGATCATTAAAATACCCTCCCGGACTTGGGTTCATACTCGCTACCAGCATAAAACTACTGGGATAGGTTACGGTAAATTTTGCTCTTGAAATCGTGACTTCACGGTCTTCAAGAGGTTGTCGCATTACCTCAAGAACGGTGCGTTTAAATTCGGGTAACTCGTCAAGAAACAAAACACCATTATGCGATAAGGAAATTTCGCCGGGTTGCGGGTAGGCTCCACCACCTACTAATGCGACATCTGAAATCGTATGATGCGGACTGCGAAACGGCCGTTGTGCCATAAGTCCTACATTTTCCCGCATTCTTCCGGAAACGCTATGAATTTTTGTTGTTTCTAATGCTTCCCTTAAAGTCATAGGCGGTAATATGGATGGCAAACGTTTTGCCAACATCGTTTTACCTGCTCCCGGCGGACCTATTAAAATTATATTATGTCCTCCGGCAGCAGCAATTTCCATACAGCGTTTAATTGATTCCTGACCTTTCACATCGGCAAAGTCAAAGTCAGGATGTTCTAAGGCATTAAAAAATTCATTGCGGGTATCTACGATAGTGCGCTCAAGTTCTGCACCCGTATCAAAATGGTCTATTACCTGAGAAATAGAATCGATGCCATAAACCTCAAGATCTTTAACGATAGCGGCCTCACGGGCATTCTGGCTGGGTAAAAGAAATTTTTTAAAACCTTCTTCCTGTGCTTTAATCGCAATAGGCAAGGCTCCACGTATGGGTTGTAAGCTTCCGTCTAATGACAGCTCTCCCATAATAATGTATTCATCCAGATGTTCAGCATTAATTTGTCCGCTGGCCGCAAGAATACCTATGGCTAACGTAAGATCGTAAGCACTTCCCTCCTTCCGCATATCTGCAGGAGCCATATTGAGTGTGATTTTCTTTCCGGGAATTTTGAGATTATTGTTTTGCAGCGCTGCGGCGATTCGGTAATTACTCTCTTTAATCGCATTATCGGGAAGTCCTACCAGATGATAACCTATTCCTTTATCTATGTGTACCTCGACCGTTATTGTTGTCGCTTCTACGCCGAAAACTGCTGATCCATAAACCTTTGTAAGCATAACTTTAAGTTGGTTTTCTAAAGAAACAACATAATTTTTAACTATACCAACCTAATTTTCAACAAAATAAAATCTGAATTATAAAGTTTATGTAATATTCAGCATAATTAAAAAAGAAATAAAACTCATAATTACATTATAAATTCATTAATCTATTATACATAAAGTTATCAACGACAATTAAAGACTTTTACGTATCTTAAGAATTCGCCAACTAGCATATATAATTTAACCAAAAGCCTTCTCTAATGACTCAACCTGCCACATTCACGACACTTATTTTATTCTCGCTTTTTTCTAGTTTTTCTGGCAATGGGCAACAACTAACAGAAGCTGAGTATGCAGAAAAAGGAAAATACATATGGGAACATTATGTACCGCAATCGGGGCAGGCAAAATTTGTACAGGGGGAGTTATTACGAGCCATAGAAAAACTTCGAGATGAAGCACAGCGCAACGGAAATGGAAATTTTAATAATCAATGTCATGGTTTGCTTGTTGATTATTTAAGAAGTAAATTAACAGACCCAACTCTTTTTTCCGAGGAAAAAATACAGGGAATCAATGCCGAGTTAGATTTATTAAATAATGCCCAGGCTCCTTATACACACGATGCACCCTATGATTACATCACCAATAGGATTATAGACTGGTATTTGCATTATGGGGAAACTTTAGAACACAATCCCAATCCTAATCTAAATTGTTAACTTAATTTTCTTTTTTTGCTGTGCGATTTAGAACGCCCTCAGCCCATTTTTTGGCCGGCTCGCCAAAACACTCAATTAGATCATCTACTCCTATTACACTGCCTTTTGCAAGTCTTCCTAAAAGTGAGATATGTTGATTTGAATTTCCTGCACTACTAATTATTCTGCCATCTTGAAGTGTGTGCAAACCTAATTTATAACTTACAGCGTCTACTTTATGATCATCTAGTAAATGTTGTACTACGGGACTATTAACTGCAATTAATTGTGGTGGATCTATTACCGAATTTACCATTACACCTGCAGTAGTTTTTTTACCATCTTTAATTAATTCCCATCCCTGTGGAGTCAATTTAATTTCAGGATTTTCTGCAAAATCTAAATCTAAAATTCCAGCCTCTGCCACAGCTATAAGTTGCTGCAAACTTGCTACCGGCGGGCCGTAAGAATAGCGTTTACTAGCCTCTATATAGCTTACAATGTCTATCATCGCAACATCAGAAATATCGAGATGCGTATAATCGTGATACAAAATGCCTAGAGCATAACGCCAAACCTGTCCCAAACAATAATCGAGACTTATTTTCTGTTTACCAAAAGCCATCTCCACAAGCATTACCATTTGATCAAGAACAGGAAGATTTTGATCTAATACAAGTGAATGACTAATTTCAGTTTTTCGTATAACAGCTTCTACCAGCTGTTCTAAATGAATTTTATCAATACTACAAGGTCGAGCTTTATGCGCCAAACGTTTAAATACTGAAGCTGTAAGCGTTGCTAAAGCTTTTATTAAAAATGTAGCATCTTTAATGAGTTCTGGCTTTTTTAAGGCAGAATCTAATTCATCTCTAAAACGTGCAAATTCATCAACAGTGGGCTCAAACCAACTGTCAATGGCAGAATTTACCGGTTTTGGTGCCGGTGGTAATCCATCTAATGAAAATACAATTAGCTTTTTAGGAGCCGTTGCCGAAGGATGATATTTAAATTTCAAACCATTTTCAGAAATTGTAAAGGTGCCTTCAAAACCCAGAGTTAATGCCCGTACCTGATCTACCATAGACAACCCAAAACCTCTAAGCGCTACAACCGCATCTGGTGTTATAGTTTCGGTTTCTAGTGCGCCCACGGGGTAAGGATCTTTATATAACTTCAAATGAGAAAATTCTTGGGTATGCTTTTCCCAGGCATTGAGTTGGTCTGATAGTTGTGTAGCCTGATGACCTATAGTTAAGACAACTTCATCTGCATGGTATTTTTTATGTGTTTCATCGGTAATCAAACAACCTGTTATTGTTGTTTCTACGTGAGTCACTTTGTTAGCGATTAGTGTGACACAATCTGCACCCAACAACGCGTTTTTAATCAACTCAAAACGTGCGTTTAAATAAGCACCTAACTTCGCACGTGGTGGAAAGTAATCTACCGCAGCAGTTTTAATTTCATCAGCATCAGTGGTAATCCATTCCTGATAACCAGGAAAGCTCGCAATATATAAATTGTCAAATCGTATCTCTGGTCTTCCCTGTAAACCGGCGCTAAGATGGCCTTCACTTATATTCGATAAATTTGTAACTACTTGCTGCGGACTCCAAATTTTACCGGCGCCGGGATACGCAGCCTCCTCAAACAAGAGAACATTTAGTTTAGTTTTTAAAGCTTTCTCTTGTTTATCAATATATAGGGCTTCAAGTGCTGCAAGACCGCGAGGTCCTATTCCTATAATTGCAATAGTTTTGATATTTGACACGCTAAATGTTTAAATCATTAATTCTTTTCAATTGCAAAAGCAATTGCTTAAAAATACAATACTATCAACCGGTTTAGGGCCTAGAAAATGGTCATTAATGCTAAGATTTTACTAATAATCCCGTTTTTCTATTATTTATAGAATTTTCAGTTCTATAGATAATTTTCAAATATTTTAAGTAATTAAAAACCTATTAACTAATTATTTTCGTAAATAAAACGATGACTTAAAGAACTAATATTAAATTAGCTCTTAGAACTGCATACAACCAACAAACCAATAGATGATTAATAAAAGAGAAATTTTAGGCGAAGTTTTAGGAACTTTTGTAATGGTATTATTCGGTATTGGGTCTGTAGCTGTGGCTGTTCTTTTTAACGGGTATCAAAGTATATTACAAATTGCCATCGCCTGGGGGATTTCAGTAATGCTGGCAATTTACTTAACCAGACATTTATCTAATGCGCACTTAAATCCTGCGGTAACTCTGGCAATGGTGATTAGTAAGCGTATGCCGTCAAAAAAACTTATTCCTTATGTAATTGCTCAAGTTTTAGGTGCTTTTGCAGCAGGTTGGGTTTTGTTTCTGTTATTTAATCCCTCTATAGAGACTTTTGAAGCGGCGAATACGATTGTGCGAGGCAGTGCCGAAAGCTGGCAAACTGCAAAGATGTTTGGAGAATTTTATAGTGTTCCCGGTGGTGCTACAGTGAGTATGCCCTTAGCAATTTTTACAGAAGGCTTCGGAACTTTTTTACTGATGTTATTTATATTCGGTTTTACTGAAGGTTCAAATATAGGAAGACCTCACGACACCCTTGCCCCTGTTTTTATAGGTTTAACCGTTACCATAATCATATGCCTTATTGCTCATTTAACACAAGCAGGAATTAATCCTGCCCGTGATTTTGGGCCGCGAATGGTAGCGTACTTAACAGGATGGGGAAATGCAGCATTTCCCGATGATTCCTTTGGATTCTTTTGGGTTTACATACTCGCTCCCTGTTTAGGAAGTACTGCAGCAGCATTATTCTTTTGCAAAGTAGTTGATCCTATTATGAAACATGACCAACCTAATACCCTTTAATTTAGCTTAAAAACAAACGATTCTAAAGGTTTTATATCAACACGCATTGTTGCACGCTCATTAGTAACTTTTAAAATCCCTTTTTGCGTACTGTACAGTTGATCTGTCATCTCATATTCGCCTTCATTTAATCCCCAGATTTCTATAATATACTTCGGAAGCTGAAGCTCAAACCCAAAGCTAGCATGAGCATCAAAATTGGTTACCACAACCAATTTATCAGTATCAGACCAGCGTACAAATGAATGCACTCTATCATTGTACCATTCGGTATATTGTCTGTTGTGGGCGTGAATATCTGCATATTCACCTGTTATAGCAGAATTAGTTATACTGAAATTCAATAGGCGCTTATAAAAATCACGCAATTGGCGCTCATCATCTGTAGATTGGCCACCATCAAATTTTTTATTGTTAACCCAGCGTACTACCGAAGGTACGCTTCCATAATCAAAAATTGAAGTTCGTGAAGGGTCACCAAAACCTAGATTTTCTGCGGCTGGTTCTCCCAGTTCCTGTCCAAAATAAATCATTGTAGGTGATGTACTAATCAATGCTGAAACAACCATTGCAGGCTTCCCCTTTTCTGCGTTACCTGCAAACTCAGGACTTGCAATACGCTGCTCGTCGTGGTTTTCAAGAAAGTGCAACATGTTAACAGCAATGTCTTGCTGCTCATTTAAAATGGGTGCAATATGATCTGTACTTCCGTGACCTTGCATAATATGCTTTATCGTATCATACAATTCTACTTTATCATAGAGGTAATCCATTTTTCCTTTAAAAATGTAATCTCTGTATAAGGACGGATTATAAACCTCAGCAAGTAGAAATGCATCCGGGTTTTTGGTTTTTATTGCAGAATTCATATAGCTCCAGAATTCTACAGGTACCATTTCGGCCATATCAAACCGAAACCCATCAATTCCTTTTTCAGTCCAAAAAAGTGCGATTTCTTTAAATTTAACCCAGCTAGAAGGTACGTCCTTATTTTTCCAGAATTCCTGATGTTGAGCGATATCCCAGTGTCCTGCATCTTCAGGAAGCGGTTCAAAATCGATTCCACCATCGGGCCAAATTCCGTAGTTAATTTTTACAGTCTCATACCAATCATTTTGATCGGGTTGAGCAGCACGGCTTCCGTTACCGGTCCATTTTGCTGGAGATTCTTTAAATTTCCCATCTGCAAGACTATGTTGCTCGCCACCTAAAGGCAAGTAACCATGCTGCCAGTTAGGGACTTTAAAATCTTCACCGGGTATATAATAAAAATCATTATCACGTTTGTAAGACATGCTAGTATCATCGTTAGACCCAAAAGCTGATGTATAGGCCGGTGTATTTAAACTTTCGTACTTACGGGCCACGTGATTGGGAACGATATCGATGATAACTTTTAAGCCGGCCTTATGCGTACGTTTTACAAGGGCTTCAAATTCTTCTAATCGTTTTAAAGGATTTACGGCCATATCAGGATCTACCTGATAATAATCTTTTACTGCATAAGGTGAACCTGCTCTACCCTTAACCACATCAGGATCATCATTAGAAATACCATAAGCCGTATAATCTGTAATTACCGCGTGATGCGGTACTCCGGTGTACCAGATATAAGTCGCCCCCAGATCCCTTATTTCATTAAGCGCTTTAGTATCAAAATCATTAAACTTCCCTACCCCGTTTTCTTCAAGTGTTCCCCACGGTTTGTTTGTGGTATTGGTATTTCCAAAAAGGCGTGTAAATACGTGATAAACAACTTCTTTTTGAGGTGTGCTTTGGGTTTTCATGGTTGCGTCAGATTGTACGATAGTTTCAGTTTTACAACTAAAAAATAAGTTCAAGATAAGTATAAGAAGTAGTGAATTTCGAATCATTTTAGAATAATCTACTATTTAAATTCATTTTTACTGAAATTAGCGTGTGGGTCTGGCTCTTTTGAGTGTTCTATGTATAAAATACCTAGCTTATTACAATTTAGGTAGACTCTCGCTCAATTAATGTGGTTGTAATTACGGTTGTTTTATAATTTTCTGCCTCCTTATCACACTCCAGCCTATCTATAAGCATTTGTGCTGCTGCCTTGCCCATCTCATCCCCGTGCTGATTTACCGCCGTTATTGCCGGGGTTGCATATTGCAATAATTTTCCGTCAGAAAAACCTATTATCGCTACATCTTCGGGAATACGTTTACCTTGATTCTGTAACAGTTTCATAGTAATTACCGCAAAAATTTCGTTGACACCAAGTACGGCATCAAATGTAGTAGTGTCTATAAAATTCTGAATTACGGTATCCGCTTCATCTATATTTTCTATGGTTAAAATAAGACTATCGTCTAAAACCATATCGTGATCTGCCAAAGCTTTTTTATATCCTTTAGTGCGTAAAGAGCCAACACTTATATAATCTTCGGTGGTGATCAAGGCAATGTTCTTACGCCCTTGATTTATTAAATGACTTATTGCAGTATACGACCCCCGCATATCATCAACAATTACCTTATCTGAAATTACTTTATCTGTAATTCTATCGATCATAACCAGCGGCATCCCTTGATTTTCAATTTCAATAAGGTGATTGTAATCTTCCTTCAGCTGCGTTTCTTTAGATAACGAAATGATAAAGCCGTCAACAATACCGCCGCGAGCAAACATTTCCATACTCAATACCTCTTTCTCAAAAGACTCATTAGATACACATACTAATACATTATAGCCGTTCTTATGAGCAACCTCTTCGACTCCTTTTAACACTGTTGTAAAAAAATCGTGTACGATTTCGGGTATAAAAAGAGCTATATGCTTGGTTCTGCTATTTTGAAGACTTACTGCAATGTTATTTGGTTTGTAATTATAAAGTTTTGCAAAAGCCTGTACTTTATCTCGGGTATCCTGCCCTATCTCAGAACTATTTTTTAACGCTTTTGATACGGTAGAGATAGAAATGTCAAGTTCTTTAGCAATATCTTTAAGGGTTATTTTTCTTTTCATATTAGAATCACTTCTGCCCAAATATGGGGTTTATTTAAAATTCTGAATAAAAGTTAACCATTTTTGGCATAAAAAACTTGTCAACACGAAAACGTTAGAGTAGTCAGCATTAACATTTCATACAACAATATTAACATTCTACTTTAGGTAAGTTTGTCGTGTTAAATAATAAAAGTAAAACAGACACTATTCAAAAAAACTAAAGATCAATTCAAACAATTTTATGAAAATGTTATTTAAAAGAACACTTTTTCTCTTACTATTATTGCCCATTACAACGATTGCGCAATCTATAGTAAGTGGAACTGTAGTTGACGCAACACTGCAACAACCGGTGCCCGGTGTAAATGTCATTGTAGAAGGCACTACAAATGGTACCACAACAGATTTTGATGGTAAATTCACCCTATCTGGTGTAAACCAGGGATCCAAAATTAGCTTCTCGTATTTGGGTTTTAGAACGCAAACGATACCGTTTACGGGTCAGGGTACCATAGATGTATCGCTTACTGAGGATGCTTCAGAACTTGATGCTGTGGTAGTTGTAGGGTATGGTACTACCACTAAAAAAGATCTTACGGGATCTGTAGCTCTTATAGGTGAAGATGATTTCAATAAAGGTAATAACGTAACGGCAGAAAACTTACTTAACGGTAGAGTAGCTGGTCTTACGGTAAATACAGGAGGTTCACCGGGATCTAACTCTGAAATTAGAATACGTGGAGGAGCATCATTAAATGCTTCTAATGATCCGTTAATTGTAATTGATGGTTTGCCGGTAAGCAATGTTGCAAACGGTACACGATCTATCATTTCCTCGATTAACCCGGCAGATATAGAATCGTTTTCAGTTTTAAAAGATGCTTCTGCAGCGGCTATTTATGGTAACCGTGGTGCAAATGGGGTTATTATTATTACTACTAAAAAAGGAAAACAAGGCTTAAAAGTAAACTTTGACAGCCAGGCAAGTGTATCACGTCTAACCGATAAGATTGACGTTTTTAGCGCATCAGAATTCCGTAGTTTAGTTACAGAGCGTTTCCCAGATCGTGTAGGTTTATTAGGTAATGCAAATACAGACTGGCAAGATGCTATTTATCGTGATGCATTTTCTTCACAGCACAACCTATCAGTAAGTGGGAGTCTTGCAGAGAATTTACCAGCGCGTCTTTCTGTAGGCTATGCAGATCAGGAAGGTTTACGTAAAACTTCTTCTTTTGAACGTACAACTACTTCTCTTTCTTTAAACCCACGTTTTTTTGACGGAGATTTAAAGATCGATTTTAATGCGAACTTAAACTTTGAGCGTAATCAATTTGCACCAGAAATAGAAAGTAATGCACTACAGTTTAACCCTACTCAACCTATTTACGATCCTAACTCTCAATATGGCGGATTCTACGAATACACAGGTGCTAATGGTCGTATTTTAGGGAATGTACCCCGTAACCCGGTTGCACAATTAATGCAAACGCAAAATGTAGCTAGTGTGCGTCGTTACTACGGAAACTTTAAAGTTGATTACAGACTACCATTCTATGAGCCTTTACGTGCTGTAGTAAATTTAGGTTTAGATGAAAGTCAATCAGACCGTTTCTTTGAAATAGACCGTAACAGCGCATTAGGTACTAATGCTGAAGAAGGAGAAATCTTAGGACAACGTTCTGATACCGATTTTAAATCTTCTAACCGTTTATTTGATGCGTATTTAGTGCATACCAAAGCTTTTGGAGATTTCAACACAGAAATTACAGGAGGATACTCGTACCAAATATTTGAGAATGAAAATTTTACAACAAACAACGTACGCGACCCTAATGCGGCCCCTCCAGAAAACACCATAGATCCTGATGTAGTTTTATTAGCTTATTTTTTACGCGGTAACTTCAATTACAAGAGTAAGTATTTCTTAAGTGCTTCTATACGTCGTGATGGTACTTCTCGTTTTGGACCAGAAGAGCGTTTTGGATATTTCCCTGCAGTATCTGGTGCCTGGCAGATTTCTGATGAAGATTTCTTAAAAGAATCTGAGACGTTAAGTTTATTAAAATTACGTTTGGGTTATGGTATTACCGGTCAACAGGATATCTCATCTCAATATGACTACTTATCTCGTTATGGCTTAGGAGATAGCAGATCTCAATATCAGTTTGGCAATCAGTTTTTTACGATAGGACAGCCTTTCTTTAGAAATGCAGGTATTAAATGGGAAGAAATTACAGAATACAACGCAGGTCTTGACTATGGTTTTTTCAACGGAAAACTTAATGGTTCACTTGATTTCTTCCGTAAAGAATCTAATGACTTACTTTCGTCGGCTCCTGTGCCAGATGGTGTGAACTTTTCCAATCAAGGTTTTCAAAATATCGGAAAATTCACAACTCAGGGTATCGAATTTGTGATAGACTACAATGTCGTTTCTAACGATAATTTTAACTGGAATGTAAACTACAATGCAACTTACATAGACCGTGAGATAAATCGTTTGGCCTTTGGTCAGGATATCTTAACCCAAGGTATATCTGGTGGTACCGGTAATACAATACAGGTACAACGCGAAGGTTTTGCTCCTAACTCATTCTTTGTTTACAGACAATTATACGATACTGCAGGTGCTCCTATAGAAGGTGCGTATGTAGATGTAAATAGTGATGGTATTCTTAATGATGCAGATAAATACATCGCAGGTAATGGCCGCGCAGATGTTACAATGGGTTTTCAATCTACTATGAATTATAAAGATTGGGATTTCAGTTTTAACCTGCGTGCAAGTTTTGGAAATGACATTTACAACAACGTAAATTCAGGTAACGCACAATACGGTAATGTTTTTAGAACAGTTTTAAACAACGTACCTACACAGGTTTTAGAAACCAACTTTGTAAACACACCAGATGTTATTTTATCTGATTATTATCTGGAAGATGCAGATTTCTTACGTATGGATAACATTACCTTAGGCTACACTTTTGACGCTGATAAGCTGGGCAAAGGCACGCTAAGACTTTGGACGGGCGTTCAGAATGTATTTGTTATTACTGACTACTCGGGTCTTGACCCTGAAATTACTAATAATGGTGTGGACGATACAATTTTCCCAAGAGGACGCACTTTCTTATTCGGACTGAATTATGGATTTTAATATTAAAAATATGCTACAATTAAGAACATTCGCTTTAATGCTACTCCTGGGCGGAGTATTCATTGCCTGCGAATCTGATCTGGACGTTACTCCAGAAGATGATGATGAGCTTTTAGCAGACGGCTTTTTTGAAAATGAAGGAGCCTATAAGCAAGCACTTGCTGGTGTTTATGCAAACTTAAGTTTAACCAGTATCAATGATCCGGGAGGTTCTAACATTGCGGGTCTTGATGCAGGTACAGGTCAATACATACGTGGGTTATTCAATCTTCAAAACCTTTCTACAGATGAAGTAATCTGGACGTATGAGAATGACCCGGGTTTACGCGGAATGCAACGTAACAGCTGGAGCTCAGACAACCCACTAATTTTAGGAGTATTTGCACGTGCATCTTATGAGATCGCACTGGCTAATGAGTTTTTAAGACAAACTACTCCTGAGGCTTTAAGCGGAAGAGGCGAAAGTACAGAGCTTGTTGCTACCGTACAAACGTACCGCGCAGAAGCACGGGTATTGCGTGCATTAGCAAACTACCATTTGTTAGATATGTTTGGTAAGGCACCTTCAGTAACAGAAAACGATGCTGTAGGATTTGATCAGGTTCCTGAAATAGTAGGAGCAGATTTATTCAATTATATTGAAACTGAACTTACTGCTGCACTACCCGATCTAATCGCTGCGAGACAAAATGAATATGCCCGTGTAGATCAGGGTGTGGCTAATATGTTACTTGCAAAGCTGTATTTAAATGCAGAAGTATATACCGGTACTCCGCGTTATGCAGATTGTGTTTCGGTATGTGAAACATTAATAAGCAGTGGCTATAGTTTGACTTCTAATTACCTGTTCAATTTTATGGCAGATAACGACACTAACGGAGCGCAAAACGAAATTATATTTCCCATTGCTAATGATGGTACTAATACGCAAAACTACGGTGGTACTACAATCATCATTCAAGGAGAAGTGGGTGTCCCAGAAAATAACGGTGAAAGCCTGGGTGTAAATGCTACCGGTTTTGGTGGTTTATTTAGAGTACGACCAGATTTTTCAAGACTTTTTACTGCAAATCCTATTTATCAAAATGATGCACGTAATACCTTAATTACGGCAGATCGTACGATGGAAATAGATAATGTGGGCAACACGGCACAAGGGTATTTAATAACTAAATTCTCAAACCGTACCTCTACAGGAGGCTTTGGTAGTGACCGTACTTTTACAGATACAGATTACCCACTTTTTAGATATGCAGACGTATTACTTATGTATGCTGAAGCAACTCTACGTGGTGGCGGTGGTTCTACTGCTCTGGCTCTGGAGTATGTTAACGATTTAAGAGAACGCGCTTTTGGCAATACCTCAGGAAACATCACTCAGGCACAGCTTACATTAGACTTTTTACTAGATGAGCGTTCTAGAGAATTGTATTGGGAAAGTCACAGAAGACAAGACCTTATACGTTTTGGAGTATACACTGGTAGCGACTATTTATGGTCTTACAAAGGTGGTCCGCAAGCGGGTACTTCTATTCCTGAATTTAGAAAGTTGTTTCCTATACCTAATCAAAGTTTATCATCAAATGCTAACCTGACTCAAAACGCAGGTTACTAGAATTTAAAAATCGAAAACTATGATATCAAAATTTAAACAGTTTGTATTCTTAATTGCAGTGGTTGTGGCAGCCGCTTGCAGTGAAGAAGATGAGAAACTAACCGTAGCGGTAGAAGATGCTCCGCTTCTTGCTCAACTCGATATTAACCGTGTTGCATTAGATCAGACAAACCCGGGGAATCCTGCAGTAACTTTCAGCTGGAACAAAGCGAGCTATGGTTTACCTACGTTAGTAACGTATGTTGTTGAGTTTGCCACTGAAGATTCTTTTGAAAATCCGGTAAATGCGTTAACTACTTCAAATACCGAAGCGACCTTATCTGTAAGTGCATTAAACAATACCGCAAACGCACTGGGGTTTGTTCCTTTTGAGTGGCAACAGGCCTATATACGCATCAAGTCTTCAATAGGCACGCAAACTTCAAATGTGAGTTATTCAGAACCTATTGAAATTAACATTAATCCGTATTTCTCTTACCCGTATGACGATTATTATCTGGTAGGAGCTGCAACAGCTGCAGATTGGAATAATGATAACAACAATCCGCTTTTATTTAGAAATGCATTTAATGAAAATGAATATACCTATACCGGTAGATTTCTTGCAGATGCTTTTAAAATATTAATTAACCGTGGCGCCTGGGCTCCGCAATACGGCCAGGATGGTGGTTCATTAGTTTTAAGAGCTACAGATGACGATCCTGATCCTCCGGTAATTACTTCTGAAACTGCCGGTTACCGAAAATTTACTGTAAATTTTGCAACGGGTGCATTCTCATTTGAAGATGTTGCTGCAGTTGGCGATGCTTTTTCTTCAGTTTCTGTTGTAGGAGATAGCGGTAGTACAGTTGAGCTGACTCCACTGGCGTTTGACCCACACATCTGGTATGTGCGCTCTACACAGTTACAAGCGGGTTCTATTTCTTTTTTAGCTAATGGAAGTACAACTTATGGAGGCTCAACAGAGTTTTCAGGAGTAGCTACTGTCGATGGCGGAAACATTCCGATACCGGTAAAAGATGATTACGAAATCTGGTTTAATGATATCACCGGCGACTACGCAATGATTCCTCTTAACTTTTCTAAATAAAAAGTATGAACACACTATTAAAATATTCAATCTTTAGCCTTTTCGCTTTAGCTACCCTAACAGCTTGTGATAATACTGAAGATCTGATACTAGAAGAGCCGCAAACATCTTTTGATGTAAACAGCACTAATTTTTCAAATCTGGTTTTAAACGCTTCGTTTCCTGAAAACGCTGCGCTTACTATTAGCTGGAAAGATGAGCGGGATGCTGGTTCAACCTATGAAGTTGTTATGGCAACTGATGAAGCGTTTACTAATGAAATAGCTCTAGGAACCAGTGATGACACTAATTTTACAATTTCAGTCGCTGCTTTAAATCAGCTGTTATTAAATGCCGGTGCAGAACCTTACAAAATGTTTCCTATCTATGTGCGCATCGATAATGGGACTCAAGCAACTTCTGCGTTAAGCTATAATGTGATGCCCTATGCTGTTGATGCTCCCGTAATTGTAAATCCGGCTGCAAATTCAAGTATAGTTTTAGATGGCGAAAATCCTGATGCAGCTGCACTTGAAATGATGTGGACCGATTTTTCTACAGAAGGCACTACCGTTTCTGTAGTTTACAGTTTACAATTAGCCGTAGCAGGAAATGAATTTGAAACGTTTCAGACTGTAGGTCAGGTAACAGACTTAAATGAATACACCATAACAAACTCACAACTTAACGCTTTGGCCTTAACACTAGGCGCAGAAGAAGAAGTTTCTTATACTCTCGAGACACGTATTCTGGCAACTATTACCAGTGATACCGGCGTAGATGAACGTCTTTCTACACCGGTTGCATTTAATGTTACTACCTATAGTACTGCCGTAACTAATTTATTTTTAGTGGGTAGTGCAACAGCTGCAGAATGGAATAACAACAACAATAATGCTCCTATCATTCGGGATCCTAATAACAAGAATGTGTACTCGTACACTGCTAAATTTTTAGGAGGAGGCGATTTCGCTTTTAAATTGTTAGAAAAACGAGGTCAATGGCAACCGCAGTGGGGAGTTACAAATAATGTTTTTGTGAATAACGAAATACTGGGTCAGGAGCCGGGTGTTCTAAGCGTAGCCACTACAGGTTATTACAAACTTGATGTAAATACAAAAACTGGTGCTTACAGCATAACTCCATATGATGCGAGCGCTGCCCCAAGCTACACAACTATAGGATACATTGGATCTTCACGTACCGGTAATGGTGACGGCTGGAATGAGCCCGATGCAAACCTTACGCAATCTACTTTTGACCCGCATATCTGGTATGCAAATAAGGTAACCTTATTTGACGGCGAATTAAAATTTAGAGCAAACGACTCCTGGGGAGTTAACTGGGGAGGAACTACCGAAATCAGTGGTTTTGGAGTTCGGGATTCATCTAATATCCCGGTGTCTGCAGGAACCTATGATATTTGGTTTAATGATTTAACCGCAGGATATATTCTTATTCCTAACGAATAAAACACCATCAATTACCTCTAAGGCCGTGCTCGCACGGCCTTTTTTAATCTTTAAAATCTGAGAATGAAAACAAAACTACTCCTACTTTTTCTCCTCGCTTTGCCTATAAGATTTATAGCGCAAACTATTACCATTACTCCAGATCCTTTTGCTGAAGCGGAAACAATAACAATTACCGCCTCTAATGTACCCTGGACAACAGGTGTTTACCTATGGTCCTGGCATTATGATTCTACTGAGACTCAAATAAACAATCCTGAAGCTGTAGGAACAGATTTTAGCAATTCTCCCGAAAGTGCCCGTTTTACTGATAACGGCAACGGCACGTATTCCTATACCTTAAAACCTACCGAATTTTACAACAATACTGGTATAAGCCGTATCGGATTACTAATAAAAAATAAAAACGGATCGCAACAAAGTAGTGATTTAATAAAAAATGTAGGAGCATTTAATCTTAACCTAACGGCTCCTATTGCCACAAGCACCAGTATAACCGGTGGCTCTGTCTTTGATATTGCTGCTAATGCCAGTGTATATGCAGACTTTAGGTTATATGCAAATGGAAATCTAATAGATACTCAAAATAATAAAACGACCTATTCTTTTACGACCAGTCCTAATCTCAATACCCACTATCGCTTAGAAGCTATACAAACCGGAACATCTAATCTGGTTATGCGTAGTTTTAAAACTTTAGTTAAACCTACTCCAGCAACTATAGCAGTACCCACCGGTATGAGAGACGGTTTTAACTACGATAAAACAAAGCCTAATGAGGCGACTTTAGTGTTATATGCACCCGGTAAAGATTTTATTCACGTTATCGGAAATTTTAATGCAAATAACTGGTCACTTGACAATACGTATTTAATGAATTATGATGCCGCTGCAGACCGCCACTGGATTAAATTAAATCTTACAAATACCCCAAAAACAGATTTACTGTATCAATATGTAGTAGAATATGCGATAACTGTAGCAGACCCCTACTCTACGCTCATTTTAGATGAGTTTAATGATCAATATATTGAATCAGCTACCTTTTCTAACATACCGCCTTATCCTTCGGGAAAGACTTCTAATGCGATTTCTTATATTCAGTTAAATGAAAGTGATTATAATTGGAAGATTACAAATTTTAAGCCGGCTAAACGTGAGGATTTAGTAATCTACGAAATACTAATTCGTGATTTTGATGATGCACATAGTTTTCAAAGTGTAATAGATCGTCTGGATTATTTACAAGAATTAGGAATTAACACTATTGAGTTTATGCCCGTTCAGGAATTTGATGGTAATGTAAGCTGGGGTTACAACCCTGCTTTTCATATGGCTTTAGATAAATATTACGGTACGCGTAATGCTTTTAAAGCCCTAATAGATGCAGCACACGCCAAAGGTATCGCTGTCATTATAGATGTAGTTTACAACCACGCCAGCGGTCAAAATCCCTATTATCGCATGTACAACACCAGCAATGGCGGCACCGGTGGTCAGGCAAGTGCAGATAGTCCGTTTTTTAATCAAACGGCTACACATTCTTATAGCGTTTTTAATGATTTTAATCACAATAAAGAAGCTACTAAGAATTACGTAAAGCGCACTGTCGAATATTGGATAGATGAATTTAAAATTGATGGCTTCCGTTGGGATCTAACTAAAGGCTTTACACAAAACTGTACCGCTGCTGATGAGTCTTGTACAAACGCTTTTCAACAAGATCGAGTAACTGTTCTTAAGGAATATGCAGATATGCAATGGGCAGCAGATCCTGATTTTATGATCATTTTTGAACATTTAGGCGGTATCGCCGAAGAAAAGCAATGGGCAGATTACCGTTTAAATGAGGGCAAAGGAATTATGCTTTGGAATAAACAAACAAACGCGTATAACCAAACCACGATGGGCTACAGCTCAGAATCAAACTTTAACGGGGCATCCTATAGACAAAAAGGTTTTGACAATCCTGCTGCTGTAACCTATATGGAAAGTCACGATGAAGAACGCTTAATGTATAAGAATTTGGCCTTTGGCAATACCAGCGGATCCTATTCTATTAAAGATTTAACTACCGCATTAAACCGAATGAAAGCAGCCGGAGCAGTATTTTTTACGATTCCGGGGCCTAAAATGATCTGTCAGTTTGGAGAACTGGGTTATGACACCAGTATATTTACGTGTGAAGACGGCAGTAATCCCGGTGACGATAGTTGCAAACTAAGTCCAAAACCAGACGGATGGGATTTATTAAATAATGCACAGCGTCTTGAATTACATAATAGTTGGATGCAAATGATTCAGCTTAAAAAGAACCTGCCTATTTTTGAAACCTCTACTTTTACGGTTGAAGCAGGAGCAACCAATCTTACTAAAAAGATACATCTTACCAGCACTACAGCCGCTGAAGGTGAAATTAATTTTGTGACTGTACTTGCAAATTTTGGACTTACAGTACAAACTATGATTCCAGATTTTCAGGAGACCGGTACGTGGTATAATTTAATGAATAATGAAAGTTATGAAGTAAGTAGTACTACAGCCCCTATAAGTCTCGAGCCTGGTGATTTCAGGATTTTTGCCAACAAAAGTGCTAATCTTTCTTTAAAATCTTTTGATACTCAAAATCAACTCACCGTATATCCTAATCCTGCCACTCAGCATTTTAAATTAACTCAACGGGTAGATTCAGTTTCTGTTTATTCAATTGATGGTACGCTCATTAAAAAGCTAATCTTTAAAGATTCTGATAACCAGGAAGTAGATGTTAGCGATTTGAATACGGGCTTATATCTTGTAAAAACGAGAAGAGGAACAGCTTCTCAAACTTTAAAACTGCTTGTTAAATAATAAAGTTTTGCACGGAAACTAAATTGAAACCTGGTAATTATATATCCTCTTATGATATAGTTAATTGATAATTATACTTGTATTATATAAAATGTTTTTTATGCTGAAAATCAGTTATTTAGTTAGGCTTATGATAAAAAAAGGTGTTTTTCCCCTTTTGAGTAAGTCTACTTTTGGATAGTTTTACTATGTATTAATCAATGATTTATACCGTTTTTTATTTAATTAATAGGGGAATTAAATTTAAAATGTATTAATGATTTAGGGGTGAAAGGCACTTTGCGAAAGCAAGGTGTTTTTCTTTTTTATACATATCTGTAATTAAATGAAGGTAATATTTAGATTTACTTCAATTTTTGTCTGAAATATTGTTAATTAAATCGTAAATTTACGTTGTCATTAATAATTTAGGGGTGAAAGGCACTTTGCGCAAGCAAGGTGTTTTTCTTTTTTAAAGAGCTCTGTAAAAACTTCTTAATATGTAAAAAATTTAATCTTTTTAGTCTTGAAAGTCTATGCATTTCAAATACATCTCGCACGTTTTGAAGAGCAAATTTTTATTCTAGAGTGTTTTTATTGGGTTGTTTGAAGTCAAGATTAAAACGATCTCTTCGTATTAAGACGCGCTTTCTAAATAGTAAAAAAATAAGGTAGCCCAGCCAGCTAAAAATACCAACTATAAAAAGCCACATAAACAATTCTTTAGTTGATTTAAATTTTTGATATCGTAATTCAAGGAGTAGTAATACGATAAAAAGAATGCGTAAGTAAATCAAGATTTTTTGGAATTTATACGGACTATTAATCCCTAAAATTACTAATTAAAGCCTGATAGGACAGAAAGTTTCAGCTAAATAAATCTAAAATTTTTTTAATATTAAAAATGTCTCTTCCGTATTGAAAATTGATTTATAACTAAACACTCCATTTTATACATACTATACTTTATTAAATAGCCTAAGATCCACGAAATATCTTTATAAGATTCAATAACTCATTCCATACCAAGTACAAAGCAACACTTCGCTAACCGTAAACGAATCTATTGAAATAAAAAAAGCAGACCTTAAAAAGTCTGCTTTTCTAGATACCTGGCGAAGTAGTTATTTGTTCTGAGCTGCAATATAATTGCTCACCTGTTCTTCTAAAACGGAAAGTGGTAAAGCACCCTGCCCTAAAATAACCTCGTGAAATTCTTTAATATCAAAGCTATCTCCTAATGCAGTTTCTGCCTTGGCGCGTAGTTCTAAAATTTTATTCATACCTACTTTATAAGCTGTTGCCTGCCCCGGCATTACTATATGTCGTTCTACCATTTTAATGCAATCACTCTCGGCATTCGGTGTGTTTTCTTTATAATAAGCAACGCCCTCTTCGCGTGTCCATTTTTTATCGTGAATACCGGTATCAACAACCAGTCTACACGCACGCCAAAGCTCCATTGCTAATCTTCCGAAGTCTGAATACGGGTCTTTATACATTCCCATTTCTTTAGGCACATACTCACAATACAACCCCCAGCCCTCGATATAAGGAGTGTAACCACCAAATTTTCTAAACTTGGGTAAACTGTCTAGTTCCTGAGCTATTGCAAGTTGCATATGGTGACCGGGTATTCCCTCATGATAAGCTAATGCCTGCATTTGATATTTTGGCATGGCCTTAATGTCAAACAAGTTTGCATAATAAATACCAGGTCTAGAGCCATCTGGAGCCGGAGAATTATAAAAAGCCTTTCCGGCACTTTTTTCTCTAAAAGCTTCAACCTGTTTAACAACAATTTCCGCTTTAGGCTTAGTAATAAAAAGTTCGTCAAGATGACCACGCATATTATCTATAATAGCCTTAGCTTCTTTCATATAAGCAGCACGACCTTCATCAGAATCTTCATAATAAAACTGATTATCAACACGCATAAACTCAAAGAAGTCTTGCAAACTGCCTTCAAATTTTACTTGTTTCATAATCTCCTTCATCTCACCGTGAATACGTTCAACTTCATTAAGGCCTAATTTGTGAATCTCTTCTGCCGTCATCGAAGTTGTGGTCGCTCTATTTAAAGCAATAGCATAAAAAGCATCACCTCTGGGAAATTTCCACACCCCATCGTCTGTTGTAGCTCGTATTTTTTGGTTTTCAACAAAACTTATCAATTCATTGTATGCAGGTTGTAAACTATCTACAAGGGCTTTTGTAGCATCTGCCATTAATTTTTCTTGTACTGCTGTATCTAATTTCAGTTTATTAAGCTTCGACTCAAAATCTGCTAAAATCGGCATTTGTTCTTGAGAATCGTCAAAAGGGCTTCCTTTTAAGATATTTCTACTATCATCTAAAACACGATCTAAGACAAATTTAGGTGCGATAATCTGATTGCTCTCCCGAATACCCAACTGGTTTCTCAGCTCAGTAAATAAAGGTTTTACACCACGTATGCGAGCAATATATGCTTCGGCATCTGCAACGCTGTCTATACGATGCTTATTAATTAAAAATGCGGGAACACTTGCGTGTAAGCCAAACATTTGATTAACCGGGTAATTGTAAAAACGATACTCGTAATCTTCGATTTCGTTTTTCATATTCAGTTTATAAAGTGCGTAACTTATAGCTGTTACAGAGTCTAAAGCTGCTACATTCACTTCCTGCTCTAAATAGTTTAATCGCTCTTTTGCATTATTAAAATTTATGAGCATCTGGTCTGAAGATATATCATCCCATTTATCATAATTCGTTTTATAACCTAAATCTGTTTGCCATTGCGGAGACATTGCTACGTCTGCTTCAAACTGCTTTTCAAACCAGGTATTCAACGCTGCGCTTGCTTCAGCTATTTGGGCCTCACTAAAAGATTCATCAGTTTCGTTTTTACACGAACTTGTAATTATAAAGATGCTGAAAAGTATCAGACTCAATTTAATCTTCATATATCCTATTTTATAACTGTAAATTGAATTTCTGAATCGCCATAAACGGTATGGGTTTCTTTAGTAAAATCTTCGGCCTTTGCCTTGTATATGTTTGGCACATACGTTTGCGGATTGCGATCTATAAACGGAAACCATGTGCTTTGTATTTGAATTTGAAGTTTGTGTCCCTTTAAAAATGTATGATTTATTCCCTGTAAGGTAAGATCTACTTCGGTTTTTGTATTAGCTTCAAATGGTTTAGGATCACTGAAGCTGTCGCGAAAACGACCACGCATTACCTCACTACGCACCATCATATGATAATTACCCATTTTAAGATAGGCCTGTGTTTCTGGATAATCTTGTGCATCTGGAGGATACACATCGATCACTTTTACAACCCAGTCTGCAGCTGTACCTGTTGTTGCTACTTGCAACTTAGCCAGGATTTCGCCGCTTAAGGTCATATCTTCGGTTAAAACAGCTGTTTCATAAACTAATACGTCTGGTCTTCTCGCAGCAAAACGCTGATCGTCTGTCATATATTTACGAGGTGTAAACACCATTTTAATATCTTCAGAATACGGTACCGGTTTTTGTGGATCACTAATGAATGTATTTTTTAATTCTGGTGCTGCAACTTCTGTTAGCTTTTGATTTGCGCCTAAGTAAAAACTCTTTTGCTGCGCTTCTTTTGCCGGCCAGCTTGTGTAAGAATTCCATTCACGAGCTCCACTATCATACATTGAAGCTTCGGGAAGATTAAGTTCTCCTTTACCATTATTTTTTAAGAAATGATTGAAAAACACCGTCTCGTAATTCTTTTGAAAATCACGTGATAAATTATCTCCAAAATAAACATTCCCTATTGCCTGGCGTTCTGTTTGACGGGCCCAGTCGCCGTGACTCCAGGGACCAAAAACCACAATATTGTAATTGTCACTATTTTGCTCAATTTCCTTATAAGTATTAAACGGACCGTATAAATCTTCGGCGTCAAAAAGACCACCTACAACCATAACCGCCGGTTTAATATTTTTTAAATGCTGAAGAATTCCGCGGCTTTTCCAAAACTCGTCGTAGTTAGGATGCTCTTTAAACTGCTCCCAGAATACATTATCTTCCTTATAATACGTATCTAGATTAGTCAAAGGGCCTTGATCTAAGAAAAACTGGTATTGATCTTCTGAAGGTAATTCGGGAAATTTATACCATGCTTCTGTTGTAGGCTCGGTTTTCATGTACCCAAAAACCGAAATTGCTCTCCAGTAACTTTCTAAAAAAGCCCCATTATGGTGAAAATCATCAAAGAAGAAATCTGAAATACAGGCTTGAGGAGAAACGGCTTTTAACGCAGGATGTTCGCTCAGTAAGGAATAAGTTGCATAAAAACCGGGATACGATATTCCCCAAGTTCCTACATTACCGTTATTATTAGCCACATTTTTTACAAGCCAGTCTATCGTATCATAGGTATCACTGGCTTCATCTACCTGTTTTTTCTTTTTATTCGGAATATAAGCCCGCATATTATCATAAACCCCTTCACTATTCCAGCGCCCACGCACATCCTGGTGTACAAAAATATTGCCTTCTTCAACCAGATACTGATTAGGACCTATTCTACCTTTAAAATTTTCCTCTCCGTAAGGAGCGCAGCTATATGGCGTACGCATCATTAGCATAGGGTATTTCTGCGATTTGTCTTTAGGAGAATAAATTGTGGTGTGCAATAGAATACCATCACGCATTTTAATTTTCACTTCCTGTTTATCGTAATGCTCTTTTACGTATTCTTCTGTTTGTGCCTGTAAGCCGGAAACCAGCAACAAGAACAAACAAACTAAGGCAATTTTAAAGTGTTTCATTTAGGATTTAAATTAGTGTTAAGGCAAATATTAATGTTCTTTAAATTTAATAAAGTTTATTTATTAAAGGCCGTTATGCCTTCTTCGAGCCAGGCTTCAAATTCTTCAACCTCTGGCGTATACCCTACAGGGGTATTTAATTCGTTTCCGTCTGGTGTAAGTAAAACGTAATAAGGCTGAGCGTTTATCTGGTATTTTTCAATCTGAAAATCGCTCCATTTATTACCTACTGTTTGAATACGTTTACCGGTGGTTTCGCTTACATACTGTGCTGCTTCGGGTAGATTTTCTTTTAAATCTACAAACAATGAAATAAGAACCACATCATTCTGAAGTTTACTTAAAACCTGAGGTTCACCCCAAACGCGCTCCTCCATTTTACGGCAATTCACACAAGCCTTACCTGTAAAATCTAATAGTACGGGTTTATTTTTCGCTTTAGCGAAAGCCATACCTGCATCATAGTCTGTAAATGTTATGAGTTGGTATGGTCCTAACTCCGCTTCTTCAGGCATTTCAGAAGCTGTAGCGCCTGTACCTCCCTTCATATAGCCTACTCCATAGGGAGATTCGCTATAATTCATAGGTGGAGGGAAACCACTAATTAACTTAAGCGGCGCGCCCCATAAACCGGGAATTAAATAAATTGTAAAAGCCAAAACAAAAAGTCCGAAAACCAATCTTCCCGAAGAAATATGATCTATAGGCGTATCGTGAGACAATCGTATTTTACCCAATAAATACAGTGCCAAAGCTCCAAAAATAGCAATCCAAATAGCCAAAAAGACTTCACGTTCTAACAAATGCGCTTGCAATACGAGGTCTGCGTTTGAAAGAAATTTAAATGCCAAAGCCAGCTCTAGAAATCCTAAAACCACTTTAACCGAATTTAACCAACCACCAGACTTAGGTAGCGAATTCATTAAGCCCGGGAACAATGCAAACAAAGCAAATGGAATTGCAATTGCAAGAGAGAATCCTAGCATTCCCAGTATAGGTGCGAGACCACCTTCTGAGGCTGCCTGTACCAATAACGTACCTACAATAGGGCCGGTACAACTAAAGGATACGATAGCAAGCGCTAATGCCATAAAAAAGATACCAACCACGCCTCCTCTATCTGCTTTACGATCTACCGCATTTGCCCAGGAATTGGGTAACATAATTTCAAAAGCACCAAAAAAAGAAATAGCAAATACAACCAGTAAGACGAAGAAAATAATATTAAACCATACGTTTGTTGATAAGGCATTCAACGCATCTGCACCAAAAATAGCCGTAACAAGTGTTCCCAGCAAGACGTAAATAATCACGATAAAAAAACCGTATAAAATTGCGTTGCGTCGACCGATAGCAGCATTTTTACTCTGTTTTGTAAAAAAACTTACGGTCATAGGGATCATTGGGAAAACGCAAGGTGTTAACAGCGCCAGAAATCCTGAAGCAAAAGCAAGAAAGAAAATCGTCCATAAATCTTGTTTTTCTTCAAGTTTAATCTCTTCCTGTACAGGAGTTATCTTTTCTATATTTCTTTCAGTCGTATTATAATCTTTAAATGCATTAAAGTCCTCCAGGACTAATCCCTTACCCGCTTTAAGATCGAAAACTATATACTTTTCTTCGTTGATACAAACCTCTTTACAAACCTGGTACTTGAGTATCAATTTAACCACACTTAAATCTTCTTTTGTGGTTTTAATATTTTGCGTAAGCGTAGCGTTGTCTATAAAAAAAGTTTCATCAACTTCAAAAACATTACTGTACTCCGTATGGGTTTCACTTTCTGTAGTAGGACCTTCAAGTGTAAAATCTTCACCCGTATTTAAAAATTCAAGTTCAATAGGTAATGAACCATCAGGATCTGTAAATTGAGAGTATACATGCCAGTCTTTCTCGATTTCTGCATTAAGAATTAAAGCGTACGTCGCATCGTCAAGCTTTTGTACTTCGGCTTGCCACTGTACGGGATTTTTAGTTGTATCTGATTGCCCGAATACCTGAGCATTTCCTGTAATTGTAAATAAAAAAAGTACAAGAAGAAAACCATATTTAATCATACACTGCTGTAATTTTAACAAGCTTAGTCGCCTGCGAATTTATTTTGTACCGATTGTCTGTGCGCTCACCTACAATCCATATTATATCTGTACCCGAACACAATAACCACGCGGCCTCTTTATCTAGTGCCGAGTATTTTAAATCTTTAAAGTATTTACTCACTTTCTTTTTACCACGCATACCGTAAGGATAAAAAGAATCGCCTTCCTCCCATTTGCGCACATAAAGCGGAAATTTTAATTGCGCTTCATCAAAAACGGCTTCGTTCTTTTTTAAAATATCTAAGCTAGAAATTGATTCTTTTAGCAATTTAAAATTGGGTAGTTTAATTTCAGAATCTATCTTATCAAAGATGTATTTATCTTTAGGCTGTGATTTATGTGCACTTAAAATCAATACTTCGCGATCTTTAATTAGCCGATAATTTTCTGAAAGTACTTGTTTACCAGACTGTGCCTGTAACAAATCATAAATATCATCCCAGGCCGTAAACCCAAAACCTTTTAATAGTTGATACAAAACCGCTTTAGTATTAGGTACTTCGCGCAATTGGGTTATGCTCAACTCATAACCTTGAAACGATTCTGTAACAATCTTAGAGAATAAGAAAGCCGTATAATCTTCTAATAAGTCTGCAGCTTGCTGTAAGTGTTTTTGCGTTTTTTTAAACTGAATTAAAAAATCTGGTGCTGCTTGAGATAATGCCGGTATAGCGTGGTGTCTAAAATGATTGCGCAGGTAATTATCAGTCTCATTACTGCTGTCTTCACGCCAGACTATATTATTTTCTTTTGCGTATGCCAGAATTTCTTCGCGGCTAAAAGGAAGTAAAGGTCTAAGTATATGTTCGCTCGCTTCGGTCATACCTTTTAAGCCTTCAAGACCACTGGCGCGATTTATATTTATTAAAAACGTCTCAAGATCATCCTGAGCGTGATGCGCAGTAAGGGTATGCGTTAAATTGAATTGATTACACAATTCATTAAACCAGGCGTACCGTAACTCACGAGCCGCCATTTGTGTAGATACTTTGTGTGCAGCTGCAAATGCTTTAGTATTAAACTTCTGAAGGTGAAATTTTACATCGAGTTGTTGAGCCAACTCCCTAACAAAGACTGCATCTGCATCACTTTCACTTCCGCGTAGCGAAAAATTACAATGCGCAATTTCAAAATCTAATTCTGCTCGTTTTAATAGGTGTGCTAATACGACGCTGTCAATCCCACCGCTAACAGCAAGTAAAACAGGACGCTCTTTTAGAAACGGAAACCGGGCAGTAATGTGCTTTAAAAAGGCATGAAACATAGTAGTCAAATATACAATTTTAGCGTGCAGCAGCTTTCAAATATTTTGAGATGTCTTAGGCTTTCTTTGTTGAAACGCGCCTTATCAATTGGTTTCTAAAATAATAGCGATTGCATATATGAATTAACAATCTAAGTAAAATAAGCAAAACATAAATTGTACTTTTAATACCAGGCTTTGTAACACGTGTTACTTCAAAATTTATTGAACCCATTTATATTTACGCCTTAAAATAAAACATTGAAAAGGTACTTCCCCATTCTAAGTTGGTTACCTGCCTATAAAAAGGCCTATTTATCTGGTGATATTTTTGCCGGAATAACTGTAGGTGTAATGCTCATACCTCAAGGTATGGCCTATGCGATGATTGCAGGTCTGCCGCCTGTTTTTGGTCTTTACGCAGCATTGGTTCCGCAGGTGATCTATGCCATTACAGGCACAAGCAGGCAGCTCGCAATAGGACCGGTAGCGATGGATTCTTTATTAATAGCTTCGGGGTTGGGTGCTTTGTCTATTTCAGGCATTGATGAATATATCTCGATGGCGATATTTTTATCCCTTTTTATAGGAACGATACAGGTTGCAATGGGTTTTTTGAAGATGGGCTTTCTGGTTAATTTTCTATCAAAACCGGTAATCAACGGATTTACTTCCGCGGCAGCGCTAATTATAGGAATAAGCCAACTCAAACATTTACTAGGTATTGAAATAACCAGCAACAAAACTCTTCAAATATTAAAACAAACCGCTTTACAACTGGATCAAATTAACCCATATGCTGTGGTAGTAGGACTTTGCGGTATAGGTGTTATGCTTTTAATAAAGAAAATACACAGCCAGATACCGGCGGCTATTGTAGTTGTTATTTTAGGAATCTCACTGGCCTATTTTACTCCACTGCCAGAGTATGGTCTCAAACTTGTAGGTAAAATTCCTGAAGGACTACCCGGTTTTAAAATTCCTGAAATTCCCTGGGCAAATCTGGGAGATTTATTTACTATAGCCCTGGCTATGTCGCTAATTGCTTTTATGGAAGTAATTTCTATAGGTAAAGCACTTGACGAAAAAGTAAATGCCAATACCATCGTACCTAATCAAGAATTAATTGCATTAGGAGCTGGTAATATTATGGGTTCATTATTTCAAAGTTACCCTACGACAGCCGGTTTTAGCAGAACCGCCGTTAATTTTCAGGCAGGTGCAAAAACTGGAGTTGCAGCTTTTATAAGTGCCGCGCTTGTTGCTCTAACCTTACTCTTTTTGACACCGGTATTCTATTATTTGCCAAACGCGATTCTGGCCTCGATAATTATGCTGGCAATTACCAGTCTCATTGATTTTAGATACCCTCAAGAACTGTATAAATATCAAAAAGACGAATTTGTTTTATTGATGGCTACTTTCCTAATAACTCTTTTTGTAGGCATACAAGAAGGTATCATTCTAGGTGTATTGTTTTCGTTATTACTTATGGTTTACCGAACTTCTAAGCCTCATATGGCAGTTTTAGGCCAAATTAAAGGAACTACTTATTTTAAAAATATTTCGCGTTTTGCGCCAGATATTATAGATCGTAAAGACATCCTGGTACTGCGTTTTGATGCTCAGTTATTTTTTGGCAATAAAGATTATTTCTACAAGCAGTTAAAGCGTCATAAAATTGCAAAAGGCCCCGATTTAAAGGTTATTATTATAAATGCCGAAGCTATAAATTATGTAGACAGCAGTGCGACTTACATCATAAAACATCTTATTCTCGAACTTAAAGAACAACAGATTCAATTAATGATTGCCGGTGCTACAGGACCTACACGCGATATTTTATTTAAAACAGGAGTTGTAGATTTATTAGGCCGTGAAAACCTTTTTGTACGTGTGGTGGAAGCCGTTGAATATGTAGATGGAATACACCCCAGAACAGAAATTGAAGATCGTATCTCACATCAAAATTATTAAGTTAGTTAAATCGGAAACTCCCTTTTAAAACAAGGTATCTGTGCGGCTTATTGCCTTTGATTTCACCGTCTGTATAATTCCATTTTAAACCCAATGAATAGCGTTTTAGAGAAATAAAAGCGCCTAATGAAGCATTAATATAAAAGTGATCAACAAGGCTGTCTGGTACTAATACCGTTCCGTTTGCATCTGCATCTTCTATTGTAGCATTATAAATTGAATATTTTGCAGCTAATGATCCTTCAAAAAAGAACTCTTGAGATCCTTTAGCAAAAAGTGTATTTCTTTGCGAATTTGTTTTAGAAACTGTTTCAAATTTACCCAATCGTAGGTGAAGTGCGGGTTCTACGAAAGTAAAAATCGTTCCTACCGAAGCGTCTACTTTCCCGTAAATACCCATCCATTTAGTATTAAAAACTTCTGAAGCATAAGACGCATTTAGGTTCACACCTAATTTATTAGGGATTTGATCATCCCATTGATTGACTAAAATATCATATGACACATACTGATGTATAAAATTTTGTATTTCACCGGCTTGTACCGCCGGTCCTAAAATTCCCAGGTCTAACTTCAGTTTAAAAAAGGATTGTTTAAACGCGTAGGCAGCTTCAAAATCTGCATACCCCCAACCGGCATAGGGTTGCCGTATGTTTACAAGTTGCCGTGTAGTTGAATAATCTGGTGTATAGGCCTGTATGTGCAAGCCCGCGCGTTGCATATACCCTTCTTTAGAAGTAAATAGACGAGATAGAACTGTTTCCTTTTCTGGAAGCCAGGCAACGTCCAGATGAATTCCGTAAGTATAATGCCAATCTGTACGTGTCCCAAAAACCGTAAAATCATTATCGTGCCCTATCGTTAATTCGTACTTATAGCCGTTATCCTGTGCGTGAAGTACAGCACAAAAAAACATTAAAAAAGAAATACATAGCCTATTAAATACCTTCACATTTGAAAGCTACTTCCTTTTTATTAAAACTCAAAACCAATTTTGAAAGCGGCTATTCATTAGATTCAATATTATGTTTAGAATATAAAGTGTGCCACATATTGAAAACAATATGTGACGTTGCTGGTATATAAAGCATCAACCAATTGTTCTATCTTTACCACACTAAATACTACGATGGCTTTTACCCTACTTTCATCACCTTTACAAGGTTTTACAGATTTCAGATTTCGCAATGCATTCAACCATTATTTTGGCGGAATTGATACCTTTTACTCACCCTACATACGATTAAACGGAAAGCTGAAAATTAAACAGTCGTATCAAAATGATTTATTGCTTGAAAATAATACGACACTAGAAGTCATTCCGCAAATAATTACTAACGACCCTGATGAGTTTATATTTGTAGCCAAATATGTACGTAGTTTAGGATATAAAGAACTCAACTGGAATTTAGGTTGCCCGTATCCTATGGTTACAAAATCGGGTATGGGGTCTGGTTTAATTTGCAATCCTCAACGTATAAATGAAGTGTTGCACCGCGCACACAATGAGACCGATATTCTGGTTTCTATGAAAATGAGAATGGGATATGAGCACGCCGAAGAAATTTTAGATGCCTTTCCTATTCTAGACAATTACCCGCTTAAGAGTATTGCCATACACGCCCGTATAGGAAAGCAACTTTACAAAGGCCCGGTTGATTTAGACGCATTTGAAAAATGCATAAGCAGCACTAAGCATAAATTGTATTACAACGGAGACATTACCAGTGTTGCTGCATTTAAAGATATCGAGCAACGTTTTCCCAGTATAGATCATTTTATGATAGGTCGTGGATTAATTGCTGATCCGTTTCTACCGGCGATGATTAAAAATAACACCACAGAATATCCTAAAAACAGGTGGTCTATTTTTTCAGAATTTCACGATACGATTTACAAAGACTATGATGAGTATTTATCTGGCCCCACACCTATTAAAATGAAAATGTTGGGATTTTGGGAGTTTTTTTCACAATCTACTTCAAACCCGCAAAAGGTTTATAAAGCCATAAAAAAAGCTTCTAATCCTATAAAATATAAACAAGCTGTTGCTCAAATACTCAATGCTGAAATAAAACTGGAGAATTCGATTTAAAAGCTATATTGTGAAGTAAGTAAATCGTTGTATTAGAGTTTATTTTGAAGCTGCTAGTAGTGAAGGTTGTAATTTCTTAAGTGCCAAAGCAGCGAATGAGCGTACTTCGTGATTTTTTGCTGTAATCTGTAATCCTGCTAAAAGCGGTAAGAAACTGGTATCTCCTAAATACTGAATTAAATAAATTACAGGTAAACGCAAGTTACCATCACCTACTTCTATTAGCTGTATTAGTGCCTTATTAAAACTTATATCTGAATCCTCAAGAATTTCATCATACATATCCTGATCTTCAATAATGGTTAATTCTAATAAAGGCAACAAGGTATGTTTCAGTTTTGGGGAGAGAATGTTATCTAAAAATTCTATTGCATTTGCACGGGTGTCTCTATCCTGACTAATAAATCCTTTGTAGGCTACATCGAGATCTCTTCGATCGTAATAAACTGCAAGCAATTTAAATATAGTTTCAATACGGGTTTGCAATTGCAGTTCAAGAACTTCTAAAAGCCCCTCTCGGGCTGTACTCAATTCGGTTTGATCATCAAGAGACAATCCTGCATATTGCTCGCGTTTAAAATTGCCGGTAATCACTTTTTTACTACTTATGATATCGCGATACTCAAAACTTAAATTAAGCAGTTCTTTAAAAATAGTTTTTGGAAAAAAATTAAGTTTAGACTCTTTTCGCTTAAGCTTATATAAAGATTTAGCCGAAGCTTTCCGAATCAGATTGTCTTTACTTTTTAATAATCTCAATAATATACGTACCGATGCCTGTGTTTCAAAAGTCTGTATTACAGCCGGAATATGCTTTTTTACGTTGTTTTTTAAAGACTTATTTGCTTCCCGCGCCAGTAGATTTTCGCTAATAGCTTCTCCATAAGAACGCAAGGCTTCTATAGCATCCTGACGGTATTCTTTAATAGTTAAAAATTCGATTAGAGCGTCTATAAACATAGGCTCTTGAGAAATACCTGCTGCAATAATTGCATGACGCACAATATGCGAATCTCTGTTATTAAAATTTACGGAGATAAAAGAATAAAACTGCGGAAGCTTAGCGTACCCAATCGACTGTAGTAAAAATGATAATTCTTCTGGCCGGTGTATGCTATTAGGTAGCTCTAATTCTGCAAGCCATAACTCAATGCGAAGTTCGAGATTGTAACGAGATGCTATTTTTTTATTAGTAGCAGATTCTTTGGCAAGACATAATAATGCTGCGTGTGCGATGTAATCGCTACTGTGGTTAAGGTATGAGTCAAAAATACGACTGTCATTAAGCGAAGTATGTAAAATGAGATAATTCATCGCTGCATAGACTACTTCATCATCTTTAAAATAAACGAGTTTTTGAATTATCTCTACGGCCGTTCCTTCAGGATAATGATACAATTGATTAATCGCAGCAATTTTTACATCATTATCCTCATGTTCTAATAACCGAAGAATTTTTGGCATCAAAATCTTAGCATTACGACCCGATAATTGATCGAGATACATGCGTATTTGCTCAGGCTCACCCGTTGCAAGTATGCGCTTACCTAATTCTAGTGGTGACTTACGCTTACGCACCGGAACGCCGTCTGATATGGCAACAGCGTCACGTAAACTTTTTCTAAAACTCTTAAAGTAAGTGTCGCGCACTTTAAAAATGCCTACAATCCAGACCAGAATTAAGAAGATAATAATAACAGTCACGTAGTTTGTGGGTAAAGACAAACCTTTGATTATAAAAATTAATAGAAAACCAGCAATACCGGTAGCTACACTATCAACAACTACATCTATAAAAGATTTGGTACGGTTCTTTATTTCTAGAGAAATAGGGACCATAGCAAGCTCTGTAGCAGCTTTGTTAATAGATTGTTTTAAACTACCATCAAGCCCCTTAATGATAATCAACACCCATAACTCGGGAAATGTTAGAAACAGAAGTGAACCCAAAGCAATACCTAAAGGAAGTATTAACAGCGAACTATTTACACCTAGTTTTTCTACTACTCTATTGGTAAGAAATAGTTGAATTCCTAATGAGAACAAGTTGAAAGTAGAAAACCAAAATCCAAAAAACGAAGCGAGTTCATCTGCGTCAGTAATGGCTCTACTGGCAAAGTCACTAAACTGAAAATCAACCAATTTTGCAATGATAACACTCAGACCTATTATTAGGGCGAGATAGGTTAAATGTTTGGACTTCAGTAATAATTTAAATGCAGAATCATCTAGAGCATTATGCACATCTGTAGAACGGGAAGTTCTACCCACATAGCCTTTTTTATAAATCTGCAATAGGATGGGAATACACGATAGAATAAAAACGGAAGCGATGAGAAGCATATTTCCGTTTCCTATAAAAGGTGCTAAAATGGTTGTAAGATAACCTCCAAAAATACCTCCTGCAATTGCACCAGCGCCTATAAAACCAAATAACCGCTTAGCTTCGCGCGCATTAAATACCATATTAGCCAGTAACCAAAACTGACTCGTAGTTAAAACTGCAAAAATGCCACTTATTACGTAATAAATATATAAAGTAGCTGCACTTATAAGTTTAAGCTTGTATAAAACACTTAGTATTATAAAGGCTAACGCAAAGAAAGTAAGAGAAAAAATTATAATGCGCTTTAAAGAATACACTCTTACAGCACGGTTATAAAAATACGATGTAACGACTGCTATACCTGCAATTAATAAATAGGCAAACGCCAGATTATCTGCTCCTAAACCCTTAAGAAAAAGAGCATTTACTGTAGGCTTTACAATAAGCAGTATGGTAATAATTAGAAAGACGTATAACTGCATTAAAAAAGAGATGGTGATTTCACCATCTCTTATATTAAACGTCTTTTTCAGAAATTTTCTAATCACCTATACGACCAGCACCTTTTGTAGCGCTTGCCAGTAAAGTTCGAGATTTTTGTAAAGCTTTCTCAACTGGAAATACTAAATTTCTAATAATTTGTTCACCATTAGGATCTTCAACAAGAGCCACAAGAATATACTTACGACCATTTTCTCCCCATACCAGAATAGAATCTGAATGGTAATTTTGCCAGGATCCAGATTTTCTAAATAAACGTGCTGTAGGAGCAATACGCTCTAGCGTGTTTACAAATTTGTGATGTAATGAAGGATTTTCCATAATATCTAACATGGCTTTAGAACGCTCTGGGCTTACTAAAGTCCCCGTCACTAATTTGTAGTAGAAACGACAAACCTGCTCTGCTGTAGCTGCGTGACTAAGTCCCTTTAAAGGATCTGGTCTGCGCTCACCAGCAGCAGCATAGCGTTTACCTACCCATAAACCACCGCCATTTTTCTTATCGTATAATTTGTATTTGTCGCTGGTAAGAACACTAGATATTTTATCATAACCCAGCCTATCAATCATACGAGTACTTGCTTGGTTGTTAGATTTACTAATCATTAACCACATATCTTGTTTAATCTCTGCGGTTTCTTTCATTTCGCCTTTTTCAATAGCATCCATTGCGGCTAATAAAATTGCAATTTTAGGTAAACTCGCAGCATACATCATTTCTTCACCATTAATACCTGCGTATTGAATGGCGTTAGGATCGTCTAAGCTTACGATACCAACAGACATCTTCTTATTAGCAATTAAACTTTTAAGTTTAGGATCTTGAGAAATTTGATTATAAAGTTGGGTAGTTAAGATTTTACTGTTGAAATTTTCTAGGGGTGCATCAATACAGCTTTTTAAAGGTAATTCTTGAGCTGAAATATTTGAAGATATTGCTACTACAAGCAATACAATTAGCAATTTTATTTTTTTCATAAACAATTTTTAGCTTGTGCGTTTGGGGTTTAACGAACTGTTTACATCAATAGTATGCAAAGGTTAACGAAAAATTACCACAAACATGAGATTTAACATTTATAATCGTTTAAGCGCAATTACGATACCAAAATACTGTTAAGATAATTATTTATGATTTTTAATAATCCCAGCGACGTGTTTGATTCAATTCTTCTTCTTTTTTAAGTTCTTCAGTAGGAATAACTTTTAGAAAAGAAGGATGTTGTTCTATCGCATACTCAATCATTTCTACGATATCCTCAACAGAATCATTCTCATAATCAATATCAAGCGGCTTTTTAATTTCCATAGTTTGAAGAATCCCTCGCTTTTTTATACGTATTCCCTTCTTATCAAAAGACCTTCTAAAACCATCAATAACTATAGGTACCACAACAGGTTTGTATTGCTTGATTATATGAGCGGTACCTTTGCGAATGGGTTTCCAGGGTTTTGTTGTTCCCTGCGGAAACGTAATAACCCAACCATCATGTAAGGCGATACCTATATTTTCGGTATCACTTAAATTTACAGGACGCTCTACCTCCTGTCCTTTTTCCCGCCAGGTTCTGCTAACCGAAACAGCACCGGCATATGCCATAATACGCGGTAATAAGCCACTACGCATAGTCTCACTTGCCGCCACGTAATAAATATTGAGTTTAGGGTCCCATAAATAACCCACATTTTTAATTGAATCTACTCTCCCGCTCAAGCTGGCATTGAATACGTGAAACATGGCTACAACATCTGCAAAGTAGGTTTGATGATTAGAAACAAAAAGAACATTAGTATCGGGAAGTTCTGTTATAATTTCAGAACCATCTATTTGTAGTGCATTAAATCCCCTATAGCGTCTATGAGACATAACTCCCATAATACGTATCAACCATTTTTTAATGATTAAGTAGTGTCCAAAAGGATTGGTTTTAAAAAGACCCATAATTTGTTATAACTCGTACAGCGATTTGTGAAATATAAAATTAATACTTTAAAATATATACCTTATCTCAAGCTAATTGTTGTAATGCCCACTTTACTTCACTAAGCATCATGGCTGTTGCACCCCATACCACCTTCTCTGTAAGCAAAAAAGCTGGGACATCTACCATCTTACCATATGATGTATCAACTGTTTGCGATATTATACTGGTTTCTGAAAGAAATTCAGCTAGTGGTACTTCTAGAATAGCTTCTACTTCAGAATCTTCTTTTACAAATTTTGGTGTATGCCTAACTACCCCAATAAATGGCTGTACCCAGAAATTACTTGGCGGAATATAAACCTTCGTGAGTTCTTTAAAAACCTCAATACTGGTTCGGTCTACTCCTATTTCTTCTTCAGTTTCCCGTAAAGCCGTCGCCTGTATATTTTCATCAAAATCTTCTGCCTTCCCACCGGGAAAACCTACCTGATTGCTATGAACACCTTTGTAGGTTTTGCGTAGAATAAGTACAAGCATGGTCTCGCCACTCAACTTATGCGGATAGAATAATGACATAACACCCGCCCATCTGGGTTTGCGAGCTTCAATATCGAGTTCATTTAATGCCTCAATTCGTTCTGTAGGCGCCATCAGGTAATGAGCCTTTTGGCCCAATAATTCTAAATTGCTTATTTTTGGCAACCTTTCTATAAATTCTTCAAATTGCATATATGCGTATTCGTATTTCTATTTTATTAAGTGCACTACTTCTCTCCGGTACCGGTTGTGAAGATAAAAAATCAAAGGCAAAAGACATCCCAACTCAAACCACTGAAAAAAAAGCAGATAGTACCGAAGCAGAGAAAAACAAGGCTCAAAATGAGAAATTAAAAACCAAGGCAGGTTCCATAATAGAATCTCAGGCAGAACTTATTCCTTTCTTAACAGAATACGGTAAAAAAAATCAAGAGACCCGTGTGCGTATCTTAACAGAATATGGTGACATTGAAATTGAACTCTTTAAAGATACACCTCTTCATCGTGCAAACTTTATTTTGTTGGTTAAACAGAACTATTTTGAAAACACAATGATACATCGTAATTCTCCCGGTTTTGTGGTTCAGGGAGGTAATAGTGACGGTTACGAGACTCCAAAAAAAAGACAGCATATAGGCAATTATTTAATACCTAACGAAGCCAGTGCAAATCATACACACGTTCGCGGGGCCTTCTCTGCCGCAAAATATTTAGAACAAAATGTAAGTGATGCTTCATCACCATTTGAATGGTTTATTGTGCAACCAGAGCGTGGCGCACATCATCTTGACGGTGAACACACCGTTTTTGGGCGTGTAACAAAAGGAATGAATGTAGTAGATGAAATTAATAAAGTGGCCGTGGATGAAAATGAATGGCCTATTAAGAATATTTATTTAGAAAAGGTTGAAATAATTGACTAATTCAATTGAAGTATCCTTATGCTTATTAAGTTTATAAGTACGTTCTTTTACTAAGCTCAAATATGTATCCGTTTTTAAAAAAAATTTGTTGGGTTTATTACTTTGATAAAAATTAAACCATCAAATGTTTCGGAATATTTTTTAGGTATTAGTGATATACGTTTCGGATTATAACCAGGCCCACCTAGTAATAATTGCTTTTTCTTATCGCTAAAAAAAGCAGCTATATCACTGTTTAAGGCCTTTTGCATGTCTACAAAGTAAATATCATTCTGGGCTTGAATAAGTGTTTCTGCATAGGTTTTTTTAAATGGCTTCTCAATTTCATAAACCTCCCAATGATTGGGTTTACCTTTCTTAAATACATTTCCTTTTAATTTACCTTTCCCAAAGTCAAAATATACACTGTAGTAATCGTCTTTGTAAAAATCTTTTAAATGTCTTCCTAAATTAATCAAACCACTCCCATAGGATAAAAATTCTTTGTTATTAATGTGTTGATTGTGAGCCCAAATAAATACTTTACCATTCTCGGTTTCATTATCAATTATATTATTGACATTTTTAAACATTCCAAGATCTCTAATTTCACTTTTTGAATCTTGAACGTAGTGGGTATAATTAATTAAAGATTTAATTGCTCTAATTAGTGATTTAAAGTCTCTGTTATTTTCAAGTTTATTAATTTTTTGGAAGTCTGATACAATACTCTCTATTTTAAGAAGATTAGGAATATGAATGTCTGCCCAGTCATTTTTCTTACCATATTCTACTCGTTTTTCTACACATGCATCTGCTATTAAGAGAAGTTCTTCGCTAACAGGGATATTAAACTTTTTTACTAATTCTCGTAATTCTAGATTGATATTTTTCACATTCTGAATATCCATTCCATAATAACGAATTTGTTCATTTTCAGGTTTACCGAGATTGTAATTTCGCATCCATTCTAAAAGATTAACTACCTCTTTTGTATACCAAATGTAAGTACTGAAATTTTCAGCGATAGTTTCAACACTTCCAGTTCCTCCGCTTATCCATTCATTGATACCGCTCTCTGAAGGGTACGAATCCTCCATTATAAATATCTTTACATTTTGAGTTTCTACTAAATATTTGAAAAATTTAGCTTTAATATCGAAAAATTCCTTTCCGTGATGTGTGGCTTCTCCAAATCCAAAAATTCTGGCATTTGCAAATTTCTGTGGAATATTGTCATTGAAGATTGAAAGCTTTGTGTCTGGATCTACATCTTCTATTTTAATCGAATTCTCATTAATCCAATTTACCACATTATCATTCTGACTATATATTTGAATTGAAAAAAAATGTAGTAGAGCTACAATTAAATGTCTCATTTACATTCACTTTAAATAATTTATAAATACTTAATCGGTTATTTTTAAAATCAGAATTATAGGAATTACTCAAAAATCCCGGTATCAAAACCATCAAGACTGGTTTGATTTTTCTCGGTCCAATATTCTTTAATTCCACTTTCACCTTTATGCTCTGCCCAAACTTTTAAGGTGTCACGCTCTCCTTTATAGTCCATAAATGGGACTCCAAATCCACAAGAAGATTGTACTAATTCTATAGATAACTTAAAAATTTGACGGGCACCTGCCGTTTCTTCAAAATACCTCATATATTCAGAAAATAATGCATCACGCTCGTGATACACTTCAGCCGTACCGTATAACCTTAATATAAGTGGATTTTTATCAAAAGAGCAAAACATAACCGTCATACGTGCATCTTTAAGAACGTGAGCTGCGGTCTCATTGCCACTACCCGTCATATTTAACCACAACACTTCCTGTGAATTCAGTATATAAAAAGTAGACATTCCTTTTGGAGAGACATTTACAAAACCACTGTCTGCTGCAGTGCTTACAAAAAATATCTTTTGCTCTTTTATAAATTCTTGTAACTGTGGAGTTAGATCAGGACGTTTTTTACCCATACTATTAAAATTATATTTAAATCTGATTTTCCGGCGCTGCCTCATTCGTGTAAATTGATGGTAACTGAAGTTTAAACACAACAGCCATGGTACGTATAAAAATTACCAAAAACCCCGATACTACCGAATTGATTACCGTGTTAACATCAAAATGATCTAAAAGCACATACATACTCCCTCCCACAATACAAGCGCTCGCATAAATTTCTTTTCTAAAAATCACCGGGATTTCAGTGCATAAAATATCACGCAATACACCACCAAAACAAGCTGTAATCGTACCCAAAGCAATGCAAATTACCGGAGCTAAACCAATTAAAATCCCCATTTGAACACCTGTGACTGTATACAATGCAATACCTATAGTATCAAATAAAAATAATGATTTACGCACATAGCGTAATTGTCTCCTAAAAATAATCGCAACAACTGTTGCGATAAAAATAAGATAAACAAAAGAGGTGTTTAGAATCCATGTTACAGGAGATTTACCTATTAATAAGTCACGTAAAGTACCACCACCTACCGAAGTTACGGTCGCAATAATGAGAATGCCAAACAGATCCATTCTCTTTTTTGTAGCGGTAATAACTCCCGAAATCGCAAAAGCTATAGTTCCTAAAATATCAATGATATCTGCTGCAACACTTTCCATCTATAATTGTGTATAGTAGTTATAATCTTTAAGCACACGATCTACAAATTGAAGAGGCTTCTCGTCTGGTGTAATTTGCATTGTGGTAGCTAACTTATCACTAAGCTTAACAATTACATTGTGTTTTCCGCTAAATCGAGATTGATTATATATTGTTTTAATTTTTTGAATATCTGCATCACTAAATACAGTCACCTGTGGGTATTTTGGCACATAATCTACAGGGATATCTTTAAGTAATGTTTGACTTAAACTCACTTTTTTATTTTCATTAATAACAGTCGTACCCGCTGCAATATCTCCTAATCGTTGCCCTTTTCCATTTAATAAAATAGTAAATACAGCAATACCGCCGCTGGTTAATGAGATATCAATGGTGCGCATAATCCACCTTACAAAATAACTTCCAAAACCGGGCTTTGAGCCATCAATTTTAACTACTCTCAAGTTTAAAGCTGCTTTACCAAACGTACGACCGTTCCAGAAGGCTTCAAGAAATAGAAAATATAAAAAAGCCGGTATGCTAATTATCATAAAAAAAATAGCCACAGATGCCGTAGAGTTACTATCTATACCAAATGAGGCCAATATAAAAATGGTGAGTACAAAATAAGCAATCAAAATTAGCAAGTCTATTAAATAAGCAAGTATACGCTCGCCAATTCCCGCAACGTTTTGTTGAATGCTTACATTTTGGGCAGTTTCAATTTGAAAGTTATCCATTTATTCTTTTCTTTACTCCTTAAGTTAGATCTGGCAGTAACCCTTACAGATTAAAACTATGTATTAATTGCTTCAGAGATCACTCTGAATTTTAAATTTTTAAACTAGTTTTCACAAACTATCTTGTTAAAACCGATACTACTAATACTCATTTTATGCGTGAAGCAGCTTTTGTGAAGCAAAATAAGGATAAATGGTTAAGATTTGAAAACGTTATGGTAGGTAATCAAAATGATTTATCACCAGATGAACTTTCGGCCTTATATCTAGAAGTGACAGATCATTTGAGTTTTGCAAAAACCTTTTATCCGCAGAGTAAAACTACGCAGTATCTCAATCAATTAGCATCCCAATCGCACCAGAAAATTTATAAAACCAAGCGAGAGTCAAGTAAAAGATTCATCACTTTTTTTACAGATGAATTCCCCTTGCTGATGCACCGCTATCAAAAGCATTTACTCCTATCGTTTGCAACATTTATACTTTTTGCTATTATAGGTGCCTATAGTGCGGCTACAGATGACGCTTATGTACGCAGCATTTTAGGCGATGGTTATGTAAATATGACCTTAGAAAATATTGCCAACAATGACCCGATGCGGGTTTATAAAGAAATGAATGAAACCGAAATGTTTTTAGGCATCACCATAAACAATATTAAAGTTGCGCTGATGGCTTTTATCTTCGGAATTTTATTTTGTGTAGGCTCACTTTTTATGATGATGAAAAACGGCGTTATGCTGGGTTCTTTTCAGTATTTCTTTTATGAAAAAGGAGTTTTATGGGAATCTGTACGTACCATCTGGATTCATGGTACTATAGAAATTTCAGTAATTATTATTGCAGGTGCTGCCGGATTAGTACTAGGTAGCGGAATTCTATTTCCCGGAACCTATACCCGTTTAGAATCTTTTAAACGCAGCATGAAAGATGGTTTAAAAATCGTGGTGAGTACCATTCCTTTTTTTATAGTCGCAGGATTTTTGGAAGGTTTTGTAACCCGCCATACCGAAATGCCAGACTGGCTCGCTATCGCAATTATTAGTATTTCTTTGTTACTAATTCTATTTTACTACGTCCTATATCCTCACATCGTTTATAAAAAAACGCTTAACACATTATGAAAGAACTAATCCACTTTAAAAAGCAACGTGAACTAGGTGATATCCTGTCTGATACCTTTAAATTTTTACGTTTAGAATACAAACCTCTTTTTAAAGCATTGATGCGTAATGCAGCAATACCATTTATTATTTTAATAGCTATTTCTGCTTATTTCAATACCCTAATATCAGATTTTAGCGAATTAACTTCCGGTAATTTTGATGTTTCAGTAATACTCTTCTCCATCTTGGGAATGTTTATCGCCTTGCTATTTTATTATGCTATTTTGTATGGGACAATTCTCAATTATATTAAACTATATATTCAAAACGACGGTAACGTAAATCCACATGTGCTAAACACCAATGTTAGAAATTCACTGGGTAATTTAACAGGTCTTTCATTTTTATCTGCTATGCTGCTTATGGCAGGTTTTATGTTATGTATTTTACCAGGCATTTATATAAGCGTCCCGCTATCTTTAACTTTTGCCATATTGGTTTTCAATAATAAGTCTGCGGTTGATGCGATTTCAGATAGTTTCAGATTAATTAAGGGCGAGTGGTGGATGACTTTTGCTACTATTTTAGTTATGGGTTTATTACTCTATGTTGCCAACATTGTATTTTCGGTACCCGTTATTATCTATTCACTTGTAAAAACATTTACTTCTGCAGATCAAATTTCTCAGGGTGATGTGTCGAGTATGATTGACTGGGTTTACATCACATTAAATGCTATATCTACTGCTATTCAATACATTTTAGCAGGTATTTATGCTATAGCTATTGCATTTATTTATTTCAATCTAAATGAAAAAATAAATCAAACCGGAACTTTTGAAACTATAGACAGTATAGGATCTGACCTTTAATGCAACACCCATTTTACATAGTAGTTCTCTTTTTTTGTGTCTTTAGTTTCAGTTTAAAAGCTGAAATTTTAGATTCAACACAGGTTTCAAAAGATATTAGGTATGATGATAGCGTCATTAGCGTACAGCAATTTGATGCTCAAACTCTTGAAAATTTCAGACAGGATGAGGCGTTTAACTATGTAGAATTAATACCGCCAGATAACCTGTGGACGCGTTTCAAAACCTGGCTAGATGATTTGTGGGATACCTTTATAAATTGGATTCTTCAAGGTAATGAAGCAACAGGTCTGTTAGGCCTTATAGTACGGGCACTACCCTATTTACTACTACTGGGTGTTGTAACACTACTGGTCTGGCTATTTTTAAAAATTGATATGGGTGGTTCTGGGTTAAAAAACGGCAGCTTAAATAAAGTGATTCTTACAGACGAGCAACAGATTATAGAGACTCAAAATATTCAGGAACTCATAGATGATGCGTTGCTTCAAAAAAATTACCAGTTGGCCGTGCGCTATTATTACTTATTGCTTTTACAAAAATTAGCAAATAAAGACATTATAGACTGGCAGGTGCAAAAAACAAATGCCGATTATGTATATGAAATCAAAAATAACGAGTTGCGTATTGAATTTACTAAGCTTACCCGTATCTATGATTTTATCTGGTATGGTAATTTTGAAGTAAGCGAATCTGCCTTTAGCAAAGCCGAACAAGAATTTAAAAAAACAACTGCAACTTTATGACCACCCGTTATAAAATACTCGCGGGTATACTTATACTTTGTGTGGCGCTTCTTATCGCTGCGGAAGCTTCAAAACCCGAACCTATTAACTGGTTTCCGGCTTACGGTAAACTAGACGAAATCCCGTTTGGTACCTATGTTTTTTATGACCAGTTAAATACAGTTATTGACGAGGAAAGAATTCAGGAAGTTAATGTACCTCCATTTGAATTCCTGTTAGACAACACTGTTTCTGGCACCTACTTTTTTCTGAATAGTTCGGTATATAATGATGAGGCAGAAGCAAATAAATTACTTGATTGGGTTGCAAAAGGCAATACGCTTTTTATTGCTGCCAATGCAGTTAGTGAAACAATTTTAGATACCTTAAATCTTAACACGAGTTATTATACCGAAACCGAAGCTCTTGAAAAGCGCCCGGTGGTTTATTTGAGTAACCCGAAATTAAATAAAAAGACTGCTTACCGCTTAGATAAAGATGTAAGTACGGTTTTCTTTGATGAAATAGACACGCTACAAACAACAGTTTTAGGGGTTTTTCATCTAGCAAATAGCACAAGAAATAAGCTGTTGCTTAAACCTAAAATTAACTTTACAAAAACACCTTATAAAAAGGGAACCGTAATTATAAATACATTTCCAGAAGCATACACGAATGTATTTATGCTAGATAGCATAAATGCAGAATATACTGCAAAAACACTCGCCTATTTACCAGCTAAGGGTATGGTTTATTTAGATCAGCATTACAAAAACAGTAAAGCAGTTGCCGTTTCTCCCTTATTTATAATTTTAAATAACAAATACCTAAAATGGTCGTGGTACACCTTACTAATTACCGCACTCATTTGGGTTTATTTTGAAGGAAAACGCAAGCAGCGCAGTATCCCTGTGATTCAACCGCTTTCTAATAAAACGCTTGATTATACCAGAACAATCGCCGGGATGTATCTTGATAAAAAAGACAACAGGCAAATTGCAATGCATCAGATCAATCATTTTATGGAGTATATACGAAGTACATTTATACTTGCCACAGATAAAAAAGATCTTGCATTTATCGAAAATCTCGCGGCAAAAAGTAATGTTTCCGTAGTAGAAATTAAAAATACCATTGACTATATCATAAGCCTCAAACAGAAAGTAGAAATTACTGAAGACGAATTGATACAGTTAAACACTTATATTGAAAACTTTAAAAAAAACCATCAGGATGGACGAATCAACTAATTTATCTGAAAACATAAACAACGAGGCTGCACCTAAAACTGGCAATCAAAACGACAATTCAGAAAATTTAGAATTTACAAACCGAATTCCTCTTGAAGGACTTCGTGATGCAGTTGATCAATTAAAAGCTGAGCTGGCTAAAGTGATTATAGGGCAGTATGAATTTATAGAATTACTAATCGTTGCGTTACTCTCTGAAGGTCATGTATTGATTGAAGGGGTTCCCGGTATTGCAAAAACAGTTACCGCTAAGCTTTTTGCAAAAACACTAAGTACCGCATTTAGCCGAATTCAATTCACTCCAGACCTGATGCCCAGTGATGTATTGGGAACTTCTGTATTGAATATGAGTACTAGCAATTTTGAATTTAAGCACGGTCCTATTTTCTCAAACATTGTACTTATAGACGAAATAAACAGAGCACCTGCAAAAACACAGGCTGCACTTTTTGAAGTGATGGAGGAGCGCCAGATCACTATAGATGGTCAACAATATCAGTTAGATAAACCCTTTATGGTACTAGCCACCCAAAATCCTATTGAGCAGGAAGGAACCTATGCCTTACCCGAAGCACAATTAGATCGTTTTCTGTTTAAAATAAAAGTAGAATACCCTGATCTTACCGATGAGATCGCAATTCTTAAAAGCCATAACGAACGCCACACCAGCCAGGAAGCTGTAATCAATGCGGTACTTTCTACAGAAAAGCTTGAAGCGTATAGAAAACAAATTCATCATATACGCATTGAAGAAAAGATTTTAAACTACATCGCATCTATTACAGTAAAATCGCGTACCCATCCGCATTTATATTTAGGAGGATCTCCTCGAGCTTCATTAGCCATAATGAACGCTTCAAAAGCTTTTGCCGCAATTAATGGAAGGGATTTTGTGACCCCGGAAGATGTTAAGAAATCAGTTACTCCGGTATTGAGACACCGTGTAATATTATCACCAGAACGCGAGATGGAAGGTATGACCCCTGAAACGGTAATAGATATGCTTGTTCAATCTGTAGAAGTACCCCGCTAGTGCGCATTATTAAATTTATACAAAGTCTTTATTTAGGAACACGGGTATTCTATGTTTTAGCTGCACTTGTTCTACTCTTCCTGTTCTCGTATTGGGTACACGCTTTATACCCTATTGCGCTTATAGGCCTGTGGCTGGTTTTGCTTATTGTTGTATTTGATGTTTTGACTTTGTATAAAAAGAAGGAAGGAATTTTTGCTACCCGGCAGCTACCCGAAAAGTTTTCGAACAGCGATCTCAATGAAGTACCGCTTACCATACAGAACAAATACAATTTTAAAATTTCATTTTCTGTGATTGATGAGATTCCTGTTCAGTTTCAAAAAAGAGATTTTTTAAAAATAGGGAGTATTCCTTCCCGCGATCAGGTTTCTATAAATTATGGTTTACGACCCGTAGATCGCGGTATTTACAATTTTGGAAAATTGAATATCTACGTAAGCTCTCCGCTTAAAATAGTGAAGCGGAGATATACATTTAGTAACGGTCAAACGGTAAAGGTGTACCCGTCTTTTATTCAAATGAAAAAATATGCTTTTCTGGCTATTGATAATAAATTGACACAATTCGGTTTAAAAAAAATACGCCGCATTGGTCACACGATGGAATTTGAACAGATAAAAGATTATGTCATAGGCGATGACATACGCACCATCAACTGGAAAGCTACTGCAAAACGTGGCGCTTTAATGATTAATCAGTTTCAGGATGAGAAATCACAACCTGTTTATTCGTTGATTGATGCCAGTCGCGTGATGAAAATGCCTTTTAAGGGCCTTACCCTTTTAGACTATGCAATAAACAGCACTTTAGCTTTTAGTAATATTGCGCTAAAAAAGAATGACAAAACCGGTTTACTAACGTTTAGTAATACCATTCAAAATCATCTCGCAGCAAGTAATAAAAAGACACATTTAAATACAATACTTGAAGTACTGTATGCTATAAATACACAGTTTTTAGATAGTGATTTTAGCAGGTTATATGCCGAAGTAAAACGAAAAATAACGCACAGAAGTTTATTATTGCTTTACACAAATTTTGAGCACATAAGTAGTTTACAACGCCAACTATCCTATCTTAAAGGTTTAGCTAAAAAACATGTTCTAGTCGTTATCTTTTTTGAGAATACAGAGTTAGATGACTTAATTACTAAAAAAGCAACTAGCACTGCAGAAATTTACCACAAGACCATTGCTCAAAAGATGGAATATGATAAAAAACTTATGGTAAAGGAGCTTGAAAAACACGGAATACAAACCGTCCTGACAAAACCCGAAGACCTTTCTGTAAACACAATCAATAAATATTTAGAGATAAAAGCCCGCGGAATTCTTTGAGTTAAAAAGTATTCTCAAACTTTGAATTTGAATTTTTCAATTTTGACGGGAAAGCCCTTATCTTTACAGCTTAAATTTTAATTATGATCCAGGTTACTTTGCCAGATGGCAGTGTAAAAGAATTTGAAAGCGGCGTAACACCTTTTGATGTCGCAAACAGCATCAGTGCAGGTCTTGCACGTAATGTTATTTCAGCAAAATATAATACTACCACGGTAGAGACTACAACACCCTTAACAGAGGATGGCTCGTTAGTTCTTTACACCTGGAATGATGACGAAGGTAAAACAGCATTCTGGCATTCTTCCGCACACATTTTAGCGCAGGCATTAGAAGAATTGTATCCGGGCGTAAAGTTAACCATAGGCCCTGCTATAGATAAAGGTTTTTACTATGATGTAGATCTTGGAGCTCAAACTTTAGGAGAAGGTGATTTTAAAAAGATTGAAGATAAAATGCTTGACATTGCCCGCGGAAAACATGAGTTTTCAATGCGTAGTGTTTCAAAAGCAGATGCTCTAGAATTATATAGAAAACAAGACAACCCCTATAAGGTTGAACTTATAGAAAACCTCGAAGACGGTACAATCACTTTTTGTGATCACGACAGCTTTACAGATTTATGCCGCGGGGGACATTTACCCAATACCGGTTTTGTTAAAGCGGTAAAATTGATGAGCGTTGCCGGCGCATATTGGAGAGGTGATGAAAAAAACAATCAGTTAACTCGTATTTATGGTATTTCTTTTCCGAAGCAAAAAGATCTAAAAGAATACTTAGAACTTCTTGAAGAAGCTAAAAAACGAGATCATAGAAAATTAGGTAAAGAATTACAATTATTTACATTTTCTCAAAAAGTAGGACAAGGTCTGCCATTATGGCTGCCTAAAGGTGCCGCTTTGCGTGAGCGTCTTGAAAACTTTTTAAAGGCTGCACAGAAAAAAGCAGGTTACGAAATGGTGGTTACACCGCATATAGGTCAAAAAGAACTGTATGTAACTTCTGGTCACTATGCAAAATATGGTGCAGATAGTTTTCAACCTATTACGACACCTGCAGAAGGAGAAGAATTTCTTCTAAAGCCGATGAATTGTCCACATCACTGTGAAATTTATAACTCTATACAGTGGAGTTACAGAGATTTACCCAAGCGTTTTGCAGAATTTGGTACCGTTTACCGTTATGAGCAAAGTGGTGAATTACACGGTCTTACACGTGTTAGAGGTTTTACACAGGATGACGCACACATTTTTTGTACTCCAGATCAATTGGATGAAGAGTTTATGAAAGTTATAGATTTGGTACTATATGTATTTGGATCTTTAGGGTTTGAAAACTTTACCGCGCAGGTTTCTTTAAGAGATCCTGAAAACAAGGAAAAATACATAGGTTCTGATGAGAACTGGGCTAAAGCAGAAACTGCTATTATAAATGCAGCAAAAGCAAAAGGTCTTAACTATGTTATAGAAACCGGAGAAGCAGCGTTTTACGGCCCTAAACTTGACTTTATGGTTAAAGATGCATTAGGGCGCAGCTGGCAGCTGGGAACCATTCAGGTAGATTACAATCTGCCAGAACGTTTTGAACTTACTTATAAAGGCAGTGACAATGAAGAGCACCGCCCGGTAATGATACACCGTGCTCCCTTTGGAAGTATGGAACGTTTTATAGCAATTTTATTAGAGCATACAGGGGGTAATTTCCCACTTTGGTTGATGCCACAACAGGCTATCGTTTTAACACTCAGTGAGAATTACGAGAAATACGCCGAAAATGTTTTAGAATTGTTAGAAAATCACGAAATTCGCGCCACGGTAGATGACCGCGGTGAAACTATGGGTCGTAAGATTCGGGAAGCGGAAATGCAAAAACTACCTTTCATGTTGATTATTGGTGAGAAAGAAGCTAATGATGGTACGGTTTCTGTACGTAAACATGGTGGTGAGGATTTAGGAACGATGACAGTTGCAGAATTTGCAGAAGTTGTTAATACCGAAATCAACAAAACACTAAAGAAATTTGAAGTTTAATTAAAAATATATAGCCATAGCAATACGTAGAAAAAGATCAAAAGGACCCATGAGGGTTCAGAAGACAGACCAACACCTTATCAATCAAAAGATACGTGCTCGTGAAGTACGTCTTGTAGGAGATAATGTAGAAATGGGGGTTTATCCCACCAGTAAGGCACAAGAAATCGCAGATGAGCAGGAATTAGATTTGGTTGAAATATCACCAAATGCAGAACCTCCTGTTTGTAAAGTGATGGATTATAAAAAGTTCGTTTACGAGCAGAAGAAACGTGAAAAGGTCATGAAGGCCAAAGCGTCAAAAGTAGTCGTAAAGGAAATCAGATTTGGGCCTAATACAGATGATCATGACTACGAGTTTAAAAAGAAACACGCAATTAAATTCCTTGAAGAAGGTTCTAAATTAAAAGCGTATGTTTTCTTTAAAGGTCGCTCAATAATCTATAAAGATCAGGGTCAAATACTGCTCTTACGTCTCGCTCAGGAACTTGAAGATTACGGCAAAGTAGAACAGATGCCTAAATTAGAAGGTAAACGAATGATTATGTTCTTAGCTCCTAAGAAAGCAAGTAAATAAGCAGTCATTAAGACACATTAAAATAAAATCCCGACCTGAGAAGGCCGGGATTGTTTTGATATTAAAAGATCAGGACAAAAAAATAAGCGGATTAATTAAATAAACTAGGAATTATGCCTAAAATGAAAACAAAAGGCAGTGCTAAAAAGCGTTTTAAGCTTACCGGTACTGGTAAAATCAAAAGAAAGCATGCGTTTAAGAGTCACATCTTGACTAAAAAGTCTAAGAAACGTAAGCTTGCATTAACTCACGATACTATCGTTCACAAAGCTGACGAGAACAACGTGAAAATTATGTTACGTCTTAAATAAGAACGTAACCGGTTCAATTATTTTATAAACCCTGGAGTTAGGCAAAACACTAAATAAAATGTTTTAAAAGTGGTATTAATTACCCGCCTGCTACAAAAACAATTAAATTATGCCAAGATCAGTAAATTCAGTTGCTTCTAGAGCCCGAAGAAAAAAGGTATTGAAGCAAGCCAAAGGTTACTTTGGAAGACGTAAAAACGTCTACACAGTTGCAAAAAATGCGGTTGACAAAGCAATGCTATATGCATACCGCGACCGTCGCCAAAAGAAAAGAAATTTCCGTGCTTTATGGATTACTCGTATCAATGCGGGTGTACGTTTACACGGTATGTCTTATTCTCAGTTTATGGGCAAAGTGAAGTCTGCAAACATCGAGCTTAACCGTAAGGTTTTAGCAGATTTAGCGATGAATCACCCAGAAGCTTTTGAAGCAATCGTAAATAAAGTAAAATAAGGCTAACGCCTAATTAACAATATTCCGCTTATAACGAAAAAGCCCAATCAGTAATGATTGGGCTTTTTTAGGTTTAAATACTTCTCGTAATTTTAAAAATTTTAATAGTCTTGAATACACTTTCTATTGAATTAGTCACATATCACAAGATTTATATACTTAGGTTATACGTGTAAAATTCACATTGAACCTGCTAGAATCATTGACACAGTTGAGGATTCTCTTTTCGTTTATTGTCTAAAGGTGCCTATACAACACATATAAATCAAAATTTAAATGATGACAACTTGTGCGTAAGCTAGCTAAATAGACACTTTGCTTTTTACCTTGTTTAATTCTTCAATACTCCTGAAGTATTTTTCATATCATTAGAAACTTCCACAACAATCTCTTCTAAATTCTTTCCGTATTTAATAATATATGAAGCTTTATTATAATATCCTGAAGAAATAGGATCCTGCACATAATTGAACTTATTTTCTACATACTGAGTGATGTAACCGGCATCTGCAGCACTGTACAGACTCTCTGCTGCTGCTAAACGCAATAAGGTGTCAAATGTAATGTCATAACCTCTCACCGCATAACTGCTGGGCGCATAACCGTATTTTGAAGTATACGCATTTATGAAATCCTTATGTTTAAAATCATATTCTCTGTCAACAGACGGAAAATGAAAGTTTAACTTCATCAATGTAATATTAGATACATCATCGCTCTCGTATGCAGAACCTTTATCTGTTGTTAATAACGTAATTGCGCTATTAGAAAGCTGTGTGCTTAAGGTTGTTGTTATATTGCTTATAAGCGCAATATCATTAGATTCAAGAATAACCCAATTTTCTATAGTACGTGAGAGTTTAGATACTAAGTCACTAGATCTTATGTAGTACCCATTTCCACTACTTCTGGGAGAAATAATTTTTGCATCAGGGTACAGAGAAAGAATGCGCTCTTTTGTATTTAAATTTTTAGAGTCTGCAACTATAATAATATTTTTGCCTTTGCCATCCTGCTTTATAAAACCAAGCATTTGCTCTTTTAATATTTTGTCATCAGGACGTGATTGAAACAAATTTGCACTCATAGTTAAAGAAGGCACAATGGGTGAAACAACGGGAATAGCTCTCGCTCGTAATAAGGAAGACGTTTTTTCAACATTTGAGGTAAGTAAGGGCCCGATAACAGCGTTCATCTTATCAAAATCTTTACGATTCACTATTTCCTCAATCTTGCGATCATTACTAGCCTTACCTGCAGAACGTGAATATTCGGTATCATAAACATATAGATTAGAAGATATACCTAAAGCCTTAGCTGAATCTACAGCCATTAATGACCCACTGTAGAAATCTAACGCTATATTCATAACACGGTCAGATTTTAAAGCACTTTTATTCAATTCTGCAGAGTCTACCTGTGCACTTCCTAAATTAAATGGAAGCATAACAGCAATATTTTTTACAGACAAGTTCTTTAAGTTATTCGCTAAATTTATAGCTCCACCCGTTGTAGTAACCTGTACCTCATTTGTGAGTTTAGATTTTGGTAAAGTCAATACCATACCACTCTTAAGACCATCTTTTAATGAAGGATTTAGGGTAGTAAGTTGTTCCTCGGTCATACCCCATCTTTGGGTTAACCTGAATAACGTTTCTTTAGGCTTTACTTCATAAAAACCATATATACTATCTTCTATAACCGCATCATTTGTATAGGCTTTATCTGGCACATTAACGATATCCCCTATTTGTAAACCATCCACAATATCCGGATTCAGGTTTTCTAATTCTGCTACCGAAATACCATACATAGATGCCAAACCGTATTTAGTTTCTTTAGGTTTTACAATGTGCTTTCTATTTGTAGAAGTTGGTTTTGAAATTTCAGTAACAGCAGAAGTACCTGAGCCGGGTTTTAAAATTTTAATCGTCTCCCCGTTTCTTAGTTCTGCACTGTATAAATGCTGATTGTACCGCTTAATTGTAGATTCTGCAACTTCATATTTTTTTGAGAGATTGTAAAGAGTCTCCCCTTTTTGTACGGTATGAAAAATAAATTTCTCATTTTCACTGCTACTTGATACAGTGGCGTCCGCGTTTCCGCCAGGTAAAATTAAAACCAAACCCGGGTACAATTGATTTTTTGCTTCCGGATTAAGACGGTAAATCTCGTACACGGTAACATTGTATTTATTTGCAATACTAGATACAGTTTCTCCTTGTACAACACGGTGACTTGAGTAGGTTTGCTGACCTATACTTGAACAACTGAATACAACGAAAATGAAAATAAATAATAGGGTTACATTTCTCATTAGTGGGCTTTATTATAAATGGGATTTTAAGTTAAAACTCAAAATCCCATTTTTGATTTAAATTTAAAATATAAGTCTCTGATAATTTGAATATTAAAAAATATAATTTGAACAGTAAGTTCATTTTTTAATACTATAAACAAAGACCTTCTTTACTATAATTTATGCTTACTATTTAATGAAATAACTTTTGGTTATTCCCACTCAATAGTTGCAGGTGGTTTAGAGCTGATGTCATAGACTACTCTATTAACGCCCTTAACCTTATTTATTATATCATTAGAGACCTTTTGTAAAAAATTATAAGGTAGGTTAACCCAGTCTGCTGTCATACCATCTGTGCTTTCTACAGCGCGTAATGCTACACACTTTTCATAGGTACGCTCATCTCCCATTACCCCTACCGAATCTACCGGCAATAAAATTGCACCGGCCTGCCACACTTTATCATATAAATCCCATTCTCGTAGACTATTAATAAAAACAGCATCAACCTCTTGTAAAATTCTAACCTTCTCAGGAGTAATGTCTCCTAAAATACGTATTGCTAAACCAGGCCCCGGAAAAGGATGTCTACCTAATAAGTCAGGATTCATATCCATACTGGCACCCACTCTGCGCACTTCATCTTTAAAAAGCATTCGCAACGGTTCTACAACTTGAAGCTTCATAAAATCTGGCAAACCGCCTACATTATGATGTGATTTTATAGTTGCCGAAGGTCCACCTGTTGCAGATACCGACTCAATTACATCTGGATATATAGTGCCCTGAGCAAGCCATTTTGCATTCTCTACCTGATGCGATTCATCATCAAAAACGTCAATAAAAACACGCCCTATAGTTTTTCTTTTTTCTTCAGGATCACTTTTACCGGCTAACGCTTCAAGAAATCGGTCTGAAGCATCAACTCCTTTTACATTTAGTCCCATACCTTCATATTGTTTCAATACATCTTGAAACTCATTTTTACGAAGCAGACCGTTATTTACAAATATACAGTGCAGGTTGACTCCAATGGCCTTATGCAAAAGCATAGCAGCAACAGAACTATCTACACCACCAGAAAGACCAAGTATTACTTTATCTGACCCTATTTTCTTTTGAAGTTGTTCGACAGTACTTTCTACAAAACTATCTGGTGTCCAGCTTTGCTCAACCTGAGCGATATTTACGAGAAAATTTTCTAATATTTGCTTTCCGTCTGTAGAGTGATAAACCTCTGGGTGAAATTGAATGGCGTAAGTATCCTCATCTTTTAACTTATATGCGGCGTTCTCTACATCGTGCGTACTTGCTAATAAAACAGCTCCTTCGGGCAAACGTTTTATAGTATCACTGTGGCTCATCCAAACCTGGCTACCTATTGTAACACCTTTAAAAAAAGCTTCATCCTCTTTAATCATAGAAAGATTAGCCCGGCCGTATTCACGTGTATTTGACTGCCCTACTTCTCCACCATGAAAATGTGCGAGATATTGAGCACCGTAACAAACCCCAAGAAGTGGTTTTTTACCGCGTATATTAGTCAAATCAGGGTGAGGCGCATCTGCTGCCCTTACTGAAGATGGTGAGCCAGATAGTATGACAGCCTTGTAGCTGCTCAAGTCTTCCGGTAATTTGTTGAAAGGTTTGATTTCGCAGAAAATATTGAGTTCACGTATGCGTCTAGCAATAAGTTGTGTATACTGCGAACCGAAATCTAAAATGAGTACGTTATTTTGCATAGGCAAAAATAGTATTTCTATCTATTTTGACTACTTCAATTTATATTCAAATTTTAGATAAAATACACTTGTTATAAAACTTTATAAATTGAGGAGTAATTGAATACTAATGTGTAGGATATTGTATTTATCTTCTTAGGAAGAATCTTAATACTTAAGTTTATAAGCAGATGAAAATTAAGTAATTATCGTTAAAACCAATTCTTTTTATAAAATTAAATCTGAAAATTCATTATACTTTTTTGCAATATTATTAGGATAATTCCTATTTAAAAGAATAAAATTATATAATATTGGTTTTTAGACGTTAAAAAACAATATATCACTAAAAATATAACTAAAAACAATACAAAGGATATAAATCATATCTTTACAGTATCTATTTAATTTAAGTTCCCTAAACCTTAATAAAATGTCTATATCTAAACAACTAAAACTACTAAGAGAACGTTCTGCTTTATCACAAAAAAAAGTAGCTACTGAGCTTGGTATTACGCAAGGAGCCTATTCTTTAATTGAAAACGGACAAAACTCAATAACTACAGAACATCTTCTAACTCTTAGTAAACTTTACAGTGTCCCTACAGATCGTATATTAAAAGGATCTCATAATTCTATTATGATGAGTTCTTCTAACGGTTTTGTTCCACTCATTAACGTAGAAGCTCGCGCAGGTTTTATTGAAAATAGAGATAATGAGCAATGGATGTCTACGCTAGACATGTTTAAGCTACCAGGTTATGAACCTGCTGAAGGACAAAAGCTCTTTGAAGTTGAAGGCGACAGTATGATGCCTACTTTAATGCACGGTGACATTCTAATCACACAGCATGCAGATGATTTAACTGAAATTCTTGATGGCTCTGTTGCAGTTATTGTAACGGCAAAATCTGTACTTACCAAACGTATTAAAAAAGATCTAGCAAACGACGCTGTAATTTTAATAAGTGATAATAGTAAGTATGAAAGTATAAGCTACGAGCTAAGCAATATTCTAGAAATACTGGTTGTGCGTGGTAAAATAACAAGCTCACTTAATGTAATTGATATGGACGCTAACAAGCGCGTACAACATTTAGAAAGTCAGGTAGATAAACTACAGAGTGATATGAGTAAGCTTATAGAGAAAATAAGTAAAATCGTATAATTATATTTATACGAGTTATTTCAAATAAAAAAAACCGGTCATAGACCGGTTTTTTTATTCTATTAAAATGTATTAAAAGATTAATATACAACTCTACCCTCGGGCAAAGATCCTGTATTTAACCCCATTGTATTAATATTTGGACTTACACCATTATTTGCCGTACCACTTAAAGGTTGTAAGAAAAAAGGAGTATTTAAATCATTATCATCAGCTGGTTCAATTGATATAAAAACTCTTTTAGATATTAAGTTTGGTTCAACATTTATATTATATGCTAAGGCTAAAAGACCCGTATCTAGAAAATCTTCTCCAGGAAAATTAGGATCTGCCAATGGTCCTCCAAAACGTGAAGTTTCATCACTAGTATTTGTTTTTGTAAATTTACCGGTAGATAAATTTTTCATTTCTCCGGAAGCATTAGGCACAGTAACCCAACCTTCATATTTCCAGCCCGCTGGTAAAGTAGGTAAATTTAAACCTGCAGTCCCATTAGTCGCATTAAAAAAATAAACTCCACTCTGCTCATTATTTGCATTGCTATCTGTTGGGGTTTGTAGCGTAAATACACCTGAAGAACCTACGAAATCACCTATTCCTTCTTTAGAATTTAAAGAAGCAGAATTACCTCCAAAGGTTCCGCTCAGAATAATCGAATTACTTATTTCAGGACTATCTCCAGTACTTTTTTCTACACTAATTTTAAATTTTGTGGCAGAAGTTATTTGAGATGTGGGAGCAGAAAAACTTTTAGGCACATTAACATCTGTGAATCTTCCTAAAGAAATATCCTGACCATCTACTGTAATCCAAGCCTGATATTCTGCGTTTGTTCCTAATCTTTCAAGGCCTGTAAGCGAGGTTATAGTGATATCTGATCGTTGTACTGAATCATCATCACCTGAACATGAAGCTAATAATGCTGCTGCGGTTAATAGTCCTAGAAATTTAATTTTTTTCATATCTATGTTTATGTTTTAAGTTGTTTTTATGGTAACGCAAATAGCGTACAAAAATTTCAATAAAAAAACCAAACCGCCATAAAGCGGTTTGGTTTTAATAAATATTTAATAAAATGATTAAGCGTTTTGCTTTTTAATAAGATTAAGTGCAGAACCTTCACGATACCAGGCTATTTGAGCATCATTGTACGTGTGGTTTGCAATGATTGTATCTTTGCTTCCATCTGCGTGAGTAACTTCAATAGTTAAAGGCTTGTCTGGTGCAAATGATTCGATATCAACAAAGCTAAATGTATCGTCTTCCTGTATTAAATCGTAGTCATTTTCATTGGCAAAAGTTAAACCTAACATCCCTTGTTTTTTAAGGTTTGTCTCGTGAATACGAGCAAAAGACTTAACTAGAACTGCAGCAACACCTAAGAAGCGTGGCTCCATAGCTGCGTGCTCACGAGAAGAACCTTCACCATAGTTGTGATCACCCACAACAATAGTTTTAATCCCTTTTGCCTTATATTCTCTTTGTGTATCAGGTACCCCACCATACTCGTTAGTAAGTTGGTTTTTCACAAAGTTTGTTTTCTTATTATACGCATTAACTGCTCCTATTAAACAGTTATTAGAAATGTTATCTAAATGACCTCTGTAACGTAACCATGGACCCGCCATAGAAATGTGGTCTGTAGTACATTTACCAAATGCTTTGATAAGTAATTTAACCTCTTTTAATTCAGAATCCTGAATAGGTGTAAAAGGTTCTAATAATTGTAAACGCTCGCTATCTTCTGCTACTTTCACGGTTACAGAACTACCATCTTCAGTGGGTGCTAGATAACCGTTTTCATCTACAGCAAATCCTTTTGGAGGAAGCTCTAAACCTACCGGAATATCTAATTTCACCTGTTCGCCATCTTCATTTAGCAGGGTATCATTCATAGGATCAAAATCTAATCTCCCTGAAATTGCAATAGCTGCAACCATCTCTGGCGAACCTACAAATGCGTGGGTATTAGGATTCCCGTCAGCACGTTTTGAGAAGTTACGGTTAAATGAGTGTACAATAGTATTTTTTTCTTCGCCCTTACGATCACTACGATCCCATTGACCAATACAAGGACCACATGCATTTGTAAATATAGTTGCTCCTAAATTTTCAAAAACCTGAAGTAAACCATCGCGTTCTGCAGTAAAACGAATTTGCTCAGAACCTGGGTTTATACCAAAATCACTCTTTGGTTTCAGTTTTTTATCAATTGCCTGTTGTGCAATTGAAGCCGCTCTTGATAGATCTTCGTAAGAAGAGTTTGTACAAGAACCTATAAGTCCCCAATCTACTTTGAGAGGCCAGTCATTTTTCTTTGCTTTTTCTCCTAACTCACCTACCGGAGTAGCTAAATCTGGAGTAAAAGGACCATTAAGGTGTGGTCTTAATTCTGAAAGATTAATTTCAATTACTTCATCAAAGTATTGTTCAGGATTTGCATAAACTTCATCATCCCCTGTTAAGTATTCTCTTATTTCATTAGCTGCATCAGCAACATCAGCACGATCTGTAGCACGTAAAAAGCGCTCCATAGAATCATCATAACCAAAGGTAGAGGTAGTAGCACCTATCTCTGCACCCATATTACAAATTGTACCTTTACCTGTTGCAGAAAGGTTTTTAGCACCTGGACCAAAATATTCTACAATAGCACCAGTACCACCTTTAACAGTAAGAATACCGGCTACTTTAAGTATAACATCTTTTGAAGCTGTCCACCCATTTAACTCACCGGTTAATTTAACCCCGATAAGTTTAGGGAATTTAAGTTCCCAGGCCATTCCAGCCATCACATCAACAGCATCTGCACCACCTACACCTATAGCCACCATACCCAGACCACCGGCATTTACCGTGTGACTATCTGTACCTATCATCATTCCACCGGGGAATGCATAATTTTCTAGTACTACCTGGTGAATAATACCTGCACCCGGTTTCCAGAAACCAATACCGTATTTATTTGAAACAGATTCTAAGAAGTCAAAAACTTCATTACTTGTTTCGTTGGCACGTTTTAAATCTTTTTTTGCACCTTGTTTAGCCTGTATAAGGTGATCACAATGTACTGTTGTAGGTACTGCTACATTTTTCTTTCCGGCTTGCATAAATTGCAATAATGCCATTTGAGCAGTAGCATCCTGGCAAGCGATACGATCTGGAGCAAAATCTACGTAATCTTTACCACGCACAAATGCCTTCTCAGTTTTACCGTCCCAAAGGTGAGAGTATAATATTTTTTCTGCCAATGTTAAAGGCTTACCGGTAAGTTCACGAGCTGCATCTACGCGCTCCTTTACATTACTGTAAACCGATTTGATCATATCAATATCAAATGCCATATCTAAATTTTAGTTAAATGAATATGTATAAAAATTACGCTTGAAAGCGGAAGGAAAAATACGAAAAAGCCAGCAAAATAAGAAGCATTTCAACAGATTAAGCCGCATTGAATAAATATCAGAAATATTTCAATTTTGATAAATATATAACGATATCGTTGATTGATTTTAAGAATTAGATAGTTACAAGGATGAAGTCTTCAATACCTACCTTATTTCATCTATTTAGAGTGAATCTATATTATATTACAGCAGCGAATTAATGATTGCATTTAAGGTAACCCCTTCTGCTTCGGCCTTATAATTTTTAATAAGTCTGTGTCCTAAAATACCCTGTGCCACAGCCTGTACATTTTCGATATCTGGTGAATACTTTCCTTGCATTGCAGCGTGAGTTTTTGCAGCCAGGATTAAATTTTGAGAAGCACGAGGTCCGGCTCCCCAATCTATATAATCTTTTACAATTTGTGGGGCTGCATTAGAATCAGGTCTTGTTTTAGCTACCAGTTTTACAGCGTATTCAATAACATTGTCTGCTACAGGAATACGGCGTAATAAATGCTGATAACCCACAATATCCTCTGCAGTAAAAAGCGCATTTATGGAGACTTTATGATCTGCTGTAGTCGCTTTTACAATAGCGACTTCTTCTTCATAAGTAGGATACGCTAAGTTTATTGCAAACATAAAACGGTCTAATTGCGCTTCGGGTAAGGGGTATGTACCCTCTTGCTCTATCGGGTTTTGAGTTGCCAATACAAAGTAAGGAGCATCCAGAGCGTATTGCTTACCTGCAACGGTCACCGCTTTTTCTTGCATGGCCTCAAGTAACGCCGCCTGTGTTTTAGGTGGTGTTCTATTAATCTCATCTGCCAGAATAATATTTGAGAAAACAGGACCTTTTAAAAACTTAAAAGTTCGGTTTTCATCAAGTATTTCAGAACCTACAATATCACTAGGCATTAAATCTGGAGTAAACTGAATACGTTTAAAATCTAATCCTAGTGCCTGGGCGACCGTATTTACCATTAAGGTCTTTGCCAGTCCCGGAACACCAATTAACAATGCGTGGCCTCCGGAAAAAATAGAAATTATAATTTGCTCTACAACTTCATCCTGACCTATAATAACTCTACTTATTTCCTTTTTTAAATCTTTAAAACGAACAACAAGCGTATCTATCGCCTTTACATCAGACATAAATCTATTTTTTTAACCAGTTGCTGCTATAATCGCAGTTTCTGTAGTCTCCGTTTAGTTTAATATAAGTCTCTGCAATCTTCTCATTTTGCCATTTTTCAATAGCTTTAATGCGTTTTGCCTGTAAAGCGAAATCTTTAATTTTCACATAATCCAAAGCAAAATCTGCCTTGTGTTCTTCTACACGGTCTGAAACTGTATAAATCTCATAACGAGTTTTACCGGTACGTGTAGGATTGTTAAAGGCTATCGAAATCTCACCTTCTTTTAAATTCTGAACTTTAGGATATAAATCTGGTGGCAGGTTTTTTAATTCAAACATACGATCCTGAGTAACCGGATTAATCATTATACCTCCGTCACTTGCTGTTTCTTTTTCATCAGAAAATTCTTTTGCAGCTTCAGCAAAGGTAAGTTCACCTGCTTCAATACGTTTCTTTATCTTTTCAATTTTATCTTTTGCAGCAGCTTCTGAAGCTGAAGTAACTTTAGGAATACGCAGAATGTGTCTTAAATCAATTTTCTGACCTCGTATTTTTTCAACTTTTATAATATGATAACCAAATTCAGTTTCAAAAGGTTTACTCACTTCACCTTCTTCTAGGCTAAAAGCAACATCTCTAAATTCTTTAACAAACTGCGACTTACGGTCAACATCTTTGATTAAACCACCATCACCACGGCTCGACTCATCTTCAGACCATAAAACAGCCTTGGTTGCAAAACTACTTCCGTTTTCAAGAATATCTTTGCGGTAGCCATTGAGCTCATCAATTACTTTTTGCTTCTCTTCTTGCGGTACTTCAGGCTCAATCATAATTTTTGAAACCTCTAACTCAATACCAAACTGCGGTAAACCGTCACGCTCAAGACCTTTATAATAATCACGTATTTCTTCTGGAGTAACTTCTACATCTTCAACAATTTTTTGCTGCATAGCTTTAGCCAATTCCTGATTCTTATTTAAGTCAAAAAGTTCTTTTTGAAGATCACTCATTTTGTCTTTTCGGTAGAACTTTAAAAGGCGTTCTTCTGAACCTCCAAATTGATTTAGGAAATAATCTATTTGTTGCTGAGTAAATGATCTTACCTGATCTTCAGAAATTGAAACGCTATCTACAACCGCGTGATGCGCATATAACTTATCTTCCATCAGCTTGTCTAGCACTTTACAGTCTGAAAGACCTTCTGCCTCGACTTTTTGTTGTTTTAAAGATTCTATTGCCTGCTTGATGTCACTGTCTAAAATTACAAACTCCCCTACCACTGCAGCTACCCCATCTACTTTAAAGGTAGTACCGGTAGTTAAAGATTTAGTTTCTACCTGAGCGGTATCAGCATTTTCTACTTCTTCAATAATTTCCTGTGCACTTAACGCACCACCAGAAAGTGTGCAAATAAGAAGCAGTATATAAAGGCTAATTGTAGAGTTCAAATTCTTTATTTTTAATTGCATCTTTAGTAATATCTTTTTCTAATTGTTTAATAAATTCTAATTTCCTTCTATTTAGAAGTATTTGTTTAACCGTAGGCAGAACATATTCTAAAGGCGCATCTGCATTGCGATTAAGCTTGTCTTTTACAGCGATCAAATATAATCCTAATGAATCACGCAACTGTAAAAATTCAGTTTTATTTAGTAACTGATCACTGTTTTCAACCGAAACCGGAGGAATAATAGCGATAACTTTATCTCTTCTAATCCACGTAGAATCGTTTAAGTATTGTGCCTTAAATTGTACAGAAATCGAGTCTAAATATTTTTTATCCTCCTTATTAAATCGAGTAAATCTCTTTTTAATTTCTTCAATATTATAGTCTGTATCTGCCATTTTAATATAACGCAGCTTCAACAGCTCTTCATTTAACTTAAAGTTAGATTTATTCTCTTTATAAAAATTTTTTGCTTCGGCGTCTGTAATTGTACTATCTAGATTACGTTCTACCAGTGCATCTTTATAAGCCTGTGCATACAACTCAGACCGGTACTGATTTACTAAATTATTTAAACGCTCCTGCTCTTCAGCTAAAATATTACGTTGAGCACCGTTCATTAATAATTTTTGAGTTGCCCAGCGGTTGATAAAACTTGATACGACCAGAGCACTATCTTCTTGCGTCATCTCTGCTGTGACTAAATTTGCAATATCTTCAGTATACAAATAACTATCTCCTACACGTGCTACAGGAATTCCTGCGGGTGCTTTAGATTCTAATAAATCACAAGCAACAAGTACAAATGTACAGGCGATAACAAAGACGACCCTTTTTATTAAGTGTGACATAATTTTAATCAAAAAATAAAGATTTAGATTTATAAATGTAGTAACTAAAAATAAACCTTTTAAATTCAATGTTAACTCCTTTAAAAGCCTGCAAAATTAAACATTAAATATTAGATGGTAGAGAACTCTAATTAATCAAATAGTAACTCAAATAAAATATCATTACTTTTCAAACTTTAAATTTGCAACAAAAGAAAGAAAATGAAGTATTCTCATAAAATCATCATTGATTTACCACTTGATGAAACAATCAAGAAAATGGACAGTCTTGAAAATTTGAAGAAATGGCAGAAGGGTTTAACCGAGGCGCGAGTTATATCAGGAAAATTTGGTGAAAAAGGAACTCAAACTGAATTGAAATATGACTTCGGAAATAGAAAAATGACCCTTATTGAAACTATTCTTGAAACCAATATGCCGCATAGCCTAGTTGCAGCATATAAAACAAAAGGTGTTTTAAATATTCAGAATAACACTTTTACTTCTACTGAAGATGGTAAAACTATTTGGAAATCTGATAGCGAGTTTAGATTTGAAGGCTTTGGTATGAAAATGTTAGGACTACTAGTACCGGGAACATTCAAAAAACAATCGCTAAAATATATGCGTGACTTTAAAAAGTTTGCCGAATCTAAAAGTGTGTAGACAACTATTTTGGCACGAGAATTGAAATATCAAAATAAATGGATAGAAAAATTAAACTAATCTGGGATTTTAGAGGCCCCGACTCTCAAAAAATTGCAGAACATCACGTAATACATCTTAATGATTATAGTGCTTCAAGTAATTTGAAGGAACACACAACAGGTGTTGAAGTATTTAGCAAATCGTACAGTATAGCATATATAATCGTATATAAGTCAGAAATGTTACCTGTAAGAGATTCTTTAAAACCACACCGCGGTGAATTCGTTGATTAACTAATAAAAAACTTTTTTAGCTCACCCGCTTTTTTATCTTTGTCCGTAAAATTTTAAAAAATCAATTATTAATATAACTATTTCCTCATAAGAGGCTCAAAATTAAAAGAATGAAAAAAATATTTATCCCCTTAGCAGCGTTTCTTATTAGTGTAAGTGCTTTTGCTCAATCAAAAGTAGGTACTATAGATAGCGATCTTGTAATCGCAAGTTTAAATGAAATCACACAGGTTCAGAAAGATTTAGAAACCTACGGTGCAGATCTTGACAAACAGTTTAAAGACCTGGTTTCTAAATATCAAACATCAGTTACTGCATACCAGAATGCTGAGGCTACCGCTACTGAAGAAGATAAAAAAACCAAGCAAGAAGAGATTGTAAGCATGGAGCAAGATATTCAACGTTTCCGTCAAAACTCTCAAGGTCTTATACAAATAAAGCAAAACGAATTAATGCAACCTTTGTATCAGAAAGTAGGACAGGCTTTAGATGCTGTTGCTAAAGAACAACAATACTCGCAAGTATTAACGCTAAATGCAGGAGTTGCTTATTTTGACCCGGCTTTAGATCTTACCGAGGCTGTTGCCAAAAAATTAGGTGTTACTTTAAAAACAGAGTAATTATCTCTAAAATAGAAGTATAAAAAAAGGGAGCAAATTGCTCCCTTTTTTTTATGCTCGATAGCGTACAAAACTTAATTACCTACTGTAGTTAGGAGATTCTTTAGTTATCGTAACATCGTGGGGATGACTTTCATTAATTCCGCTTGCGGTAATCTTAACAAAACGACCATTTTCTTTAAGTGTTGCAATATCTTTTGCTCCACAGTATCCCATACCGGCTCTTAAGCCACCTATAAACTGGTGAACACTCTCGTAAAGTTCACCTTTATAGGGTACGCGACCTACAATACCTTCCGGCACTAATTTTTTTATATCATCTTCAACATCCTGAAAATAACGATCTTTAGAACCTGTTTTCATTGCTTCAACAGAACCCATACCGCGATAAGTTTTATATTTTCGACCTTCATAAATTATGGTTTCTCCGGGAGATTCTTTAGTTCCTGCAAGCAGTGAACCCAGCATTACGCAGTCTGCTCCAGCAGCAATAGCTTTAGGAATATCCCCGGTATAACGTATACCTCCGTCTGCAATTACTGGCACACCGGTACCTTTTAGCGCAGCTCCTACCTCAAGCACGGCACTAAACTGCGGGAAACCTACACCAGCAACAACACGCGTGGTACAAATTGAACCGGGACCTATACCCACCTTAACAGCATCTGCCCCGGCTTCAACCAAATATTTGGCAGCTTCTGCTGTAGCGATATTACCCACCACAACATCAAGTTCAGGAAATTTATCTTTAACCGCCTTAAGTACTTTTACGACACCCTGAGTATGCCCGTGTGCCGTATCAATGACCACAGCATCTACTCCGGCATTAACTAAAGCCTCTACCCTTTCTACTGCGTCTGCAGTAACGCCAACAGCGGCTGCTACACGCAACCTTCCGAAGGTATCTTTATTTGCAATAGGTTTTTGAGTAAGTTTTGTAATATCTCTAAATGTGATTAAACCAATCAATTTGTTATCATTGGTAACCACTGGTAATTTTTCAATCTTGCTTTCCTGTAAAATGACTTCAGCCTGTCCTAAAGAAGTACCTTCAGCTGTAGTTACCAGATTTTCAGAAGTCATCACCTCAACTATAGGTCGCTTATCATCTTTTTCAAAACGCAAATCCCGGTTAGTAACTATTCCCACCAAACGGCCTTCATCATCAATTATAGGAATTCCCCCAATACTGTGCTCGGCCATAAGGCGCTTGGCATCCTTTACAAAAGCATCACGCTTTAAAGTAACAGGATCTATAATCATCCCGCTTTCTGCACGTTTAACACGACGCACTTTTACCGCCTGTTCTTCAATACTCATATTCTTATGCAAAACGCCAATACCGCCCTCACGAGCAATAGCTATGGCCATTCGCGATTCGGTAACCGTATCCATCGCTGCAGAAACGATAGGTACATTAAGCGTTATATTTCTAGAAAATTTAGATTGAATATTTACTTCTCGAGGAAGTACTTCAGAATATGCGGGAACTAAGAGTACGTCATCATAAGTTAGACCTTCTCCTACTATTTTAGTTTCGTGTGCCGTCATTGCAATTAAGATTTAATTGCGTGCAAAGTTACTGTTTAAATCTTAATTACAGGATATAAAGTCTTCTTAGTATTAGAATTGAACCTAATTTGATATTATAATTTTAAATAAGTCTAAATAAGCTTGTTATTTATTAATGTCTCTAATATTTTTGCGCAAAAAAAATAGAAATAATAGAATTGTTATGAAAAAAATATTACCCTATTTATTACTAATGCTTATTTCAGTAGGCATTTATGCACAACAAGAGCAAAAAAGCGACACCCTCACACGCCAGGAGTTAAAAGAAATTTTACTGTCTAATAATATTTTAGGCAGCAAATTTGAAGTTAAAAATAGAACCGGTTCTGCTTATTATATATCTCCTCAAGATCTTGAACAATTTGAATATACAGATGTAAACAAAGTTTTACGTGCTGTACCAGGAATTTCAATATACGAAGAAGACGGTTTTGGTCTAAGACCTAACATAAGTCTTAGAGGTACTTCACCAGAGCGAAGTGCGCGTATTACTATAATGGAAGACGGCGTATTAATTGCTCCTGCGCCATATAGTGCTTCATCTGCATACTATTTTCCTACAATAGGTAGAATGCAGGCTGTAGAAGTTTTAAAAGGAAGCAGTCAAATTCAATATGGGCCTTATACGACCGGTGGTGCTATTAATATGATTTCTAAAGAGATTCCAAATTGTTTTTCTGGTAATGCTCGTTTTACAATTGGGAACTACAATACGAGAACACTTGAGGCAAATGTGGGTGACAGCTATGAAAACTTTGGTTGGAATACCGAATACTATAATTACAATTCTGATGGATTTAAATCACTAGACGGTGGTGGAAATACAGGATTTGACAAAAGTGATTATGTAGGTAAATTTAGATGGAATACGTCTGCTGAAAACAAAACATTTCAAGCTATTACAGCAAAAATTCAATATTCTGAAGAGACTTCTAATGAGACTTATTTAGGTCTAACAGATACCGATTTTGATATTGATCCGTATCGTCGCTATGCTGCGTCTCAAGAAGATCAAATGAATGCAGACCACAGCCAGTTTCAACTGAATCATCTTTTAAAACTACAATCTGGTTTTAAATTAAATACCACTATTTACCGCAATAATTTTAAAAGAAACTGGTATAAATTAGATGATGTAAACCTAGAAAATACTGTTTCTATAAGCAATGTACTTGCAGATCCCTTAACTTATGAAGCTGAATATCGCTCGCTTTTAGGAACTACAGATACTCCTAATGATGCTTTTGGAGTCAAGGCTAATAATCGTAAATATTATGCACAGGGTATTCAAACCATAGGTACTTTTTTATGGGGAAGTAAAAATTTGCAAACCTTAGAACTCGGGTTGCGTTTTCATCAGGATGAAGAAGATCGTTTTCAATGGGAAGACCGGTATGCAATTCAAAATGGTGAAATGATACGTACCACTGTTGCAGAAAAAGGAACAGATGCTAATCGTATTGCAAGTGCAGATGCACTTGCCGCGCATGTATTATATAAAATAACCTTAGGTGATTTAACGCTTACCCCAGGATTGCGCTATGAAAATATTACCTTAAAGCGAAAAGATTACGGTACAAATGATACCGCTAGAACAGGCATAGACCTTTCTACACGTGAGAATAAAGTTGATGTTTGGATACCAGGAATTGGAGCAAACTATAAACTAGCTCAAAACCTTAGTTTCTTTGGAGGGGTTCATAAAGGTTTTGCACCTCCCGGCAGTTCAGAAGGTCAGAAACCTGAAGAGAGTATAAATTTTGAGTTAGGTTCTCGCTTTTTTCTGGGCGGCTTTAATGGTGAAATAGTAGGTTTCTACAATGACTATAGTAATTTGTTAGGTAGCGATCTTGCAGCATCTGGTGGTACCGGAACTTTAGATCAATTTAATGCAGGAGCCGTTACCGTTAATGGTTTAGAACTCTTATTAAATTATAATATTTTACAAAATACAGGTAGTTCACTACAACTGCCTATAACTTTTGCCTACACGTTGACGAATAGTGAATTTAACTCCAGTTTTGAAAGTAGTGATGCTATTTATGGTGATGTTACTGAAGGAGACGAAATACCATATATTGCTAGAAATCAATTTAATATCACTGCGACTCTAGATCATAAAAGCTTCAATATAAGTTTAAGCGGAAGATATACAGACGCATTTAGAACACAAGCCGGAAGTGGTTCAATTCCAGAACAATTTAAAGTGCCCAGTAATTTTATAGTTGATTTTGCTACACGTTATTATGTTAGCAAAAATGTTACTCTCTCCGGAAACATTAATAATTTGTTTGGCACTACGTATGCTGTATCAAGAGTTCCATCAGGATTGCGACCGGGAATGCCCTTTAGTATAAATACCGGAATAGCTTATAAGTTTTAAAAGCATTTATTTTATAGCGAAAATGGCATTGTAAACAATGCCATTTTTCGTTTAATGATAATTGAGAAATATTTTAGAAGCTTCGTTATAGGCAGATTCAAAACTCATAGGGCGTACCCCAGAATCTTCTTTTACGCTGGTAAAATAAGAGAGCATTTTTTCTGTAGGCATATTGCCCGTTAAGTCATCTTTAGCCATAGGGCATCCGCCAAAACCCTGTATTGCCCCATCAAACCTGCGACAGCCGGCTTTATAAGCAACATCTACCTTTTCAAACCATTTTGTAGGCGTGGTATGTAAATGAGCCCCAAACTCAATCTCAGGATATTTAGGTATAAGATTACTAAATAAATAATCTATCGTTTCGGCATCAGAAGTCCCTACAGTATCAGATAGCGACAAAATAGAAACACCCATATTAGAGAGTTTTTCTGTCCACTCTCCTACTATATCTACATTCCAGGGGTCTCCATACGGATTTCCGAAACCCATAGAAATATAGGTTACCACTTTTTTATTATGCGTATCTGCGAGGTTTAAAATCTCCTGTAACAGATTAACAGATTCTGCTATAGTCTTATGCGTATTACGCATTTGAAAGTTTTCAGAAATACTGAAAGGGTAACCCAGGTAATCTATTTCGCTATGTTGAACGGCGCTTTCTGCACCACGAAGATTAGCAACAATTGCAAGTAATTTTGTAGAAGTTCTGCTCAAATCTAATTTACTTAGAACTTCTGCCGTGTCTACCATTTGCGGTATTGCTTTAGGAGATACAAAACTCCCAAAATCTAGTGTATCAAACCCACATCGTAATAAGGATTGCAAATACTGCACCTTAGAGGCGGTAGGTATAAAATCTTTTATCCCCTGCATAGCATCTCTGGGACATTCAATTATTTTAAGCGCTCGGCTCATTGAGATTTTTTAAATAACAGGATAAATATACGATATATACAAATCGTGTATAACCTTCTATCTAGTTGTAATGTCTGAAGGAATAACCAAAGTAAATGTGGAGCCCTCACCCAGAACACTTTGAGCCTCTATACGCCCCCCTATTTTTCCTGCAATTTCCTGACATAAAATTAAGCCTATACCATTACCAGGCTCATTTGCCGTTCCTTTTAAGGTGTGTCGCTCTTGGTCAATTAGCACTTTTTTAATCATTTCTACAGTCATTCCCTGCCCGGTATCGGTGATGTGAATATGACAAAAACCTTCTGTAAATGAATTACTGAATGTTATCTGCCCGGCAACAGGAGTAAATTTAACTGCGTTGTTAGTTAAATTGCGCAATACTACTCTCAGAACCTGAGGATCTGTATATATAACTGCATCTTTAGAAATATGATTAACAACCGTTATTTTCTTTCTCGTGATAAAAATCGATTCAATTTCAAGAGTTTCTTCAATAAATTCATTAATAATTAATTCTTTAAAATTGAATCTAAATCCATTCATTTGAGACTTGGCCCAGACTAATACATTTTCAATTAAATAATATAAGTCTGATGTTTGCTTTTTTAGTTCTTTATAAAGTTGTTGAATCTCAGGTTCAGAAAAATTATTATGATCTTCATTGAGCAGCGTTATGCTGTTAAGTATCGCTGCCACCGGACTTTTTACATCGTGTGCTACAATAGAAAAAAGATTGTCTTTTTGACGGTTTATAGCTTCAAGATCTTGATTGCTCGCATTCAATACTTCCTGTTTTTCCTTTAGAATCTGATTATTTTCAGATTTAAATTTATAAAGGCGGTATAATATAAATATGAGTATTAATAAAAGACCAGCTATTATAATTACTGCATAGATGGTATACTTTTGTCGTTCTATTTGCAATGCCTGAATCTCAGATTCATTACGCAACAATTCATTTTCAAACACACGTTCTTCCTGTGCATATTTTGCTTTTATATTCTGAAAAATATTAGACTGTTCTCTATTATGTACCTCTTTATTAAGTTCTATATATTTTTTTGAATACTCTAAAGCTTTACCATCTTGATTTAAAATCTCGTAGATAGCCTGTTTTGTTTCAAAATAAATAAGCGTTAAATAGTGATCATTAAGTGATATAATTTGTTCTTCAAGACCGGCTATTTCATTTTCAGATCTTGCAGGTTGATTTAAATCTAGATATACTTTAGCCCTGTAACATTTTGCCAAAAGTTTAAATTGCAGCGGAATATTTTCTTGATTTAGTGAAGCATTTAAATTTATAAGAGCCTCTTCAGGATTATTAATAAGATATTGAGCAGTTCCCATATTAAAATGAGCTACCGATAGAAAACGCTTGTCAGAAAGTTTTTTTGAAAATTCAATACCTCGCTTTGCATAGTACACTGCGCTATCCAGATTCTTTTTTTCTCTGTGTGCAGCACTTAAATTAAGTGTCTCTTTAGTGTACTGATCAAATTGATTTATGGTGTCTAAAAGTTTTATAGACAAATGAAAATTTTCAAGTGCTGCATCAAAATCTTTTAAGTAAAAATCTAGAGATGCAAGATTTCCATATGTTAAGCTTAAACCAGAGATATCACCGGTTTTTTGATAAAACTGCAGTGCTTTCTGAAATTCTAATATGGCCTCTGTATATTGTGAAGTAACAACATAATATGTACCTCTTCTGTTATGTGCTTTTGCAATTCCTGATAACCACTTGTTTTTTTCTGCAAGTTGAAGAGCCTTATTCACATAAATCAGGGTAGAATCTGGCTTGTAATATAAATATTGATAGGCTATTTGCTCATTTATATCGCTGCGAATGGTATCTGACTTTGCTTCTTTTAAAAGTTGAGAAAGGGAGTCTATTTTTTTACTTTGAGCAAAAGCCTGAGATACTGCAAAAAACGAAATACAACTACATAGCACAGAAATGTACTGCATCTTTATTGTAAAGTAGCTTACGTTTGACATTGTAAAAAATTAGATTTGAGGTAATCTAATGTAATTTAAGTAGATTTTTTAATCAAACTACAATCCTCTTCTTAAAATTTCTTTATTTATGCTTTTTATGACCTGCGGTCCTTCATATATAAAACCGGTATAAAGCTGAATTAAAGACGCGCCTGCTTCTAATTTTTCAATGGCATCTGCTGCACTGTGAATACCTCCAACTCCTATTATTGGAAAAGCATTTTTACTTTCCTGAGCTAAAAACCGAATAACTTCAGTAGAACGATCACGCAAAGGTTTACCGCTAAGACCGCCTTGTTCTGCTTTATTTGCTGAAGTTAAACCTGCTCTGCTAATAGTTGTATTTGTTGCGATTACACCTGCTATACGCGTAATATTTACGATATCAATTATATCTAGTAATTGATCATTAGTAAGATCTGGAGCTATTTTAAGTAATATAGGTTTAGGTTTATTTTTCTTAGAATTCAAATCTTGCAGGCCAGAAAGTAATTGAGTAAGAGGTTCTTTATCCTGCAGTGCTCTTAAATTAGGCGTATTTGGCGAACTTACATTTACCACAAAATAATCTACGTAGTCAAAAAGAGCTTCAAAACAAATCTGATAATCACTATAAGCATCTTCATTAGGAGTTACTTTATTTTTACCAATATTCCCTCCTATTAAAACACTTTTATTTTTCTTCAATCTTTTAACAGCTTGCTCAACACCACCATTATTAAACCCCATTCGGTTAATAATCGCCTCATCTTCTTTTAGACGGAATAAGCGCTTTTTTGGATTTCCGGCTTGGGGTTTTGGAGTTAGCGTTCCTATTTCAATAAAACCAAAACCAAAATCTGACAGCTCTTTATACAGCTTCGCATCTTTATCAAAACCCGCGGCAAGTCCCACCGGATTTTTAAATTTAAGACCAAAAACTTCACGCTCTAACCGCTTATCTTCGATTTTAAAAATTGGTCTTAGAAGTTTTGTTATTCCTAATCCACTCAATAAGCGAATACTTTTAAAACTGAAATGGTGTACCGATTCAGGATCAAATTTAAAAAGTAATGGGCGGATAATAGATTTGTACATAGCGTGATAGTAAGTGCGCCCAAAAATACACTCGCTAATGGGAAATCAAAAAGAAAAATGAACATAAAAAACCTCTCTCAAGAGGTTTCTTCTAAAATTAGAAGTCTTAAATGCATTAAGTCTTGTGTATGTTTAATCTCTAATTTTGTTAGCTAACTTCCTAAACAAAATATATAAGTGACGGTGTATTGTTTAACTATAGTACTAATTTTACAAAGAGTTTAGTAGGCCCCTAGCTAAATAAATGTATTATTTATAATATTACTTTTTATTATTAGTAAAAATAGCCCCTGCAACCAATTCAATTTTAAAATTTATTGTCAAAAAATGTTACACAAAGACAACCTTATTAAACGTTTTACGAGCTACGTCACTATAGACACACAAAGCGATGAAAACAGCACAACCACACCAAGTACTTCAAAACAATGGGACCTGGCAAATAAACTGCACCAGGAACTTATAGAGATGGGCCTTACTGACGTATCAATAGATGACTATGGTTATATTATGGCTACGTTACCTGCAACAACCACCGCAGAAATTCCTACCATTGGTTTTATTGCACATTATGATACCACTCCAGACTTCTCAGGTACAAATGTAAAACCACAGATTATTGAAAAATATGATGGAAAAGATATCGTGCTTAATGCGGAATTAGACATCATTTTGTCACCAGATGATTTTGATGACCTATTACAATATGAAGGTCAAACATTAATTACTACAGATGGTACCACCTTGCTTGGTGCAGATGACAAAGCGGGTATTACTGAAATAATGGAAGCTGTGCAATACCTTAAAAATCATCCTGAAATTGAACACGGAACAATACGTGTAGGTTTTACGCCAGATGAAGAGATAGGTCGCGGTGCGCACAAGTTTGACGTTGCAAAATTTGGTGCTGACTGGGCCTATACGATGGATGGTAGCCAGATAGGTGAATTGGAGTTTGAAAATTTTAACGCAGCAGGTGTAAAAGTTTTTATAAACGGAAAAAGTGTACATCCCGGTTATGCAAAAGGTAAAATGATTAACAGCATTTATATTGCTCAGGATTTTATTAATTCGCTTCCCCGTTTAGAAACTCCAGAACATACTTCAGACCGTGAAGGATTTTTTCATCTAAACGGAATCCAAGGGGATGTTGAGCAAACTGTTCTTGAATATATTATTAGAGATCATGATCGTGGGCATTTTGAAGCCCGTAAAGAGGTACTGAGTAATCTAGCTAATGAGATTAATAGTCAATATGAACTTGAATTGATCACATTAGAAATTAAAGACCAATACTTTAATATGCGTGAAAAGATTGAACCGGTAATGCACATTGTAGAACTTGCAGAAAAAGCAATGCGTGCTGTTAATGTAAAACCTATTATTAAGCCTATACGTGGTGGTACAGATGGTTCTCAACTTTCATTTATGGGTCTTCCCTGTCCTAATATATTTGCCGGGGGACATAACTTCCATGGCAGGTTTGAGTATGTACCGGTAGAGAGTATGATTAAAGCTACCGAGGTGATTATTAAAATCGCCGAACTTGCAGCTAAAAAATAAAAAAAACCTGACTCAAACGAGTCAGGTTTTTTTTGAAAAGTACTTTAAAAAATGATTAGATTTTAGCGTATTCAGGAATACCTACGACTCCCTGCAAAATCTTCTTATCTAATGTCGACTTCTCTGAACTGTGCAATACAGACATATCGCCGGTAGATTCTAAAATTACGGCACGCACTTCAGACAACTGTAAGGCATTTGATTCGCGTAATTTTGCAATAAGATCATCTTCTCCTACATTGGTTTTATTTAAATTCTCATACAGTATTTCCCCTTCATACATAAGCATCATAGGGGCATTAGTTAATAGCTTATTCATCATTTTTGACTTTCGAATTACAAAAGAGAAAAAAGTCTGAAAGAGAATTATTCCACCTAAGGCAATTGCACCTTTTAAGAGTGACTGGTTCGTATTCATAACCACAGTTGCCAGTATAGAACCTATTGCGATTGTTGACGCAAAATCAAAGCTAGACATTTTGGCAAATGTTCTAAGTCCACTAATTCTTGTTATTAAAATTATGATTGAAAAAATTACCAGCAGTGAGATAATGACTTTAATAAGTATTGATGCTGAAGCAAATGTCCAGGTTTCCATAGGTTGAATGTTTTATTATCGGTTAGTTTTTTGTCAAATTAAAATAATGAAAACGAGTAAGGCGTATTTCTCCACAAATTTTTAAAATATTTAACTAGTGGCTGTTAAATATTGTTATAGTAAATAAACCAAAATTGATAATCATATAGATTTGATTCAAAACTTAATCAATTAGTATTTATAAACCACTATTCTCAACCATTATGAATGCGACGCTCACTTCTCCTAAACCTATAAGTCATCAATTTGATTCTATATTAGAAACTGTAGGTAATACGCCATTAGTTCATTTAAAACAGCTATCTACGCTCACAGGAGTTGATGTTTACGGAAAGTTAGAAATGGCAAATCCCGGCGGTAGTATAAAAGATCGTACTTCTTTAAGTATTATAGAAGAAGGGATTAAAAAAGGTGATATAACCCCTGGCACAACGCTTATTGAAAGTAGCAGCGGTAATATGGCCATAGGGCTGGCTCAGGTTTGTGGATATTATAATATTCCGTTGGTTATTGTGGTAGATCCTAAAGCAAACGGTCATACCCTAAAAATTTTAAAAGCCTATGGTGTAAAAGTTGATATCGTTGAAAAACCCTCTGCCGATGGTGGATATTTAGGAGCTCGTTTAAATCGCGTACAAGAGCTTTTAAAAGAAATTAAAGATTCTGTATGGACCAATCAATACGGAAATAAAGCAAACCCAAAGGCTCATTTTCAAACAATGTCTGAGATTGCACACAATTTACCTGATGCAGATTATGTGTTTTCTGCAACAAGCACCTGCGGTACCTTAATGGGTTGTGCTGCTTATATTAAAGAGAAAAACCTTTCAACAAAACTCATCGCGGTTGATGCTCAGGGCAGCGTGATTTTTGGCACAAAGCCAAAAGAGCGTTTTATACCGGGGCACGGCGCAGGACTACCTTCTCAATTTTTAGATAAAAATCTTGTTGATGATGTGTTTCACATTTCAGATATGGAATGCGTAATGGGTTGTAAAAAATTATTGGAGACCGAAAGTATTATGGCAGGCGGTTCTTCTGGTGCGGTAACATCTGCGTTTTTAAAATTAGTGCCTAGCCTTCCAAAAAACAGCAAATGCGTATTGATATTATGTGATCGTGGGGAACGCTATGTAGATACAATTTATAATGAAGAGTGGGTTGCTAAAAAACTCAGCTAATGGCTCACTCTAATTTTAATATAGGTATTGTAGGTTTTGGTCCAAAAGGTTTTTACGGGTTTGAGCGACTTATTGCGACTTTACACGAACAGCCAGAAATTCCTGAAATAACCATTCATTTATTTAATGAATCTGAGGCATTCGCCACGGGTTGGGTTTATGATGTAAGGCAACCAGATTATTTATTGATGAATTATCCCAATCAATATATTTCACTGAAACCTTTTACAAACCCCGCCCCTATTTTGCCTATTTGTACTTTTACCGAATGGCGCTCTAAACAAACTGACAATTCTGAAGCGTTTGAAAATACACAAATTGCACCGCGAAAAGAAGTGGGTTTATATCTAAACTATTTCTTTGATGAACTTTGTAGATTATCTGATTCTCGAATTACCATAAAAAAACACATTACGAAAGTTGAGAATATTGAGGAAAAAGATTCTAGGTTTTTGCTGCGTACTAATGGTTCTCCGATAAATAATATTCTATTTGATGCTCTCCTCATTACGACTGGGCATTCTCCCGCGATTTCGAGTAAATTACAAAGCGCAAAAGCAGATGAATCTACAATACCGTTTGTGTATCCTTTTACCGAAAAATTAAAGCATATTCGGTCGCAATCTACTGTGGCTATAAAAGGAATAGGGCTTACTGCGATTGATACCATTTTAGGTCTTACCGAAGGACGTTCAGGGTATTTTAAACAAACTAACGCAAACCAACTAACCTATTTTAAAAGCGGCCTTGAACCCCAAACTATTTTTCCTTTTTCTCGATCTGGCGTACCTATAATACCGCGTGGAGAACAAACAACCAGGCTAAAACAAACCAGTTTCTATCTAAAAGAATTTGTTGAAAAGAGCAAATCAAATAAGCACCAGTTTGATTTTGAATCTGAAGTTTTACCAATAATTAAACAGGATATTGTAGCTGCTTTTTATCACAGTCTTTTTGAATTAAATAATTTTAAGTTTGATGCAGCTATAAAGTATACTCAATTAGAACAGGTCATAGAAAATTTTCACATTCTGCATCCTGAACTAGGCAAGTTTACTGCTGAAGCCTTACTAAATCCTCAATTAAATTCAGATAAAGGGCAACATCTAGCGGCAAAAAATTATTGGGAATTTTGGATACGCGAAAACCAAAAGGAAAATAGTCCGTTTGTAGCAGCAGCTGCTGCGTGGCGTTTTTTGTCTGAAGATTTTAATTATTTATACAGCAGAAACAGGCTTACAAAAGCTTCTAAGACTGCGTTTCAGCAAGCTTATTTTGGCTTGTTTAATCGGGTTTCTTACGGCCCACCTGTTTCAAATATTGCTAAAATGATTGCACTCGCAGATGCTGGCATTTTAGATTTTTCGTTTTCGCAAAGTCCATCTGTTGACCGAATGACTAAAAATGCAACACTCTCTATTCCGAATAAAAAAATAGATATTCAACATTTGGTAGATGCCAGACTTCCACGAGGATTTTCCAGTAATTCTTCAGTAATATTTAATTCAAACACTTCAACAAATTTATTCTCTTTTGAGAAAAAATCTGATAATTATAACGAACTCAAATGCACTCCAGAAGGGTATCCCATAGATTCTTCAGGAGCAGCAATAAAATCTATTGTACTTTACGGTACGCCCACAGAAGAAACGCTATTTGATAACGACACGCTTTCACGAAAACATAACGATACAGCCACGCAATGGGCAAAAAATACAGTTGCACAACTTACAAAATCAAACAACTGCATAACTATATAAAATGAAAAATAGCTTACCAAAATTAGAGCCTGTAACTTCAGAATGGATGTTTAAAATTATTAATGATTTTAACCTTCAGGAATCGTTATTTAAAACGTATAATTCGCCTATTAATATTCACGATTTACCTTCTTTTGGCGCTAATATTAAGGAGTATCAGGATATTTTAAGCACCTATAAATTTAAAAGCAGAATCTTTTTTGCGCGTAAGGCAAATAAATTTCAGAATCTAATACAAGCTGCTGTCGAGAACGGAATTGGTGTAGATACTGCTAGTTTGCCAGAATTGCAACAGTGTTTAGACCTTAACGTAGATCCTGCCAAGTTAATTTCTACTGCAGCTATAAAAAATAAAAAACTTTTAGAGGTAGCTATTAAAAATCAGGTTCTTTTAATTATTGACAATAATGACGAGCTCGATCAAGTCGCACAAATTGCTGAAAAATTAAATATACAGGCGCTAATAGGAATTCGTATTTCGGGATTTGAATATGAAGGCCAGAAATTAATGAGTAGGTTTGGTTTTGACATAGATCAGGTTAACGATTTAATGGTAACATATTTTAATGAAGATAATAAACACCTTTTTAAAGTTGCCGGTTTTCACTTTCATTTAGATGGGTACAGCACGGCACAACGTGGAGAAGCACTGCACCAGACCCTCGATTTAGTAGCATTATTAAAAAATCAATTTCCACTTTCATTTATTGATATAGGTGGCGGTATTTTAATGAATTACCTAAAACATCAAAATGAATGGAATGCCTTTAAAGAAGAACTTAAGGAGGCTGTTTTAGAAAAAAGGGATGCAATAACCTACAATAATGACGGACTTGGTTTTACAAATAGAAATGGAGTTATAGAAGGACAACTGGCAACATATCCCTATTATAATGAAAACTCAAAAGCGAGCTTTTTAAAAGAAATTCTTGATGTTGCCAATGCCGAGAGCAAAACTGTTTATCAACGCCTGGAAACACTAGACATAGAATTGCGACTAGAACCTGGCAGAAGCTTACTCAATCAAGTAGGTATTACCTCGGCTCGCGTAGCACATCGTAAGATAGACGCACGTGGAAATCACTTGATAGGTTTAGAGATGAATATGTCTCAATTAAAAAGTTCGAGTGCAGATTTTCTTTTAGATCCTTTTGCTACTTTTAAAAACCCCGATTCTAATGCAAAACCTGTTGCAGTTTATTTTACAGGAGCTTATTGTCTGGAGCGTGATGTTCTTTTAAAACGTAAAATAGAATTACCACAGTTACCAGAGATTGGTGACACCATAACTTTTGTAAATACTGCGGGATATATGATGCACTTTTTTGAAACGGAAGCGCATCTCTTTGAACGGGCAAAAAACCTATCTATTTCTGAAAATAAGGAGCATTATACGGTTGAAGATTTTAAAGAAGCATAAACGCTAGTACATTAGTGCCTGCCGTATAACTTTTACCATTAAAGTTGATTTATTAAAACCAATCATTATGCATGTTATTAGTGTTTTGAAAATTGCCTTAATCAGTACAATTACGATGACCGCATTTAGTTATTTGGTAACGCTATTGGTCAAAAAAAATCTTATTGAACCCTATTGGCTGAATGTTGTTTTATTTAAATCTAAAATGGCATTTAGACCATTAGGATGGGTATTACACTACGTCACCGGTATAGGCTTCTTGTATCTTCAACTCTTTACATTAAAATTACTCTCAGAAGGTTTCCTCATTAATGGTTTTATGATAGGTGTGTTAGAAGGTCTTTTAGGTATTTTAATGTGGCATATTTTATTTAAAATATGTTTTAAGCCGAAAGAACTTAAATTAAGTTGGTACTATTTAAATCTTTTAGGTGCACACCTGGTATTTTGTTATACAGCACTCTATTGTATAAATACACTATTTTAATATTATTTAAAATAATACAACTGAAGTCAGCTTATTTTTCTCAATTAAGCTGAAGTCAATTATAATCATTTATTTTAATGTGAAAAATCTATGGTTATTTATAAATTTTGAATAAAAAAGATAATTTCTACTCAACTAACATTTAAAACTAAAACATCCTTTAAATATAATTTAAGATTATTTTAATTTATCTTAAGATATACTTTAACCTTTCCTTTGAATAATTACTGGACTAACCTAGTAACTTTAGGTTTCTAAACTAACCTAATATTTTCATTATGGCCAAACAACCAAAAGAAGAACAAGGTACTTCTAAAAAAATCGATCAACTTGCTGAGCATACCAAAGAAATGAAGGGTACAACCCTAACAACCAACCAGGGTTTAAAAGTAAATGACACTAATAATTCATTAAAAGCAGGCGAACGCGGAGCTACATTGCTTGAAGATTTTCTGTTACGTGAGAAAATAACCAGTTTTGATCACGAGCGCATTCCAGAGCGTATAGTTCACGCACGAGGTAGCGCTGCTCACGGTTACTTCGAATTGTATAAGAGTATCGAAAATTATACAAAAGCGGGACTCTTTACAGATACAAAAAGAAAGACACCAGTATTTGTTCGTTTTTCTACCGTTGCAGGTTCAAAAGGTTCTCCTGACCTTGCACGTGACGTACGGGGTTTTGCCGTTAAATTTTACAACGAAGAAGGAACCTGGGATCTTGTAGGTAATAATATGCCTATATTTTTTATACAGGATGCGATGAAATTTCCAGATTTAATACATTCTGTAAAACCAGAACCTAATAAAGAAATACCACAGGCGGCTTCTGCTCACGACACGTTTTATGATTTTGTATCGCACGCAACAGAAACTCTTCACAACCATATCTGGGTGATGAGCGACCGCGCTATACCACGTAGTTTACGTATGATGGAAGGTTTTGGAATACATACGTTCAGATTTATAAATAAAGAAGGTAAATCGCATTTCGTAAAATTCCATTGGAAACCGGTTTTGGGAGTACATTCGGTAACCTGGGATGAGGCGGTTAAAATTAATGGTGCAGATGCAGATTTTCACCGAAGAGATTTATGGGATGCTATTGAAGCAGGTCATTTCCCGGAGTGGGAATTTGGTATACAGGTTGTTCCTGAAGAAGATGAACATAAATATGATTTTGACTTGTTAGATCCTACCAAGTTAATTCCTGAAGATATGGTTCCTGTTGAGATCATTGGTAAGATGACACTCAATAAAAACCCTGATAACTTCTTTGCAGAAACAGAGCAGGTTGCATTCCTGCCGGGTCACATTGTTCCGGGAATAGATTTTACTAACGATCCGCTTTTGCAAGGTCGCTTATTCTCGTACAGAGATACCCAACTTTCTCGCTTAGGAAGTCCTAATTTTCATCAAATTCCTATTAACAGACCTATTGTACCTTCTCACAACAACCAGCGTGACGGGCATATGCAAACAGAAATACCAAAAGGTCAAACCGCATATTTTCCAAATTCATTAACGATGGGTTGCCCGCATCTTGCGAAAATGGCAGATGGCGGTTTTACCTCGTATGAAGAGCGTATAGATGCTCGTAAAATACGCTCGCGTAGTGAAAGTTTTAGTGATCATTTTTCTCAACCGGCTTTATTTTACAGAAGTTTAGCTACCTGGGAAAAAGAACACGTTGCTGATGCCTATACTTTTGAATTGGGTAAATGTGAACACCAGTATATAAAAGAACGTATGCTGTGGTTAATTAATCAAATAGATTCTGATTTAGCGAAAAAAGTAGCTGATGGATTAGGGTTAGAAATTCCTAAGAAAATTGAGCAACCTATCAATCAGGCTATTGGTGCAGATGCAGAAGTTGAAAACTTTCAGCCTAAAGCAAAAAAAGAATATTTAAAAGAAGATAAGGCCCTAAGCCAGGCAAATACAAAATTTGACAGTATCGCTACCAGACAGATTGCTGTTTTAGCGGCAGATGGTTTTTCTATGAAAGATTTTAAACCCTATAAAGATGCTTTAGAAAAAGGTGGTGCTATGGTTAAAATTGTTGCACCACACGGTGGAAAAATTAAATGCGATGAACAAATGGAACACGATGTTGCTGCGGCTATAATGACTACAGAAAGTGTACTTTTTGATGCTGTATTTGTGCCGGGTGGTAAAAAGTCTTTAGAAACGATTTTAAAAACTGGAAAATACGGTAAGTTTATTAGTGAAGCTTTTAAACATTGTAAAGCCATTGCAGTTTGTAATGAAGGTGAAGAGCTTATTAAAAACAGTTACATTAAAGAATATAAAAATGATAAAGCTGTTTTTGTAAATGCTAAACCTGAAGATTTTATAAAAGCCATTGCACAACATAGAAACTGGGATCGTATGGAGGTTGCCGCCAGCATACCGGTATAGTATATACATAATAAAAAAAGGCTGCCAAATGGCAGCTTTTTTTTTTCGCTTATAATTTTAAGCACCGCGTTTCTTATCTTTATTATCATCTTGATTTCCATATTGATTGACATGCTTATCCTTTAAAGGGCCTTTATCAATATTACTTTTTTTCTCTTTTTTATCATTCTTAGTTTCCTTGTCATCTTTGCTCATAATGGTAATTTTAGGATTTTTAGTAAGGTTAAAAATTTAAACTCCCTAAAAGTTAAATGATTAGCACTACAATCTTCTTAATTCTTTCCTATAATTTCTACTGAATTTTATATAAAATCTGTGTTGGCTTTTAGCGAAGTTAATTTAGCCTTAGTTAATGGTTTTTCGATGTAACCTTTGACACAGGCAAATTTATTTGCCCTCTTTTTATCAAAAATATCTACTGAAGATGTAACTATTACCACGGAAAATCGCTCCTTATAATCAAACTTCTCTAGTTCTTTTAAAAAAGCCCAACCACTCATTACCGGCATATTGATATCAAGAAAAATTAGCGCCTTGAAATCTGATGTTTGTTTAGCAAAAAATTCTAAAGCGTTTCTGGCATCGAGATAAATAGCAGGTTCCTGCTCATAAACCAGATTTATAACATATTTGTGAAGTAAACAAATGGTTTTATCATCATCAATTGCAAAAATCTCAAACTTCATGAAGAGGTCTTTTAATTATTTTTTAATTGAGCAATATTATCTGCTATTGATCTAACAATCTGATCAAACTCTGTTGCAGAGTTTAATATTTCATTTAAAAATATTCGGTTTTCTTCTGCTGTTAAATTCACATTTGCATTAACAAGCTCGACAATTCCCATTATTTTAGCTAAAGGAGCCCGTACAACGTGTGATTGTATTCTTGCAATTTCCTGTAAGGTTGAATTTTGATTCTCAATCTCTTCGATATACTTTTGAGTTTCAGAAATATTTACCGCCATTACCACGCGGTACAGTGCATTATCTCTGTACAATCTATTGCTATGTACTTCTACATTAAATATGCTGCCGTTTTTTCGTTTGTGTAAATAGCCTCCTATTTTATAAGATTTCACATTATTCTTTGTATGCGCTATAACTTCCATCAATTTATTAATCTCTTCAACAGGACGTAAATCTTTTAAAGTTAAATTCAAAAACTCTTCTCTGCTATAGCCATAATCTTTAAGTGCTGCTTTATTGACCTCGATTATTTTTAAGGTATTGAGATCATAAACCCAGGAAGGAATGGGCATCATCTGAAATAAATTACTATATCTCCTTTCAGATTCAACTAGAGAAACTTCTAGTTTTTTATAAGAGGTTATATCTTGAAAAGTACCTTCTATGCGATTAGTATCATTAGTACTCAGCATTTTACTACCTCGTATCCACTTAATTTTGTGCTTATTAATTACAATTCTAAACTCGAATGTCGTATTAACATCTATTACTTCTTTAAAAATTTTATTTTTAAACATGATTACATCTTCCGGATGAATCCTAGCAGTTAAATCATCTATGTCAAATTTTTCATCGGGGTTGTCTACTTCCCAAATCTCATAGATTTGATCTGACAAAAAAGCCGTGTTTTTACGTGTATTTATTTCATAATAGCCCAATTTGGCAATTTTCTGAGCTATTTTAAGCCTTTTATTAGAATTTACAAGTCGCATAGATGCAACTTTACGTAAGGTAATGTCAGTATGCGTACCAAACATTAAAAGAGGTTGCCCCTTCTCGTCCCACGCTACAGCTTTACCTCTATCTAAGATCCAAACCCAATTACCGTTTTTATGTCTAATACGATATTCACACGTGAAATAATTAAGAGTTCCATCAAAGTAATCTGATAATTGTTTTTCGCAATTAATCCGATCATTTTCGTGCATTCTACTTAAAAAAGTGTCTTTAGTTGCCGGTTGTAGCTCATCAAGACTATAACCAAGGATTGCAGCAGTTTTTTCATTATAGTATACATGCCCAGTTTCTAAATTCCATTCCCAGGTGCCTATGTTAGATGCTTCTATAATATTTTCAAAACGTTCTGACTTTTCTTTAAAAAGTTTTCTGCTTATTTTAAGGTCGTTACTTTTTTTCTGTAGTTCAAAAATTTGTAAAATTTGATTAACGAGGCAGTGTAAACCTTCAACCTGTTCATTAGATAAATTACGCGGTTTGTGATCAACGACACAAAGAGTACCTAAGACATGATTCTCATCATTAATTAGAGGAAAACCAGCATAAAACCGAATATGAGGATAACCTGTTACATATTTATTATTAACAAAACGGTCATCTAATAAAGCATCTGTTACAATTAAAGGTTCTGAATTATCTTGTAATAAGACTTCGCAAAATGTCTCTTCTCGGGGTACTGCATCCAGATCAATACCATAATGAGATAGAAAAAGCTGTTCGCATTCTTCCATAAGGCTTATAAGAATCACCGGGACATCACAAAGTATAGCCGCAATTCGCGCTAGTTTATTAAAATCTTGCTTTGCTGAATCATGTATTAATCGGTAAGATCTTACAGATTTAAGGCGTTCTTGCTCGATATTTTTTAAACTTAACATAAATAGAATTTCATTAAACCAGCTACAACATCAACTTATATATAATAGCTCGACACTGTAATTATTTCTTCCGAACAGAAAATTAATTGACTGGTGTAAAACTATATACAGATTGATTCAAATCGCATTTCAAAAAATTAATTGGAACTAATAATCACTATAAATAGTAAATCTTATAATTTAACGATGATAGACTATATATAAACGCTAAATTACTATAATGAATACCTTGTATTTAAAATACTCAAGTATTCAAATGGGGGAGGTTTAAGTGGTTCATTTTAAAATTAATAATTATTCTGATTACTTCCTGTTATTTATTAAAAAAATACATTCACGATCAAATAGTATATTTGACTATAATCATTTAAAAAATTTGATGTTTTAAGATAAGTTAAGTTTCATTTTTAAACATTTAAGTGGTACTTTCTTTTATTTTAAAGTGGCGTATTTAGATGTTTTTAATGATTTTATTGAACTAACATTCAATCTTGATTTTTTAAATTAAAAACATAAAATAGAGGTTTAAAATTCGTTTGACGTTTAATCAAAGATTGATACGAATTAAGCTTTATTTTATATTAAAACAGATATTCTCAAATTGAAAAATAAACTACTCCTCTACTATTTTGCTCTTTTTTTTGGTGCTACCGCAATTTGTTTCTCGCAAAATAAAAGCTATCCGCCCTATAATTTTACCCAGCTTCAAAATAACATCACACAACGGGCTGTTTCTACAATTACTCAGGACCAACAAGGGTTTATCTGGTTAGGAACTAATGGCTTGGGATTAAATAAATACAACGGTATTGACTATACCCCCTATCAATTTAGCTCACAAGATTCTACAAGTCTAAGTAATTCGCTTATACACGCCACCTATGTAGATCGTAAAAACAACGTTTGGGTAGCTACAGAAACCGGTCTTAATATATATAATAGAAATCAGGATAATTTTAAACGCATAGCTCTGGTTGAAGCAACCGATAATTCTACTATTTCGGTGCAAGCGATTTTAGAACATAAAAACGGGTCTATTCTGGTAGGTACGCATCAACACGGCCTTTTTGAAATAAATCCTGAAAATTACACAAGTAAAGCATTCAAAACTGCAGGTTTAAAACAAATAAATAATTTACTCATAAACAGTCTTGCTTATTTTGACAATCGCTATTTATTAGGTACTAATCTGGGGATTTTTGAGTTGGACACCGCCAGTCAACTTATAAAACCATTTTCTTTTAATACTGTAAAAGGAAAGATAACAGTAAAAAATTCTATCAAGACGATGCAGATAGACCATAAAGGAAATATCTGGCTAGGTACAAATAATCAAGGCTTAATAAAAATTGATAAAAATCAAAACGGAAGATTTGCAATTAAAGAGTTTCCCATTACATCAAAACGCGTTTTATCCTTGTTGAGTACGCCACGCAATACCATTTTATGTGGAACCGAAAATGATGGACTATTTGAACTCAATACTAATGGTGAATTACTTAACCATTATTACAATACAAAGTTTAATGATACTGGTATTAAATCAAATTCAATCTGGTCCTTGTTTCTTGATAACCAACAACGCATCTGGATAGGTTATTACAACAACGGTGTGGGAATATTTGACCGTTTTTACGATAAATTTAAATATCTAGAAAGTAAACCCAATTACCCAAATTCTTTACAGTCAAGCTCTGTTACCGGTATTCAAAAAGATGAGTTAGACAGATTGTGGCTAGGTATAGATGGTGGTGGTATAGATGTTTACGATGCAAAAAACAATAGGTTTACGCATTTACTAAATACCGAAAATGACATAGCTACCGGCCTTAACTCTCCAGATGTACAAACTTTGTTTAAGGATAGTAAAGGAACTCTATGGGTAGGAACCTGGGATTATGGTATTTATGTTTTAGAAAAAGATTCTAATAAATTCATCAATTACACAGTTTCTAATACTGCCGGTAAACTAAGTTCCAATAGAGTTTCAAGCTTTTCTGAAGATTCTAACGGCACCATTTGGATAGGTACATTTTCGCACGGAATTCATTCTTTTAATCCCAATACGAAAGAGTTTTCGAATTACAACCAGAAAATATTTAAGAAAAATAATCTGAATTATAGCGACATTCGTAAGGTTTATGTTGACAGTGAGGATTACTTATGGATTGGCGGCAATGCAGGTCTATATAAATTTAAAACTACAGATAGTCACTTCAGCTTAGAAAATCTTACCACACAGTTTTATCAGGACGATAGCGCCAAAAACCCTAAAAGCTTAATCATTGAAATCTATGAAGACTCTTCTAAAAATATCTGGATAGGTACAGATGTAGCGGGTTTGAGTAAATATGAGATGAAAAGTAATACCTTTTCCTGGTTAGAACCGGAAAAGGGTTTTAATAAGATAACGGTTTCTGCAATTATCGAAGATGAATCTGGCTATTTATGGGTTGCCGGTAACAACGGTTTAACCCGTATAGATAAAGATAAAAACATTCTTAAAAGTTACTCGACTACAGATGGTTTGTTAGCTAATGATTTTAATAGTGCAGCTTATAAAGATAAAAATGGTCAAATTTACTTTGGTTCGTTTGAGGGTGTTAATTATTTTAATCCAAAAGAATTACCTGTCAATAAAAACACGCCTTCGGTTTACTTAAGCGATTTAAAACTTTTTAATGTTTCGGTAAAACCAGGTACAAAAAAATCGGTTTTAGATAAGGTAATCTCTCAAACAAAAAAGATTACCCTTAATCACGAGCAATCTGTTTTTACAATAGACTATGCGGCCATAGACTTTACAAGACCCGAAAATATTCAGTTTGCATATTACTTAGAAGGTTTTGAAGATAACTGGAATTACGTTCAAAATACGAGAAGCGCTACCTATACAAATCTTCCGTCAGGAGATTATACTTTTAATGTAAAAGCAGCAAATAGTGACGGTATTTGGAGTGATGATACTGTTAAACTTAAAATTACGGTACTACGCCCCTGGTGGTTCAGTAATCTGGCATTTGTATCTTATTTGTTTTTAATAATTGCAATCACTTACATCATTTATCACTTCATTGATGCGCGATTAAAATCTAAACGTGCACTTGAGCAGGAACGCGAAAATCACCTGCAGGAAGAAGCTCTTAACGCAAAAAAAATACAATTTTTTACAAATATATCTCACGAGTTTAGAACTCCGCTAACGCTTATATTAAGTCCGTTAGACGCTATTTTAAAAGATGCTTCTGTTCCCGAAAAACTAAAAAATAAACACCGCATAATTCATAAGAATACAACACGTTTAAAACGACTTATTGACGAGTTGATGGATTTTAGAAAGCTTCAGTTTAATAAAATTCCCCTACACGTTTCAGCATTTAATATCAAAACATTAGTTACCGAAATACTCGATTATTTTCAAGAAGAGGCAAATCAACGCAATATTGTGTTATCGCTAGAAATTAGAAAAGACTTAAAATCTATTTGGGCAGATAAAAATAAACTCGAAAAAATAATTTTCAATATTCTGTCAAACGCGTTTAAGAGTACTTCTAATAATGGTATTATAACAGTTCACGTAGGTCTAAAAAAACAATATAATTTTAAGCTAATACCTAATACTTCTGCAGAAGCTCTTGAAATAAGTATAGAAGACACCGGTAAAGGAATTGCTGCAGATGAACTGGAGAAAATCTTTAATCGCTTTTATCAAATCAAAGAATTAAACGAGCAATATTTTGGCGGAACCGGCATCGGGCTTGAAGTTGTGAGCAGCTTTGTAAATCTTCATAGAGGCGAAATTTATGTAGAAAGTGAAATAGGTGTAGGTACAAAATTCAGAATTTTAATTCCCATACATGAAGAGCATTATGATTCTACAGATCGTATTGAATTTCCCTTGGGTAACGCCAAACTTACAAATCAGATTCAGCAAGCAGCTCCTGCTATTGAAGTAGAAAGTGATACTAATAAAAAAACTCTATTAATTGTAGAAGACAATCTCGAACTCAGAAACTATTTAGTTTCCGAACTTTCTGAAAACTATACTATTCTCGAGGCTGAAGATGGTGAAGAAGGCTTAAAAATAGCTATTGAAACCACTCCAGATATTATAATAACCGATGTGATTATGCCAAAGATGAACGGCGTAACCTTATGTTCACATCTAAAAAGCGATCTTAAAACCAGTCATATACCGGTGCTTATGCTCACCGCAAAGGCAGTGGCAGATGACTGGATAGAAGGTTTAGATTCTGGCGCAGATGCTTACCTCAACAAACCCTTTAATATGGAGGTCTTGCAATCGCACCTCAAACAATTGGTTAAAAACAGAGAATTACTGTTTAAAAAATTTATTGGCAATGTAGCCCCGGTAAAACCAGCTACAAATCCGGTTTCTCTAGATCAACAGTTTATATTAAAAATAATCGCTTATATACAGGAAAACATTCATGAGTCTGAACTCAATGTTGAAAAACTAGCAGATGAATTTAGCCTAAGTAGAAGTCAGCTCTACCGAAAAATAAAAGCACTTACCGGTTTAACTGCAAATGAATTTATACGCAATTTGCGTCTCGAACGTGCTAAGAAGTTGATTGAAGAGAGCAACACTGCTATCAGTGAAATCAGTTTTAATGTAGGCTTCTCGTCTCCTTCCTATTTCTCAAAATGCTTCAAAGCACACTTTGGGATACTTCCTACTGAAATCAAAAAGGATTAAAACATATTATACATAAATAAATAAATAAATAAACTCACAGGGTGAAGATTTAAAATCCCGCTTAAAGCTAATTTAACTACATAAAACTAACTCATAGCACGATTGCATACAGCTGAACGATTTACCGTTTAGTAGTATATATAACAAAAAAATGAGGGCTTTCGCCCTCATTTTCGTTGCTAATTGTAAATTCAGATAAATGAGTTAATCTACAAGTTCGCCACTAAAATCTTCACTTACATCTCTCCCTGCAAGGCCATCTGCCACACCCTTATACGCCGGTTTTCTACCGAAGTTAGTGTCAAATACGTTAGGAGATTCCTCGGGTAGCCAGAACTCATGTTCATTTGCTTTGTCAGATAAATTCCATAAGGTGATCCCATATTGTTGCGATGCGGGTATAATCTCACGGAAAGAATCTACTACAAATTGATACATAGCAGACTGGTCTAGCAATTGCTGCATAGTGGGTGATGCGGTGCCTAATCGTACGTCTAGTTCGCTAACCTTAATCAGTTTACCACTGGCCGCTAACTTTTGAAACATCTGTACAATATTATCTCTGCTTGTATTCAAAGAAATATGCATTTGTGTACCTATACCATCAACCTCAGCACCCTGACTTTCTATGTAATTTGTATACTCAATAAGACCATCTAATTTTGCTAAACTAGACTCTAAATTATAATCGTTTATAAACAGAACATCATCAGGATTACCATATTGTCTTGCCAATTTAAATGCTGTTACAGCATAGTCTTTTCCTAAATATTTTACCCAATAAAAATCATCATTTGCAGGATCTGTTACATTACCATCACGCAAATTACCTCCTTCTTTCATAGGTTCATTTACAACATCCCACGCGTGAACATCACTTTTATAGTGAGTAAGCATTTGAGACATCCAGTCTTCCATAGCTGCACCTATTAACTCTGCTTTTTCTTCGTCTGTTTTTTCTATGATTATAGTTTCTGAACCTGCCGCAATCTCTCCTGTAGTAAGTACTATATCATCAATATAAAATGTTGCTGCAGAAGCTCCAAAATCAAATATAAATTTGGTACGATCTGTTGTACTCGGAGTTATTGTGCGCACCACCTGCGTCCAGTTTGTAGTCGTATTAATAGCTCCCGAATAATCTGCAGAATAATCTGGACTTTGCAATTCTACTTCTAAAGATGCTGCTACATCAGATTTTATGTAGAAAGAGATGGTATGCGCTACCCCACTCTCTAAAGCTGTCGGAAATTCAAAAACCTGCTGAGCCGAGTATGAATTAGCAACTACAGGATTTGTTAACACCATCGCATAATCACTGCTATACCCTGCTCCCTGTGCAGATACAGAACGGGACGATCCGTTGCCATAACCACTCCACGGGTTTAAAGAGGCATTTTCAAAATCACTGTTTGTGATTAAATTTACCACTTCGGTTTCTGCATCAAGATCTACAAGACTCAAGGTATTTACATCTACATAATAATTAATATTAGATCCATAACCGAAATTAAAATCTATTCCAAAAGGTTGTAATTGGCCACCTTCAGTTTTAAAATCACTTACTGTAAATTTTACTTGTTTCCATTCTGAGGTTGTTGCAAAATTATCTGAGGCGCCAGAACCATACCAATCTTTATAAGGGTAATTATTGTCTAAGCCTCTAAAGGTAACTTTACCGTTTCCGCTATTGTCTGATCGCACGTAAAAAGAAATCTCATACGTATGCCCGGCTACAATACTGGTATTTAATGGAGATCTAAACTGTAAATCGTAATAATTAGCCGGAGTTGCCGCTTCAAATTTTACTGCTCGTGATCCTGCTGCAAGACCTTCGTCTGCTGCAACTGTAACAGTCCCATTTTTTTCCCAGCCGTTAAGACTTCCATCTTTTAGAGTTGATAGATCTAAAATATTACCTCCACTGGTTCCGGGAATTATGGTGGGTGCTATAAGACTATTAAGATAATTTGCATTTTGATTTGCATGCCATACTAGCGTATGCCCATACACATCAAGACCGGCTTCATTAGTCAATGCGATAAAATTATCTACCGGTCCAAAATTAATTTGCCCCTGATTGTTAACCATCGCGCCATGTTTCATCGCATAACCTACCGTTGCATCATCGTAATTCTCATTTACCAGAGCTCTATAAGCCGCGTCATTGACATATAAATCCATAACGATACCTACACCTAAAACAACATCTGTATAGGTTTTAAGCGGCTCGTAGCGACTTATTTTTTCAGCAAGTTCAAGTGGTAATTCTGCTGTGGTGACTTGATTCTCTTCCGGTACTTCTTCCCAGTCCATTATAGTATCCTCACAAGAGGACATCAATCCTACAAAAATTAGGAATACCGGTATTAATTTAAATTTTTTCATCGCTCAATTTTTTATGTTATTCAGGAAAATCTGTAACTGTAGGTACTTCTAATGATACAATTCTCCAATTGTCTGTGTATATATCTACATCTGTAGGGGTGGCAGCAAATTCTATATCACTGGGACTTCTGGTTACGTTACTCAATAAAACATCTGTGTTATTAAAAAACATTCCAAAATTTTTATATGTAGCCGCTTCACGGAATGCCAGCAGGTCTGCGAAGGTGAATTCTGTATCTTCAGCTTCAAAATTGTAAAAGTCTGTAAACGGTATGGTAACCGTGGTCCAGCCTTCAGTCATAAAAGGTTCACGCTCCTCATCTACAATCCACGGTACATAGTTATAGGTTCCGCCACTCCATTCACCACCATTAAAATTATTGATGAGTAAAATTTGTAATACGCCGGTGTTCCAGGCCTTAGGAACATAAATATCAAATTGAAATGCTAAAGAATCAAGCGGAGTAGTTGTTGGGAAAAAGGGTGTGAACTGTGTGCGCCAACTTTCACTACCTGTTGTAAATACCTCAGATAAACGATTTGAACCTGCCGGAAACGTTCCTGTTCCTTCAGGACGATGCGGTACATAAGTACCTTGTGACGTATTACCTTCTCCAATTACTTCAGATTCTAATTGAGTTGTGCGAATGGTGTTTCCAAATTCACCAATACCTCCCATACCATCAAAGTTGAGAATCACACCTTCTTTAAAATTGAAATATGCCGGAGAATAGGCTGCGCCATTTGCAGATTCTATATAGATAGAACCTCCTGAGGTCGCTACTCCATTGGGCATTGTAACCGTAAAAAATTCACCGTCAACTTCGTCAAATGTTATTCCGCTTGTAACCTCTACGTCTCCCGGAAAAACTACCTTGGTAACTTCAATCAAACCAGAACCATATACCGTGATTTCTTCACCGGGCTTGGGCATAGTGTGTGAAATACGGGTTATTTGAGGTGCAGATGATCTAATTTCAAATTCAATAATCTTTTCTGAACTGTCTTTTACAAAACGTATCGTATTGCGTACCTCATCAGCTGCTTCTACCGTAGGGGTATCACCCGAAACCCGAATAAGCATCGAGGTATCTGATACATAAACCGGATTGAAACCGGTTTGATAACCATTTATAAATACGCGTTTAAGGCCTGTAAACCCCGAACCTTCTATGCGTAATAATTGTCCTAATCTTACAAATTCTACCTGACGGTCTGGTACTGTAGAATTTACATCCTGAAGAAAAACCGCATTTACGGTTATCTCTCCTCCCGTTGCATCGTCATCGCTAGAACAACCTGCAAGAATTAAAATGAACAAGAATGCCCCAAAAAAATGGGCTATGCTCCTGTTCAGGTTTTTTAATAATATGTCTTTCATCTGTAAACTAGTTTTAGTTATTTCTTAGGTGTTATTCAAATAAGTCTGTAATGCGTTCTTCAGTAAATTCATAAGGAACAGCAGCTTCTCTCAATAGCGGATTTTGAACCACTTCAGATTCAGGATATGGTAATAAAAAAATGCCTTCATCAACCACACCTATAGCACGAGATTCCGGGTCACGCGTATCATCTATATTTGCTTCGTTCTTTTCTTCATCATATGTAAATGGCACAACTACATCACGATCCTGAGCACTTATATAGTTGATCATTTCTTGCTCTTTGTAATAGGCTCTACGCACGATATCATACCAGAATTGCCCTTCCATACACAGTTCAACCCTACGCTCGTGAAACAAATCATTAAATGTTAAAGATGTTTTTGAGGAGAGACCCGCTCTGGTACGTAATGCATTTACATACATTAAAGCGGTTGCATCTGTAGTTGAAGCACTGTTGCCTAATGCAGCTTCTGCATAATTTAAATACACCTCACCCAGGCGCAACATATAGGTATTTAAAGCAGAATTTTGTCGTGAAATACTAGGATTATCTTTAGTAGAACCTACAACTCCCTTTTTTACATTCACATACGTATTCTCGTGATCTACAAGATACCCACCATTAGCTTTGCTCAACTCGGGATAAAAATCTCCATCTGCCATCCAGGTTGCTTTGCGACGCAAATCTCTAGCTTCATACTCTTCTAATACATCATAAGACGCTCGAGTAAAAAAACCATAAGCAGCATCATCACCGGTAATTTCAGAACCTAAGGCAAAGAATGCCTGATGCGGATTATTTACACCATACTCTCCGTTAGGAACCCATTGCAATGCAAAAAGTGATTCCGAATTATTATTATTTTCGACTTTAAAGAGATCTTCATAGTCATCTAATAAGGTATACGGTCCTTCTTCAATTACTTTTGCCGCAGCCTGTTTAGCCAGGTCAAGTAGTTGTTGATTTCTGTTTCCACTATTTGCATTGTCGCTTAAACCTGCATATGACAGATATAAACGTGATAACATCCCAAAGGCACTGTATTTTGTTACTCTTCCGGCTTGACCGGCCTGTTCTGGTAAAAACTTAGCAGCATACTCCATATCGCGTATTGCAAACTCGTACACATCGGTACGCGGGCTTTTATTCACAATAGGATTGCTAATGATATCTGCCTGACTGGTAGCAATAATAGCATCACCCCACAACGAGGCGATATACCAGTATGCAGCGCCCCTCATAAAGCGAGCTTCGGCGATATATTGCGTTTTTAATTCTTCTTCAACACTACTGCCTTCTATGGCTTCAATCGTATTATTGGACTGCTGAATTACAATATAAAATGATCTCCAGGCTTCAACTAAAGGTCCGGTTAGTCCTGTTTCAGTTAAATCACTAAACGGATAGATATAATCTGAAAATGGCGCATAAAGATTATAAGAACGCCCGTCTCCCAAACCAAAATAGAATTTATCATTAAATGAAAACCAAACGCGATTGTATAAGGGTGCAGTAGCAGCTCTAAAATCTTCTTCAGACTGAAAGAAATTTTCTTTTGCAATCTGATCATTAGGTTCTATCTCCAGATCATCGCTACAGCCAGAAATACTAAGTGCCAGAGCGGTAATTAAAAACGTATAAATTAAGGTATGTGTTCGCATAGTATTTTTATTAAAAATTGACATTTAGACCCAGTGTATAAATACGAGGTGATGGATAACGACCATTATCAATACCTGTTAATAGTGCATCCTGATTAAGGGAGCCCACTTCAGGATCGTAACCAGAGTATTTCGTGAATGTGTAAACATTCTGAAGGTTTGTAAATATTTTAAAATTGAGTAACCCGAATTTTTCTATAAAATCTCTAGGAAGACTGTATCCAAAAGAAATATTTTGAATTCTTAAGTAAGAGCCGTCTTCCAAAAAGCGGTTACTGTATCTAAAGTTTGAGGTTGATGCCGCCGATGATGCAGCAATTCTAGGCATATACCGGTCGCCGCCTACAATCTGCACATTTCGGTAATCATTAGGACCATCAGGATTAATTAAGCCTAGTTCTGCATAACCTAAAGCAGTATGTAATAGGTTTGTATTACCTCTTGGGTTTTCTAAGAAACGTCTTTGATAATTAACAATTTCGTTCCCATATTGCCCAGATAGCTGTACGTTAAGATCAAAACCTTTATAGCTAAACGAGTTTCCTATACCATAACTAAAATCTGGTAATGGGTTTCCTATATAATCCCGATCCTGCTCATTAATTACGCCATCGTTATTGATATCTTCAAATTTGTAATCTCCTATCCATACGCCATTTTCACTTATGGTTAAGCCTTCGGGTAATGCAGTAGGAACAACTTCTCCGGCTTCATTTCGGTAATAAAAATCTGTAGCATCTTCAAAACGACCTATCACTTTATAGCCGTAGAACTGCCCTATAGGTTTTCCTACAGCTGTACGCGTTACAATCGTAATATCTGAGCCTTGCTGAAGTGTTCTATTTAAAATTCCGGTTTCGGTAGCCAGACCTAAAACTTTATTTCTGTTTAATGTAAATATGAGGTTTGACTTCCATTGAAAATTGCCGTTGTCAATATTTACCGTATTTAAAGTAAGCTCCAGACCTTTATTCTCAAGCGACCCAATGTTTACATAAGGTGCTGAAGTTGCTCCTACTCCGCTTGTACCTGCATAATCAGGATAGGGAGCCAGTAAGAGAAGGTCTTTAGTTTTCTTATAATAAATGTCTGCGATAAATTCTATGCGGTTATTAAACATATTAAGGTCAAGACCTAAATTACTTGAATAGGTAGTTTCCCATTGCAAATCTGCATTTGCGGTGTTTGCTGCTAATAAACCGGCGCCAAAAGGTGTAGGAGAAGCGGCATAAATAGATGTGTATGCATAGTTAGGAACACTTTGATTCCCTACCGCTCCATATCCCAGACGTAGTTTAAGATTGTTTATGTAATCATTTTCTTTTAGAAAATCTTCGTTTGAAACCTTCCAGGCTAATGCTGCAGAAGGAAACCAACCCCATCTGTTTTCTCTTGAAAATTTTGAAGAACCATCATAACGTATGGTTGCCGTTAAAAGATATTTGTCATCAAATGAATAAAAGGCTCTTGCGAAATACGAATTAAGAGAACTTTTAAAACTGGCATTAGAATTACGAGCTGTAGTAGCATCTCCTGCATTTAAATCTGTAGCTCCATTTGTTAAATAGCCAGATCGATACCCGAATAAATTTTCAAAATAAGATTCCTGATATTCCTGCCCCAGAATTGCATTTATACTATGCACCCCAAACGAGCGATCATAGGTTAATACGTTACGTATGTTGTAATATTTATTATATCCTTTAGTACGCGTTCCCTCTCTATTTGTGTTAGAAACACTTTCACTAAAAAAATACGACGGGTTAAATGTGTAGGCATTTTGAAAACCGTAATCAATAGAATATTCCGTTCTTAAACTAAGTCCTTCAACAAATTCGATCTCAGCAAAAGTATTGGCTCGTATACCCGTATTTTCGGCACGATTATCACGAAGAAAAGCTAAACCTACCGGGTTACTCTGCGGAAACTCTTCATTTACCGGACCCGAAAAATCGCCATCTGCATTACGTACAGCGACATTAGGTGTTTGTCTTAAGGCCGTAAGAATTAAAGATTGATCTGAAAAGGTTGTATTTTGATTAATGGTATTGAACGCAAAATTGATTCCCATTTTCACATAATCTTTTACCTGAGAGTCAAAAACACCACGCATCGTAAAACGCTCAAAAGAAGAACCCAGCGCAATACCTTCCTGATCTAAGTAACCTATACTCATATTATAAGTACTTTTCTCATTTCCGCCAGAGACAGAAAGGTTATGATTTTTCATCATCGCCCGGTCAAACATCGCATCCTGCCAGTCTGTACCTTCACCTAACAAATCTGGTCTTATAAAGTCTGCATCCCGCTGTACGATACCCAGATCTGCTCTGTTATTTTTATGAATAGCATATTCCCTTAAGTTTAATAACTCTAATTGTTTGGGAATTTCCTGATAACCTATGTAATTGGAATACGTGATTGTAGCCGCACCGTTTTTTCCTCGTTTAGTAGTGATAAGAATGACTCCGTTTGCTGCACGCGAACCGTAAATAGCCGTTGCCGAAGCATCCTTTAAAATATCTACAGAAACAATGTCTGATGGGTTAATAGAGGCAAATGCATTTTGACCACCCTGACCTGTATTGCTGTCTACGATCACCCCGTCTATAACAAAAATAGGTTCATTAGAACCCGTGATTGAGCTCACCCCTCTAATACGTATAGAAGAACTTGCGCCTGGAGCACCACTGTTTTGTTGAATTTGAACACCGGCAGCTCTACCCTGTAAAACCTGATCTAGAGTGGTAGGTATCGATTTTTCTATCGCTTCACTAGAAACTGAAACTACGGCTCCGGTAACATCAGAACGTTTCATTTTACCATAACCGATTACCACCACTTCATCTAAAGATGATACATCAACCTCAAGTGTAAGATTTATAGTTGTCTGGTTATTTACAGGTACTTGTTTTGTCTGAAATCCTACATAACTAAAGACCAGTACGCCATCTGCAGGAACATTACTAATTGAATAATTTCCGTCAAAATCGGTTACGACACCGTTTTGGGTTCCTTTTAATAAAACAGAAACACCGGGTATAGGTGCAGTATTATCAGATACTGTACCGGTAATTGTAGATTGAGCGAATCCCGCAAGCGAAATCAGACTCACCAGTAGCGTGAGATACACAACACTAAACTTCGGTTTGAGTTTGTTAAGTAAATGTTTTGTCATTGTCATAGATAGTTTAATAACGAGTTTAAAGATGATTAAGCAACTGCTTTACTATATCGATTGAATTTATGTGCATTCTATTATTTTTTAGAATTTGCTCAATCAAACGAAAACGATTGAAGTAAATAAGAGGTTGATTATTTTTTGATGACTTCTAACAAATATATCGGCAGAATCAAGAATTGTGTAAAAGATTTGTAGCAAGCCAACCGTAATTTTGAAGCATTGCCTGTATACACTGGGCTAACGCCAATTTTTTTAACAAAAATCGCTTCATTTTTAGGCGAAAAACACGCTTTTTTGACCAATTTTCACATAGTTTTTGGTGAAAATTTCGCGCTAAAACGACAACTTGTAGTCAAAATGACTATAATTTTGAAATTTTTACGTTTTCAAAATTATTAATGTATTTTTTACATTCTTCGTAGAAGGATATAATTTGATTACAATTTGTATCGCACACAAAAATTGCTCATAACACGCATTTAATTTGATCTGGAATAACACGCACTCCAAAAAAAAATACCCCGGAATAACGTCTCGGGGTATTTTTTATATTTTACTAGATATTTTAACTAGAGTCTATAAGTATTAGGTAAAAGCACTCATCGCTATTTATCAGTTCTAAATGGCAATGCAGGTAATCCTTGAGTATTAAATACATTTGCAGTATCAGGATTATCTGCCCACGCATACCGCACATACACTGGTTTTGAAACCTGCTCACTTGTTAATACAATCGTGTTTCCTACAACCTGAGCTTCCGCCCAATAAAATTTACCATCTGCTCCTGCTACAGCAAATCCCTGGGGTTTAGCTCCTTGTATTTGAATTGAAGAATTAAATAAGTCATAATGAACGATTGCTTTATTATCTTCAATTTTTAAAGATTTAAATCGGGGTCCGCTGCTCACAACATCTTTATGATAGACCAGTTTTTTAGCTCCTAAGGCAAGCCGATGACCTACATCCTTTTTATTTAATGGGTGAATATCATTCCACTCCCCCACATCTATTAAAACGGCCATAGCCGTATTTTTTAAATCTAGCACAGCTTCCTGCGATTCGCGCATCTTGGCCCAGTCACTTTCTGTAGGTTCTTCATAAGATTTAAGAAAATTAGCAAGTTGCACCAATAAGAAAGGTGTATCCCCTTGCCCCCATTTAGAACGCCAGTCAGTAACTAAAATTTTTATCAACTCATCGTATTCATCTGCATTGCTCACATTAGACTCACCCTGATACCAGAGCATACCGGCTATTTTATAATTTAATAATGGGTTTATCATGGCGTTGTACAATCCGGTAGGTTTCCACCTAATAAAAGTAGGAGAAGCTAACGGCTCTTGGAGAGCTCCCAGTTTATACTGCCACGTGCCTTTAAGGTCTATCACTGTATCCTCAAAACGAATTTCATAGTCTTTATCTTCAACAAAACCCCCACGTCCCTGTTCATTAATTACCCGAACTACAAGCTGGTTCTTTTCTTTTAAAATACCTTTTGGAATCTCATAACGTCTTGGTGGATATTGATAGGTCGTGTTTCCTATAAATGTCCCATTAATAAAGATTGAATCTGCATCTACAATCCTTCCCATTTCTAGATGCGCTGCTTTTCCTATGAGTTCTTTAGGAAGATTAACTGTCTTTGTAAACCAAACAACACCATTAAGAGCGCCTAGATTAGTTTCTGCCCAATAGCCGGGTATTTGCATCGAATCCCAATTTGAAATCTCAAATTCTCCCGATTTCCAGTTATTCTTTAAGCCGTTATCAGCGTTATTTAATTTTGAATACCAGTCTTGCTGCCGTTTTGTATCGCTAGTTGCTATACTATCTCTATAACTATTACTTTTAAATTTTTGAGCTGAAGCCTGTGCTCCGGGAAATGATTTTAGTGCATCATAATCTAACCAGGATTCTATAGGAGAACCCCCTAAACTGGCGTTAATGATCCCCACAGGAACATTTTGATCTAAATGAATTTCTTTAGAAAAAAAATAGGCAACTGCAGAAATATCTTCAATAGTTGCGCTGTTTACCGCAACCCATTTACCACCCGGTAAATCTAATTGAGGGCCTGAAAAATCATATATTTTCGGAACTTCAAAATAACGAATATCAGGAAAATTTGCTGTGGCGATTTCCTCTTCATAAAGAGGTTTTACACGCGACATAGGCAACTCCATATTTGACTGTCCTGAGCATAGATAGACATCGCCTACCAGTACGTTGTCTACAGTAAGCGTTTCTGAGGCAGATGTTATGGTAATTGAGGATGCTTCTGCTTGATTAGGAGTTTTAAATGATGTAAGCCAGGTTCCTGCTTCATTAGTTTTCACTTTTTTTTGCTTTCCTAAAAAAGACACCATTACAGGCGCACCGGCATCTGCATAACCCCAAATATTGATTTCGGTATTGCGTTGTACGACCATCCCGTCACTTACGAGCTTAGGTAGTTTTAGTTGAGCTTCAACCCGAAATATTGAAAATAACATGAACAGACAAACTAAAATACTGTTTGTGCTTCTAAATATATATGTATTCATAGTCTCTACTTTTATTTAAAAAAATGATGTTTTGGCTTATGTGAACGTGTTATTCTAATATCGTAAAGACCACTAATAATTAAAATTATGATATGGTCATTATTACTATATGTGGTTAAATTTAATTAAATTTGATTGATCACCTCTTAATTCGTGTTATTAAATTTAAAATCATGCAATCGATTTCGTTTAAAGGTAGCCTACAGCTCATTTTAAAGCGACTTACTCACATTCAGAACAGTATACAATGAAAAAACTTTTATTCTTAATAATGCTTTGCGTTTCTATGCATTCTTACAGTCAAGATGCATACAATTTATGGTTACAATACCATCCAATTCAAAATGAAACCCTGTCAAAAGAATATACCGCGATTCTTAATACTGTGGAACTTCGTAGTACTACACCCACTTCAGCTGTTATAAAAAACGAATTAAATATAGCTGTACCAGCTATGTTGAGTATCAACCCCAATTTTGCTACCTCCTCGCCTACACTGCTTATCTCTAAAGTAGCAGATCTTTCTAAAACAGAATCAGAACAACTTAGTAGCACTCAGGAAATAGGTTCAGAAGGTTTTTATATTAAACCTATTCAAGTCAATAAAAAGAAGCTTCTTCTTATAACTGCGACAACAGATAAGGGACTTTTATACGGCACCTATTACCTATTGAACCAAATGCAGCAAAATAATTCCCTGCAAAACATAGATGTACTTGAAAATCCGCAATTACAAAAAAGACTTTTAAATCATTGGGATAATTTAGATCGCACCGTAGAGCGCGGTTATGCCGGTTTTTCTATCTGGGATTGGCACCTATTGCCAGAGGTTATTAAAAAAGAATATATAGATTATGCACGAGCTAACGCTTCAATAGGAATTAACGGTACGGTTTTAAATAATGTAAACGCAAGTGCCGAAATTCTAGAACCCTTTTATTTGGAAAAAGTAAAAGCACTCGCAGATGCTTTTCGCCCTTATGGAATACAGGTATATCTTACTGCACGCTTTTCTGCTCCTATTGAAATAGGCGGTCTGGAAACAGCAGACCCATTAAATAAAGAGGTGCGTAGTTGGTGGAACCAAAAAGTAAAGGAGATTTACACGCAGATACCTGATTTTGGAGGCTTTCTGGTAAAAGCTAATTCTGAAGGCCAACCGGGTCCTAATAATTATGGGCGTTCGCACGTAGATGGTGCAAATATGCTGGCTGAAGCCCTTGAACCTCATAACGGTATTGTAATGTGGCGGGCATTTGTATATTCAGACGAAAAACCAGACGACCGGGCAAAACAAGCCTATACCGAGTTTGTACCTTTTGATGGTACTTTTAAAGACAATGTGCTGGTTCAGGTAAAAAATGGTGCCATCGATTTTCAGCCCAGAGAGCCGTTTCATCCGCTTTTTGGCGCTATGCCTAATTCGTCTTTAATGATCGAATTTCAAATTACTCAAGAATATCTGGGAGGTATTTCACATCTAACCTTCTTGCCTAAATTATTTGAAGAAACCCTGCAAGAAGACACGTTTAGGCAGGGAGCAGGTAGTACGGTGGCTAAAGTCATTGATGGGTCATTAAGTTCTAAAAAACTTACCGGTATTGCAGGAGTATCTAATATAGGAACCGCCCATAATTGGACGGGACACCCATTTGCACAGGCCAATTGGTATGGCTATGGCAGACTCGCGTGGAATCCCATTTTAAAAGCTGAAAATATTGCGAAAGAATGGCTTAAAATGACCTTTACTTCAAACCCTAAGTTTGTAGAACCCATGACCCGGTTGCTTCTAAATTCACGCGAAGCTGCCGTAGATTATAGAACTCCATTAGGATTGCATCATATTATGGCAGCGGGTCATCACCAGGGTCCCGGACCGTGGGTAGATTATCTGGGAAGAGCAGACTGGAACTCGGTGTATTATCACAAAGCAGATAAAAACGGCATTGGGTTTGACCGCACTAAAACGGGTAGTAATGCGCTAGAACAATATGCGCCAGAGCTGCAGGAACGCTATAATGACCCAAAAACAACACCTGAGAACTACCTGCTTTGGTTTCATCATTTACCCTGGGATTATACCCTGAACAATGGCAATACGCTATGGTATAATCTTGCGCAGCACTATCAAAACGGTGTTGAAGCTGTTGAAAATATGAGTACTACCTGGCAGCAAATGAAACCTTATGTGGGAACTGATGTTTTTACAGAAACCGAAATGCTTTTAAAACTTCAGCTTAAAGAAGCACAATGGTGGCGTGACGCGTGTTTGCTGTATTTTCAGGAATTTTCGCAATTAGAAATGCCCGCATTTATTCCCAAAGCGCCCCATACGCTTGGGTATTACAAAAATTTTAGAAATAGGTATGCACCCGGAATCAACCCCTCATGGGATTAATAGAATAGATTTTATTATCAGTTATGAATACTAATACAATGTATCGAAAGCGCTTAAATTTTACGTTGGTGTTGCTTCTGTTAAACTGCACGCTATTTGCGCAGCAAAAATTAATTTCAACTGAATTTGTAACTGGAAGTTTTACCCTTGCATCTACTAAAGATACAGCGCCTGTTATAGTAGACTCCAGTGATTTTGAAGGTGTTCTGCTGGCCGCAGATAACTTTATTAAGGATATCGAACGGGTAACCGCTAAAAGCAGTTCTAAACGCTATAATGTTGAAAAAATAGGATCTATAATTATAGGTACTATTGGTAAAAACAGGTTTATAGATAATCTTATTGAAGAAGGAAATCTTGATGTAAACTCAATCAGAAATTCCTGGGAAGCTTTTAAAATTCAACAAATAAATGGAAACCTAATCATTGCCGGAAGCGATAAACGCGGCACGATTTACGGAGTTTATACCCTTTCTGAAGCAATGGGCGTTTCTCCTTGGTACTGGTGGGCAGATGTACCCATAGCGAAGGCATCAGAATTGTATGTTACCGAAAAAATGTACGTCAACCCAGGACCTAAAGTACAGTATCGGGGAATATTTATAAATGATGAAGCGCCCGCACTATCTGGTTGGGCTGAGGAAAAATTTGGTGGATTTAACCACCAGTTCTACGCACACGTATTTGAACTTATTTTAAGACTGAAAGGAAACTACCTGTGGCCTGCAATGTGGGGTAAATCTTTTAATGATGACGATCCTCAAAACCCTATTTTGGCAGATAAATACGGGATTGTAATGGGAACTTCTCATCACGAACCCTTAATGCGAGCACAGTCTGAATGGAAAAAATATGGGAGTGGTGAATGGAATTATAATACCAATGCAAAAAAACTGCAAGAATTCTGGAAAACAGGTATTGAGCGTATGGGTGCTCAGGAAAGTATTGTAACTGTTGGGATGCGGGGAGATGGCGACGAACCGATGACCGAAGGAACAGCCATTTCGCTGTTAGAAACCATAGTAAACGAGCAACGTAAAATTATTGCCTCAGTGACGCAAAAACCGGCAGAAGAGACGCCACAGCTCTGGGCGTTATACAAAGAAGTACAGGACTATTACGATCAGGGAATGCGCGTCCCTGAAGATATCACGCTGCTTCTGGCAGACGACAACTGGGGAAATATTAGAAAACTGCCGCCTTTAGATGAGGGTAACCGTAAAGGGGGTTACGGTATTTATTATCATTTTGATTATGTGGGCGGTCCACGCAGTTATAAGTGGCTAAACACAACACAAATAAGCCGGGTTTATGAGCAAATGTCACTCGCTTATGCTTACAACGCTCAAAAAATATGGCTTGTAAATGTTGGCGATATTAAGCCTATGGAATACCCTACCAGCTTTTTCCTTGACTACGCCTGGAATCCTGAAGCGTTTACACTTAGTGATTTAAAAGCCTATCCTCAAAAATGGGCTACCGGCCAATTTGGTGTCACCTACTCAGCTGAAATTGCTGAGCTGCTGCAAACGTATTCAACATTGGCAAGTAGACGTAAACCCGAGTTATTAGATTCAGAAACCTATAGTCTAGATAATTTTGAGGAAGCTGACACGATTTTAAAAGAGTATGCAGATCTTGAGGATCTGGCTCTAGCTATTCAGCAAAAATTACCCGAAACTCATCAAGCTGCCTATTATCAATTGGTTTTATTTCCCATTCAAGCACTGGCAAATCTTAACCGTATGTATATCGCTTCCGCGAAAAATAAACGCTATGCAGAGCAAGGCAGATTATCAACGGCTGACTATGGTAAGCAGGTTGAGGAGTATTTTGAAAAAGATAAAAAACTTACTGAAAAATACCACCAGCTCAACGATTCTAAATGGAATCATATGATGTCTCAAACCCATATAGGATATACCTACTGGCAACAACCCGAAGAGAACACGATGCCATCAATTGCATCTATAATTATTCCCGAAGCCGGAAGTCTGGGAGTTTCTTCTGCAGGAAGCACCGATTTTTTTCCTGAAAAAGACACCTTAAATATATTAGCCTTTGACAAATACCATAGTCAGCAGACCATTACTTTATTTAACCGCGGAAAAAAACAGATTATTTATAACGTAAAAAATCTTCCGGAATGGCTTAGTATTTCGAGCAAAAAAGGAGCATTAACAAAAGATCTTCAGCTAACGCTAAAATTAAAAAAGGATAAAATTCCAAACGCTAAAACAGCTGCAGAATTTACTATCTCACAAGGTAATTCTAATACCATACTTCACGTAGTTTATGAGCCAATTATTGTAGAAACTGCAGGACATCTTGAATATAATGGTATAGTAAGTAATCCGGCAACGGCTTTTACAACTCAAACAGGTTGGGAACTCATCCCCGATTTAGGAGTCCTAAACAGCGCAATAAGACCTATACATAAATTTAGTAAAGACATTAACCCGAAAAATACAGTGATTACCTATGACTTTACGGTTAAAAAAGATTTTGAAGGTAATCTTGAGTTTTTGTTATCTCCTACCCTAGACTTTCTTAATCAGGGAGGTCTAGAATTTAGCTATTCACTAGATAATGATGAGATTAAGACACTTAATTTAGAGAAAGATGGTTTGCAGGATTGGGATGAAGCATTGCGTACTAATAGAAATCGTATTAAAACTTCCTTACGTTTAAAAGCGGGAAAACATACACTCAACGTCTATGGTAAAGATCCCGGTATTGTACTTCAGCATATAGTTTTACAAGCTTCCTCAAATAAACAAGAATCATATCTCGTTCCTCCAGAAAGTTTGGTTATTGAGAAGTAAACATCAAGCAGTAAAATAAAAAGAGAGGCTAATGCCTCTCTTTTTTTCTTTTTGATTCTGCATTTACAAACCTTCTAAGGTTTTTATACTGCCGTCTGATTCATATTCAAGCTCCACCACTTTCATACTACGCAACCAGGTTTTACCTCCAGAAGGTTTTGAGTCGTGGTAAAATAAATACCACTTACCTTCAAACTCGAGTATAGAATGATGGGTTGTCCAGCCTACAACCGGTGTCATAATAACTCCTTGATATGTAAACGGCCCATAGGGGCTGTCTCCTGTGGCATAGCATAACTTATGCGTATTTCCTGTAGAGTATGAAAAATAATACGTGTCGTTGTATTTATGAACCCACGAAGCTTCAAAAAAGCGTCTGTCGTGATCGCCTGCTGTTAATGGCTTGCCATCTTCATCTAAAATTACAATAGGCTTAGATTCTTCTGCAAACTCAAGCATATCATCAGAAAGCTTTGCTATGCGAGATGGCAAAGCTGGTTCGTCATCTGCAGGCTCAGACGGATTCTCAATGGCTTTACCATCACGGTAGCGTTGCAACTGACCGCCCCATAAACCTCCAAAATACATATAGTAATTTCCGTTATCTTCAAATATGCAGGGATCTATAGAAAAACTCCCTTTCATAGGTGCGTCCCTGGGTATAAAAGGACCTTCGGGTTTATCGCTGGTTGCTACTCCTATTCTAAAAATATCTGTTTTATCTTTTAGCGGAAAGTATAGGTAATACGTACCATTTTTAAAAGTGATATCACAATCCCAAAGTTGTCTTCCACCCCATGGGATATCGCTCACGTGTAAGGCCTCACCGTGATCAGTTACTGCACCGTCAATCTTTTCCATAGAAAATACGTGATAATCGCGCATATCAAAATGGTCGCCATTGTCATTTTCGGCAATACCCGATTCTACATCGTGAGAAGGATAAATGTAAATTTTTCCATTAAAAACGTGTGCAGAAGGATCTGCCATATACGCGTGATCGACTAGATATCTTGGTTCTTTCATGAATAATGTATTTGTCTAATTCTAATTTAATGCGGTCTTCAATAATCTATTTACCGAGAATGTTGTCATTTGCAGTTGTTGCATATAAGCCAATTAGTGATCCTGTAAAACCACCGGCATTGTTTGTAGATAATATATCTCCAGACACAGTACCTCCCAGATTTATATAATTGTTACTATTTTCTTCGGAAAAACTAAAGCGATATGCATCGCCCTGAGCTTCTACTCTAAGATTTAAATTAGTTGTATTTTCAATCGCAACGGAAGCTATAAGAGTAGATTTTCCATTTTCTGTTCGCTCAAGAAGCAGGTGATTTTTACTACCCTTTTTGGTAACTCCAAAAACATAATTAAACCCTTCATTCTGCAGACATACAAGTCCTGCCAGCTCCTTTTCCGATTTAGGATTGAAGGTAAGCGTCGTTGTAAACGAGAAGTTTTTGTGTTGTTGTCTGTGAAATAATGTTGATGTGGGCTTCTTCTCTTTTATAGAAACTGCAAAGGATTTAATTTCTAAACCTGCTTTTGTTTGTTTTATAAAATCTTCACGCGGTCCTCTTAATCCAATCCATCGGTAATCAAGCGTATCACTTTTAAAATTTTCTGTGTAGGTGAAATTTCCGTTAGGAAAATATCCCGCTTTACCTGTTTGATTAACCACACCCGCAGGCATTTCTAATATAGGTTTTAAAGGCACTAAGCCGTTCTCAAATACCGGAAATTCTCCAGACCAGTCCACTGGTAACATAAAGGTTTCTCTACCTGTATTTACACGATCCTGCTCATTAGGTCGCACCCCTAAAAATACTCCATAGTACGTATCATTAGGACCCTGTATCAAATCTGCATGACCCGCCCAGTCTACTTTGTTTTTACGATCTTTAGGAAAATGACGCTGGGTTAAAATAGGATTCGATGGCGCAGGCGTGTAAGGTCCCGTGGGCTTATCGCTCACAAAGATCACTTCACTGTGCCAATCGCCAGTTCCTCCTTCGGCACACATTAAATAATATAAACCATTCTTTTTATAAATATGCGGACCTTCAATCCATATAGGATTATCGTTAAGATTAACACCACCGTTAACGATAATTTGATCTGAACCCGGTATAATTTTATCGGTCTCCACATCGTATTCCCAAATTTTAATTACGCGATGACCGTTGTAAAGCGGTTCGCCATCTGGAGCATCATTATGCACCACATAAGCTTTGCCATTATCATCAAAAAACAAACCGGGATCGATCCCACCAAAATCTAGTTTTATAGGATCACTCCAACCCTTTTTAGGATCTTTAGTTTTTACAACCATGTTGCCAATACCGCTGGCAATTTGCGTTGTAATCATATAGAATGTGTCGTTATTGGGATTATAGGTAATCCCTGGTGCATAAATACCTTCGCTAATACCAGAGTTTTCAACCTTCAATTGAGATTTACGATCTAAGACGTGACCCAGCTGCGTCCAGTTTACTAAATCTTTAGAATGAAATATAGGAACTCCCGGAACCATCGCGAAGGAAGAACAAACCAAATAATAATCATCTCCTTTACGTGTAATGGCAGGGTCAGGATAACAACCTTGCAATATAGGGTTGTAAAACTCTCCTTCAGCTAGAGGATAATTTTGGTATACCTCATCTTTTCCTTCATAAATAGCCTGTTTAAATACCGGATTACGAGTTGCCGATATCTTAGGCTCACTAAATTTATTTTGTACTAAAAACGAACTAAAAAGTAGTACTGAACTAACTAACACAATAGATATACGCGTATTCATAAAGACATATTTAATGCTGAAGATTGAACTATGCTACCGGAACTGTACACACCGTTTAGCTAATTTTTAAGTGCCAGTTTAATTATAGAATCAACTACCGGTTTTGCTTTATTTTCTCTATCAAATAGTAAAGGATAATCTGTACGACCGGCTATAGGCCAGTCATTTCTCCACGAGTTTCCATCATTAACACCCCAAAAAGTAATTTTTTCCATCTTATCCTGATGCTTTAAAAACACTTTAAAAAAGTCGAGATAGCGGTTAGTAAACTTTACATTTAGAGAATCTGGAATTCCATTTATATACGGGTTCATCTCCTCTTTATATTCGGCATTATTGCTTACTTCTGCTCCATCTAAGTTTTTAGGAAATGGCAGTACGGTTATGTCAAATTCGGTAACTGCAACCTTTAACCCTAAATCTGCAAAAGCCGTAATACTTTTTTCAAATTCAGCTACCGTAGGTTTATCTACACCTACATGACCTTGCATTCCCATACCATCTAGCTGCACACCCTCACTTTGAAGTTTTGAGAGCATTTTTATAATTCCTGCTCTTTTCTCTGGGTATGAAGTGTTATAGTCGTTGTAATACAATTCTGCTTCGGGATCTGCCTCGTGAGCAAATTCAAAAGCCAGTTTTAAGTAAGAGTCACCCAGAATTTCATAAAATTTACTTTTACGCAATTCACCGTTATCTAATACCGCTTCATTTACCACATCCCACGATTTTACTCTGCCCTTATAGCGCCCTACAACAGTACTTATGTGACTCTTCATCCGTTCGGTAAGTGCTACTTTATCTATTTGATTACCTAAACTATCTTTAAAAAACCACTCCGGAAGTTGTGAATGCCAGATAAGCGTATGTCCATGTACCACCATATTATTGTCTTCACCAAATTTTACAAAAGCATCTGCTGCCGTAAAATCGTAAGTCCCTTGTGCGGTAAATAAGTTTTCACTCTTCATACAGTTTTCAGCAACAATAGAATTAAACTGCTCTTTTATGAGTGCGATGTCACTAGTTGCACGACCTTCTATCTGATTTAGATTTAGTGCAGTACCTATTAAAAACTTACCTTTAAACGCATCTTTTAACGAAAGCATTTTTTCAGCAACAACTTCATCCTGCTCCTTTGAATTATTGGTTTTACAACTCAAAAAAGCAAACGAAATCAAACCTACAAGAACGATGTTTTTAAAAATGGAATTCTGTATCCTATACATAATTTTTAATTTTTGAAGTTTATAATTTAATCTATCGTAATTCACCATTTTTATTCACTCTAAAGTGACCAAAAATTTCTAAGTATATCGATTTCGTAAAATGAAAATCACATAATAATTAACAAGACCATTCTTCTATTCTTTCAATTTACGCAAAGCCATTATGTAGATTTTTTAAAAAATTGCTTCTACAAAAAATGTAAACAACTAAAATATTTACTACTTTTAAATAGTTATAGTTTATTTGACTACAAGTATAGTATTATTAATTGATATTTACAGGCTATTCTTAAATATTGATATAAATATATTTTTAACTTGCTGTAGAGCAGCGTTGTAAGAACAATTTAGCAATCTCAAAATCTTGAATCTGATTGAACTCAAAATTTTGGTAACTCTAAGTTGTACCTGATTTGCGGCTTCATCTATAAAATTTATTATGAAAAAAATTTTAATTGCTTTTATCTTTTTAGTAAATGTCTCGCTGGTTTTAGCCCAAGACGTCACTAAACATCGAGTTATTATTTTATCAGATATTGAAGCTGATCCAGATGATACACAATCTTTTATTCGTTTGTTTTTATATGCTAATGAAATTGACTTAAAGGGTCTTATTGCCACAACTTCTGTTTGGCATAAAACAGAAATCAACCCCGAGTCTATTCATAAAATAATTAATGCGTATGCTAGAGTTCAGCCAAATCTTCTAAAACACGCAAAGGGTTTTCCCGAAGCTTCTACTCTGTCCTCTTTAGTTAAAAAAGGGCCGTCTGTCTATGGAATGTTAGGCGTAGGTGCAGGAAAAGAAAGTGAAGGTTCTAAGTGGATTATTCAGGAACTAGAAAAAGAAGATTCCCGCCCGTTATGGATACCTGTTTGGGGAGGTGTAAATACTTTAGCGCAAGCCTTATTTATTATTAAAAATACACGCACTGCTACTGAAGCAAAACGCCTTATTGCAAAACTTAGAGTATATACTATTTCAGATCAGGATGATAGCGGCGTCTGGATACGTAAAAATTTTCCCGATCTATTTTACATTGTAAGTCCCGGGGACAATTACGGTAGTGCAACCTGGATTACCATAAACAGTGTAATTCAGGGAATTGATAATTCGCAAATAAGTAATACGTGGTTAGCAGAAAACATTCAGCAAAATCACGGTCCTTTAGGTGCTGCTTATCCTGATGTTGCGTGGGGAGTTGAAGGTGATACTCCCTCTTTTCTATCTTTAATCCCTAACGGTCTAAATGTTCCTGAACATCCCGAATGGGGCGGCTGGGGTGGCCGCTATGAATTGTATACACCCGATTTTTCAAAACAAAAAAAAGGAAATTCTGGAGTGCCTTTTGAAGCAGAAACACGTCCTATTTATACAGATGCCATAGACACGTATATACCCTACAAACCTAATGAATATGGCAGAAGTGTAAAGATCGACACCACTATCACCTATGCTGATAATAAAGCTACCTTATGGCGCTGGAGAGCAGATTTTCAGAATGATTTTGCAGCGCGTATAGACTGGTCTGTTCAAAGCTACGCCGATGCTAATCACAATCCGATAATAAAATTGAGTCACTCTGATCGCTTAACGGTAAAATCTGGTGAAGGTTTTGCTTTAGATGCCTTTGAAACTACAGATCCTGATGGCGATAATCTTAGTTTTTTATGGTTTAATTATCCTGAAGCCGGTTCTTATAAAAAGCTAATCAAAGTAGGTGGTGCAGAAAATGTACACAATGCATATGTGATTGCACCTCGTGTTACAAAGCCAGAAACCGCACATTTTATACTCAAAGTAACCGATAAGGGAGAACCAGCATTGTCTAGTTATAAACGTGTTATAGTAACCATTAAACCCTAGGTTGAAGGGTCTATCAAAATTAAACCTAATTCTATTTAAGTAAGGAGCTGGGAGACCTGCCAAACTGCTTTTTAAAACAGCGACTAAAATATAAAGGATCATTAAAACCTACTAAATTAGCAACTTCAGAGACGTTGTAGTTTTTTGTCTTTAATAACTGTACAGATTTTTTAAGTCGAATGGTTCGTATAAATTCGTTTGGAGATAAATCTGTAAGCTGGGTGATTTTACGATATAGCTTTGACGAACTCATTGCCATTGCATCACTTAAAAAGCCGGGAGTGAGCTCCGGGTTATTGATGTTTGTATCTATGATTTCTTTTATCGTTGAGATAAGATCTATATCTATTTGCGAATGTGCCAGCTTGAGTACATCACCTTCTTCTTCTCCCGAAAATTTCTGTTTCAGATCAAAATGAATTTTAATGATGTTGTCTATCCGTGTCTTTAAAAGCGACGGATCAAACGGTTTAACTAAATACCCATCTACTCCTATTTTATAACCTTTTATTCGATTTTCATTTTCAGCTAAAGCGGTTAACATCACTACAGCAGTATGACTAATATTAGCATCTGCTTTTAGTTCTTCTACAAATTCAAACCCATCCATAACGGGCATCATAACGTCTGCCACACAAAGTACCGGTTTTTCCTTACGGCAGATTTCAAGCCCTTCTTTTCCATTTTCGGCTTCAAACACTTTGTAATAGCCAGACAGGTATTCTACAATATAATTACGTAATTCGGTATTATCATCTATTACCAGAATTTTATGCTTTATATTGGTATTTCCGGGTACAGATTTTACAGCAGTTAGGGTATTTTCTAAATGCTGTATGGGTACTAACTCTTCAATACTTTTAGGATCTGGTTTGTAATCATAAATTTCTTCGCGTTTATAGGCCTTTTTATTTACCGGCAATTCTATGGTAAAAACACTCCCACTATCGGGATTACTACTTACTCGAATTTCTCCCTTGTGAATTTCTACTAAAGCCTTTACCAGTGACAACCCAATACCGGTGCCGGTGGTATTATCTTTACTGTTTTGAGCCTGATAAAATCTTGAAAAGATCTTTTCCTGACTTTCTACAGGAATTCCTATTCCGTCATCGCTAACTTCAATAACTAATATTTTTTTATTCCCGTCTTTAAAACCTAAATACAGATCTACATTACCAAATGTATTTGTAAACTTCAACGCATTAGAAAGTAAATTATAAAGGATTTTATTGTACTTATCCATATCAATCCAGCACATAAGATGTTCCTTTTCAATATTTAGATTAAGATTTATATTTTTAGAATGGGCCAGTTCAATAAAACTGTTGAATATATTTTTTGTGCTTACTAAAATTTCAGTTTTAGAAACCCTGAGTTTTAGTTCACCGGTTTCTGCTCTTCTAAAATCAAGAATTTGATTTACCAGACGCAGCAACCTATTGGCATTTTGATAAATTAAATCTGCACGACTGCGTGCATAATCTGTTGTATTATCAAGCTCCAGTAATTGCTTTACAGGACCCAGGATTAAGGTTAGCGGTGTTCTTAATTCGTGTGAGATATTTGTAAAAAAACGCAGCTTATCATTATTTAATTTCTCATCCTTCTCTCGTTTTACTTTTTCCAGAAGTAATTCCTGTTTTAATGCCAGTCGTATTTTGAGTTGTTTTCTAAGGATATAAAATAGAATACCCACAAAAAGCAGTATTAAGAGAACACCTTTATAACTTAGCCAAAAAGAGGGTAATATCTCTATTTGATAAGAAGCGGTTTCACTCCATACGCCATCACTATTTGCTGCTCTTAATTTAAATACATAGGTTCTGGGATATAAATTTGTGTATTGCACCGTACGTGAATCGCTGGTAGTTTCTATCCAATCTTTATCAAAACCTTCTAATTTATACTGAAATTTATTAAGACGTTCGTTCGTATACGTAGGTGTAGAAAACTGTATCGAAAAATTGCGATTTGCATAATTGAGCGTAACGCTTCTGCTGTGGTTAATATCCTCTTCAAAGGGTACTTGTCCATTTACAGTGGTGCCCGGTAATATTTCTTTATTCTGAACTTTAAACTCGGTAATTATGGGTTTAGGAGCGTAGGTATTTTCGGTAATTGCATAAGGCGAAAAATATAGAACACCGTCTTTTCCGGCTAAATAAATCGTAGCATCATCAAAATTGTAAAAACCGCTAGAACTAAAAATATCCAGACGATTACCACTCATAACATTATAAATGTTAGCTGTTTTAGTGTTTACATCATACTTTGCAATACTATTATTATTCATATTGAGCCACATATTGCCTCGCTTATCTAAGGCTATATCTGTAATCCATTTATTTTTTAGAATTTTTGGCTCCTCTACGAATTTAAAGCGATCTGTTGTTTTATCATATGCAGCCAGCCCCAGACGCGTGGCTGCCCATATTTTATTGTGTAATGTATCTATATAAATATCACTGATATTATCTTGCGGAAGTTCAAAATTTTCTGATTTTGAATGTCGGTATTCCCGTGTTTTTTGAGTAGATACATCAAAGGTTAGCACTCCGGTTTCCGTAGCAATCCATAAGGTATTTTCTAGTTTTTTAATAGTATTTATCTCGTAGCCCGAAAATAAATTACCGTGATCAACTTTAGGTTGCAACGTCTCTAAATCGAGAATACGCAGACCCTCACCAAAAGACCCTGCAATCAAAGTGTTAGCATCATATTTTAATACAGATAGTACCGCCGAGTTTGTAAAACCAATATCTACAACTTTCCCGGTGTTACTTTTATAATTATAAACCAGTAAATCGCCATTCCATAGACCACAGTAAAAAGTGATACCATCATCAGAATGAATACTTGCAATATTTTCCTTAAAATCCTGTAGTGGTTTTATGTGATTGTTAACATATAAAAACAGCCCATTATGCCAGGTCGCAACGATTAAATCACCAGTGTAGGTTTGTGCAAAACCCCGAATTCTGGGAGCCTGATTGTCTATAAATGTTGATATATCTTTATTGAGCTTAAACTCATTTTCATAGGGATCGTATTTATCGAGACCATCTTCGGTGCCTATCCATAATACTCCGGAAGCATCAAAATACAACGCTGAAATTAAATTATCTATCAGCGAGGTATCGTCAGAAAGTATGGCATAATACCACGTAAAATTACCTGATTGAATATCTTCTAATTGATCACAAACTATAAGTCCGCCAAGAGTTCCTAACCAATATTTACCATCTGGAGCTTTTGCTATAGATAGAAAATACGGTCCTAAATTTTCTCGTATCGTCTCGTCTTCAATATATAAATCGGTGAATGTATTGGTACTTCGGTCTAATTTAAAAAGACCTTTGCGGGTCCCTGCAAACAATTCACCCTGAGTATTTTCAAAAATAAAATTGAGATACGGATTTGTTTCTGTAGAATTATGTATAGCCAAGTTGTAGGTTTTTATTTCTTGAATCGCATTAACCGAATTCAATGTAATTTTAGCAACTCCTACCTTACCAAAACTTCCTATCCAAATATTCCCCTGAGAATCTTCAAAAATCTCTTTAACATAACTAACATCAGGAAGATCAATTTTTTTGAAAATTTGATTTTCTGAATCAAATAAATAAAGACCGGCATTCTTTGTACCTACCCAAACGCGCTTATTTTTATCTATTAAAACTGCCCGTATCTCCTCGTCGGGCAGGCTTCCAGACTTAGAAGAATCTGATAAGTAGGTTGTAAACTTTTGTTTATCTGTTTGAAAAAGAGTGAGCCCTTTTCGGGTACCTATCCATAAATTATGAGAATCTGCATCGAGTTCGAGTGCCGTTATGTCGTCATTCTGCAGTCTGTTTGAATCTTCTGTAGTACTCAAATACGATTTAAATTGATAACCGTCAAATCTGTTAAGACCGCCAAAGGTTCCTAACCACAAAAATCCCTGATCATCCTGCACAATATGCCGCACCGAATTGTGAGACAAACCATAGGTGTCGTTATAATGCTCAAACTTGATATTTTGAGCAGAAATACCTGTTAAGACTAAAAGAAAAATATAAAATGTGGTATGCTTCATAATTTTAAAAGGCTCAATTGAGATCTTTTATGGTGTTTGAATTTAAATCTATTACAAAATGGGTAGCCGGTAAACCGGTGCTAATTTTACTAAAAATTGCTCCCCAGAGTTGAAGTTGGGTATTGTCTGTCTTTTGCAACTGCTCACAAACCATAAGGTATTCATTAAAACGGGATTTACCAATATCAGAAAGTGCGAGTCTATCAGCATTTTTTAATTTATAAAAATCCTGAATCATATCATAACCGGTCCAGCTTGATAAATCTTTTTGCGAGATTTTAAAAGTGTTTTCAGCTTTGTAAACTTCATATTCCTCTTGCTTTTTAAAAGTCATTTTTAGCAGATCTAAACCCGATTTATTCACCAGTAAATCCTTTAATTCTGCTGACCAATCTTGTTCTAAAAACCGCAAGCGTACCAATTCTTCCAGATGCTTTAAAACAAATTCTTTGTACGTATTTGCATTAAGAATTTCGGCATTCCAGGCAGCTGTTTCTCCCTTAGTTTCTAAATATTTTTTTTCTAACGCATAAAGCGGAAACAAATCATCAAAATCTGGAACCTCATCTAGCGTTATGGTTTCTATTTCGATGTTAGAATCCCCTTTAATTGTCGCAATTTTATAGCCCGGAATATACGCTGCCAGCGACGGAACCTGAATATTAAATAATGTTCTGGATGCATCTAAATCATATCTTCCTGTATCGTTAATATGCATATGACCTGCAAAATGAAGTTGCACTCCTGCTTCTGCTAAAGCCTTTGAAACTTCTTCTGTAGGAACCCGATGCAATTGCATTTTGTTTTCACCAAAAAATTGACCCATCAAATCTGAAGAATCATCGTTAAATTCTACACTGGGAAAATGACTGAAAACGATTAATTGTTTATTTAATACTTTGGCACGTTTTGTAACTGAAGCAATCCAGGATAACAGGTGTTTTTTATGCGTCAACACATTTTTATAACCTGTTCCTGCTCCTTCAAATTCTACAGATTCTCCAGCTTCTTTTTCTACCTTAGATTTAGGTATATAAACATTAGCATCTATGGCCAGAAACCAAATATTATCTCCTTTTTCGACCAAATAACTCAAATCGGGTACTTCTAAATCTGTGTTGGGTAAGGTATAATTACGTGCTGCAATCCCTTCAGCATTTGAGGCTATTTGATAGGTGTAGTTTTTATAATTATAGTTTGTAAATGGAGTTTCCCAATAGGTATCCTGAGGCTTTGGGTAAAAACCAAAATCTTTTAATTCATCAAGAATACCTTCATACCCTAATTGCGCAAAGTCTTGTGTGATGATAACTGGTAAATCCTCACCAGTCTTATTTTTAAACAAACCTTCTTTACTATAAATAGGCTGCTGCTTCCCTCCTGCCCCCATGAAATCTGCCTTACCCGCATCTGTTATAAAGGGTTTTACAGGATCGTGATTACCTGTGGTGAGCATAAAATGAATGCCATATTTAGCTGTATACTCCTCTAAAATTTTCCGTAAGCCGCGTAAGTTAAACTGTTGTCCGTCATCACTAAAATCTCCCGGAAACACCACATATTTTATTCCCCGGGCAACCACATCATCTAAAGCAGCAAGAAATGCGAAGTAATTTTCATTAAATAAGCGCGTAGAATGCAACTGCGCCTGCATCGTTCTTAAAATCGTGTTCTTACCTGTTTTAGGATTTAAAACTCCCTTATAGTCAGAATCTGAAAATTCGCCATAAATATCAGTGAGATGTACATCAGATAAGAATGCTACCTGAACGGGTTTTGGGGTATTTTGTAAGGGTTTACAGGCACAAAAAATAAGAATGCCAAGCAGTAATCCTAAATGTTTTACGTGCTTATTAATACTCATAAATTAGTTTTTAGTCTCTTCGGGAAATGCATAGGCATCCTTTAGTCCACCCAAATCTATCACAATTTGATCAAGCATTACACCGGGATCTACCATATAAACTTTTAGCGAATGTTTACCCGGTTTATTTACAATTTGAGAGGCGCTTTGTACGCTTCGGTTTTTGAGTACGTTTTCTTTCCAGGACACGCTGCGGCCTTCAGTCTGAAAGTCTATTATTTGCGGTGTCGCACCATCAATCGATACTGCGCAACGCACCCCTTTTCCGGGATAAACAGCATGTGTAGGTAATGCGCTTACCTTAACATCAACGGTCCCAAAATTAAACGTATAAAAATCATATTCCAGCACAGGAGCGTTTTTCAGTAGTGCTTCTGGTGTCGTTTCTGAGGCTGCGGTAAATGGTTCTGCGCGCATTACGCTATTGCTGTAACCGAGTCGGTTTATGACTTTCCAAGATGCTTCTTTTCCTTTTTGTACTGCGGAAGGATTTTCAGCATTAATCACCACAAAACCTTTATCCTCAACAAAACCGTTAAAATTTTTCAACGCCTCAAACTGCGGATTGAACACCGAAACCCCAACTGTTTTTTCTGAAGTTCCGGTTTTAAAATCTATCTTAGAATTCACTTTATAACTGGGCGGTATCAATTGATGATCGTGGCCTAACGGTGCTTCTTTTTTATTGGTTCCCTGCGGAACCTGATTCCAATTTATGGTAACCCAAACACGCTCCTCCGGATTTTCTAAAGAGAGTTTACCCGAAGTTGTAGAGAGCTCTATCCACGATTCTGCAGGTGTAGCAGACCAGGTTTGCGGTTCGCTTCCTTTTAAAAATACATCTATATAATATCTGCTTTTTGTATAAGCATTAAATACCGGTAAAACATCTGCAAATGAATTGGTCGTTTCGTTGTTATATTCCATTTTATAGCCTTCTAAAGAGAGACCTACACCAGGTTCTTGAGAGTTTACAAGCGAGACTACAGGTTTTGAAAATACGGGTAAATTACGCGGTGCTTTATTCATAATATGCTGCCATTTGCCGTCTTGTATCGTATCATTAAAATAGCGGGTAAGTCGCTCTATTGCATCATACGATTCAGCAGATTTTTGTGCATATACCGCTGCACTGGCTCGGCCTTGAGTTGCCACGTGTTTATTTTTATACGCATATAACCACATCTGATTAAGCTGTGCTGCTCCCATTACCGGATAGTAAACCAATTCAAAAAATGCATCTTTTCGATTTGCTGAAATAGTTGGTTTTAATGCTTCCACTTCTGCTATTAAAGTTTGATAGGCATCAATACGTTTGCTTACTTCATCGCCATAATGTATTTGTGTTAACTGCGTCTCACCACTTTTTGTAACCGGCTCTACGGCACTCCACGCCATAAATTCGGGTCTGCGTTGTAAAGCCAACTGGTAAAAGCTGTCTAAAAGAGCATCTATTTGGGTAGCATTTGTTGTACCAAATTCACGTGCTGCCCAATCGAATTGATGCTTTGCAACTGCTGCGCTTGTTTCAAATTTTGACATATCCCAGGCCATATCCATAAACAACTCAGTATTGTATTCGTGGGGTTTGATATCTCCGGCGTTTAAAATCCAGATATCTTCTGCCTTGAAGCTATAGGCTTTTGAAAGTTCTTCCCACATTAAAACCGGGTGCGTTGAGTTTAACCACAGGTAATCGTGCGGTCTTCCCCAGTATGAAGTGTGGTAATAAATACCCGCCCCACCGCTGCGTTTTTGTTCTTCCGGATTGCTCAATTGGCGTAAGTACCCGTAGTTGTCATCGGTCCAAACCAGAGTTACATCTTCGGGCAATTTTAAACCGTTTTGATAGTAATGCAGCACCTCTTTATAAGGCACAAAGGCCTGCGGAACTTGAGCTAAATCCTGCTTGGTTTCTTTTAAAATTTCCCGTTGATCGGTAATTACCTGCTCTAATAACTTTACCTGAGAAGGCGTGTCATCATCTCCCACAATCATTGGCGAATCGTGCTCACCACGCATTCCTAAAGTATAAATACCTTCGTAATCTGCAGTCTCTTTGGCTCGCTTTTTAAACAATTTTTTGATTTCTCCTGCATTGGTATCATAGCGGTAATCACCCATCGTATCGTGATTCCATTCAGCATTTATATTGCATAACATGGGTTCTGCGTGCGAACTCCCAACGACTATCGCATAATCATCTGCGACTACTTTATTTTCGGGATAATGGTAAAAAGCCTTGGTACAGGTATGCATAGCCGGCCAAATGGTATTTGCCCGTAAACGCAATAATAATTCAAAAACTTTAGCATAGGTTTTAGGACCGATATCACCCGTTTTTGGCTCAAAATTTAAAGCGGCCCAGCGCTGCAAGCCCCAATCTTCATCGTTTAAAAATATCCCTCTATATTTTACCGAAGGTTCACCATATACTTGAGGCGTTATAGTTAAGCTTAGTTGTTCTTTTTTATCGGGAGTAACATCTGCCCACCATTCCCACGGAGAAACGCCTATACGCCTTGAGATTTCTAATAAACCGTATGCTGTGGCACGACGGTCTGATCCTACAATTACTAAAGCCTGTTTAATATTTTCAGTAGGATTTTCTATTAATTGAATTGAATAAGTTTCCCATTTACCACTCAGCTGTGTAGTATCGATTTTTTTTGCAGCTACCAGATCATTTATAAAAGAACTCGTACCTAAAGTTCCTGCAAGTATAGCCGTTGACGTGGTATTTGTTGTTGTTGTTGTTCCTAATTGCTTTCCGGTGATTTTGAACACGTCATCGTTAAGCATTTCAGCAGCAATATGAACCACTTTTGGTTCGCTTTCATCAATAATTACACTGGTGTTTTCTTTAGAATCTACCAACTTAAATGATGTCTGCGCAGTGCTATTTGTAATCCCACCTAAAGTAAAGAGGATTGCAAAGAACAAATAGATTTGAGGTGAACTCTTCATAAACACTTAAATTTTAATGTAGATTGATTTCTTATCTAAGATATATCCTAACAACCAGCAAAGCAGCATAAATACTAATGCGGTAAGTAGTGCTCCAAAACTACCCGAAGCTAATTTTTGAAAAAATTCCTGACTTACCCAATCAAAAACCGACAGTCCCGACGGAGTTTTTATCAGTACTAAAATCACATAAAACAACTCTGAAAACAGGTAAATAAACAACGGATTTTTACCGAAAACTGTAAAGAAATACGTTCCAGATTTGAGTTGCTTTAATTCAATACTGAAAATTAATAACGCAATGATGCACAGGTCTATCCCTACTGTATAAAGTACAAAAGAGCTGGTCCATAATTTTTTACTTAGCGGAAAATTCACCTCCCAAATCAAAGCCACTGCATAAAGCACAACACCGGCGATTAAAAGTTGTGCAATGGTTTTATAACTTTTACCAGATTTTATAATAAATGCACCGGCAAGGTAACCTGCTACCACATTAACTATTGCAGGTAGTGTACTTAAAAGTCCTTCGGGGTCAAATGAAATACGGTCTTTTTTATACATATGGCTTTCGCCAAAAATAGTCTGATCAAGCCAGGTAATTCCATTTGTTGCCATCTCTAATTCGTGTCCGTTAGTTCCCAACAAATAAAGCAATGCCCAGTATACCATTAATATTCCACCAGAGATTATAAGAATCCATTTTGTTTTAAAATAGTGAACCAGAATAGCCGTAAAAAAATAGCATAAAGCAATACGCTGCAACACCCCCATAATTCGGGTTTCTGAGATAGGTTTTAACTGTAATGCACCATCTGTACCGTACTCAAAAAATGGAAACCAGTACATTAGATATCCTATTAAAAAAATAATAAGGGAGCGCTTAATAATCTTTTTCCAAAATGCTGCAGAAGTACCATTTTTAAATCTGGGCATCGAGAAACTCATTGCATTACCCATAGCAAACAGAAACGACGGAAAAACCAAATCTGCTAAGGTAAACCCGAACCAGGATGCGTGGGTAAACGCAGTGTAAAATTTTGCGCCAGATCCCGGAGTGTTTACTACAATCATTAAACAGATGGTTAATCCCCTAAATACATCAAGAGATAAAAAACGTTTTGATTGTTTAAGTGCAGATGCTATAGCCATTAATAATCGTAAATTATAGGTTTCATCTTTGCGATTAACGGCTCTATTTTACTGCGGTATTTATCGTGCAATTCTTTTGCAACTTCTATTGCATTTCCGCTGGCCTCAACAGGAAAAGACTTTTCGGTTGTTACCCAATTCCATTCCCAGGTTTTAATGGCTTCATCAAACTGGTTTTGATCAAAATCGCTCCAGTTGTTTTGCACTTCGGCGAAAAATTGCTCCCAACGAGGTTTGTAAAAATCGTTCATTAAGCCACTCCACTGTCGATTACTGTATTCGTGAAGTCTGTTATCTGCTCCTCCCCAAAGTGTAATTAAATCGCGTGCATTTTGCTCATAAAGTGCTTTTTCATCTGGTGTTGTTCCCCAACCTCTCGCATCTGCAATCCATGGACCTAATAAAAAATCTTTTCGGGTGGCTAATAGTCGGTCTAAATCTTCTATAAGTTCTATAAATTCGGTGGAATACATTTTAAAAGCTTCCTGATTTCCATTATTATAGGCGTATGAAATTTGCTGCTGCAACGGCAACGCATAATTTGCCAGTACCTGCCGCGTCACATCAACTACATCATATTTAAAGCCGTCAGAATGTTCAAACTCTGAAGAAACCTCAACAAATAAATCCCAGGCAGGTAGTAAATCTTCTGCGGGATAATTGAGCTTTGTCCGTGCCCATCTGCGATAGCCTTCAAAAGTGGGGCGCGCTACAATAATCGATTCGGCGCCATCGCGTATGGTTTGTCCATTGTAAACCGTTTGCACCAAAATATCCCAGGCTTCAAGCAATTTAAAATTTACAGCCCCATAACGGTTAAGATTGTAACTTTTCAGCCAGTTATTAAGTTCAATGGGCTCGTTGTTCCAGGTATTATCGGTCATTAACTCATATAATACTGGATTTTGCTCTATGGCTTCCATTGTAAGACCAATGCCTTTCAATTTACCTGAAGTACTATCTTGTAAAGCAGCAGCAGGTTGTGTTGCCACAGTTTCAATACGCCCAAACATACTAATGTTTCCTCCAAAATTATGCAGCATATTCCAAATCCATTTTTTACCATAAAATGCTTCGGTACGTTTCCACACCGGTTCAATTTCCGTAGCCAAATCGAGAATAATCATGTTATCATCAGGTACCGCATCAAGCAGCCCTTTTATTTGCGGAGCTTCCCAAAAATCACGATGACTGTAAAACAACCAGCCCTGCATCACCCACACCGCTTCTTCATCTGCAGAACGCATCCCCTCATACACTTGTTTACTCAGGTTTGATAAATACTCAGGATCGTTAGAAGGTGGTGTATTTTCATTAAAGGTATCTGCAGAATACAGATGGTCTGTACCATAAATTTTAGTTTGTTCTTCCAGAAAGCGTTTACCGATTTCAGCAAAAAGCGGATCGTCGCAATCGAGAATATAGGTGTCCTCAAAATCATTACCCCAATTGGTTTGCTTCAGTTTTGCATTAGGAAAAATACGCTTAAATGATGCCGGAACGTGCCCTGTAAATGCCGGTAAAACCGGAGTCATCCCCAACTCGCGTGCCCGATTAAGAATCTTAATTTGAAGATCGCGGTGGCTCTCTTTCCAGCTTTGTGGTAAAGGACCACCCCAGCCGTCCAAATTTCCCATCCAGAACCAGGAGAAATACGACGGACCACTAAAAAAGCCACTCAGATCTTCTTCTGTAAAACCATAGGATTTATATACGTTATCCCAGATAAACTCTTCACCGGTAATGGCAAGCGGCATATTTATACCGTGTAACGCCATCCAGTCTAACTCTTTTTCCCAGCGTTCCCAATCCCACCAACTCATCGTATAATTAAAGGTGCAGTAGTTTAAATAATACCGGTATTCGTAAGGTGTTTTTTTGATTATTTTTTCGCTTAGCAGCGGAAGTTTTTCAGGAAAATTAAGATTGGTTCCATTCCAGGTGATTTGCCCGTGAACTACATTTTTTATGTAATAATATAATGCCGAAGCTACCGAAACACCGTTGTTTCCGCTTAAGCGTATTTTATCATTATGCGAGTCAATCTCAAACCAATCTTCTTGAACAGTACTGTCTAATTCTATTACAAATTGATCTGCGTGGTTGGGTAAGGTGCGTTTTAATAACGCATATTCCGGAGTATCTACAGATTCTGTATGCTCTTTAGTTTGCTGAGAAGTACAACTGCATATAAGCAAGAATACAAGATAACCGGCATATGTATTAAGAAGTCGCATATGTTCAATTTTAGGTTGCGGTATTACTGTTCTATAAGATCAAAATGTTTTTTAATACAATCGGTTGCTTCGGGCTTAGGTTTAACATTTTTTAATGCAATCTGATGTGTGAGGTTATATGGTAACATTATATTTTCTAATTGTAATTGACTTACATCATCAAATACAAAAGCCGGTCTAAAATCTGTTTTAGCTAAAGCGAAATTGATATTCTTAAGTTTCAGGTTTTTTGCGTGACGCACATACAACCCCCAGGCAGGCAATTCACCGAACATCGAAAACTCAGGATAACCTGCGCGTTCTTCGGGAACTGCCTCAAGCCTACTCAACGGAATATACCCCATTCCTTTTGTTGCATTACCGGGATAGAGAACAGTGATATTCTCAAGCTTTACATTTTCAATTACAGCATCTTCAAGACCTACAATAGACGCAGGAAAAGGATTGTGAAAAAAATCAACTTCGGGTCCACGTAAATCATAGTCCATATCAGGTCTGCCAAAAGGGACCTCAACAAGCATATTTTTTATACTCACATTCTTAACCGAACCCGGTTGCTCACCAGAACGATTACCTAATCGTATAAACAGCGCGTTGCCTGTGTTTTTAGCGGTTATATTAGATATCTGGATATTCTCAATTGCTGCACCATCTACCGATTCTAAAGCAATGGCAGAGCGGAAGGTGTCATAAACCTGTATGCTGTCTATGGTTACATTTTTAAAACCTCCATAAGAAGCAGAGCCAAATTTTATAGCACTGGCGCTCGATCGTATGGTACAATTTTTAATTAAAATTCCATCATTTGCGTAATCAGGGTAATACGATTTTAAACAGATCCCGTCATCGGCGGTATTTAAATCACAATTGATAATGCTCACATTTTTGCAATCTGTGATATCAATTCCGTCATTATTCCAATAAGCGCGGTTTACTATTTTAAGATTGTCTAAAATCAAATTTTCGGTCAACTCAAACGAAAGCCCCCAGCAAGCTGCTGCACCCAGAGACAAATCGGTAATGCTTACTTCTTCACATTGTGAAAACCGAATTAATTTGGGACGTTTGGTTTCGTTAGGACGATTACGCCTGTAATTGTATTGGGTATCAATATCAATTCCTGCGTGGTGTAAACTATCTATCGCTAGAGCTAGTTTTAATCCCTGACCATCAACTTTACCTTTACCTGTTATTTTTATATTTTTCGCTTTATACGCTAAAAGTAAAGCCAGTTGTGAGTTATCATCCTTTTTAGGAGATACCGGCCTTCCCGGCATATCAAGTTTTTTATAATCCTGTGGCGATGTACTTCCTAATAAAACCCCACCTTCTTCAATTTCTATATGCACATTACTTTTAAGAACCAGACTTCCGGTTAAGAACGTTCCTTTAGGAAAAACAACCGTGCCTCCATTTTGTTCAAAAGCCTTATCAATCGCTGCCTGAATGGGGGCTGTATTGAGGGTTTTACCATCTGCAACGGCCCCAAAATCTAAAATAGAAAACTCCCGCGTAGCTGTATCCTGAGCAAAAATAATTGCCTGAAAAATTAGTAATACACCTACAAGTTTATTTTTAATTTTCATCACTTTTTGCTTTTACTGCTAAGGTTTCTAATGGTTTATGTGCTTCGCTGCTCATTTGCAATTTTAAAACACCTCCTGCTGTAATATCGCTGTGTTTTAAGTTTAAATCCTGTAGGGGTTTATCATTAAAATCTGCTTTGTTTATAAAAACGTTGGTCTCCGAATTATTCTGAGCGTCTATAATAAACGTTTTCCCACTATAGTAATCGGGATTGAGATGTATGGTAATTTTATTAAATAGTGGGCTTCCTAATTGATATTCAGGATCAGCCTCGGTACCGCCATTCATTTGAAACAATCCCGTTTTCATCAATACCGCAAGACTCCCCATAAGCCCTTGATCTTCGTCCCCGTTATATCCCCTACTTGGCGATAAATCTGAAAATACACGATCTACCACTTTACGTGACCAATACTGTGAACGCTGTGGAGCACCCAACTTATTAAATACAAATGCGGTTTGTATAGAAGGTTGATTACCATAATTTATAGGAATTCTACTGTATTCCGGATGCAGTTCTGCATCGTGAGAAGTTCCTGAGGTAAAGCCCATTTTTTCGGCTTGTTCAAATTGGGATTCGAGTTTTGCAATAGCTAATTTATCACCTCCCATAAGCTGGGCTAGTTCTGGTAAATCGTGGGGTACAAACCAGGTTGCCTGTGCAGCATTGGCCTCAACAAAACCGTGCTCATATTGATATGGATCAAAATCTTTATTAAAACTTAAGTCTACACTTCTCGCAGACATCCAGCCGGTTTTTGTATCAAAAACGTTTTTGTAATTTTTTGATCTACTTAGAAAATAATTGAATTCATCTTTCTTATTTAACTTTTCAGCTAACTGTGCCAGTGTATAATCCTGGTATGCGTATTCTAAGGTCTGACTAGAACCATCTTTGTGTATCCCGTACTCATCTTCCGGCACCGGAAGTGGATGCGGTACAAAACCATTTTCTATATAATATTCTAAACCACCACCTTTATTTGTGTAATGTTCATAACCTGCTTTGCTCATCGCACCACCGGGCATATGATTTTTTTTAAGCGCTGCATAAAAAGTATCAAGATTTTCTGTAACAATGCCCTTTTGAATCGCACTTACAATAAAGGGTGTAGACGATGCTCCGGTCATTACATAGGTGTAATTTCCTCCTGAAGGACCCCGCGGAATGTAGCCGCCATCTTTATAATATTGTAATAAAGAAGAAGTAAACTCATCCATTATCTCTGGGTAAACAAGTCCCCAAAGTGTATTTATCGTCCATTGTGCACCCCAAAAGGAATCTGAATTATAATGATTAAACAAGGGTTTTCCTGCATCATCAAGGGGCAACTGTCCTATTCTAAACTCTGTTCCTGTATTATCAGGATAATTACCATTAAAATCGCTTATAGTACGTCTCCCCTGAAGTGCGTGCCATAAATCTGTATAAAAACGTTTCTGTTGTTTTTCACTTCCACCTTCAATTTCTATTCTTCCCAGCATTGCATTCCACGCTGTTCTTGATTCTGAAACCACCTGATCAAAATCCCAATGGGGCAATTCTTGCTGTATATTATTTTCGGCATTTGCCAGGGAGGTGTATGAGATCCCTACCTTCATTAAAACTTCATCTGAAGTATGATCTAATTTTATGAGGAAATTTCCTGTTTCTTCATCTTTAATTAGAGAAGTAACCGGGGTGTTTAATTTTATTTTAAAATACGTAGTAAGTGGTTTTGGTCTGCGTGTAGTTGGTGTCATTATAAAGCTTCCTGAAAGCTCCTGTTTGCCATTTAGTTCAAGCACACCCAATCTATTTTCACAAGGTCCTAACAGGGTATTGAGGTTGAATAAGATTGCCCGTTCCTGATCTTTTTTAAACGTATAATTATGAAAACCTACCCGTTTTGTACTGGTTAACTGAGCATTAATACCATAACGCTCTAACACTAACTTATGGTAACCGGGATGAATTACTTCTTTATCGTGATCAAATTTGGAATAAAAATCTGTGAAAATTGTTTTTTGAGATATTGAATCTAAACTTACAGGCATTACCGAAAGACCTGCCATTTGCCACGCGTGTACGTGACTAAAGCTTTTAATCGTATCTGTCTTATATCGATAACCGCTACCCCACGCCCCATTAGTTTGGGTATCTGGACTAAGATTTACCATACCAAAAGGTCTGCTTGCTGAGGAAAAGAAAAACCATCTCGAATTTTCGGTATCTAATAGTGGGTATACCTTATCTACGAGTTCTTCTGAAGTTGTGACTTTGTGTTCTTCTGCTTTACAAGCCAGTATTAGGGTTACTAATACGAGAAGTAATGCTTGGTGAAGTTTAATTTTTTTCACGCTCATATTGATTAGGGCTGAAACGTCATTTTGCAGCAATATAGCTCAAAACGAACCATATTGACCTGGGTATAAAAAATAGATGCAGGCAATTGCTTGCCTGCAATCTATTTAGATACACACAATTTTCGGCAAATTAATTTTATGATTAGTATCCTGGATTTTGAGTGATTAAACCACCTGTATTATCTATTTCAGATTGTGGTATAGGTCTTAATAAATGTTTCTCTTGAAGTGCTTTGTTTAAAGCAGCGTGTGGGTTGTTTGCAAGAACGCGTTCAATAAGTCTTCCGGTACGCTTAAGATCCATCCAGCGGTTTACTTCACCTACCAACTCACGGGCACGCTCGTCAAGTATAAGATCTATTGTAACATCTGATGCAACAAGTGGAGTTGTAATACCTGCTCTAGAGCGTAAAGTATTAAGTCTGGCCGCTGCATCTCCTGTGTTTGCTAATTGAAGGTACGCTTCTGCAGCAAATAAATAAGCTTCACCAGAGCGCATAACTACCATATCACGCTCCCCTTGAGAAGGCTGATCTGGTTGCGTAAATGGAACGCTAGGATCGTCAAATTTTTTAAACATTGGGTAATGAACTGGCGTGGTACCATCATTTTTAAAATAAGTTCCGGGATTGATTACTGCATATTCTTTAGAATCTATCTCTTCCTGAGTCCATACTGTTTTAGGAAAAAATATTGCGGTATCACCAATAGCGATAGGCGCCTCATTTTCGGTAGCGTATAACACGCGTGCATACGTTGCCTGAGCTCGCTCATCTTCTTCAGAAAATAAACTGTAGAAAAACGGTGTAGGCATAGGTCCTAATCCTTTTACAGATCGTGATAAACCTTTGTAATCAAAAAATCTAAATTTGTACAGCATATGTCTTGAGTTACCCCATCCTCGAGAAACTGAATTGCTTCCGAATAGAAAAGAGAAAACAACTTCAGAATTTCTCTGGTTTGTAATGCTTACTAAATCGCTAAACGAAGGAACTAACTGGTGTTTGCTGATAACTGTTTCTGCTAAAGCTGCTGCCTGAGTAAAATCTGCATCAGAACCAAAAGATTTATAACCTTTAGTAAGTAATACTTTAGAAGTAAAATGTCTAACGGCATCTTTTGTTAGACGACCGTAAGTATTTACGGTTTCGGGAATTCCTGCCAGAGCATCTTGTAAATCTGTAAGAATCTGTGCATATACGTCAGCCTCAGAACTGCGCGCATATTCTGTACTTGAAGTACTTACTTGATTAAGTACTAATGGTACACCTCCGTAGTTTTCAACCAATCTAAAATAAGCGTATGCTCTAAAGAATTTAGCTTCTGCAATACCTCTAGTCTTAACATCATCTGGCACATTTTGAATAATGTCTGCATTATCTATGGCTAGATTTGAAGCTGCAATGATTCTATATTGATTATCCCAATACACATCAATTGCATAATTTAAAGAATTGAAGTTAACATAATCATTAAGATCACTGGTTCCTGTTATAGGAGCATCACGGGTAACGATATCTGTACCTAAATCTTCTAACGCATAATACAAATTAGATGTGTAATAGGTACTGGTCTCGCGGGAACGCTCATAAACAGAAGCGACTAATTGATTAAACGTTTCCGGATCATTATTTGCGTTCTCAATACTTATAGATGTGTTATTCTCTTCTTCTAAATAACTGTCGCAACTAGAGCTAAGTGCTCCCAGTGCTAAGAACCCAACAATTAGTTTATAATTTATATAGTTCATTTTATAATATTTTAGATTATTTCGTAATTAAAAAGTAAGGTTGAGCCCGGTCATAAACGTACGGGTCATAAAAGCCGCACCATACTGATCTCTTCCTGCACTTTCTGGATCCCAACCATCATATTTTGTAAATACAAACGGATTTTGAACTGTTGCATAAACGCGTAAGTTTCTAATTTTAATCTTATCAAGCATATTTGCCGGTAAGGTATATCCCAGTGTCATATAACCTACTTTTACGTAAGACACATCCATATATAGAATGGCATCTCTATATTGACCAGGGTTACCCGGCTGAAACCAATCATTAGTAGTATTTTCTGGAGTCCAGTAATCTGTTTTATAACCATTAAATAAACGAGAAGGCTCATTATCATACCCCCAGGCATAGTTACTGTGGAAAACACTTTTATAGGTATTGCCCTGACTGAAGTTTAATAAGAATGAAAAATCAAAATTCTGATAGTTCATCGTACTCGTGATACCACCTGTCCATTTTGGAGTAACCTGCCCTATCACTTTACGATCTTCACCTGGAGTGATTAGACCATCACCATTTACATCTGTAACACGTACCTGACCGGGACGCTGGTTAAATGCTGCAGCTTCTTCAACCTCATCTAATTGCCAGATACCAGCATACTCGTAATCATAAACCGCACCTATAGGCTCACCTACTCTATGTATAAGATTTGTACCATTTACGTTAAAAATGATCTCATCTAAATCTCCATATAATTTATCAAGGGTATTTTTATTAGAAGCGAAGTTGAAATTAGTTGTCCATCTAAAATTACCATTATCAATATTGGTAGTGTTTAAAGAAACTTCGATACCTTGATTTGTAGATTCTCCTACGTTATCATAGGTTCCTCCAAAACCGGTTACATTAGGTAATGGAGTGAAGAAAATAATATCTGTGTTTTTTCTTCTATACACATCTACAGAACCAGAAATTCTATTGTTTAAAAATCCGAAGTCTACTCCCAGGTTTATTTCTGTAGTACGTTCCCAGGTTAAGTTTTCATTTGCAATACCTGTTAAAAATGCTGTAGAAACCGATGAGTCTCCTAGATTAGTAGCACCAGATCCTAAAAGAGATTGAGATGCAAGAGGCCCTAAGCCACCACCCTGACCATTGTTACCAGTCTGGCCATAACTTAAACGTAATTTTGCATTCGATAATACATCCTGATCAGCTAAGAAATCCTCATCAATAACCTGCCAGGCAAATGCTGCTGAAGGAAAGAATGCCCATTTATTTTTATCTGAAAGTATTGAAGAACCATCGTATCTACCTGTTACAGTAAATAAATATTTATCTGCAAGGGTATAATTTACTCTACCTGTATAAGATTCTAATGTTTGTTTAGAAAAACCGCTTCCCAGGTTTCTAATACTTAAACCCGCTCCTAAATTATAGAACGTAAAAGCGTCTGTAGTAAAATTACGTACCTCATTATCATAATTCTCTCTGCGTTCCATAAAACGTGAAACAACCCCTGTAAAGTTTAGGGCGTGTACACCGGTCTCTAAACTGTAGTTTAAAATGTTATCCCAGGCATAGGAGAAATAATTTGAGTTTGAAGTTACCGCCCTACGGTTAGCGGGATTACCACTTGTACTTTTAGTAAATAAACCTCTGTATTCTCCATAACGTTGGTATTTTATATTTGGAGAAAATTTTGACGTGACCGTTAAGTTTTCAATAGGTTCTACTTTTAAAGCAATATCACCTATATACTGTAAGAATTTTTGCTCACGTGTAATGTTCTGTAGATCAAATAATGGGTTCGTTATTTGAGTTTCTTTATCTATAGGCGTAAAACGAAGGCTACCATCTTCATTATACGGGCTACCGATAGGCTTAAGACGATAGGCACTTCTAAATGCTTCAAGTGTACCTATATTTTGAGTAGCTGTAGTTATATAATTACTTATATTAATATTTAACCAGTCTTTCAAATCACTGTTTAAACTTCCTCTAATATTATATCGTTTAAAATCTTCACCGGCAAAGTTTCCTTTATCAAGCGTGTAAGCCAGACCCGCAGAATAGGTTGTCTTTTCAGTACCACCACTTAAACTTATGGTGTGATTTGTTTGAAAGCCCTTTTCTAAAAGTAAATCAACCCAATCTGTACTAACCCCATCTGCAATATTTTGCAATTCCTGCTCGTCTAAATAATCTGCAATATTTACATCGCCACGTCGCGTATTTAGATCACCATCTGTGCTTTTAAACACCTGTCCTAATGCAACGTCTCTCAATAATTCTACATAGCCGGGACCATCGTATATATCTGGTAAATTATAAGCCTCCTTATACCCCACATAATTGCTATAATCTATTTTTAATTCTCCAGTTTTACCACGTTTGGTTTCAATCAAAACCACACCATTACTACCACGAGAACCATAAACCGCTGTTGCAGAGGCATCTTTCAAGATGTCCATTCTACTAATATCTGCCGGGTTTAAGAACGAAATATCATCAACGAAAATCCCATCAACAATAAATAATGGATTTTGCCCGGGATTAAAACCACCATTTGAAGCAGTCTGGTTTGAATTTATCGTACTTGCCCCCCGTATACGAATATTAAAACCGCCTCCACCGGGCTTATTATCGGTACGCTGAATAACAACACCCGGCGCCTGACCTTGCAAAGCAGATATTGCGTCTACTTTATTTGCCTGCTCAATGTCTTTAGATCCTACTGAAACTACAGAACCTGTTAAATCTTTACGTTTTACAGTACCGTAACCAATTACTACTACTTCATCAAGTTCTGCACTATTCTCTTCAAGCTTAACATTTATGCTAGCCTGACCAGTATAGGTGCGTTTTGCTGTAGTATATCCTACATAAGTAAATACTAATACATCGTTTGCGTTAACCGAAAGTGAATAATTTCCATCAAAATCGGTAACTGCTCCGTTTGATGTTCCTTCTACTACAATATTTACCCCGGGTACGGGCATATTATTAGCATCTGTGACTACCCCTGATACATTTTTTTGTGCCCAGGAACTGGATACAAAACAAAGTGTTAGGATTATTAATGAAAGTCTAAGTTTCTCCATTATTGTTTGTTTGGTTAATAGTTAAATTCTTGTGAAAAAATCACAGAATGAAATTACCCAGACAGCTTGTTCATTAAATGGATATATTACCCAAAAACATAGAGGAATCACTTAAAACTACAACGATGTAAATTTTAGAAACTAATCCATTAAATAAACCTTATATCTTTAATATTTAGCTAATTATAATTTTTTATGAATAGAAAATCCTTACTCTTGATGTATTCATCTATATACCTATAGGGTTACCTATACTCTTTAAGTAAATTTAAACAGCATAGAATTTCATCAAGAAATATAATTTTAGTCCTCATCATTGAATGTACACTATAAGAGATCAATAACTTAAATTTTAAAGAACGTGTAATTGATTTTAATTAAGTGAAGAACACTATAGGCTAAACCTAATTTGACAGATATGATTAAACTGAGAATTACAATCCGAATTTAAAATTGAATTTCTGCCATAAGTATATTAAGAGGAAGTCTTGAAAAGACTGATTAAGAATTGTAAAAAGTTCTTATTAAATATTTTTATCCCTAAATTTTACTAAAATTTAAAAATTGTCATATTCACACTTATTAGCTTATATTTTAAGTTATTTACAATAGATTAAAAAAATACTTTGCAAATTTTTAAAATACTTGTAAAAATATTAAAAGTATTTTATACCTTTATTCCGTATTACATTTTTACTAAATCAATTAATCAAATTCTTATGAAGAAAATCTACTCAAGTTTTCATCACCGATTTGTACTTATTGCTGTAATTCTTTTTTCGGGTGCTTTTATGCAGGCACAGACAAAAATTACAGGAACTGTTACAGACGCTAACAATGCAGAACCCCTACCCGGGGTAAATGTTATAGCCGGAACCGCAGGTGCTATTACAGATTTTGACGGAAAGTATGAAGTAACCGTACCTGCAGGTATTACACAGCTTACATTTTCTACTTTAGGTTATGCTACGCAAACGATTGCGATAGAAGGAAGAAGCGTAATAGACTTAGTTCTAGCTTCAAAATCAGAAGATCTCGATGAGGTAATTGTAGTAGGATATGGTACGGTTAAGAAAAGTGACCTTACCGGCTCTGTCTCTACTATAGACGGGGATGCTTTTAAAGAATTACCAGTAACCTCTGTAGATCAAGCTATTCAGGCAAGAGCTCCGGGTGTACAGGTAACTCAAAGTTCTGGTGCGCCAGGTGGTGGTGTATCTGTACGTATACGTGGTTCTAACTCTATTAATAGTGGTAGTGAACCTTTATATGTTATAGACGGATTCCCTATTTACCCAGATAACAGCGCCTATGGTGCAGGTGGTAACAGGCAGCCTACAAACGTAATGGCTTCTATTAATCCTAATGACATTGAATCTATTGAGGTACTTAAAGACGCTTCTGCAACTTCAATTTATGGTTCTAGAGGTTCTAATGGTGTAGTACTTATTACAACAAAACGTGGTAAAGCAGGAAAAACTAAAATTAGCTACGACGGGTCTTTTTCTACCCAGACAATAAGCAACTCTATAGATGTATTAAATGGTACTCAATTTGCTCAATACATCAATATTTTAGAGCAAAGCGCTGGTGGTAACCCGGTTTATACCCAGGAACAAATAGATTCTTTTGGAGCAGGTACTAACTGGATTGATGAAGTAACTAGAACTGGAATCATTCAGAATCACCAGTTAACATTTTCCGGAGGTAGTGAAAATAATAGATTTGCACTTACCGGTAACTACCACGATAACAATGGTATTATTAAAGAAACCAATTACAAACGTTACGGAATACGTATAAACGTTGATAATAAAGCACTTAATGATTTTATAGATGTTTCATCTAGCTGGACTTATAACCGTGCAATATCAAATAACGCGCCTACAGATGGTGGTGGACCAGGTGGTATTATTATTACTGCTTTAGGACTAGATCCTACAGTACCGGTACGCAATGAAGATGGTTCATATGCCCTAGCGTCATACGATGGTCGTTTTGCAATAAACCCTTTACAAGAATTAGACTTTGTTACAGATCGTGACATTACAAATCGTGTGTTAGGAACAACCAGTCTTACTTTTAATCTTAGCGATTCCTTTAAGTTTAAAACGAGCTTAGGAGCAGATATATTAAATGTTTCCAGAACAACGTTCTATCCTTCCGGTAACTCGCGTTTAGGTAGAGAAAATTCTGGTGAATTAACACTCGCAAATCGTGATGTAGGTAATATTTTAAATGAGAATATCTTTACTTATACTAAGAAATTTGGTGAAAAACATAATATTGACGCAGTTGCAGGTTACACCTATCAAAAAGAGGTTAACAAATATATGCAGGCAACAACCCGTGGTATTACTGCATCAAATGTTGATCAGGCAACCTTACAAGGTGGTCCAGATGTTTTAACTCCCTTTTCAGGTAGAAGAGAATGGTTATTAGAATCGCTTTTAGGTCGTGTAAACTATAACTACGACAGTAAATACTTATTTACTTTTACCTTTAGACGTGACGGTTCTTCTCGTTTTGGAAGCGAAAATAAATGGGCTAATTTTCCTTCTGTAGCATTAGGTTGGAATCTTGCAAATGAATCTTTTTACGAAGAATCTAGCATCGCTAACGTGATGAACAAGTTTAAACTTAGAGGTAGTTTAGGTCTTACCGGTAACTCAGAAATTCCTGTATATAACTCTCTTGCAAACCTTAGTGAGTTTAATTACGTATTTAATGGTGGTAACGCTCTTGGTCTTGCAGACGGAAGATTAGGAAATCCAGACTTAAAGTGGGAATCTACAACGATGAGAAACATAGGTCTTGATGCATCATTCTTTAATGATAAATTAAATTTAACACTTGATTACTTCAGCAATACTACAGAAGATTTATTGCTATTTGTATCTATCCCAAGTAGTTTAGGTTTTGAATCTATCTTAAAAAATTCAGGCTCTTTAGAAAATAAAGGATTTGAAATAGGTTTAGATGGTTATGTGGTTAATACTGAAAATTTTAAATGGAACATCGCTGGTAATATATCATTCCTTAGAAATAAACTTACCAGTCTTGGTGACAGTACTCCATTTTTCTCTCAAACTACAAGTGGTCACTTAGGTGTTGATGGTAGCTGGGTAGAAGCAGGAAATCCTATTGGTGTATGGAGAGGTTATGACTATGTAGGTATTTTTCAATCTGAAGATGAAATCGCTAATAATGCTTCCAGATCTGGTGATAAACCAGGTTACCCAAGATACCGCGATGCTAACGGAGATGGTGAGATTACACCAGACGATTACGTAATTATAGGTGATCCTAATCCAGATTTTACCTGGGGTCTTAACTCTACTTTAAATTATAAGAATTTTGATTTAGGTATCTTCTTTAGAGGCTCACAAGGTTTTGACGTACGTAACTTACAGGCATCAGAATTAGGTGACGGTGTACAACGTATCAATCAGTTAAGTACAATTTTAACAGACTCCTGGACACCTACAAATACAGATGCTTCACGTCCTGTAATTGATGCAAGTAGAGACTTTGCAAACTCATACAGAGATTCTGATTACTTTATTGAAGACGGTTCTTTTATACGTTTACAAAACTTATCGTTAGGATATACACTGCCTAACTTTAATGAAAACATAAGCAAACTACGTTTTTATGTAAGTGGTCAAAACTTACTTACCATTACTGATTATAGCGGATTTGATCCTGAGGTAAACAACCGCGGTCAAAACAACCTAAATAGAGGTGATGATTATGATGCTTACCCACGCTCAAGTACATTTACAATGGGTATTAACTTAGAATTTTAATTTAAAATTGCTGAACTATGAAAAACAATTCAAAATTTAAACCTTTAAAATTACTCTACGCTTTTGTAGTGGTGACAGCTATGGTTAGCTGTACAGACCTTGAAGAAAATCCAGATTTTACAACTCAGGAAAACTTTTTTCAAACAGCAGATCAGCTTGAACTTGGTGTTAATGCTGTATATGATGGTATAGGTACCGGTAGAGACTGGGAAAATCACTACTACAATAGATTTGTATTTGAATGTTTAGTAGGGTATCAAGTAGGCTATGAAAAAGGCCCACTAGCCTACCAAACCGGAAACGTAGATCCTGCAGATTTCTACATAGGTAGATACTGGAGAATTTCTTATGAAAACATCAATAGAGCAAACACGCTTATTGAAAAAGCAGATGAGCTTAAAGAAGCTGGTGTAGCCGATGTTGCAAAGATAGATCGTGTAAAAGCTGAAGCTTTGTTTCTAAGAGCTTTTTACTACTACAATCTTGTACGTTATTTTGACGATATTCCTGTTAAGACTTCAAGATCTATTGATGATAAAGATTTACCATCTAATGAAAATGGTAAGCGTCTAGCTTTAGACCTAATCCAATCAGATTTAATGATGGCTGCAGAAATATTACCAGAATCCTATACTGGCGAAGATTCAGGAAGAGCAACTAAATGGGCAGCGATGGCTTTACTGGTTAAGGCTTATTTACAGGATGAAAAATGGGGTCCTGCTTACACAACCGCTCAGACTATTATTGATGAGTCTGGTATAAGTCTATTTACAGACTTCGCAGATAACTTTGCGGTTGCAACAGAAAACAGCGGAGAACGTATTTTTGAAGCACAAGTTTCTGCTAGTGCAAATCCTAATGAATATCAAAATTACCATGCACACTTTGTACCTAGAGATTTACCTAATGATTTAGGTGGTGTGGGCTGGCATTGGCTTAATAGCACACGAGCTTTTCGTGAGCGCTATGATGTAAATGATAAGCGTATAGCTGGTACTTTTATTAGTGAATATCCTTCAACAAGACCTGCTTTAAATGCAGCCGGTGAGCGTCCAGTTGTAAGATGGAGCAAAGATGCACCTTATAATTTAGGAGTAACTGGTGGTCTTGTTCCTGTAGATGCAGATCCTAATAATCCTGACGAATTAATTTTCTCTAGTGGTTTCTCTGCTAAATACACAGAACTAGGTCTAACTAACCCTTATGCAAATGAGAAAAACATCGTTTATTTGAGATATGCTGATGTTCTTTTAGGCCATTCTGAAGCAGCTAACGAGAGCGGCACAGGCGATCCTTACTACGGAATTAACTTAGTACGTGAGCGTGCAGGCCTTCCATTTTTATCAGGTTTAGGACAGGCAGCGTTGAGAGATGCAATTGTAAACGAGCGTGTACTTGAGTTTGCTATGGAAAATGAAACCTATCCTGAACTTAAGCGTAAAAGTACCTTTGGTGGTGCTCAGGATTACTTAGGAGATTATATTCAAAGTTTCATTGATCAATACAATGTTGATCGTACCTTAAAAGCTAAAGATTACGTTTTACCACTTCCTTTAAATGAAGTTTTGGGTAATCCTAACGTAACTCAAAATCCTCTATATCAGTAATTATTTTTTTTAATTGTTCTGTAAGAAAACCTGCCAGCAATGGCAGGTTTTTTAATGACCTATTTCTATCTTTAATTTTCTCATCTAAATCTAACTAATGCATCGTTTTTCTTCATACTTTAAATCAATACTGCTCATATTAAGTGTTGCTTCGTGTACTTCACCTAAAACCGATGAAGCCATAACTAAAAGCAGCTTATTTAAGTTACACACTTCAAAAGAAACAGGAGTTGACTTTACAAATACCATTGTAGAAAATGCCGATTTTAATATGGTCGATTATTTTTATGTCTATAATGGTGGTGGCGTTGCGCTAGGTGACATTAATAATGATGGTCTAACCGATATTTATTTTACAGGCAATTTTGTGGATGATAAATTATATCTCAATCTAGGTGACTTCAAGTTTAAAGACATTACCGTTTCCGCGGGGATTAATAAACCCGGCTGGTCTACCGGTGTTACCATGATAGATATTAACCACGATGGTTTACTTGATATTTATGTAAGTAGATCTGGGAATTATACCCCTGAAAAACGTGCAAACCTACTCTATATAAATCAGGGAGATACCACATTTAAAGAACAAGCAGCGACTTATGGTTTAGCCGATACCAGCTACTCTACTCAGGCTGCATTTTTAGATTATGATCACGATGGGGATCTAGATATGTACTTACTCAATCACAGTAACGAGATACGCGATCCTAATAATGTAAAGGCATTAACAAAAGACGGTAGCGGTCTCGCAAATGACCGGTTCTATAAAAATATGGAAGTTGAGACCGGCAACATCAACTTTACAGATGTTACCCTCGAAGCAGGAATTCTCTACGATGGTATGGGTCTGGGCATAGGTACTGCAGACGTGAATAATGACGGCTGGGATGATATTTTTATAACAAACGATTTTATAGCAAATGACTATCTCTACCTAAATAATCAAGACGGAACCTTCACAGAAAAAGCACATGCATTTCTGGGACATAACAGCCATTTTAGTATGGGTAATGACCTCGCAGATTTTAATAATGATGGCCTGGTTGATATCGTAACTGCAGATATGCTCCCTCCAGATAATTTTCAGGAGAAAAAAATGTCTGGCCCCTTAAATAATGATTTATTTCAATACACGCTTCAAGAAGGCTACTTACCTCAATATATGCGTAACAATTTGCAAATAAACACCGGCGGTACTTCTGCAAACGAACAAAGTTTTTCTGAAGTAGGCCAACTTGTAGGTATAGATGCTACAAGCTGGAGCTGGGCGCCGCTTTTTGCAGATTTTGACAATGACGGTCTCAAAGACTTATACATCACAAACGGCTATTTACGCGATATAACCGACCTTGATTTTATTAACTACACCAGCACCCTTTCTGGTAATCCTACATTAAAAACTTTAGATTCCATTTTAAAAAATAAAGCTAAAACGATGCCAGCGCTGAAGTTGGCAAATTACATGTTTAAAAATACAGATTCGCTTCGTTTTGAAAACGTTTCTAACCCGTGGGGATTAAGTGAACCTTCGCTATCTAATGGTGCTGCTTATGCAGATCTTGATAATGATGGTGATCTTGATCTGGTTGTAAATAATATTAATGCGGAAGCTTTTATCTATGAGAATGAAATAAGTAACGGAAATTACTTACGTGTTTCCTTAACCGGCGATTCATTAAATACTTTTGCCTTCGGAAGCGAAATATCTCTTTTTCAAGATGGGAAAATTCAAAAAGTAAAGCAAAGTGTTACCCGTGGGTATCAATCTTCTGTTGATCCCATTTTACATTTTGGGCTAACATCACAAAAAATAGATAGCCTTATCATTTCCTGGCCTACCGGGAAGATGGGAATTTTAAAAAACGTTAAAGCAAATCAATTACTGAAGCTTTCAGAAAATGATTTAGCTGAATATATTCCAAAAGCTAAATCAAAACCGGAACAATTTATGGTTGAGATAAGCAAAAAAAGTTCTGTTAATTATCTGCACACAGATCCTTTTTATAACGATTTTAATCGCCAATTTTTACTACCGCATAAACACTCGTTTCAAGGTCCTGGCATAGCTGTAGGAGATATCAATAATGATGGCTATGAAGACTTTTTTATAGGTGGTGCCTACAATCAAAGTGGTCAGATTTTTAAAGGTTCTAAAAACGGCACATTTACTCAAACAGCGCTTGTAGCAAATGAGAAAGAAAAATTTGAAGAAGACACCGGTGTTTTACTTTTTGATGCCGATAATGATGGTGATCTCGATTTATATATAGCATCAGGGAGTAATGAATTTTATCCTGATTCTGAGTTTTTTCAAGATCGCTTATATATAAACGATGGGCTCGGTAATTTTAAATTGAATCCCTACGCATTACCTCAAATTACTGCTAGCGGTTCGTGTGTACGCGCAGCTGACTTTGATAAAGATGGTGATCTCGATTTGTTTGTAGGCGGAAGATTGTCCGCACTTAAATATCCTTTACCGGGACAAAGTTATTTATTGGTAAATGAAAATGGTGTTTTTAAAGACAAGACAAAAAGTCTAGCTCCTTCCCTATCTAAATTAGGAATGGTAACCGATGCTTTATGGAGCGATTATGACAATGATGGAGATACAGACCTGGTGGTTGTAGGTGAGTTTATGGCAATTCAATTTATAAAAAATGAAAACGGAATTTTTGAGAATAAAACGGCAACCACAGGACTTAGCAAAACTTCAGGTTGGTGGAACTCTATAAATGCCGGTGATTTTGATAATGACGGCGATATAGATTATGTGGTAGGAAATCTAGGATTAAATACAAAATATCAGGTTTCTTCAGAAGAGCCAATGACCGTTTATGCTTTAGATTATGATAACAACGGAAGCTTAGATCCTATCCTAGCCACATATAAAAATGGTGTTCAGGTACTTGTGCACTCTAGAGATGATTTGATCAAGCAGATACCTGCAATGAAGAAAAAATTCCCCAATTATGCCAGTTATGCAAACGCAAGCTTAAACGAGGTGCTTACTTCGCAAGAAAAAAGCCGCGCGTACAGTGCCCGTGCATTTACATTTGCCTCTTCCGTATTAATGAATAATGGAGACGGCACCTTTGCAATACACTCCTTACCTACTGCAGCACAATTAGGCCCCATCTACAGCATACTGGTTGATGATGTAAATAACGATAGCATCTTAGATCTAATCGTGAGTGGTAACGATTTTGGGACCAGTGTTGATGCCGGGAGATACGATGCCTTAAAAGGGCTAATATTAAGCGGAAACGGCACAGGAGGCTTTCAGCCAATGGGCATTTATGAAGATGGTTTAAATTTAGAGGGACAGGTACGTGGTTCTGCTGTTCTTGCAGGAAATCAAAGTTCACGCTATCTATTTGGTCGAAATTCTGATTCGCTCACAATCTATGAACCTTCAAATGCAAAAGCCTTTAAAACGCTACAAGTAAACGCATTTGCAGCAAAAGGTTTAATTACATATAAAAATGGAAAGAAGCGGGCTCTCGAGTTTTATTACGGCTCCTCCTATTTATCTCAATCTACCAGATCAATTAAAATTGATGAAACGATAGCTAAGATTGAAGTTGAGAATTCTAAAGGAGAAAAGAGCAATGTGTTTGAAAACAAACTCTAAAAGATTAAGCGTTTTAAAATTTTTAGTTCAAATCTTAAAAATAAAAAAAGCCTCAGTAAAACTGAGGCTTTGAAGAAGTGATCGCGACAGGATTCGAACCTGTGACCGTCTGCTTAGAAGGCAGATGCTCTATCCAACTGAGCTACGCGACCCTTTTTGCGGGTGCAAATATAATGCTTTAACTAAAAAGTTAAAGTATTAGTTGAAAAAAAATAAAAATTATTTTAAAAACAAAAGCCAGATCACTAGAAATCTGGCTTTTAAGGTTGTAATTAATATGTAAATTTATGCAGCCATTGGGAAATTTGCAATTTCTGTAAACGCCTCTCCTTCTTCACGAGTACTTAAATTACCTACGGTAGATAATACATTGTAGTTAAACCAGATCACTAGTAATCGTAATGGTATTTCTAAAGAATCTTTTAAACCTAATTTAGAATCATCAACGTGTACCCATCTATTTAATGCTTGTTCTTGTATAATCTGCATAACAGCATTTTTTCCACCCATATATTTTTTTAAACGTATAAACATTTCTACATCAAATAACCATTTGCTTAAAAAGCTGGTTGAGTAAATTACCGGAATTAATTCTTTTCTAAAAACCTTAGCACCACACTGTGTATCTTCTATAGGAAGACCTAAAATTAAAAACACACACATTTTTATAATTTTAGAGAATATGGCGCGCAATGGGTCTTTTTGAATACCATCGCCATCATTGTCTTTTGCTCGTGATCCAAATACCATTTTCAAAGTAGTATTACGCTTTAGCGTGTCATCTAATGAGATAAAGTCTTCAAAATCTGTAGAAAGATCTGCATCAATAAATCCTACATTATCAATATCTTCTCTGTTATATAAATAACGTGCTCCGGCTCTTACTGCAGCAGCTTTACCCGAATTACGTTTCATATCAATAACGGTTACTTTATTTTCATTTACTCTTTGAATATTCTTTAAAACTTTAAGAGTTTCGTCTTTACTACCATCATTTACAAAACATAAATGGTAATTTTCAGATTCTTTGATAAATCTTTCAAAAGCAGCTTTGTTGATACGGTTAGCTTCGTTGTAACAAGGTATTATAATTGCAGTTTTCATAGTGTTTGGGTTTTTGCTAAATCGATTAATTACACTACAAACATACCGTGGTTACGAGGGGTAAATTGTTGATTTTCGATGGCTAAACTTTCACTTTAGATGAAAACCATTCATCGACAGACGAGCCATTCATCGAAAGTCTTATCTTAGCTTTGTAAGAAATAAGAAACCAGTAGTTACCCATATAAATGAAGAGTACTCCAAACAGATATTTAATCATTGCCCTACTTATTGGGGTTGTCTTTCACGGCTTTGGAATCTTTTTTACTTTAGAAGGTACCTACGATGCATTAATACACCTCTTCTTTGCAGATCATTATGCTACACACTGGTTTGAACCATGGAATTATAGCTGGTACACCGGCTTTACGGTTATGGGGTATCCGCCGCTGGTGCATCAGGCAATTGCCGTTTTATCGCTTGTAGGCGGACTAAAATTTGGAATGTTTACCGTGGCTTTAATTGGTGTTATCCTATTTATAACCGGGGTATATCGATTTGCCCTACTCATTACCGCAAATGCAAATGCTGCAGGTTATGCTGCTATCGTGGCTGTATTCTCTTCTTCTTTTGTTGAAACACTTCATGTTTTTGGGCAGCTGCCTAGTATAATTGGTGTTTCTATACTTATGCATTGTCTACCGGAAATCTATTTATGGCTTATTACCGGTCGAAAAAAATACTTTATTACCTCCTTATCCCTTTTAGCGGTTACCGTCTGTTCACACCACGTAACTCCTATATTTGGAATGGTCTTTTTTATATTTCCGCTAATAGGGATGGCGGTTATGGATCAAGCCAGATCGCAGGTAACTACTATGAAAGAGATTACTTTCAAGGTATTTTTAAAAGCATTTTTTAAATTGCTGAAGCGCATGATAGCCTTCGGTGTATCAGCATTGTTTCTTATCATCACCTGTATTCTTCCGTATTGGGTAAATACTAAAAATAACCCCATAACTCAGGTTCCTATTCCACATGGGTCTCGTGATAATTTTTTAGAAATAACCTCCAGCGGTCTCGTTTTCTTTTTGATTCCCTGGGGTATTTTATTGCTGCTTATGCCCTATTTTTTCTACCGGTATTATAGCAAACGTTATTTATTTTTTGGGCTTTCGCTTACAATGCTTACAATTTTAGGAACCGGTGGTACGACTCCTATTCCTAAAATTATTTTGGGTGATAATGCATTTAATATCTTAACCTTAGACCGCTTTACCTTATGGGGAAGTATTATGGTTTTACCCCTTTTTGGAGAATTTGTCTATCGTTTTGCTGAAGGGGATTATAAAACCTTTTTAAGTACAAAACTAGGTGGATTGTATCATCGTATTCTTGCCGGGTTTATGGCAGCAGTGTTTTTAGGAACTACAATTTTTACGATGACTCTAAGTAACTTTAGGCCTTCACAGCCTAAACCTATAAAAATGCTGCCTATAGTAAACTTCCTCAATCAGGATATGCATTATAAATGGCGTTTTTTACCCTTAGGTTTTGGCGATCAAATTGCGTGGCTTTCTGCGCAAACAGACGCGATGACGGTTGACGGTAATTACCATTCTGCACGCAGATTGCCAGAATTGACTACACGAGCTATTGAACGTCTTGAAAATTCAAAATTTAGAGGTGTAGAAGGTATTGGTTCGCTTCAGCAGTTTTTAACTGTTCCTGAAAAATACAATCTCAAATATGTATTTTCAAACGATAAGTTTTACGATCCTATTTTATATTTCGCCGGCTGGCAACGGCTGGGTTTGCTAGAAAATGGTATTATGGTTTGGGAAAAATTAGGCGTACCGCCTCTTGCTGAAATTTTACCCAAAGATGATATTCCGCTCTTTCTTATTTTAATGTGGGGGATCATTCCGCTGTTAACAGTGCTAATTGCCTTTGTTATAAACATTCAATCTATTTGGGTACGTGCGCTTCGGTCAAAAAAACCCAAAAAACCTCCCTACATGCAATGGAAAATAGATGTTTCCGCGACTGCGAAAACACCTCAAAAGCGCTCTCAATTATTATTTACTATCGCCCATTTATATGGGTTTATAGTCGTTTGCTGTTTTGCATTTGGGGTTTACACCTTTTATCTCAAAAATGCAGACCAGATTGCCCCTAAAAATGTTTTGGAGGCTTATTTTGACGCATTAGACTTTAAAGAGCTAGAACGGGCGTATTCTTATTTTGACCCGCAAAGTGACAAGTCACTAGATCAGTTTATGCTCGAGTTTGCCGTTACAGATGGCCTGTTAAACAGTTACGCAAAACTAGATGCCATTGCTATCACACTAAATAAAGAAACCGATAGCAGCGCGCTGGCTACTGCAAAAGCAAAATGGATTACGCCACTAGAACTTATAGATACTGAAGAAGATTTTGAATTGATTAAAAGAAAAGGAAAATGGTATATAAAACCTAAGAAACCCGAATTAGATCTTCCGCCAGACCAGTTAATCACCGTAAATGAAACCGATTTTTATAACCACGGAAGACGTCGTATCACTTCTGAACAAACCTATCACGAGGATATATTGAAGCAACCGGTGCTCGAGGTTCTTTCCGCCAGATTATTAAAAGTAGAGAATGACTATATCATCGTGGGTGAAATTCAAAATGTAGACAATGTTCCCGCAGATGTCTCTGTAAAAGGAACGTTGTACGATGAGCAAAATCAAGAGTTAGCTACCTATAATGCCAAGTATGAGATGAAGCATAAACTAATGCCAAAAGAGATTACTTCATTTAAAATAGAATTTGAAGGTACGGCCTGGATTAATCAGGATGATCACGCCCCGCTTACCTTCAACCCAGATCAATTTACCCCAGTAGAGCTTGCGGGAAAACCAGTAAATTTTGACCTTCACGTTTCGGCAAATGTTGCAAATACAGATCTTTACAAAAGAGTAACAATAAACAGCCTTGAAATCACTAAAGATACGCTTACCACGACCCTCTTTAATACAGGTACGCAGCAAGCAACAATACCGCAATTGCTCTTGTCGTATTACAATGCAGATGATGAGTTACAATGGGTATCACATTATTTTTTACAAGAAGGGGTTCGCCAGCAACGTAAACAACGTCTTACCCTGACCTTAGACAATATTAAAACTCAACTAATTAGTGAATCGATGCAGGCTATTTTTGTAAATGGGCTTCCGAACACAGAAATAGCACGTAAAGTCGTTCCTAACCGAAATAAAAACCAGGAAAGTGCTTCAAAAGTCAAGCTTTCTGATGGTGGTTTTCTTAAAGTAGAAATCAATAGTTATCTTGGTAATCCGCGATGATTCAAAAATTCTCAACACATATATGGGTAATTTGCTGCCTTTTGCTATTAGGTTTTTCGATAAAACCTCAGGATACCGTTGAGTCTGCTACCATAGAACTACTTACAACCCAAAATCAATTTGAAGCCGGAAAACCCATACAGCTACGATTTAAAGGAAATGCTGAAAATTTAAATCTTATTATTTCCACGGCACTCGCTACGGTAATTATAGAGCCAGATTCTACAGATTTAAACGAGCAAATTAAATTTACAATCGGAAGTCCGTTAAGCAAGATGAGCGGTATTTTAAACTGGGTTTTAGTGAGTAATTCTGAAAAAATAAGTGATGGATTCTTAAATATCACCACAAAACCTGAAACTGTAGCAAAACTAGAATCCTATCTGGGACCACAGCGCATTGCTGCCGGCGGCAATGATTTTGCTCAGCTTACACTTCTACCTACAGATCAATTTGATAATCCCTTACCAGATCATACCGTAGTTACATTCACAACTGCTTTTGAAACCACTGAAAAGCAGGAGAATTTAAAGGTTCAGAATTTTATAAGTTGGAAAAACATCTATTCTACTACTAAATCGGGTCGTCTATTTGCCGCAGCTAACAGCAACGGTATTACTTCAAAATTACAAACCATTTACGTAGACGCAGGTTTAGCTACACCATTTAAAATAAACTATTCGCGACCAAACCGATTTGCAGATAGTGATCAGATTACCACCTTTGAATCAAGCATCATAAAAGATACTTACGGAAATATAATTCCGGATGCTACTCTGGTAAATTTTGTGGTACATACCAGTAGCGGTGATGTTTTACAAACCACTGGAAATACAATAAATGGTCGTGCACAAGCTCGATTATTACATCCTGCTAAATCAGAAATCTGGCAAGTTACCGCCTACATCACCGGTGTTGCTCAAAGCAACACAATAAGCATTACGTACGAACCCGCGTTGACAGAAATTATAACCAACTGGGATTCTAACACTAGAATTTTAAAAGTAGGCCCCTTAAAAGGACGTCTTAATCAAATACTCGCAGAAGGGACTTTGGTTACTTTAAACATTATGGGGTCAGACGGTAAAGCAGATACTGTTACTAAAAAAACAGAATCAGGTAGTGTTACATTTGAGCTTAAAAAAGATTTTTATAAATCTGGTATTTACACACTTACACTTGAAGTTTTAGGAGTTACTCATAAATTAGAAGCTGTAGAACTGTTGTGAAAAATCAAACTAAAAACATATACAGAGCTCTGCTAATTTTAACCTTTATTGGTTTGAATCTTTTAATCGTTTCGGCGATTAGCCAGATCATTACCTACTTAAATACTGGAGCAGACAAAAGTAAAATGCTAAACCTATCTCTCAAGAGTGAAAGCGTATACAAGCCCCATTTAATATGGAGTGATACACTAAACCCCAGCAGACCTTTAGAAAAACCTACTCAGAAAAGAGTAGCACAAGATTATCTTAATGCGTGGTATGTACGTGAAGTAGCATTTAATAGCGGTGAGCAAAAAGGACTTGAAGATTATTATACAGAGAGTGCCAGAAAAAAAATTGACTCACTCATAACTCTAAACAATTCGGCAAATACGCGTATCGAAGCCACAACATTAAGTCACGATCTCAAACTAGAGTTTTACAGCGCAGATGGTCAATTAATAAGTTTTACAGATAATAATGTCGAAGAGGTAAAGCGTGTGTTTAAAGAAGAAAAATTACTTCTAGAAGAAAAAACTAGCGCAAGCTACCGTGTGGTAATGCTTTTAGAAGATGGTTTTTGGCGCATCAGACAATTTGTGAAAATTCCATCAAAAACTAGTGCCTCTATTACTAAAAGAATAGCCGTTAATAAAAAAACCAAACACTATAATGGACTTAATTATTATCCTGAAAATAGTCCGTGGGACACTTTTGGGGAAACCTTTGATCAAAACACGTTGCGTGTAGATTTTAAAAAAATTAGATCTCTAGGTTTTAATACAATTCGAGTTTTTGTAGGCTATAAAGATTTTGGAGAAGCAGATATTAAAACCGAAAAATTAGAAAAACTAAAAACTTTAATGGATGTTGCTCAACAAGAACAACTTCAGGTTATTGTTACCTTATTTGATTTTTATGGAGATTATTCTGTAATCGACTGGTCTAATACCTTCAAGCATTCTAGAAAAATTGTAAACGCTTTAAAGGGACACCCGGCACTCGTTTGTTGGGATATAAAAAATGAACCTAATCTTGATTTTGATTCGCGAGGTGAACAACTGGTGCTGTTTTGGTTAAAAAGTCATTTAGCACATCTAAAACAGCTTGATCCTCAAACAGACGTCACTATAGGCTGGTCAAATTTACAATCGGCTCACTTATTGCTTGAGTCTGTAGATCTCGTTTCTTTTCACTCCTATCAAAGTTTTGAAAGTTTTAAAAGCGAATTTCAGGAATTGAAGTCAAAAACGAATAAGCCTTTAATGTTACAGGAATTTGGACTCTCTACCTATTTTGGAATCTGGAATCCGCTGGGCGCCAGTGAACAAAAACAAGCCGATTATTATACAGATTTTTTAAGCTTTGCTAATCAAAATAAATTGAGTTATACACTCTGGACGTTGTATGATTTTACAGAAATCCCTACTTCTGTCGTGGGTAGACTGCCCTGGCGTAAAGCCCAGCAAAAACATTTTGGTCTTTATAAAAAAAATGGCGAAGCTAAAAAAGCTGTTGAAGTTATTAAGCAACACACTAAAGCTCCTTAGTTTTTAAATAGAAAAATCAACTTATTATTTATATGTCCTGCTCAAAAATAGCTGGAAATCGTATATTTTTCCAAAAAGGAAAATGAAACTATTCGATATTGAACCAGATGCAACAAAAAATTTACTACCCCTGGATGGTACTGTAAATTATTACGGAAAGCTCATAGACGAAAAAGCTGCTAACGATTATTTAAATCAACTCTTGGCTACAATTGAGTGGCGTAATGATGAAGCCTTAATTTTTGGTAAAAAAATTATTACAAAACGTAAAGTTGCCTGGTATGGTGACAAACCATTTGAGTATACCTACTCTAAAACAACCAAGTCTGCCTTACCCTGGACAGCAGAATTACTAGAGTTAAAAGAAAAAACAGAACAACGAACCGGAGAAACATTTAACTCATGTTTATTAAATCTTTATCACGATGGCAATGAAGGAATGGGCTGGCACAGTGATGCTGAGAAAGATCTCCAAAAACACGGAGCAATCGCTTCAATAAGTCTTGGCGCTGGTCGAAAATTTGCCTTCAAACACAAAGATACTAAAGCGCGCATTGATGTATTTCTGGAGCATGGAAGCCTACTTATAATGAAAGATCAAACGCAAGACCACTGGTTACATAGATTACCTCCCACTAAGCGAGTTGCTGAACCGCGTGTTAATCTAACATTTAGGACTATAAATCATTAAAATCAAAAGAACTCCAAACGCTCTAGGGAAAGCGAAAGGAGTTCAACCAAATCAATTGGGGGCGAAAGACTACCGAACGATTATTAAATCATTACTTGCTTTTTGTTCTTTACGGCTGATGATTTGTTTGAAAACTTCAATATATTTTTGGGCAATAGCATCCATAGGTAATGCTGTGGCAGCCTTATAATTTGCCTGCCCCATACGTGTTCTATAATTTTGATCTACAAGAACTTCACTCAAGGCTTTTGCAAGATCTTTTACATTATTTGGCTCAAAAAAGCGAGCTTCGTACCCCTCTTCCCGAGAAAGTATTCCTAAGTCTCCTAAATCTGGCATTACCACTGCTTTACCATAACTACCCGCCTGATGCAGCACACCACTACTTCCTGTTGTAGAAGTATATGGAAACACTACAACAGAACTCTCTTCAAAAAGTTTAGGAACATCTTCTTCGGCAACGTAACCTGTAAAAACTAATTGTTTTACGTGCGCATAACGTTTTTGTACACCATCTAAATAGCCTTTTACATTAGGATTATCTGTACCGGCCACAACTATTTCAATATCAAGATCTACAACCTTACGAAGGTGTTCTACCGCTTCAATAAGCATTTCAACTTTCTTATACGTTCCAAATTTTCCGAAGGTCATTACACGTAAAGGCCCTGCAGGAAGTTCATAGCTAGGCTCTGCAGGTAATTCTAGCGTTCCGTGCGGTATAAGACCTACATTACTGGCGGTATATTTTTCTTGAAGAATACTAACATATTTACTTATAGTAAGGGCTACAAAATCTGCTTTTAGAATCATTTTAGTAAGCTGGGTGCCTATAAAATTATAAGCGCGCTGCAAAAATTTATTTGCTGTAAAACCCGCTTCATTAAGATCTACCTGCTCCATAATATTGTGTAACAATACGACTGTAGGCAATCCCATAAGCTTACAAATTCCCGGCAATGCAAGACCTAATGCTGCTGGTATTTTCTTATCTCCAAACTTCATAAACTGAAGATTAAATAGAACCGCGTCTGGCTTTGTTTCTTTTAATGCACGCACTACAGTGACAATATTTGAATAGCTGTTAAAACTCCAGCACGATTTTACAGTCACTTGACAGCCTTCTACATCTAAATGTGTATTAGCAATTTCTGAAGACACATCTGTAAGAAGAACCAGTTCTGATACTTCTTGATTAGCTCTAAATGCTTTTACCAGGTAATAGGCATATTCATTTAAAGTCACTTTACTTGGAGGGAATGCAGTAACGATTGCTAATTTCATCTGATTTGTTTTTTAATTCTGATACAAATTTGCAACTATGCAGAAAAGTTTTCGGTTAAAAAACGTTAGCACGTAATACTATGTAGACGAGTGGTATTTTAAAGGCGTTTAATGGAATTTTAATCAGCTGGACTGAGAATGCTTGTTTCACTTGAAGAAAGTGATAGGTAGTATACTAATAGGTATAAAATGAAAAACCCGTGCTTGCGCAACGGGCCTTTCTCCCAACTTAAATTCTTAATAATCTATTACGATTTGGGGTAATCGCTGTAATTGTTTTTTAAATTAAATACACTTGATTTGGGGTTCTGTGAGCGGTATTAATTTAAAATTAGGGATTTGTTGTAATTGTAATAATCTATTATAATTTGGGTTAAGAATTTATTTTGGGTTCACTATGATTTGGGGATCACTGGCTAATTTAAATTATGCTGTTTTAATATGCGATTTTAAGGTTGAGAGTTCTAAGGGTGAACGGGTATAAATAATTTCACCTCTAAATTTTACTTTTTTAAGATCGTGTAACCGTAATACAGCATCAGGTAATTCTGACACAATATTCTTAGAAATACTTAAATTGTTATTTATAGAATCTACCTGTAACTCATCAAACGTAATGAGTTCTTGCACAGCATATTTGTTATTTTTTTTTGAAGTAATACCAGTTACAGATGTATTTGCAAAACTTAAAGAGCACGCAAATAAAAATAAGATAACAGAAAATATTTTAGACATAAGTGGGTTTGTTTTGTATTACACCGTAAATATAACGCCGTTTATCTTTAACAAGCAATTATATTCGATGAAATACGTGTTAATTTAATTATTTTAACATATTCTTACAGAATAATAGCCTTCTACTTTATATTTCCTACAACCGTGTAGATGAATTTTTAGTGTTGTTGAATAATAGGAAATAACCAATTTGAGCAGTAACTAGTAAAATCATAGCTGCATTCTGAGCGATTACTACTTCGAGTAAACTATCGTGAAAAAATATTATAAAAGATATTTGAAAGATTCCTCCTACAAGACCTATAAATACTGGTACGTATTTTCCAAGGGAAAGAAAATAGTATGCAAAAAGGTTAGCGATTGCAAATAAACCCGTCGCCAGTGCATAAGGACCTAGTAAGGATGCAACTTCTAAATATGCTTCTCCAAATAACAGACTTACGATAAGTTCAGGTGCTGCAAAACAAATAAGTATAATCGAAACCGCAAGTATAGTTATATAACCTACATATTTTAAAAGTATCGCTTTAGTGTCTTCCCCTTTTTTGTGCTTCTCCACTACTACTGGTAACAGAACCATTACAAACATCCAGGCTACAAAATAAACAACGCGTCCTATAAGTGCCAGAGAGGCATATAAACCGGCTTCATAACTATCAAAGTAATGCTTCACCATAAGGATATCACTATTGTTAATGAGTATTTGAGTACCTTCATAAAATGCAGTTATTAAAAAAAAGCGTAACACTTCAGCTTTTAATTCGGTATCAAGTTTTGTAGCTTCTTCGGTAGCTTGTTTTTGTTTACTTTTAGGAAACTGGGCGATAAATAACGAAAGCCCTACGCCTATTGCTACCCCAATGGCTGGATTATCTTTAAATATTAAAATACACAGTAATGTAAGTACTAGTCTGCTCCACATCTCAAATTGATACGTTTTTGCAAGCGACAACATATCCTGGTTCCCCTGAAAAACTCCACGGTTAACACTCATAATAAAATACAGTGGGACCGCTATTCCAAATACGATAAACATCGCTTTAGATTCCGTTTGAAAAAGCAGCTGTAAATTTTCGGCAAAAACAACAAATAAAGCTCCCAGAACCAGACCTACCCGCAACCCCCATTTATTTATAGTATTTAAAAATGAGATTTTATCCTGATTCTCTAATAGAACCATATACCGCGCTGTACCTAATTGAAAAGTCATCGCTGCAAATGATAACACTAACAGTAACGTTATAATTATCGCCGCATCTGCAAAGGCTGCAGGGCCTAATAATCTACCTAAGACTAAATTATAAACATAGTTTCCTGCATTTACTATAAGCGCGCTCAACATAAAAAGTTGTTGAGGCGTAATTTTTTTCTGTACAAAAGGAATTGCGATCATTTTTATAGGTCGTTTCTAAATAAGCTGCGGCTTATATATTATGATGCAAATTTCTATAAGGAAGGGATTTAAATTTGAGGAATTTCGGTAGATGGTGATTTACTGTAGTTGAATGGTGGCTAAACTTCGTTATTCAATAAAAATTTTAAAAAACGATTCTTAACTACTAAAAGCTAATAACTTAGCCTAAATAAAGCTGTAGACTTGATTTAATAAGAACGCTGATATACACAAATACCGTGAGTGGCAGATAAGTATAGATGAATGGTTATACGCTATAGATTAAAATTGGCAATTATACCCCTAAATTGCATCAACCAAATCGAAGTCATGAAATTTACAATTACACTCGTTATTCTTTTTTTTACAATCTTTACTACCACTGCACAAGACATGCAGGAAGGCTTTACTTATTTAGAAGAAGGCAAAAATGCCGAAGCGCAAGTTTTCTTTGCCCAAGTATTAAAACAATACCCCGATAATAAAACCGCCCAATTGTGTTATGCACGTGCCTTAGGTTTAGGAAGTAATCCTGCAGAAGCCTTATCACTTTTTGAAAAAATGCTTGTTGAGTTTCCTAATGATTTAGAAATAGAATTAAATTATGCTGAAGCCTTATTATGGAACTCAAAATTTGAGGAAGCTGCTCCTTACTATAAAAATTTAGTTGTAAATAATCCCACAAACTTTGGAGCTTTACTGGGTTATGCAAACACACTTTCTAACTTAAAAAAATACGACCCGGCATTAGATTATATTAGGCGAGCGCTTGAGGTAAGCCCTGGCAATCCTAACGCTTTAGTTTCCCGTAAATATATACGGCTGGGAAAAGCCGGAGAACTAGCTAAACAAGGTGCTACTGCATCTGCACTTGCTCTACTCGATTCTAATCTGGTAGATTTTCCTAGAGATCGCGATACACAGCTTAATCAGCTTAATATTTTTTTGAAAGAAAAGAACTTTGAAGATGCTACTGCTATCTATACTAGTTTTACAGGATCAAAAAAAGATAGCATTACAGGTAAGATAGGGATCTCCCTGATACATCACCTTGCTGAAAATGAAAAATTAGCTTTGAGTACTGCCGCGGATGCCTATAAAATGGCTCAGGAATTTAAAAATGACTCGCTAGTATTTATCCCTGCTGCAGAACGCTATACCCAAGCTTTAATATGGAATGCAAAATACAAGGAGGCTCAATCTAAAATTGAAAATTTAGTAACTCAATATCCTACAAATACATCTATACTGGCTTTAAAAGCTATGCTGGGGATGTACACAGGAGATTTTAAAACATCAATTACAACCTACCAGACTATTTTAGCTCAGGATACAACATCTTTTGATGGAAATTTAGGAATTGCAAACGCGTATCGCGCAAATGACGAGCCTTTAAAATCTTACGAATTTGCAAATAAAACTTTAGAGTTTTATGAAGGACAGACAGATGCTAAGGGGCTAGTTAAAACCTTAGATCTTACCTACGCACCGGTTCTGGGAGCACGTGCTTCAATCACTAAAGACAACGGGGAAAATACAGCATACAGTTATGGTTTTAACGCAGCATTACCGCTGTCAACATCCTTTCAAACCGAAGCTAATTATGGCTATCGCATCACAAAAAATGGCATTAGTGGACAGGAAGCACAGGCGTACGAAATGGGACTTAAATTAAATTATAACTTTGCTCCCGGCTATGATTTACAAACCAGTGCTGGTTTAATTAAAGCACTTATATTTGACCGGGATTATACAGACTGGCAAGCAAGTATTAGTCTTAAAACAAAACCGTTTAAACGTCAAAATCTAGAAATAGGCTACAAACGTGAATTACAAAACTTTAATGCCCAATTGATTGAAGAAAAAATTGCATTAAACAACTATTTATTGAATTACAATTGGGGTATAACAACCCGCCTGGGATGGTACACCTCAATGATATATACGGCTCAGTCTGACGAAAACAACCGTAAACTTTTATTTACATCACTATACTACGGCTTAACAAAAAAACCTGCATTAAAAATGGGTTTTAACTACCAGTATTTAGGTTATAAGGAACAGATTAATGAATTGTATTTTAGTCCGTCAAAATACCAGGCAACAGAGATTTTTGCAGACTTAATGCTTCAGAAAATAAACAAATTCAATATTCACGCAATTGCTGCCGGTGGATATCAATTTGTAGAAGACTTAAAAGGTACTTCACTTTTTAGAGCAGAACTAAATGTCACCTATGCAGCATCGTCGCAATTGCAAATTTCAGCATACGGCAAGTACAGTAATATCGCTTCTGAACTCGCAAGTGGTTTTGAATTTGGTGAGGTAGGTCTACTCGTGCGCTGGTTACCCTTTGACAAACCAATATTTAAGAAATAAAATAAACTGGTTTAGCTAGTATTTTGAATATAAAAACCTGTTGCTCCTATTTTAGGAAACAACAGGCTTTTTACTTTATTAGAAAAAATATTAGAGACTAAAGTTCAGATTCTCTTATTATAATTTAGCTAAAAGAAACGAAAATCTAGAGAATATGCATTGACTGTAAAGCCCACAGTGAGGTACTAGAACAGACTTGATGCCTATAATATAAAGTGATCTACCCATAAGGTTTTGATTTAAGCTCAATTTTTTGAAAATACCTATTAGCTTAACAATAAACGCTTAATGATTAAATTCTTATTTTATCTAAACTAAAAATATGGGTTCGATCTGGATTGTAATATTGGCAGTATCTATTTTCTTAGTTGTCACTGTACTTTATTGGAAAATTATGAGCAGGTATAACATAAATATTCTAGGAGCTAAAAATCACAAACAATAGGGATCTAGACTTTATTTCTGGCAGGGATCTATTTTTGTGAGTACGGTGGTTACATTTCTAATACTATATCTCTTAAACCGGTTAATGATTATAACTATTTAACTATAAAGCATAAAAAAGCAGCGCCTCTCCAAACGCTGCTTAAATAAACAAACCAACTAACTAAACTATAAAATCAAAATCATCATATTAAGCTGAATCATAATATTTGTAATTGTACTTATATTGGAATATTTTCCGGAAAATAAATACAAACCAGAATTGAAATCTATATTCTCATACAATCTCCTAGAGTCACTAAACTATTAAGTTTAAAATCTAGAAACCTTTCTATACAACAGCGTTTTTATGCTTAATTGAAAAGCGTGTTTAAGAATATGACAAGAGATTGTGTTCTCTTAATCTGGTATTTAATCCAAATTTAGAGAAGATTCAGAATTGAAATTCGAGAATTCGTTAGATGGTTTTTAAGTGTAGACCAGTGGTAGGTTTTACTCTTTAAAGTAAATTAAGACGTTTCATAAGTATAGGCCTGTTAGAACGGCTAATGGGTATGACATCTTTAGCAATTAAAACGCTATTGTCTTCTATATCTATAATCTTATGAAAGTTAATTACAAACGACCTGTGTATCTTTAAGAATTTACTATCTGGCAGTTTATCTTCAATTTTCTTTAGTGTAGAATGAACGGTGTAGTTTTTTGTTTCTGTTTTAATAAGTATATAATCACCTTTTGCTTCAATAATTAATATACTATCAAAGTTGATTTTTATTAACCTACGGTCAATATTTACATATAAGTCTGAACCTTCTTCAGATTTAGATTCTTTAAAATTAGAAGGAGGCTGTCGTACCGGAGTTGAAGCAACAGCTGTTTGTACCTGCTTAGCTTTCTCAACCGCTTTTAAAAAACGAGGGAGTTCTACCGGTTTTACTAAATAATCTACAATACACTCGTATTCAAAAGCCTCAATTGCAAAGTTGCGGTCTGAAGTAGTCAAAATTATTTTAGGCGGATTTTTTAATGTTTGTATAAAGTCAAACCCCGTAAAATCTGGCATATGAATATCTAGAAATATCAAATCTACAGTATGTTGATTTAGATATTTTATTGCTGCAATAGCATTATCAAATTCTGAAACTATATCAAGATCTTCGGCTTTTGAGCAGTGACTGCTTATGATCGCTCGTGCTAATGCCTCATCATCTATTATAATACAATTCATAAATATGCTTTTTAAAATTTATCTATAAACTGGGTCATTGCTGTAAGAACATCTTCAAAAACAACCGCAGATTCAGAATTTCCGGCACGCAATTCATTTTCATATGCAATCGCCAACTCATATCCCAAACTAAGATTCAATATACTTATTTTATGTTTTAATTTGTGTACATCTTCGGCAGATTTTAAATAATCCTTATGTTTAAGATGAGTTTTGTAAAGTTTTATTTCCTGCGGAAGTTCTTCTTTAATAATTGCGATAAATTGCTGAACGAGTTCATCGCTATCACCTGCTATTTGCTTTATTTTCTCTAAATCAGGCTTTTCCATCATAATGTTTCGGTAAGGTAAAATAGAACGTCGTTCCCGTGTTCAATTCAGATTCAAGCCAAATACTACCCTTATAAAATTTAATAATTTTTAAAACAATAGATAAACCTATACCTTTTGACTTAAAATCATTTTCTAATGTTTGAAAGGGCTGAAAAATTTTATCAAAATAATTAGCTTCAATGCCTATACCATTATCTGCTATACTAAATTGAAAATTTGTATCTAGTTCTATAAAATCAATTGATATCGTACCAGATTCTTTGTCGTTGTATTTTATTGCGTTTTGAATTAAATTCTGAAACAGTTGTTGAAAACGGTAGGAGTTACCGGTAACCACAGGAAGTTTACTATTCACAGTAATAGTAAAATGGTCTGGTATACTCATATTTGTGATTAAACGCATCAACATTTCATTCAAATCTACCTCATAAGATTCTCCCTGATTTTTATCTATACTTGAATACTCCAGGACGCCTTCAATCAAACTATTCATATGCTCAACGTGTTCTAAAATTAAATTTAAATTTATTCCACAGTTGTCATCATAAATACCTTTATAATCTTCAATAATCCAGCTTGTTAGCGCATTTATGCTATTTAAAGGTGATTTTAGATCGTGAGAAACAATATGTGCATAATCATTTAGTTCTTTATTTTGTCGTTCTAACTCTTCCAGCAATTTATCGCGTTGTTCATTAGAAGCAATAATCTCACGCGTTTGATTATCTATAACACGAGCAAGCTCCAGACCATCATTTTCTACATCTACATTATCTGCTACATTTACGGGAGTATCGTTATTACCATATTTATGAAGTGTAGCAATAGTTTTAGTTAGACTTTGTATAATTTCTTGTTGCTGGCTCATCTCTTTTTTAAGACTAAGATTAGCAGCAGAAAGTTCGTCTGAACTTAAAGACATGGCGCGTTGTACCATAACCAACTGCTCTTCATAATTCGTGTATGAGCTGTCAATTGCACTTAAAAAGGAGTTAAGCTCTGCGTTAACTTCAATTCCCTTACTTAATAAGTGCTTGCGTATTTGCCTGTTTAAGAGTGTATTCATTTATTCACTTATTAAGGTTAACGTCATCGTCTGGTTATGTAACTCACATTGATTATTATCTGAGAACGGCGCCATCTCCCCATAACTATAAAAACCGCTTACAACTGCCTGTTTACCTATAACTTCAATAACTTCTTCTACCTCTTCTTCTACTCGCTGATGCATCATCAGTTTACGACCTACACAGCTAACGAGTATCGCTAACTGGGCGTCTGCCTTTCGGTTTTTAGTGGCTTCTTTTGCTGCTTCACAAGCCCCATCAATTATACCATCTACAGTAGCCATCATTAATTTAACCTTAGAACCTTCGGGAACATCTCCCGCTAAAATCATCGTATTCTCGGCTTCATCAATTGTTAAAATGGTACGTACTAATGGTCTTTCTTTTAACTGAGATTGAACACTTAGAGGATAAAATAAAGAAGATGTGGGCAACTCTGCGGCTTTATCACCCAGATAGGATTTGTAAAGATCTAATGCCGGTTTATGATCTAATTCATAAAGAACATTGCCTTTAGACTTAGTTATAATACGTTCTGGACCAAAAGGAAACCAACCCCCATAATTGGCAAAGCTTATTTCTAAACTTTGACCGTAAAGTGCAATACCTATAATTTCTCCTTCAGCCGCCGGCTTATTGTATCCTGCAAGTGTTCTGTTAAATCGTGCATCATCACCACAAAGTCCGCCCGTTATAGCGACCTCATCTGGTAAAACACTTTCTATACCTTTAATGAGCTCACTACCGTTTACAAAGCTTCCCTCAGAAATTACAAAAATATGCTTGAGACCCTCTTTATTTACTTTAAGACCTAAAGCCTTACCGGCAGCAACCGCATCTTTACTATGATTGAGTATGTTTTCTGAAAGTATATTGAATGACGACTTCTCAAATTCAATAGCTGTGTATGCAAGTCCGCCATCGTTTACTTGAGAACCTAATATTTCTCCAGCTGTAGATCCAAAAATTAAATGCCCGTCGGGAAATAGATCGCGCATTATATTAAATATTGCTTCGTCTTCAAGCACATATCTGTTAGCAAAAATAAGAACCAGCGGATTTTTTAATAAAACATCGCTGTTTAAATGACTCCAATTCCCCTCGCTGTCTAAAATTCCCTGTTTAATATGCATCGCTAACTTTTTTTAAGGCTGAAGTAAAAAGTACTACCTACAGTAGGTGTGCTTTCAACCCATATTCTACCTTGATATAGATTGACAATTTTTTTAACAATAGATAGACCAATTCCTGTTGATTCTTTGTGATCTGTAAGTGATTGAAAAATATTAAATATTTTTTCGTGATACTTCTCTTCAATACCAATACCGTTATCCTTAACAGAAAATATATAATATTCTGCATCTTCCTGATACCCTATTTCAATAACACCTTCTTCTTTATCACTATATCTAATGGCATTGCCTATTAAATTTTGAAAAACCTGCTGAAGCCTTGTTCTATCAACATTTATAGTAGGTAAATTTGTAGCTGTAATAATGTTAATGTGATCTGGTACAAAAATTAATTCTTGAATATCCTTTATAATTACATTTACATCTGTATTCTCATCTTTTATATTCTCAATTTGAATACTGCTATAATTTAAAATTCCTGAAATTAGATTTTCCATCTTTTCCAGTGTGCTTTCCAGGATTTCAAAATTCTCTAAACTTTGAGCATCAAGAATAGCTGCATTGTCTTCTTTTATCCAACTTGCTAATGCATTGATACTGCGCAACGGACTTTTTAAATCGTGTGAGACCACGTGCGCGTATTCTTCTAATTCCTGATTGCTTTTTTCAAGTGTTTTTAGAAGGGACTCTTTCTGTTGCTCGAGGTTTTTTAAATCTGTAATATCAAGATGTATACCTATACTTCCTATAAGTTTACCATTAATATCAAAATTAGGAGCGCCACTAATTAACCAGTTTCGACGTTCTCCGTTTTTAATGATCGCTTCTACCTCATACGAGTCAGATACACCATTAGAACGCACAGCAAGTTTTTCTTTAATTACAGTGGCACTATCTTCATTGAGAAATATTTGAGCTGCTTGTTTTCCTAAAAGTTCTTCTTCACTATAACCGCTAAGTTCACAAAAACTTTGGTTTACCATTAAAATTCGATCTTCAATATCAACTTCAAGAAGCCCCAGGTTCATATTTGCAATAATACTACTGTACTTTTCTTTTTGTTTTTGAAGATTATCTTTATAGCGTCTGTTAAGTGTAACATCTGTATAACTCCAAAGATGACCCTTATATTTTTCGTTAGAATAGACGGGGACAAAATCTCTAGAAAATATTCTACCGTCTTTAAGAACCAGTTCGTCTCCAGTGACTAATTGCCGATCTTCTAATATTTCAGCTATGCGATTAATAAAATCCTGGGGGTTAGTAAATAAATCTTTAGCTTGTTCTGCAGCATTTTGACAATCTATACCTATCATAGCTTCAGGTGTCATAGGTACTCCGAACATTTTACAAAACATAGGGTTTGTGAGCACTACTTTTCTATTTTCGTCTTCCAGTAAAATCCCACTTTGTAACTTAAGAATGAGTGCAGAAAGCCTATTTTCAGACTCTTTAAGTTTTTCTTGAGCTAAGAGTTCTTTTGTAACATCTTCAATAGTAACCACCTCCTGACGTAATCTCAGATCATTATGATCTTTAACACTACTTACATTAATTTTTGTGGTTATGATCTCACCTAAATTAGTGATGTATTTAATGGTGGTTGAAAAAGAATCTAAATCTCCTTGATGTAGTAAAGCGCTCTTCTCTTCATAATCAGATTGTTCTGCAGCTACAGTTATAGATTTTAGACTTTTTCCTTTTATATATTCTTCGGAATAACCAAGTATACGGGTAAAACTGGCATTGCAATGATCTATTAGACCATTTGTAGTTAGTGCAATACCTAGCGGAGAACTGTTAACAATAAACTCTAATTGGCGCTTTTGTTCTTTTATTATTTGGGCCTTTTTTTCCTCTGAAGTAATATCTCTCACAATACCCTGTGCAGCAACGATATTACCATTTTCATCACAAATTACACTTGCATTTATATGTACCAAACAGTTTTTTTGCTCTTTAGTAACGATAGTAATCTTAAAGTCTGTGATGTTACCGGTCTTGATTAAATCTTTAAAACCTGCTGCAACTTTATCTTTCTCGCTTGCAGGAACTAAATTAGGTAAGAATACAGTTTCAAGAGTTGCATCATAACCTAGAAGTTTTACAGCCGCACTATTCATCTTAAGTACATAACCTTCTAAGTCTATTACAACATAGGCATCAACAAGACTTTCAAATAATCCTTTTAACTCTGAATTTTTTTGATAAATAGAGGATTGTAAGCGATCATTAGATTTTTTAAGTTCCTGAGAAATCGAATACAATTCAGACGATTTTGCCTCAAGAATACTTTCGGCCATTTTTCGAGCTGCACGCTCTCTTTCAATAATGCGCTTATAGACTTCTAGATTTACTGTATCCATTTTTTCTTTCAATAAAAAATCTTACGTGTGTACCGTCTTCTTTTAGTTTCTCTAATCGAATATCAAAATCTATATTGAAAAATTTAAATGTTTCGTGCATTAGACCTAAGCCAAAACTATACATGGCACGACTAGATAGATAATCTAAAGTTAATGTATTTTCTGACTTTTCTAGTGTTTTAAATGTAGGTAATTGCGCATCAGGATAAATTTTAAGCACTTCAACGTGTATATGATCTTCTATAGACGATAACATCTCTATAGGATCTGAATAACTCTCAAGAAAACCAGGATAACTTGATTTTATTACGGTGAAAAAATGCTGTGCATAGGTATAAAGCAAATCATCAATAGATAATTGGGTTCGCTTACTCAATTCGGTAAGTAGACTAACCATCTCACCAAACTTGTAGGTACCTACTGCAGTATAAGCGCCTCCAGATTCCAGGTCTGAAGCAGTGATGATGTCATCTACCATCTGCATACCAAACTTTATTTCGACAAGTTCTAAGAACTCAGTAAAAACTACACCTTTCATTAAATATGTATAAGTTCATTTACACTCCAATACGCTAATAAACTCTCTATTTTCTCTACGTAGTCTTCGTATTTTAAGGGTTTTAAAACGTAACCGGCAATACCAATCTCATAACATTCCTTTACATCATTATGATTATTAGAAGTTGTCAAAATAACCGTAGGAATATATTTAAGGTAAGAGTCGTTTTTTAAAATCTTTAAAAACTCAATACCGTTAATCTTCGGCATATTGAGATCTAAAAGAATAATATCTGGCAAATTACTTTTGTCCTGTAATATAGTCAACGCTTCCTCTCCATTTTTTGCTTCAACTAAGTGATGTTTTAAATCACTTTTGCTCAAAACACGTTTTAGCTTCATGACTTCAATACGGTCATCTTCAATAAGTAATATAGATAAAACTCGTTTTTTCATTCGGTAGCTATAAGATGGGAAATTGTTATCGGGTAAAGTTGCAAAAAACTTAACCTTGTACCAGATAAAAAACGTTAACCAGACGTTTTACTGTAGACGAATGACATTTAACTATAGTTGAGTGGTTATTACTTGTACATTTCTACAATGGTCAAAGCTATAAATAATGCAGTGTTAAAGCTTAAATACTACAAAGTTTCAATAGATTATACCCTTACCTTTTTAAAATACTCTCGGGCGCGAACCATAACTTTAGGAGCTAAAATAAGTGTAGTAAGCATCGTAGGAATCGCCATTAATGCAAAAAATGTATCGATAAGATTAATCATTAAACTTAATGATGTAGTCGCACCTAATAATATACTACCTATGTAAAAGTAATTATAGAGGTATTTATACTTCGTTCCAAATATAAAAGAAAGGCATTTTGTACCATAATACGAGTAAGAAAATAACGAACTTATACTAAAAACAGCTATACAAATTAACAATACATACGCTCCAAAACCAGGCATAGCATCAGAAAATGCTTTTGCGGTTAAACTTACTCCATTTGCCTCACTAGTCTGCCAGACACCAGTTACTAAAATACTTAATGCCGTAAGTGTACAAACAATAATGGTGTCTATAAATGGGCCTAACATTGCTACCAAACCCTCACGTATAGGTTCATTTGTTTTTGCTGCACCGTGAGCCATAGGAGCCGTACCTATACCTGCTTCATTAGAAAATGCACCTCTGCGAATTCCTAACACAATTAATGCTCCTACAACACCACCAAACATAGGATCACCCGTGTAATTATTAGCCGCAAAAGCATCTGTAAAGATGAGTTTAAAATACAAGGGCACTTCCGAAGCATTAATAAATAAAATCGCGAGAACAGCAATAAAATAGAGACCTACCATTACAGGTACAATACGCGATGCAGTTTTACTTATTCGGTTTAAGCCTCCTAAAACCACAACGCCGGTAATTACCGCAAGTACAATACCTATAATCAAATCTGTAGAAAAACTTTTAGCAAATCCATTAGGAACGAGCAGAATATCATTTATCGCCTGGGTGAGCTGGTTTACGTTAAAAACCGGTAAGGCCCCTACCAGACCTGCAACACTAAATAATATGGCGAGTGGTTTCCAGGCTTTGCCTAGACCTTCCATAATAAAATACATAGGACCACCCTGAAGTTCTCCTGCATCGTCTTTTCCTCTATATAAAATAGCAAGCGTACAGGTAAAAAACTTAGTACTCATTCCTACAATTGCACTTACCCACATCCAGAAAACAGCTCCCGGACCTCCTATGGCTATGGCTACTGCAACACCGGCAATATTACCCATACCTATAGTAGAAGAAAGTGCCGTCATTAAAGCCTGAAAATGACTTATCTCACCGGGATCATCAGGATTATCATACTTACCCCGCAAAACATTAATTGCGTGACCAAAATATTTAAAAGGAAGAAAACGTGAATAAATAAGTAAATAGGTGCCACCACCTATTAATAAAATCAAAAGCGGAAGTCCCCATACAAAAGATGCCGCTTCTGAAAAAAAATTATTAAGTTCTACCATATTCCAAATAAAAAAACCGAAAAGGAAAATAGGCTTTTCGGTTCATTAATTTTTTGTTTATCTACTAAAAATCAACCGTTAAGATAACTTAAAACATTATCTTCTATACGTTTATCTATATTAGAGAGGTCTGCTTTAACAAATGGTTCTCCAGTAATATTCTCATACAACTCAATATAGCGCTCAGAAACCGTTTCAATATAGGCATCGCTCATTATGGGAAGCTTCTGTCCTTCTAGCCCTTGAAAACCATTACTAATTAACCATTGGCGTACAAACTCTTTAGAAAGCTGCTTTTGTGCTTCTCCCTTTATTTGACGTTCTTCATATCCTTCAGCATAAAAATAACGTGAAGAGTCTGGTGTGTGTATCTCGTCAATTAATACAATTTTTCCATCTGTAGTTTTCCCAAATTCATACTTAGTATCAACTAATATAAGTCCGCGATCAGCGGCAATTTCGGTACCCCGTTGAAATAATTTATAGGTATAATCCTCTAGAACTGCATAATCATCTGCCGATACAATACCGCGTTTAATTATATCTTCTTTGGAGATATCTTCATCGTGATCTCCCATTTCGGCTTTAGTTGCCGGTGTGATAATAGGAGTAGGAAATTTATCATTCTCGTGCAAATCTTCAGGAAGTGCAACACCGCATAGCATACGCTTACCTGCTTTGTATTCACGAGCAGCGTGACCACTCATATATCCGCGAATAACCATTTCAACTTTAAAAGGTTCGCATTTTTTACCTACAGCAACATTAGGGTCTGGTGTTGCTTCTAACCAATTAGGTACGATATCCTGAGTATCGCGCATCATTTTTGTGGCGATTTGATTTAAGATCTGACCTTTATACGGTATTCCCTTTGGCATAACTACATCAAAGGCACTCAGCCGATCTGTAGCGACCATTATTAATTGATCATTTTCAAGACTGTAAACTTCCCGTACTTTCCCTTTATAGACGTGTGTCTGACCAGGAAAATTATAATTGGTATCGGTGATGGTTTTATTTGACATGGAATATAAGTCGTCTATATTAATCTCTATTTTCTATGGCTTTATAAGCTGCTATAACCTCTTTTACAAGACGGTGGCGTATTACATCTTTATCATCTAAATAAATCATACCCACACCATTAACATCTTTAAGCACCAGTAATGCTTCTTTTAATCCACTAATCACACGTCTGGGTAAATCTATCTGACCAGGATCACCGGTAATCATAAATTTTGCGTGTTTGCCCATACGCGTTAAAAACATCTTCATCTGGGCGTGCGTGGTGTTTTGTGCTTCATCTAAGATCACATAGGCATTGTCAAGTGTGCGTCCTCTCATAAATGCCATAGGTGCAATTTGTATTACTCCTTTTTCTATAAAGCTCTCTAATTTTTCGTGTGGAATCATATCACGAAGCGCATCATATAAGGGTTGCATATAGGGGTCTAACTTTTCTTTTAAATCCCCCGGTAAGAAACCCAGATTTTCACCTGCTTCTACTGCCGGTCTTGTAAGAATAATACGTTTTACCTGCTTCTCTTTAAGCGCTTTTACTGCAAGAGCTACAGCTGTATAAGTTTTACCGGTACCAGCGGGTCCTATCGCAAAAACCATATCGTTTTTACGGGTAAGATCTACCATTTTACGCTGGTTTGCTGTTTGTGCTTTAATAAGCTTACCACCTACCCCGTGCACAAGAATCTCACCACTTGCCGGTGAAGTTTCATAATCTGCACGGCTTTCACTGGTTAAAACGCGTTCTATTGAGTTTTCATCAAGTTTATTATACTTAGCAAAATGCTCGAGAAGCATCGTCATGCGTTTATCAAACTCTTCTAAAAGATCTTCATCGCCGTAAGCTTTTATATTATTACCTCTGGCGACAATTTTTAATTTTGGAAAGTACCTCTTAAGGAGCTCAATATTAATATTATTTTCACCAAAAAAATCTCTTGGCGTAATCTCTGAAAGTTCAATGATAAGTTCGTTCAAAAGCGGAAGAATTTTATAAAGAAACTAGTTAATTATCTTTAGTTTTGTGTTGAAACAAATGTAACTAATTTAAGTTACTCTACCCTTTAAAAATATCAACAAAACCGCCTATGCCCATTATAACATTAACCACAGACTTCGGCTTAAAAGACCATTTTGCCGGTGCGGTTAAAGGCGCTATTTATACTGAAATGGCTGATGCCAAAATTGTTGATATCTCGCATAACGTATCACCTTTTCATATAACTGAAGCCGCATATATTATACAAAATGCCTATCGTAATTTTCCCGAAGGCACCATTCATATTATAGGTATAGACTCTGAGCAAACTCCAGAAAATAAACATATTGCAGTAAAGCTAGACGGTCACTATTTTATATGTGCAAATAATGGGATTATGTCTATGATTACACGCACCATCGTTCCTGAAGAAGTTGTTGAAATTAATATACACGACCGTATTAAAACAAATTTCACAGAACTTGATGTTTTTGTACAGGTCGCCTGTCACATTGCGCGAGGTGGTACTTTAGGCGTTATTGGCAAACCCATTAAAGAAATACGCGCAATTACCGGACTGATGCCTGTTATTAATAATGAACAAAAACAGATTATAGGCAATGTCATTTATGTAGATAACTACGGAAATGTAATCACAAATATTACACGCCGTTTATTTGATGAAGTAGGTAAAAGCCGCGTTTTTACAATTCAGGCGCGCCGTGCTCATTTTAAAAAGATCTACGACAAATACAGTGATGCTATAAATTTTGACATCGAAAAAACAAAACGCGAAGAAGACGGTAAAAAAATAGCGCTATTCAATTCTTCCGGTTACCTGGAACTAGCAATTTACAAGAGTAACCCCAGCACGGTAGGAAGCGCTTCTACCCTTTTTGGTCTGGATTATCGAGATACGATAACCGTAAATTTTGAATAATTCTAGTCTGCTAATTATGATAGTACGTCTTGTAAAAATGGAATTTAAACCTGAAGAAATTGAGAATTTTAAAATTCTTTTTGATGAGGTTAAAGAACACATACGCAAATTTGAGGGTTGTGAATTTCTAGAGCTTTTAAATGGTACCGAAAATGAAAACATATTTTTCACCCATAGCTATTGGAGCAGCACTGAAGCACTTGAAGTCTATCGAAACAGTGAACTTTTTAAAACTACCTGGGCCAAAACTAAAGTTCTTTTTAACGCAAAACCCGAAGCCTGGAGCGTTGAAAAATTCGTAACTTTACAGTAATACCACTAAGGTATTTAACACAATTTATAAATTACTTTAGCTAATTACAGGAATCCTGTAATTTTTAGCTAATTTGAAAAAACTTTTTTAATGAAGAATATTGCTGTAATTGGTGCCGGCACAATGGGCAATGGCATTGCACATACATTTGCTCAAAATGGCTTTAAAGTCAACCTGATTGATATTTCTGAAGACTCTTTAAAAAATGGAATTCAAACCATAACAAAAAATCTTGACAGACAGGTTTCTAAAGAACTTATTGATGAAGCTAAGAAAAACGAAACGCTTTTAAATATAGTGCCTTTAACGCAACTTAAAGAGGGAGTTGAAGATGCAGATCTAGTTGTAGAAGCAGCAAGTGAAAACCTTACCATCAAGCTTGATATTTTTAAAAAACTTGAAGAATTTTGTAAGCCATCTACAATTCTGGCAAGTAATACGTCTTCAATATCAATTACGCAGATCGCTGCAGCGACTAAGCGCCCCTCACAGGTTATAGGTATGCATTTTATGAATCCTGTGCCGGTAATGAAATTAGTAGAGATTATTAGCGGCTACAGCACATCTAAAGAAACTCTGAGTACTATTACCAAATTATCTGAACAGCTGGGTAAAAATCCGGTATCGGTGAATGATTATCCGGGATTTGTAGCAAATCGTATTTTAATGCCTATGCTTAATGAGGCTATAGAAACACTTTACAATGATGTTGCGGGGGTGGCAGAAATTGATACCGTTATGAAACTAGGTATGGCACATCCTATGGGACCGTTACAATTAGCAGATTTTATTGGTCTTGACGTTTGTTTATCTATTCTTGAAGTGATGTATGACGGTTTTAAAAACCCCAAATATGCGCCTTGCCCCTTACTTGTTAATATGGTACGTGCAGGTAAATTAGGTGTCAAATCTGGTGAAGGCTTTTATGATTATAGTGAAAGCAGAAAGGCAGAAAGGGTTTCAGCACAGTTTGCATAAATTAAAAGCTTAGAATCCTTAATTAGCCTATTTCAAAATACATTAAAGAGAAGCCTCATAAATTCTTTATGGGGCTTCTGCAATTTAAGATGGATTCAAAATTGATTTAGCTTATTTTCCGTTTAAAAAATTTAATTTTCAATAAAGTGAAGTAACTGCTTGCTATAAATGGCATTTTGAATTTGCAAATGCTAACAATGCGCTCCCAAGGCAATTGCTTACCTTTACACAAAATAATTACAGATAGTTATGCCTTCTATTTCTGAAAATTTAAAAACTATAAAACAAAGTTTACCCGAAAATGTTACGCTAGTTGCTGTCTCAAAAACAAAGCCTAATGCAGATTTACAAGAAGCTTATGATGCAGGACAACGTGTTTTTGGAGAAAATAAAATTCAGGAAATGACCGATAAATGGGAGTCGCTTCCTAAAGATATTGACTGGCATATGATAGGTCACGTACAAACCAATAAGGTAAAGTATATGGCACCATACGTGGGTTTAATACACAGCGCAGACCGTTTAAAGTTGTTTAAAGAAATAGACAAAGAGGCTGCAAAGAACGACCGAACTATACGTGTTTTACTTCAAATTAAAATTGCAGAAGAAGAAAGTAAATTTGGTATGAAACCTACTGAAGCTATAGAATTATTAACCGGTGATAAATTAAAGACTAATTATCCTAATGTAGAAGTTATAGGTCTTATGGGAATGGCTTCTTTTGTTGATGACGAAAACCAACTAAAACGTGAATTTTCAGTATTAGAAAAAATCTATGAGCAATTTAGAACTAAGCACGGCTTTAATACCCTTTCTATGGGAATGAGCGGCGATTATAAATTAGCTATTAGCCACGGCAGTACGATGGTACGCATAGGAAGTGCTATTTTTGGAGAACGTAATTATAATTAAAGAATTACTGAAATACAGTTTTAAGATAGAAGGCAATTTATGTATGCAATACTCGATTTAGAGACCACAGGAGGAAAATATAATGAAGAGGGAGTTACCGAGGTTGCTATCTACAAATATGACGGGCACCAGATTGTAGATCAATTTATAAGTCTTGTAAATCCTGAGCGTCCTATACAAGCTTTTGTAGTAGGTCTCACCGGCATAAATAACGAGATGTTGCGCAATGCACCTAAGTTTTACGAAGTTGCTAAACGCATCATTGAGATTACTCAGGATTGCATCATCGTAGCCCACAATGCTCAATTTGATTATAGAATTTTACAGCTTGAATTTGATCGTCTGGGTTATGATTATCAGCGTAAAAGTTTATGTACTGTAGAATTAGCTCAAAGCCTACTACCCGATCAGGAAAGTTATAGTTTAGGTAAGCTGGTGAGAAACCTGGGAATACCTATTACAGATCGTCATCGTGCCAGCGGAGATGCATTAGCCACCGTAAAACTTTTTAAATTATTATTAGCAAAAGACAGTCAAAAAATAATCATTCAGGAAGCCATAAAGCTTAATCCTAAAAAGAAAATAGACACTAAACTAAGGGATTTAATAGCAGAAACACCCAGCACAACCGGTGTTTTTTATATGCATAATTCAAATGGTAAAATTATTTTAATTGGCAAAAGCCGAAACATAAAGAAACGCGTTACCCAGCATTTTACAAATGATAATCGCAAATCAAAACAGATTCAGGAAGATGTACAGGCGATTAGTTATGAAGAAACCGGCAGCGAACTTATCGCTCTTTTAAAGGAAAACGAGGAGGTTAAAAAAAACAAACCGCTTCACAATCGCACGTATCGAAGATTAAAATTTAAAGCCCAATTAGTAAGTTTTATAGACGATAAAGGTTACATAAACCTGAGCATAGAAAAGGCAGACGCACGCAAAGACAGTATTGCAACTTTTGCGACTGCTCACGTAGCTAAAACAAATTTAGAGCGCATCATAGAAGAATATAATTTATGCGCAGCAAAGACAAATCTCAATACGCAAAAAGACCGATGCACAGATAAAAGCTGCAGTGGAGCCTGCTTTGAAGAAGAAAGTTCTGAAGATTATAATAAACGTGTTGACGAATTTATAAATTCAATCAGTTTTAAAAATCGTAGTGTTGCACTTATTGATCGGGGTAGAACTTCAGATGAGCGTAGTCTTATCTTAATTGAAGATGGTAAGTTTATGGGAATAGGTTTCTATAATTTAAATTTTCAACTGAATAATCCTGAAATTTTACATCGTATAATCACACCTATGCAAGATAATCTTGACGCTAAACATATCATTCAAAGCTATCTACGTGTAAAAAAAATAATTAAAACAGTTGATTTAAACCAACTTGTAAATTAGATGAAAGCATTTACTTATATTTTATTTACCATTGGTTTAAGCACTTCAACATTATTTGCTCAGGAAGCGCAAAAAACAGAAAATTCTAATATCCTAAAAAAGGATTCTATTATTTATTTATGTCGTGTTTCTGCTCATATTCATACGAACCGTCCTTTATTTGTCTTAATTGCTAATGACCAAAAATATAACATTACAGAAAATGGTTTTCATCAATTAAAGTCAGAATGGGTTAAGTCGATCAGAATTTTGAAACCTAAAAAAAAGACCTCTAAGTACGGAGATTTAGGAGACTACGGGGTTATAGAACTAGAATTTGAATCAGAGGCATTTAACGAATTTTCTACAGAAAATCTGGAAGTTATAACAACTACCTACTAAAATCTTTTCATTTTTGACACAACCTGCTAAACATACCTGGAAATCAAAAATACACGAGGTTATCTACGAGGCAGACACACCTGCAGGAAAAATTTTTGACGTAATTCTTCTAATACTTATTTTATTAAGTGTGGCTTTGGTAATGCTAGAAAGCGTTGCTAATATGCAAATTAAGTATGGTACTTATTTCTATATTGGAGAATGGGTGATTACGATTTTCTTTACAATAGAATACATTTTAAGAGTAATATCAATAAAAAAACCCTCAGCTTATATTTTTAGCTTTTATGGTCTTATAGATTTTATTTCAACAATTCCACTTTACCTGTCATTTTTTATTGTAGGTACAAACGCTTTACTTACCATACGTGCCTTGAGACTGTTACGTGTATTTAGGATACTTAAAATTACACGATATATTGGTGAAGGGAATAAATTAACCAAAGCCTTGAAAGACAGCCGACCTAAAATTTTGGTCTTTCTATTTGCGGTGATGATATTATCGGTAATTGCGGGCACGTTGATGTACATCGTTGAAGGTCCCGAACATGGCTTTAAAAGCATTCCTGTGAGTGTTTATTGGTGTATTGTAACCTTGACCACCGTTGGTTTTGGAGATATAGCGCCGGTTACGGCTTTAGGACAGTTTATAGCTATGGTTATTATGGTTTTAGGTTATGGCATTATTGCGGTACCTACCGGTATTGTAAGTGCCGAAATGGCTAAAAAAGATACTGTAGAACCTGACCAAAAAGGTTTAAGTCTAAACACTCAGGTTTGTCACAACTGCGGAGCCCGAAAACATCAGGACGAAGCGCAATATTGCCACAAATGCGGAAGTAGCTTGCATTATGATTAAAACATTAATAGCTGTTGTAGGGCCCACAGCAATAGGCAAGACAGCCTTATCAATAAAACTGGCTCAATATTTCAATACTGAAATATTTTCGGCAGATTCAAGACAATTTTTTAAAGAAATGACCATAGGTACTGCAGTACCTGACCCTCACGAACTCGCAGCAGCTAAACACCATTTTATTCAGCATATTTCTATACAAGACACTTACAATGTAGGTCTGTTTGAACAGGAATGTATTGCACAGTTAAACAATTTCTACACTACACATAACACTGCTATTTTAGTGGGTGGCTCTGGTTTGTATGTAGACGCTGTACTTAATGGTTTAGATCACTTTCCTGAGGTTGATATTCAAATACGACCAGAATTAATACAGCTTTTAGAAGATGAAGGTATTGAAGCTTTACAGGAAGAGCTTTTGCTACGTGACCCTAAGCACTATGCCTCTATAGATTTAAATAACAAGCAACGTCTTATAAGAGCCTTAGAAATATGTAGAGGCACCTCAAAACCATATTCTTCATTCTTAGCTAAGAATACGATAAGTAGAAATTTTCAATCTTTAAAAATAGGATTGAATGCAGATCGAGAAATTATTTACGATCGTATAAATCAGCGCGTAGATCTAATGATTGCAAATGGTCTTGTGGAAGAGGCTGAAAAGCTATACCCACTCAAACATCTAAATGCGTTGCAAACTGTAGGCTACAGAGAACTATTTAGCTTCTTTGATGGTCGCTACGACCTGGCAACTGCCATTGAAGAAATCAAGAAAAATACCAGACGTTTTGCTAAAAGACAATTAACATGGTATCGTAGAGATAAATCTGTGTTATGGTTTGATTACAAAACACCTGTTGAAGAAATTATAGCGGTGATAAAAGATAAAACGCCTCTGCATTAAGAGGCGTTTTACAAATACCACTATTTTTTCTCTTCGTCACTCTTAACCACAAGGCGGAAACCTTCACCGTGTATGTTAAGTATTTCTACTGTTTCGTCCCGCTTTAAATACTTACGTAATTTAGCGATATAAACATCCATACTTCTAGAAGTAAAGTAGTTATCATCTCTCCATATTTTTGTAAGTGCTAATTCGCGAGGCATTAAGTCATTCTCGTGTAAAGCTAAAAGACGTAATAATTCATTCTCTTTAGGAGAAAGCTTTATTTGCTCATCTTCTTTATAAGTAAGGAAACGTAATTTTGAATTTAAGAAGAAACCACCTATTTGAAATTCAAACTGCTTACTATCTGCTACAGAATCTGTTGCCTTACGCATCATGATCGCTTTAATTTTCATTAAAAGCACTTCACTATCAAAAGGTTTATTTAAATAATCATCTGCACCTACTTTATAGCCTTTAAGAACATCTTCTTTCATCGCTTTAGCAGTCAGGAAAATAATAGGCACATCCTCGTTTTTTTCGCGAATTTCTTTTGCAAGTGTAAAACCATCTTTATATGGCATCATTACATCTAGAATACAAAGATCAAAGTCGTCCTTCTTGAACTTCTCAAATCCTTCCATTCCATTTTTTGCATGAGTTACATCGTAGTCATTCATTGAAAGGTAATCTTTCAATACCGTCCCAAAGTTCGGATCGTCCTCTACGAGTAAGATTTTTTTGTTTTCAGTTTCCATTGTTTAAGATATTAGTGGTAGTTTAATAATAAAGGTACTGCCTTTGCCTTTTTCGCTCTGTACCCAGATTTCACCTGCGTGATCTTCTACTATACGTTTTGCGTATGCAAGACCCAGACCGTGTCCTTTTACATTATGTATATCGCCAGTGTGCTCGCGATAAAATTTATCAAAAATTTTCTTTTGTACTTGTTTTGTCATCCCATCACCCTGATCTTTAATTTTAATCAAAATGAAGTTTTTAAGATTCTCTGTATAAATGTCTATTTTAGGCACATCTGATGAATACTTTACAGCATTATCAAGAATATTTACCAGCACATTTGTAAAATGCGACTCATTTGCAAGAACAGAACTTTTTAACGCACCCAAATGAGTCTTAATGTACCCCTGACGATCTTCTACAATCAATTCTATATGCATAATTGCATCTTCAATTAAATCGTGAAGTTTTAGCCGTTCTTTTTTAATGTCGAGCTCGTTCTTTTCTAGTTTTGAAATACGAAGTACGTTCTCTACCTGAGCGTGCATTCTTTTATTCTCTTCCCTAATCATACCCATGTATCGGGTTAATGCTTCAGGATTCCCATTTATTTTAGGATTCTTTATTGCGTCAAGCGCTAGATTTATTGTAGCTATTGGCGTTTTAAACTCGTGCGTCATGTTGTTGATGAAATCGGTTTTGATTTCTGAAATCTGACGCTGTTTTACTAACTGCTGAAGTGCACTACTGTAAGCAATTACTATAATTAAAGTAAATAAGATACTTAAACCGCCCATACCTATCACAGAAGATACGACATACTTTTTCTCTCCCGGAAAATTAGCAACTAGTTGATAATCACTATTTCCTTCATCATCTGCAAAAAGCGGAACACTAAAATTTTGATCTGGTGATTGAATATCAAAATCTTCAGAGCGTACATTAGTAACTAAATTATTACTGTATATGGCATATTCAAAATTGGTCTCCATATCGCGTTCAGCCAATTCCATTGTGAGTAAACGCTCTAATTCTTTGGTATCTACACGTTTGTGAATAGGAATTTTACGGGTGATATACATAACCGCCTGTTCAATATTGTAACGTTCGATGTCACTTAAATCAGACATTCTGGTAAAAATCGTAGTACGGTCTACCTCTGCCTTATCCAGATCATTTTTATCAATAATCTCTGTATATTGTCTTTGAAGATATTTTTTAAACTTGATACTATCTACTTCATAATCGAGAATAGGAGCACTTAATTTGTAATCTTGCTCTACAATACTGTTTCTAAAAACATACGACTCGTTAGTAATTGAATCTTCTTCTTTATAAATAAGATCATATAAACTAACATCGTCTGGAATTCCCAGACTGTCACGCATTTTTAAAACAGGATTATACCAGGTATTTACTTCCTTAATCTGTATGTCACGAGCCACAGTATTAAGCACTTGCTTGGCATTAAAACCAAATTGCCCTCGTTTTGCTTCTATACTATTTGAAATCCAGTAACCCTGCACAAATATAATGCCTATGAGGGACAAGCTCATCAACACAACAAGTAGCACAAAGAGTTTTTTATTCATATGCCCAAATGTATGATTTTAACATTTAGGGGATTATTGGTTTAACCAAATGTTAACAAGAATAAGCTATGTATTTAAAGGGGTTTCCAAGAGTTGATGGTGTATTTCTAAAACCTTTTTTTTACTAATCTCCAGATCTATGTTCTCAATAACGAAATCTGCCAGTGGAATCTTTTTAGAATCCTCCCACTGTTTGTCTATTCTATTCTTAATTTCTTTTACACTGGTATGATCTCTATCTAGTACACGTTGAATTCGTACATCTTCTGGAGCTGTAACTAAAATGACAAAATCACACGAAGTATGCGTTCCATTTTCAAAAAGAATAGCCGCTTCTTTAAGAACATAGGGTGCTTCTTGAACGACACTCCATTCTTCAAAATGCACTTTTACTGCAGGGTGTACAATTTTATTAAGTTGCTCTAGTAATTTTGAATCTTTAAAAACTTTTGACGCTACATATTTACGGTCGAGAATATTATTTGTGTATGCTTTATTACCTAGAAGATTGATGATTTGACTTCTTAATAAATCAGTTTGCATAAGTGCTTTAGCTTCAGTATCTGCATAATAAACCGGAATATCAAATCGTTCATTAAAATAACGAGCTATGGTGGTTTTGCCACTTCCTATACCTCCTGTAATACCTACAATTTTCATTTTACTAGAAGATATTGAACTGTACTTTCACTTATACGCACATCCCTTACAAATTCTGGTATTTCGATAACCTGCGGTGTCAGGGAGGTTGAAAGACTATCTGCCTCATCAAAATCTACAACAACTTTAAAATCTGAAGACTTTACCCGGTCATAATTGGTAACATTTACATTAAAAATTACATTTATACGCTTCGGAAAGACCTTTGCAGACACATTTGGCGGTACATTTATTAATTGAAGCGGAACAGACACAGAACCTTCAGTAAATTTATCTACATGTAAATTATAAGCGATTGTATTAGGCAGTAATTCTACGTTGGGTATTTTTTTAAACAAATGCAACGAAACATTACCTTCTTTAGATGCTCTAATATCCTCAAAAACTTCTGCACTCGTATATACCTTGGTAATCGTATCTACCTCAGACTCGGGACCTCTTACTGTAATACTGTCTGGTTTGATTTCCATTCCCTGAAAACTTCCGTAACCCGGTGCATAACTAATTTCAAAATTAGAAATTACAGGTACGCGTTTATCATAATTTCTATCTAAAGTAAAATAAACAGTATCGGGTTCAAATTCTGTTATTTCACTACCGCTTAGACTTCCTTTTAACGCATCACTTTCCGCAGTAAAAACATAGTAAGATCTGCTACCATCTTTAGGTAGATTTGATAGGTCTATAGGAAATGCCTGAGAGAAAAATCTATATTTAAAATAATCATACCCACTTGCTTTACCCGTTACTTTAACTGAGGTTGTAGAACTTTTCTTGAGTATGTAATCTTCAGACAGATTCTGAAAAGTTAATGGTATTTTAACCGTAAAACTAAAATTACGATTCAACTTAATCATAATCGAAATAGCAGCAACCACTAAAAAAATGGTTACAAAAACCCGAAGGTTTGAATTTTTGCTGCGCTTCTTTTTATCTGACATGAAAATGTTATTGATGCTAAAATTAATCAAAAAATAAGTGAGGATATTTTTTGCGGGGATCCTTTTTGAGATATCGTATATAATAGGTTGACTCTGCAAATGCAAAACCATATCCCGTAAATTGTACAAGAACAGCCCAAACAGAAAGTAAACCTACCGTTATATTTTTATTTTTAATTGTAGAATCTAAAACTATAAACACAAAATACAAAGCTACCAGACAAACTGGTATATAGAAACCTATTAGCGCTAAAATAAATGCTGTAATCAATCCTAAAGTAAAAAGACTGGGAAACCAAAACGTAAGTTTAGAACTTTGTGGATGCCAAGTCGTGAGTATAGGTCTAACTAACCCAAATTTGCGTACCTGCTTGTAAAACTTAGCCCACGATATACGACGCTTGTGATAAACAAAAGCTTCGGTAATTAATTGAGATTTAAAACCCAGATCCCATAACCTAATCGTTAAATCGGGATCTTCACCAGGATGTATTTTACCAAAACCTCCTGAATCCTCAAAGGCTTTTTTTGAAATTCCCATATTAAAACTACGTGGTTCAAAACTCGAAGAAGCTTCTTTTCTACCCCGTATACCTCCTGTGGTTAATAAAGAGGTCATCACATAGTTAATGGCTTTTTGAAGAATTGTAAAATTTTCTTCAGCTGCATCTGGACCTCCAAAAAAGTCTGAAAACTTTTTAGTAAGACTGTCATCTACGCGCTTCAGATAACTTTCTGGCAAGACGCAATCACTATCTAAAATTAGAAAATAATTGCCTATGGCACGCTGCATTCCATAATTGCGGGAATCACCGGGACCTGTATTCTCTTTTATAAAATAAGTGATGTTTAAATCTGAATATTCTTCTATAACATCCTCAGAAGTTTCTATAGAACCATCTTCAACAATTACAATTTCAAAAGGTTTACTAAAAGTTTGCGTTCTTAAACTCTGCAACAACTCTCGTACTTCCTGAGGTCTGTTATACACCGGTACAATTACTGAAAAAAAAAGGTTCATCAATTTAGAATTTTATAAAATAGATGCTATTAGCGAAAATAAATCATATAAAAAATGCCCGAAAGTGTCGCTTCGGGCATTTTTTATAAGGGTATTTAAAATTTATTTTTGCTCATTAACAAATGCTTCCATTACTTCATTGCTTACACCCATATTACTAAATCCACCATCGTGGAATAAGTTTTGAAGGGTAACTTTTTTAGTAAGGTCAGAAAATAATGTAATAGTATAATCTGCACACTCCTGAGCTGTAGCGTTACCTAACGGACTCATTTTTTCTGCGTATGCAATAAAACCGTCAAAACCTTTTACGCCTTGTCCAGCTGTTGTAGGTGTAGGTGATTGTGAAATTGTGTTTACACGCACTTTTTTATCACGCCCAAAGAAATAACCAAAACTACGTGCAATACTTTCTAAATAGGCTTTGTTATCTGCCATGTCATTATAATCTGGGAAAACACGTTGTGCAGCCATATAAGTTAATGCAACAATACTTCCCCACTCATTCATAGCATCTTGCTTATATAGAACCTGCATTGTTTTATGAAAAGACATTGCACTCACATCTGTACCTTTTTGAGTCCAGTCGTAATTCTGATCTGTATAATGACGCCCCTTACGTACATTTATAGACATACCTATGCTGTGTAAAACGAAATCGAGTTTACCACCTAATTCTTCGACTGCTCCCGCTACAAGTTTCTCAAGATCTTCAACAGACGTAGCGTCTGCAGGTATGATTTTAGAACCTGTTTTTTCTGCTAACTTGTTAATGCTTCCCATACGCATTGCTATAGGTGCATTTGTTAAGACAAAAGTTCCACCTTCTTCGTGAACGCGCTCAGCGGTTTTCCAGGCGATTGAATTCTCATCAAGCGCTCCAAAAATGATTCCTCGTTTTCCTTTTAATAAATTATAGGACATAATCGTTGTTTAATTTAAGTGGTCAAATATACTATTTTATTAATTGAGTAGTTGTCTTGCGTGGTCAAAAGCAGCATCAGAAGATGCTTTTCCACCCAGCATTTCAGCCAACTCTGCAATGCGTTGATCACGATCTAATACTTTGATCCCCGTTGTTGTTTTTTGTTGCTTATCTTCTTTAAAAACTTTAAAGTGATGTGCTCCCTGCCCGGCTATCTGCGGTAAATGGGTAATACTTATGAGCTGCATGCGATTGCCCATCGCCTTCATTATATAGCCCATTTTTAAAGCGACTTCTCCACTTACCCCGGTATCAATCTCATCAAAAATTAGTGTAGGTAAATGTGCATAATCACTAAGAACAGATTTTATAGCGAGCATAATACGTGATAATTCACCACCCGAGGCTGCTTTTTTAAGTTCCTGAGCGCGCATTCCCTTATTTGCTGTAAAAAGAAAATGAAGCTGATCTTTACCATTATCTAAAAATGACGGACTCTCTGATAGGCTTACCTCAAAACGTGCATTAGGCATCCCCAGGTTAGCAAGTATACTCTGAAGCTTTTCAGTTAATGGTTTTATAGTTTTTGTACGTTTACTTGTAAGCTGTACCGCAAGTTTTTCTAACTCTAATTTAGCCTGAGTAATCTCCCGCTCTAGCTTACTAATACTTTGATCTAAATTATTTAGCGACTGTACTTCTTCATCAAGCGCATCTCGTATCTCAATAAGCCCTTCAACACTATCCACCTGATGCTTTTTCTGAAGATCAAAAAACAACTTCAATCTACTTTCTAGTCGGGCTAATTCTGTAGGATCACCCTCTGTGTCTGCAGCAAGATCATTTATACTTTCTGAAACATCATCAAGCTCTATGGTTACAGCCTCAAGTCGCTCCCATAATTCTTTAAGTTTTGGACTAAACCCAGACAATTTAGACAATCGTACTTTAGCAGAAAGCAACATTTCATTAACGCCTACTTCCTCCCTGCTCAAAATCTGATAAGCTTCTGCCAGACCTTCCGTAATTTGCTCTACATTATTTAACGTATCGTGTGCTGTTTCAATGAGTTCCTGCTCACCTGCTTTTAAATTTGCAGCAAGTAATTCTTCCAGCAAAAATATTTTATACTCTTCTTCTTTTTGAGCTTCCTCTTTTTGCTTTACCAGTTTCTTCAACTGGTTTTCTTTTTTCCTGAAAGCAGCATAAAGCTCTGAGTAGGTAGTTAAGATTTTTCCATTTTCAGCAAATGCATCTAAAACTTGAAACTGAAAATCAACATCTGTCACTTCCATTGTTTGATGTTGACTGTGAATATCTACAAGACGTAATCCTAAAGCTGACAACTGGTTTAGAGTTACGGGCGTATCATTTATAAAGGCCCTGCTTTTACCACTAGCTAAAATTTCTCTGCGAATAATGGTCTGTGGCTCAAAATCGAGGTTTTCTGTAGCAAAAAGAGCTTCTAAATTATAGGTAGTAATGTCAAAATGTGCTTCAATAACACACTTTTCGTCAGGATTACCTATACTACTTATATCTGCCCGTTTACCCAAAATAAGACCTAAAGCCCCTAAAAGTATAGATTTACCGGCTCCCGTCTCACCAGTAATTACCGTAAACCCATCATTAAATTTGAGATTTACCTCTTCAATTAATGCGTAGTTTTTTATGTGTATTGAATTGAGCAATTAAAGTTTTATTTAATTTTTTAAACTGAAAATTTATAGGTAAATATAGGAGAGAAAATCACCACAATCAAAGAATTTAAGATGTCTCTTATAATTTGATTTGTTGCCAGTAGGACGACTTTGTTGGCGCTACTTTATTTAAAACGGTTACAAGATTACTTACATTAATTTGTGGCCCGCCTGAAAACATACTAGCAATCTCTTCTGCCTTAGTATCAAAAAAAACACGAGACAAAAAATTATTAGGTCTGTTTGAATACAGTTGATTAAAGAGTTGCAAGGTAACTGCTATAGATTGCTTTGCTTCTTTAGTATTATCTGCCATATAATCTAGACCGTTTTTATGATACGCGTAGAGCGCATTTGAAAACTCTCTAAAATTAGGAGACAATAAATCTTGATTTAGCCTGTATCTTGATTGTGTGCCACTTTGAGCAGACCAGCCATCACTAACCTGTTGTTGAGCGGTATTTACAATACGCTTTGCCTCTTCAAAATATGGCTCCCCACCACCTAACTCATAAGTACTCGCGTCAAGACCTATAATGGTGTAGGCATAAAAAGAAAGAACAGAAATAAGGTTTGAATCAAAGTTGTTAGGATTGTAGTTTAAAGGTTGAAATTCTGTATATCTAAAATTAAACTGCTTATCATTAAAATTAAAAACCGGCGTATTATAGGTTGAATTAAAAACCGGCCTTGAAGATTGTATTTGAACCGAAGCTGTGAATGAGTCTGAATTTATATTAGAAACGATTATTACAAGACTACAATCTATACGCTCCTGCTGCTTTACATTAAGATCTGTCCACGTGGTGTTATTCATAAACTCGGTAAGCTCACTTTTTAAAGTTCTAAAAACCTGAAGATTGCTTTGCCCCGTTTGTTCTGCATTAATTGTAACCGAACAATTAAGCTCCTGTGCCTGTAAACCAATGCCGCAAAAGAGAAAAAAAACAATCAGTTTATACATGAATTTCTTTTAGAATTAAATTAAGTAAGTCTTCTGCCACCTCGGTTTTTGACTTTAAATCCTGAGGCAAAACAGTGCCATCCTGTTTTATGAAAGTTACTTTATTTGTTTCGGTTTTAAAGCCTGCTCCGGTATCATTTAACGAATTCAAAACAATTAAGTCTAAATTTTTTCTTTGCAGTTTCCCTTGAGCATTCTCAACTTCATTTTCGGTCTCTAATGCAAACCCAACCAGAAATTGATTTTTTTTAACCGAACCCATATATGCTAAAATATCTTGAGTAGGTTCCAGATTAATTACCAGCGCACTTTCTTTTTTCTTAATTTTTTGATCTGCAACACGTGATGGTCTATAATCTGCCACTGCAGCTGCCGCGATAGCAATATCAACCTGATCAAATTTATTAGCCACAGCATCAAACATTTCACCTGCTGAAGTAACCCGAATAGTAGTAATCAACTTGCTTTTTGTTTGCAGGTGTGTGGGACCGGTAATCAAAAAAACTTCTGCACCTTGTCGTGCTGAAGCTTCTGCTATCTCAAAGCCCATTTTACCACTACTATGATTTCCAATAAATCGAACAGGATCTATAGCTTCATAAGTAGGACCGGCAGTAATAAGCAGTTTTTTTCCTTTTAAAGGTAATTTACTTAAGATATCATCTTCAATAAATCGCACGATATCTTCAGGCTCAGCCATTCTACCCTGACCCTCCAATCCACTGGCAAGTTCACCACTAGTCGCAGGAATCATAATATTTCCGTAGCTTGTTAAGGTTTCAAAAGAGTGATGCGTACTGGGATGTTTATACATGTCAAGATCCATTGCCGGGGCAAAATATACAGGACACTTAGCAGATAAATACGTAGCAAGTAAAAGATTGTCACTTGCTCCTGAAGTCATTTTAGAAAGGGTATTTGCTGTGGCCGGGGCTATAACAAAGAAATCGGCCCAAAGGCCGAGTTCTACGTGATTATTCCATACCGCATTCTCGTTATCATCGCTGACAAACGTTGAATACACCTCATTTTTTGATAGCGTAGAAAGCGTTAAGGGTGTTACAAAATCTTTAGCCTCGGGAGTCATAATGACCCGTACCTCTGCCCCAGCTTTGATAAAACCTCTAACCAAAATAGCTGCTTTATAGGCAGCTATTCCGGCGGTTACACCAAGTAAAACCTTTTTTCCGCTTAAAACAGACATGACTACTCTGTTGGTGCAGTCGTATCGCGGAAGTATATCTTATCATCTAACCATTCTTGAACCGCCATCGCATGAGCTTTAGGCAAACGCTCGTAGAATTTAGATACTTCTATTTGTTCTTTATTTTCAAAAATCTCTTCTAAGCTATCGCTATAGGTAGCAAACTCATCAAGCTTTTCTAATAATTCTTTTTTAATCTCTGTGTTGATTTGAGTAGCACGTTTTGCTATAATTGAGATTGCTTCGTAAATATTTCCTGTAGGAGCGTCAATCTCACTTCTATTTAGAGTTATTGTATTTACTGGTGCTTCCATATTTTTAACGTCCATAATAATTTATTAATTTAATTAGGAATAATTTTCTAATATTTTGTCAATATCCATTTTGATCTCATCTGCCTGAACTCTGTATTCTCCTTCCGGAAAATAACGTATTAATGTCTCATACATTGCAATCGCTTCTTCTAAACGCGGTTTTACAAGAACATTTATACTATTTGAGCCATACTGATATTGAGAATCTAACTTGTAAAAGAATGCCGCTTCACGAAATGGTGAACCGGGATAATCTGAAATAAAATCATCTAAAGATGAAATAGCGGTAGGATAGTCCATAATTTTATGCCAACCTTTTGCAATCTCGTAAGCCTTTTTCTGCATCTTAACACTTAAGTCTTTAATACGCTCGCCAGCCTCTTCAGCATATTCAGATTCTGGGTAGTTTGCAATAAATTGCTGCAACTGGTCAAGACCTTTTTGAGTCTCAGATTGATCTAATTGATAGTTAGGTGATAATTCAGCGTAACTTAAAGCTGCTTTGTATTGTGCCTCTTCTGCTTTTTCTGAATCTGGGTAAGCAGAAACAAAACGATCAAATTGATAACCTGCGAGATAGTAATCTGCTACCTGATAATGCGCATCTGCATACAAATACATAATACGCTCTGCCTGTGGCTTACCTCTGTAGCTCGGAACTATTTGCTCCCAAAGTTTTAAAGATTTGCGATATTTACCAGAGTCATACAATGAGTCTGCCATGGCATATTTCTTACCCATATCTTCAGACTTCAATACCTGTTGATATTCACTACAAGAAGCCAGACTTACTGCTGCAACTGCTACTATAATTATTTTCTTACTTATACTTGAAAACATCGTGCAAAAATAGGTTTTTTCTATAGATTAAAAAACTTAAAGACCTAAGTCATTTAAGTATGTTGCAATATTGTTTTTCAAAGTATCGCTGGCAGCTACTAATGGTAGGCGCACCGTATCTAAACACAGGCTTTTGTGAGCCAATAATGCTTTTATTCCTGCAGGATTTCCTTCAGCAAAAATTAAATCTGTAGCTAGCATAAGGTCATAATGCGTTGCGTAAGCCTCCTTAAACTCTCCTGCCAGACCTTGATTTATCATTATTGAAAAGGGTTTGGGAAGACCCTGACCTAATACAGAAATAACGCCATCACCTCCCGCACTTATTGTAGGAAGCGCAAGCATATCATCTCCAGAAATGACTAAAAAGTTTTCTGGACGATCTTTTATGATACGCATCATTTGTGTTATATCTCCTGCTGCTTCTTTAACGCCAATAATGTTAGAAAAATCGTTAGCAAGTTTTATAATGGTTTCCGGAAGAACATTACTGCCTGTACGTCCCGGTACATTATAAAGAATAATAGGAAGTTTTGTAGCTTCTGCAATTGCTTTATAATGTGCATAAATACCTGTCTGGCTGGGTCTGTTATAATAAGGAGATACAGATAAAATTGCGGTAAACGCACTTAAATCTTTGGTTTGAAGCTCTTCAACAATTTGAGCTGTATTATTACCTCCTACACCTAAAACAAGTGGTAATCTACCTGCATTCACTGCTATTGACTTAGCTATAACTTCTTTCTTTTCAGCCTCTGTTAGCGTAGCATTTTCTGCGGTAGTACCCATAATTACGAGGTAATCTACCCCGCCAGAAATACAATGCTCAATTACACGACTTAGACCATCAAAGTCTACACTAAAATCTTTATTAAACGGAGTAACCAGCGCTACTCCTGTTCCTTTTAATTCTTGCATGCTATTCTATGCGGTTTAATATTTTCAAATACTTAACTAACTCTTGTTCAAACAATTTAACATCAGCTAAATCTGTTTTAATGATTAAATCATTTACAGTACTGTTTTTAACAGGTAATCCTGCCTTAAAATTGGCTTTAGACTGAGATGTAACAAACTCCAAAAATACATTTTCTCTGTGGTAATAACTTATTAAGATCTTAAAAGGTTTATCTATAAAAGCATTTAATTTTTCGTTTTTAATTGCTCCCAAGACTGTAAAATCTTTTTTAGAAAAAACTTCACTAACACTAAAATTACTTTGATTTTGATTCTCTATATACACAAATAAAGAGATTTCTGAAGTTGCAGAAACACATTTTGCTAACGCTTCTAACTGTTTTTCATCCTGAAAATCTCGTGAATCAAACAAAACACCCACTCCTTCCCCAATTTTATTTTGAGAATTTTGGATGGGTTTTAGACTTTTTTGAAGTTTACTTTTAAGCGAATATTGTTTCCAACCGTCCAAAAACATTTACCTTTGTTTTGCGGCAAATGTAGACAATTATACCTCAATGCACACCGCTAATTTTTATACCAAATGATTAGATTATATTCTCTTGCGCTTTTAGGCTTTCTTCTAGTCGCCTGCAAGCAATCACAAGCTACGCTTACTAGTATTCAAGGAAAACAAATAAACATTACAGACAGTATCGCTTCAGATCTTTCGGTTATAGAGTATATAACTCCTTATAAAAAGCGCATAGATGAAGAGATGAATGCAATACTCGCCTATGCTCCTAAAAGTCTTTCTAAGTCAGAAGGCCCATACAATACTGCTATAGGAAATATGATGGCAGACGCTGTTTTAGAATTTTGTGATCCTGTATTTTTTAAACGATCTGGCAAACACATTGACGGTGTTGTTTTAAATCACGGCGGTATTCGCTCTGTTTTACGTGCAGGTAATGTTACAATGGGCACAGCTTATGAAATTATGCCTTTTGAAAATAGTATAGTGGTTGTTGAAATATCAAGTGATGAGGCTCGTGCTATGTTTCAATATTTAAAATCTGGCAAAGCACATCCTATTGCTAATATGCAACTCATTCTTAATGCTAAGGACGATATTGATTCTGCTTTGATAAATGGGAAACCTATAGAAAATGGTAAAACTTATTTTATAGCTACAAACGATTATTTACAACAAGGTGGTGACGGGATGGTTTTCTTTACTAATCCTAAAACTATTGAGATTTTAGATTATAAAATGAGAACTATATTAATTGATCATTTTAAAAAACAAGATACTATTGCACCAAAGCGTGACACCCGTTTCATTAAAAAATAAGTCCTATGGAAAGAAGAAAGTTTTTAATTCAGACAGGAGCTGCTACCGCTTTACTAAGTGCTACACCTGGCCTCAACCTTTTTGCTGGTACAAAAAAATCGCGCAAGATCACAATTTTACATACTAATGATGTGCACAGTCATATAGAACCCTTTCCTGCAGAAGATCCTTCTTTTGCAAATCAAGGTGGGGTAGCAAGACGTCTTACGCTTATTCAAAACATACGTAATGAAAACCCAAATACGCTCGTTCTTGATGCCGGTGACATTTTTCAAGGGACGCCCTATTTTAACTTTTATGGCGGTGAGCTTGAATTTAAACTTATGAGTATGATGGGTTATGACGCCGCTACTATAGGCAATCATGACTTTGACAACGGCGTAGGTGGTCTGGCTGCTCAAATGCCTAATGCTTCTTTTAAAATGATAAGTTCTAATTATGACTTCACAAATACGGTGATGGAAGGACTTACAAAACCGTATGAGATTTTTATTAAAGACGGAATAAAAATTGGTGTTTTTGGATTAGGTATACAACTACAAGGTTTAGTAACCGAAGCATTATCAAAAGAGACTAAATATTTAGATCCGCTTGAAATCACCCAGGATATGACGCGCATCTTAAAAGAAGAGCACAAATGCGACTTAATTATCTGTCTGTCTCATCTAGGATATGAATACAAATTTGATAAAATATCAGATCTGTCGCTTGCTGCAAAAAGCAGAAATATAGATTTAATAATAGGTGGTCATACACACACGTTCCTTCCGAAGCCTGAAATTGTTTCTAATCTAGATCAAAAAAATGTTTTAGTAAATCAAGTAGGTTGGGCCGGTATAAATGTAGGAAGAATAGACTTTGAGTTTGATGCTACGGGAAATAAATCAAGTGCAGCTACTGTTATTCAAGTGTAAAAATTATATATAATCTTTCTGGTCATTTAGTGCATTATGCACATCTACAAAATAAGATGTTGCAGCCGCTTTATGAAAGCATATAGCTATGTTGAGTAACGATAAAATTATAGGAATACTCAAACTGTAATAATGAATAAAACCTGTGATGCATTCTATCAATAGAGCTGCAGCTATGATATAGGTTTTATAATTATGAGGACTTCTGTGCCTTAAGGGTATTAATGAGCAAACTGCGGTAAAAATAAATAATAAAATTCCTCCGATTAGAAAGAGCGATTTATTAGGTACGCTCTCATAAAAAACCGCTAAAAGATGTATGATTAAATAGGCAGCAAACAGAACGCCGAGCACCGGCTCAAGCAGCATTTCTTTAGTTATTTTTTGAGATCTTATTTTTAAAATAGGCGCAAAAAATAAAAACATTGCAAAAACTGCAATCATATAGAAATAAAGAACCTCATCAAAAAATAGATTGAGATCTAATAGAAAAAAAATTTCGGCAATTAAAGAGGAAAGGTGAAACACTATTAGGGTAATATTATGCTTCTTAGTAGATGAATAGTAATAGGCATAAAAAAATATAAAATAAACAGGCTTTAAGTAAAATCCCCACTCTATTTTTAATTCTGAAACCAGAATATAGCATAAACAACTAACTATTGCCAGATACCAATATTTTATTGGCTTCAAAGAAAGGCTAATTGTTTTATTCACAGCTAAGGGTAATTATTTATTATACTTAATAATTTATCTGTAAAATAACAAAAATTACAGATATTATATCAATAAAAAATACCGAACCTTAATTTATGTGTGAATTTTCTTTCAGAAGTAAGATTCTTTTGAGTTGAGAATGCCATCTAATTTAATTAAATACCACACCATACAAATTTTTAAGAGCATCATAGAAAGCAAACACAAAATTAATACGGGAACATAACTCCATAAAAATGTATAAATAAACATCGTAGGAGCCATTACAGCCATAGATCCTCCCATAAGATATAATAAAAAATTGTCTGGATGCCTGTTTCTAATAGGTATGATTGAACAAAAGAATATCCATGAAATGAGGGCTGCCAATGCCGGAAAGAAAATAACATTATCGGGTAAATTATCAAAAACCAGTAGGGTTAACTCCCAAAAAGCATAAAGAATCCCCGTAAGTCCTAATATGGTTTTAAACAAAGCATCTCTATCTAGAGTAAAACCTACCTTTTTAAAAACAGGCCATAAATGATAAATCATCGTAAATGTAGCTAATACATAACCGCCTAGCACTAATGAAAAATAGCGTTCAAAGTTAATTAAGAAAAAAGTCTCATTAATTAACTCACAACTTAAATAGATTATAAAATATAGATTATGTCTATGTGAGTTAAGATAATAGAATGAGTAAATCAATATCGCACATAGAGGTCGTAATATTATAGAATTACCAATTTCTAATGAAACCAATATAATTTCAGTAAAACCAAGGAATAAGAATAAGAATAATAAAACTTTTAATCTCATTTATGAGTTCTTAAAAATTGAATGGTATTAAATAAAATATTCATTTATAATTACGCAAATTTCTTAGTCTAAGTTCTTAAGTTACTGAATATAAACTTATATCATAGCTAGAAATTCACTTTCAGTAATAATAGGTACATTCAATTTTTCGGCTTTTTCACGTTTACTTGGCCCCATATTCTCACCAGCCACCAAATAATTTGTTTTTGAAGAAATACTTCCCGAAGCTTTACCTCCGTTATCTTCAATTATTTTTTTCAGCTCGGTGCGTGAGACCTGTGTAAACACTCCAGAAATTACAAAAATACTTCCTTTCAACTTTTCGGTTTGATTCTCAAGTACTGCAGCATCAAGCTCTAATTGTACGCCGTAATTTTTAAGTTTATCGATTAAAACTTTATTCTCTTCGGAAGCAAAAAACTCAACAACACTTTGCGCAATACGCTCCCCAATCTCATCTACGGCTATCAACTCGTCAAAAGAGGCCTGAGCTAAAACTTCGATGCTTTTAAATTGTTTGGCAAGTTTTCGGGCAACAGTCTCGCCCACAAATCGAATTCCTAGTCCAAAAAGCACGCGCTCAAAAGGAATATTTTTAGAAGACTCAACGCCTTTTATTAAATTATCTGCAGATTTTTCTGCCATTCTATCTAAGGGTAAAATATCTTCCTTTCTTAAATCATAAAGGTCTGCATAGTTTTTTATTAGTCCATTATTTACAAGCAATGCTACCGTCTCGCCTCCAAGACCTTCTATATCCAGGGCTTTTCTAGAAATATAATGTTGTATTCTTCCTATAATTTGAGGAGGGCAACCACTTGCGTTAGGGCAATAATGCTGTGCTTCACCAGGCTGTCTCACAAGCGTAGTATCACACTCAGGACAACTCGTAATATATTGCGTGGGAGTTGAGTCTGAACTTCGTTTTTCAAAATCTACACCTACAATTTTCGGTATTATTTCACCACCCTTTTCTACATAAACCGTGTCACCTTCCCGTATATCTAATTTTTCAATTTGATCTGCATTGTGTAGAGAAGCACGTTTAACTATTGTACCTGCAAGTTGTACTGCCTGCAAATTTGCAACAGGGGTTATAGCTCCCGTACGCCCTACCTGATAGGTTATCTTTTCTAATAGGGTTTCGGCTTGCTCGGTTTTAAACTTATACGCCATTGCCCATCGTGGTGCTTTGGCAGTAAAACCCAGCTCTTCTTGTTGCTGAAAATTATTTACTTTAATAACCACACCATCAGTCTCATACGGTAATTCGTGACGATGAACATCCCAATAATCTAAAAATTTAAAAGTCTCATCTGTTGAAGCGGTAAGTTTTGCAACTTCAGGCACTTTAAAACCCCAGGAACGGGCTTTTTCTAAACTTTCAAATTGCGATTTTATATTTAAATTTTCACCTACAATACTATACAACAAACACTCTAAAGGTCTTTTGGCTACTTCTGCACTATCTTGCAATTTAAGACTCCCCGATGCCGTATTCCGCGGATTGCTATAAGGCTCTTCACCGGCTTCAACGCGCTCTGCATTCATAGCAGCAAAACCAGCTAAAGGAAGTACAATCTCTCCCCGAATATCAAATTTTTCAGGAAAATCACCTTTTAATTTTAAGGGTACTGTGCGTATGGTTTTAATATTATTTGTGACATCATCACCTTGTACGCCATCGCCACGGGTAACCGCACGTATTAATTCACCTTTCTCATAGGTTAAGCTTATTGAAGCTCCATCATATTTAAGTTCGCAGACATACTCGACCTCCCCATCTACCATTTTCTTTATACGCTTTTCCCAATCTTCTAAATCTTCAAGTGAATAACTATTATCTAAAGAATACATACGCGTCTCATGTTTAACGGTATTAAAATTCTTAGTGATTTGTCCGCCCACCCGGAGCGATGGAGAGTTTGCATCAAAAAATTCAGGATGAGCCTTTTCTAATTCTTGTAGCTCTTTTAGTTTTTGATCAAATGTAAAATCATCTATTTCCGGCTTATCAAGCACATAATAATTATAATTATGCTGGCGCAATTCTTCGCGTAGTGTTTGTATTTTTTGCTGAGTATCCATTAAAAACTAGATAGATGTAGTGTAATTATTTTTAAACGAAAAATTTGATACGTATTAAGTATTTTCGGGCTTTAGCCATTTTGAAGTTAAATCAGGTACAAAGTGCTCCATCTTATTCAACAGACTATCAACATCTGTATCTTCTATGAGTAAAGCTCTGTTTTCAGCTTTAAGAAAACCTCTATTCACCATCTCGTCTAGCATAGCTATTAAATGATCGTAAAAGCCATTTGTATTTAAAATCCCTATAGGTTTATGATGTAATCCTAACTGACTCCAGGTAATAATTTCAAAAAGCTCTTCAAACGTCCCAAAACCTCCAGGAAGTGTTATAAACCCATCACTCATTTCTTGCATTTTGAGCTTACGCTCGTGCATGTTTTCTGTAGTAACAAGCTCATCAAGACCTTCGTGTACAATTTCTTTTGTTTTTAAAAAACCAGGAATAATGCCTATAGCTTTTCCTTTATTACCAAGGCAGGCTATAGCTACCCTGCCCATTATGCCCATTTTAGAACCGCCATAAATTAGCGTGATATCGCGCTCTGCCAATTTAGCGCCAAGCAATTCTGACTCTTTTATGATTGCCGAATCTGTACCTTCACTGCTTCCGCAAAAAACACAGATAGATTTTAAATTATTCATTAGCGTTTTGCTTTTATCATTCTAGGTTTTCCTGCAAAATCATTTCGCAATTCTACAGTTTTAAAACCTGCTTCTTTTACAAGGTTTACTGTCTCATCCCCAAGATACTGATTGATTTCGAAATATAAAACTCCATCAACTTCTAAACTTTTATAAGCCAAATCACTTATTTTTTTATAAAATATAAGCGGATTATCATCATCTACAAATAAAGCCAACTCCGGTTCATGGCGCAGCACATTTTGATGCATTTCAGCTTTTTCGAGATTACGCACATAAGGTGGATTTGATACGATTACAGTATACTTTTGAGGCAATTCTGCCATCTCTAATATGTTAGCCTTAACAAATTGTACAGTAACCTTATTTAATTCTGCATTATGCTCAGCAAGTTGTAATGCTTTATCAGAAACATCAAGAGCTGTTATTTTTGCATCTGTATTTTTAGCCAAACTAACAGCTATACATCCAGAGCCGGTTCCTATATCTAAAATTTTTAATTGAGAAGTTTCATTGTTTTTTAGATCTAATAGAATCCATTCTACTAGTTCTTCTGTTTCGGGCCTGGGAATAAGTACATCTGGTGTAACTGTAAAGTTATAGCCGTAAAATTCTGTTTCACCTATAATATATTGCAGCGGTTCATTATTAAACAGACGTTCTCTAGCCGCTAAAAGGAGTTCTAACTCTTTAATCTTAATGTTTTTGTCAGGATTTAAAACAAGATCTACAGGCTGAATTCCCAGGTATTTCTGAATTAATATTTTAAAAAAAGCAGTGATTTCGCTCTGCGGAAAATTAGGCGCTAATCGCCTAAAAAACTGCGCTTTAAACTTTACTAATTTCATCTACAGATCTTTTAACATATAAACAGGACAGGCACTATGTCCCGTATTGCCCAAAGGAGCATCTATATAATAAAAACCTGATTTCACATACAGTTTTTGAGCATCTTTCATATACGGCATAGTTTCCAAATAAACCTGTTTAAAACCTGCCTCTTTTGCAAAGTCAAGACACCTTTGCATCATTTGCAAACCAAAACCCTTTCCCCGTATTTCTGAAAGAAAATACATTTTTTGTAACTCACAAACAGGACCTTCATAATTGGCTAACGGTGCGATTCCTGCCCCGCCCAGAAGCCTATTTTGATCCTCAATCACAAAATATTCCTTCTTTGCAGCATTATACGTCTCATACATACAATCTAAAGCTTCATCTGCATAGGCTGTTCCTACTTTAGGAACTCCCATTTCAATTAAAACCGCTCGTATGGTTTTTGCTAAAGCTAAATTATCGTTGAGTTTTACAGGTCTAATAAGAGGCATTCGTATCTTAGTTTTAATTGGTATTTTTGAGCTTGTGAAGATACACGAAAAATACATGGTTCGCTGCGTGCAACTGGCTAAAAACGGACTGGGCACCACCTACCCAAACCCTATGGTAGGAAGTGTAATTGTGCATAACAATAAAATTATAGGTGAAGGCTGGCATAAAAAATCTGGTGAACCACATGCCGAGGTAAACGCTATTAATAGTGTGATACATAAGGAACTTCTGTCAGAATCAACTATTTATGTAAGCTTAGAGCCCTGTAGTCATTATGGCAAAACTCCACCTTGTAGCGATTTAATTATTGCCAAAGGAATAAAAAAAGTCATTATTGGTACCGTAGATCCTTTTGCCGAAGTCTCAGGAAGAGGCATAAAAAAATTACTCGAGGCAGGTTGCGAAGTACAGGTGGGAGTTTTAGAAGGTTTATGCCAAGAACTAAACAAACGCTTTTTTACATTCCACAATAAAAAAAGACCTTATATTATCTTAAAATGGGCAGAAAGCGCAGATGGTTTTATTGCGCCCGATAGTACTAGAAGAGACAAAAAAGAACCCTTTTGGATAACCAATTCTGTAAGCAAACAACTTGTTCACAAATGGCGATCAGAAGAACAAAGTATACTTGTAGGATCTACTACTGCAAAAACTGACAATCCCAGTCTTACAACTCGAGAATGGTATGGCAACTCTCCCACTCGTATTGTAATCGATAAAAACTTAAGCCTTAGTAATGAGAGTCATTTGCTTGATGCATGTACTGCTACATTAATTATAACCGAAACTGAGGCAATCAATTCAGAAAACAAAAAATATTACAAGGCAGATTTTAATTCTAATTTGCCTAAGCAGATTTGCGACATCTTACATACAAAAGGTTTACAGTCTGTAATTATAGAGGGGGGTACACAAACCTTACAGCATTTTATAAATGCAGGTTTATGGGACGAAGCCAGAGTATTTAAAGGAAACTTAGATTTTAAGAGTGGCATTAAATCTCCGCAGTTAAAGGCATTTAAAAAATTAAAAACTACAGCTTATACCGGTGATCTCTTAACCTATTATATAAATACGAATGATTAAAAATTTACTCTTTGACTTTGGCGATGTTTTTATAAACCTTGACAAGAAAGCCCCCGAACAAGCCTTAGCCAAAATGGGTATTCGTGAGATCGACAATGATATGGTTGACTGGCATAATACTTATGAGAAGGGACTAATTACTACAGAAGAGTTAACTAAATACTATCTGGATAAATTTCCGTCATTAACTAGAATCTCTTTCACTAATGCCTGGAATAGTATAATTCTAGATTTTCCGCAGCATCGCCTAGACTGGATTTTAAAACTCAAAGAAGAAGGTAAATACAAATTATTATTATTAAGCAATACAAATGATTTACACATTGAGCAGGTAATCAAAAACATGGGAGCACTTAGATACTCTAAGTTTCAAAACTGTTTTGAACGTTTTTATCTATCACAACAAATTAATCTGCGTAAACCTGATCTTGAGATTTACGATTATGTACTTACAAACGATAATTTAATTGCTGAAGAAACCCTGTTTATAGATGATACAGTCCTAAATACAGCCGCTGCTGCTTCTATGAATATTAGAACCTGGCACCTTGAACCGGGTATTCAAGATGTAACGCAATTGTTTAAAAAAAAACAGGAGCTCTTTTGATCTATTTATTGCTTAGCATACTTGCTTCAAGTATTATCTTTCTTGTATTTAAACTTTTTAACCGGTTTAAAATAAACACATTTCAGGCTATTGTAGTTAATTATTTCATTGCCTGCGTTTCTGGTCTTGTTGCTTATGGGCAACCTATAATTTTAATAAACATTCCGCAATACGCCTGGTTTCCCGGCACTATCTTCTTAGGGTTTTTATTTATTGTTATTTTCAATCTTATGGCAATAACTACACAACGCAGTGGACTCTCGGTAGTATCTGTTTCTACTAAAATGAGTGTTGTTATACCTATTTGCTTTGGTCTCTTTTATTATCAGGAAGCTGCAGGATTTTTAAAACTTACAGGAATAGGTCTAGCTCTCATAGCAGTATATCTAGTTTCTCTTAAAAAAACAACGGCTAAATCTATATCAAAAAACGATTTGTTGTTTCCTATTTTGGTTTTTGTTGGAAGCGGTATCATTGATACAACTATCAAGTTTTTAGAAGCAAGTTTTGTAGCAAAAGAAGATGTCCCCTTATTCTCTGCTGTAATATTTGCGACCGCCTTTACCTTAGGCCTTCTAGTGTTTATTTTTCAGTTATATTATAGACAGCAAAAACTTCAGTTTAAAAATATATTAGGAGGAATCGCGTTAGGTGTTCCCAATTACTTCTCGATTTATTTTCTGGTTCAAGCGCTCAGAAACCCTAATTTAGAAAGTTCGGCAGTATTTACACTAAACAATGTGGGTATATTGATGCTTGCAACACTTTTAGGAATTGTGTTCTATAAAGAAAAACTTTCAACAAAAAACTGGATCGGGTTTGGTCTTGCTGTTTTTAGTATCATTCTAATAGCTATTGTTAAAGCCTAGTTATGAGTACAACTATAGACATCTATAAAACAATTGCAAAAAAAAGCTCCGAAAGTTTATTTAAAGATCGCGGAAGCAAATTTATTGGTCAGGCACATCCCGTCAAAGATGAAGCTGAAATTGAAAGCATTCTAACTGAATTAAAAAATAAACACAGTAAAGCATCACACATATGCTATGCCTGGCAACTGGGTAAAAATTATGAGCACTATAGGGCAAATGATGATGGTGAACCCAATAATTCTGCAGGTTTACCTATTTACGGCCAGCTACAATCTTTTGAAGTCACCCAAATATTAGTTACCGTGATACGCTACTATGGCGGGACAAATCTTGGTGTAGGCGGTCTTATACAAGCCTATAAAACAGCCGCACAATTAGCTTTAGAAACCGCAAAAATAAAAACAGCAGTTATTACTGAAGCTTTACAAATAGACTTTGAGTATGCATTGCTTCATACGGTTATGCGCATAATTAAAGAAGAGCAATTAACTATCTCCTCGCAAGAAATGGAATTGAGTTGCTCAATTACCCTGGCCATACGTAAAAAGGATCTAAAAAGAATTAAAAAACGTTTTGATGCTGTTTTTGGCTTAACTGTAAATACCGAAAAATCTTAATTTTCTAAAAGCTCTAATATGTAATCTGGGCAACGCGTAGGTCTGTTTGTTTTCATATCTACAAAGACCAGAGTGGTTTGTGCTTTTGTAATCAATTTTTGATCTTGATTTGTGATTTCATAATCAAAAACAATGCTTGCACGCGGCATTTTTTTAAGACTTGTTTTTATCGTTAAAGTATCGTCAAAAAAGGCCGGACTTAGAAAAGAAAAATGCATATCATAAACAGGTAGCATTACACCTTCTTTCTCCATTTCTTTGTAAGAAATTCCGATATCGTTTAACCATTCAATACGAGCAAGTTCCAGGTAAATAGGGTAGTTAGCGTGATGTACAACACCCATTTGATCGGTTTCTGCGTATCTTACTTTAACGTTAGTTGAGCTTGTTTTCATAGACTTATTAACATATAAAAAAGGCTAATTTATAATATGCAGAGTATGCGATAAAAATTCTACAAAACCAATGTAATTTTCTTTTTTTATTACATATTTTGTTCACATATTTGCCCCGCACTGAAAGAAACGAAGATCTCTACATTTTCTCACTTTTCAAGTGATCTAAATTAGAAATAACTTAAAATTTAATCATTAGAATGAGTATGACTGCGCAAACAGTTTGGGATAATTGCCTCTTGTTTATTCAAGACAATATAACCCCGCAGGCTTACAAAACCTGGTTCGAACCTATTAAAGCGGTTAAACTTACAGATAATGCTTTAAGTATACAGGTACCGAGTAAATTTTTCTACGAGTGGCTAGAAGAACATTATGTTAAACTTCTAAAAGTGTCACTTACAAAAGAGCTGGGAGAAAGTGCTAAACTGGTTTATGTTATACGTATGGAAAACACCTACGGCAACAGACAGCCATTTACTGAAAAAATACCTAGTACAAATCGCCCTTCTACAATGAAGTCTCAGGAGGTTGATGCACCTTTTAAAAATAAAAATCCAGAACTTAAGAATCCATTTATAATTCCTGGAATACGTAATCTCCAGATAGAGTCTCAATTAAACCCTAATTACAATTTTGATAATTTTCTTGAGGGTGACTCTAACCGCCTCGCGCGATCTGCAGGTATGGCTGTTGCAAATAAGCCGGGTGGTACATCATTTAACCCTTTGCTCATTTTTGGAGGAGTAGGTCTTGGAAAAACTCACTTAGCCCACGCTATAGGTATTCAAATTAAAGACAGATATCCAGAAAAAACGGTTCTTTATATTTCTGCGGAAAAATTTACGCAACAATATATTGAGTCTGTTAAGAAGAATAATCGCAATGATTTTATTCACTTTTATCAGGTTATAGATGTCCTTATTGTTGATGATATTCAATTATTATCAGGCAAGGCGGGTACTCAGGATGTATTTTTCCACATTTTTAATCATTTGCACCAGAATGGAAAACAGGTCGTTCTAACAAGTGATAAAGCTCCTGTAGATATGCAGGATATTGAGCAACGCTTACTTTCACGTTTTAAATGGGGGCTTTCTGCAGAATTGCAACAGCCCGGTTTTGAAACACGTGTATCAATCATAAAAAACAAACTCTATCAGGATGGTGTTGAAATGCCTGAAGATATTATAGAATTTTTAGCCAACAATATCAAAACTAACATTAGAGAACTTGAGGGTGCTATTATTTCGTTAATTGCGCATTCTTCTTTTAATAGAAAAGAGATTAACCTTGAACTCGCTAAAAAGATTGTAGATAATTACGTGAAACACACTAAACGTGAGGTTTCTATAGAATACATTCAGAAGGTTGTAAGTGATTATTTTCAGATGGATGTAGATACACTTCAGTCTAAAACACGTAAAAGACATATTGTACAAGCACGCCAATTAGCTATGTTTTTTGCTAAAAAACTTACTAAGGCTTCTTTAGCAAGTATAGGTTCTCAAATAGGAAAACGCGATCACGCAACTGTGCTGCACGCTTGTAAAACGGTAGATAACCTTTCTGCAACAGACAAGCAGTTTAGAAAATACGTAGAAGATTTAAACAAAAAACTTACGATGTAAGTTTTTTGTTTAAAATCTGAAACGCTATTCCGTATTTTCAAGAATAAAATATACACTTTCATAAAAAATACGTGAGATGAAGACACGCATTCTAATGGTCTGTTTAGGTAATATTTGCAGATCTCCACTTGCCGAAGGTTTATTAAAATCTAAGCTAGACCCTAATAAATTTGAAGTTGACTCTGCCGGTACAGGTTCCTGGCATATAGGAAGCTTGCCAGACTCCAGAAGCATCTCTGTAGCACAAAAAAACGGAATAGATATTACAGATCAGCGCGGTATGCAGTTTAAACCTGCATTTTTTGATGTATATGATCATATTTTTGTAATGGATACTTATAATTATGAAGATGTGATAAATCTGGCACGCACTGAAGCAGATAAAGAAAAAGTTAGTCTTATTCTAGATGAACTTTTCCCTGGAGAGAAGGTTGATGTACCAGACCCTTACAATGATAGCCTAAGAGGCTTTGATAATGTCTTTGAAATGCTTGATGAAGCAATTACTAAATTAGCAGAACGTCTTAAGTAACCTCTAAAATCTACAGTTATGCATATCAATACCCAATTAGGCAAACTTTACTTAATACCTACAACATTGGGTGATACTGCACCGCTAGAGGTTATGCCCGGTATGGTTCAGAAAATTGTAGATGATCTTGATGAATTTGTGGTTGAGAATGAAAAGACTGCGCGTAGGTTTATAAAACAACTATGCAGAGATAAATCGCAACCCAGCCTTATACTGCATCCTTTAAATAAGCACACAGACAGCAGCGAGGTTCCCGCCTATCTCGATTCGTGTTTATCAGGTAAATCTGTTGGCCTTATGTCTGAAGCCGGCGTTCCCGGTATAGCAGATCCCGGTGCAGAAGTGGTACGCCTAGCCCATGAAAAAGGAATACAGGTGGTTCCTTTAGTTGGCCCCTCCTCTATTTTAATGGCAATGATGAGTAGCGGAATGAATGGTCAAAACTTTGCGTTTAACGGCTATTTACCAATAGATCAAAAGGAAAAACGCCAGGAATTAAAACGTTTAGAAAACATATCTAGAGACCACGGGCAATCTCAGCTTTTTATAGAAACGCCTTATCGGAATAACAAGCTTATAGAAGAGCTATGCAGCACCTTAAACCCCGCTACCCGACTTTGTATTGCCTGCGACATTACTCTAGCCTCAGAATTTATTGTAACCAAGCCCATTTCTGTATGGAAAACTAAACAACCCGATATACATAAAAGGCCGGCGTTATTTATAATTCAGGCATAAAAAAACGACCAGAATTGGTCGTTTTATAATTTTATGGTTATTAAAAATTAACTTTATAAATTAACTTTTGCATTCTTATCAGGCACAATAAAAGAGACATCATAGCCTCCAAATTTTTTAAGGTAACTGTGAACCGAAGTACCGAAAGCATCTCTAAAACCATCAACACCACCAGAGCGAAGATAATTTTTAACACTACCCGGTCCTGCTAAGTGTGCCGCAGCTAAAATTCCCGATTCGGTTATAGTAATACCATTCATAGTTTTACCTGCAAAACGCTTAATATCTTTACGTAATACCCATTTATTGCGTGATGCATTAGCTACAAAAGCTTTTTCTTGTAAAACAGGATTTTCTAAGAATTCATCAGTATCTGAAATACCTAATAACAATAATGTACTTCTACCAAATTGATATTTTCCTAGATAGCCAAACTGATTTATACGTTTGTAATCGTTTTGTGACTCTTTAAAGCCTAAAGCTTCTTTAAAGCCGGTAAAAGATTTTCCGGTTGTTGCTAAACTTGAATTTTTTGTCTCATCAAAAATAGTAGAAGAATCTAACTCGTCTGCCTGAGGAACTGTGTAAAAAAGTTCTAACCCATCTGTAGAGTTATCGAGAGGCATTTCTGCATCTTTTATAGACATACTAAGTGCTACAAGACCAAATACAGAAGGGAGCGCTGCTAATTTTACTATGTTTCTTGTCATAAATAATTTTTCAGACCGGTAGTAAAACGCTACTAATACACCTGTCTATATTACCCGGCAAATATACAACTTGTAATTAAGTTACTGATAATGAATTGGTTAAGGTTTTTATAAATTTAAGGTTTTCGCGATTATTCGTTACTTTTCCTTAGTTTTAAATGATTATGTTGGTATTTTTAACAAATTAATGCTAATCTATTACACAAACATCAAACATTTAACGTTTTTCAATTATCTGTTAATTCCTTGATTATTAATCCAGTCTATATATTGCTTTCTATTTGCATTATGTTGTGCCATCGTTTTTGCAAATAAATGATAGCCGGGTTTAGAAACGTTTGCAACAAAGAAATAGTATTCATGGTTTTCAGGATTTAAAACCGCGTTGATTGCAGAAAGATCTGGCATAAAAACAGGCCCCGGCGGTAAACCTGCGTATTTGTAGGTATTATAAGGTGAAACCGTTTCAAGATCTTTATATAAAACACGTTTAATGACCTGATCAAAATTGTTTGATTCTTTCTTTACTGCATAAATAACTGTAGGATCTGCGTCTAGCGTCCAATTGTTGTGCAAACGATTTAGATATACTCCAGCAATACGTGGTCGCTCATCATTTTTTGCGGTTTCTTTTTGAACTATTGAAGCTAAAGTATAAACCTCTACTGGCGTCAAACCCTGCTTTTCTGCTTTTTGAAGACGTTCTTCTGTCCAGAATCGCTGATATTCTTTTAACATTCTGTCACGGTATTCCTCTGCATTAGTATTCCAATAAAATTCATACGTATTAGGTAAATACATACTTAAAGCTGTTTCTTTAGTAAACTTATTATTTTCAAGAAATTGAGCATCTGTAAATGCTTTTATTAATGAAATACTATCTGCCTCTATTTGCTGAGAAATACGCCCCGCAAGATTTTCTAATCGCTCCTGATTGTTAAAGGAAATTTTTATAGGAATGTTTCCGCTACGTATAGCATTTACAATTTCATTATTATTACTTCCTCTCTTTATAATAAAATGCCCAGCTTTAATATTTCCTATATAACCTTTACGTTGTGCTACTTCATCAAAAGATGTGTGATCTTTTAAAAGAGGCTCCAATTCTGATTTCACATCTTGATAGGTCGCATTAGTTGGAATATATACGTGTGCTTCCTCATTATTAAATGAAGTATTTGGTGTTAAAAATTTTCCGTAGATGGTATAGGCAAAAAAACCAGCTATGATAAGTCCTATTACTGCTAATGCAGCTACAATACGCTTTATATACATTACTTTTTTATTAATTGATATAGATATTCATTTTCAAAATTACCGGCAATACGTATCCAATCTTTTTTTAACCCAACTTGTGTAAAGCCCTGGTTTTCGAATAAACTTATACTGCCAGTATTGGTTTCTAATATATTTGCATATAACTGGTGTAACTCAAGTCTCTTAAAACTGTATTGAATAATTAATTGTAAAGCCTCGGCGCCAAAACCTTTTCTTCGCTGATTATCTTCAAAAATTAATATTCCGAGTCCTGCTCTATGATGCTTAGGCTCATAATCAAATAAATCAATAAGTCCCAGGGGTTCATTAGTGTCACTTTTACAAATAACCAGACGAAGTTGCTTAACTTCAAAAATATCTCGATGTGAATTTTTAAGGTATTGTTTAAGTAGAAAACGGGAGAACGGAGTTATTGTAGAAGTTAGCTCCCACATATTCTCATCATTTTCTATTTTAAAGATAAGATCGAGATCTTCTGGCTCAAGAGCCCTTAAATAAACGAGACTTCCTTTTAATGTTAAACCGGCCATATCCCTTCAAAAACTTGCTGTGCAGGACCAATTAAAAATATGTCAGTGTATCCCTCTGCTGTAGGTTTAAAATCTACCTGTAATTCACCTCCTTCTACCTGTAACGGTACACTATTTAAATTCGTCTTCCCTAACTTATGTATTGCAAGAGCAACAGCAGTAGCTCCCGTACCGCAGCTTAGCGTCTCATCTTCAACACCTCGCTCGTACGTGCGCATTCTAAAGCCTGCTTCAGTTTGCTGCACAAAATTGATATTACTTCCGGCTTTGCCATATAAATCGCTATATCGTAACGCCGCTCCCTCTTTTTTTACGTCAAAAGATGCTATGTCAGCAACCCAGGTTACGTGATGTGGTGATCCTGTATCTAGAAAAAGATGCGAATCAAATTTTTGAATAGAAACAACATCCTGCATTTTTAGATGCACTAAATCATCTTTAATAAATGCTTCGTGAACACCATCTACTGCTTCAAAAGTGGTTGTCTTATCAATAACACCCATTGCTTTTGCGAATGCCACAAGGCATCGCCCTCCATTTCCACACATAGAACTAGGATTCCCATCTGCATTGTAGTAAACCATTGTAAAATCTAGAGTATCGTGTTTTTCAAGCAGCATCAATCCATCGGCACCTATGCCAAATTTTCGGTCACACATTTCCCTGACAAGTTTGGTATTGTTTTTGGAAAAAACATTTTGACGATTGTCAATTATTACAAAATCGTTGCCGGTACCCTGGTATTTATAAAATGATAAAGCCATAACTGGTTTTTAATAAGCTTCGCAAAAATACACAAAGCAAGAATTCTAGAGCTTGTTAAAGACTAGTTAAATACTGCAACATCAAATACGTACAATCGTACTTATAATGTTATTTAAAAAGAAAAACGAATTATGAAAAAATTTGCAAGCTTACTGTTTGTTGCCATCTTAGGTGGTGGTATTACTTTAGGAGCATATAAACTCCTGGAAGAAAACATTCAACATGACGTGACAAGCGTTACAACATCTTCAAAATTTAGTCCGGTTACCTATAATGGTACGCCTATAACCAGTACCAATGCAGATTTCACAGAAGCTGCAGACCGTACGGTACACGCAGTTGTACACGTTAAAAATGTACAGATATCGAGACAACCTCGTAGTCTTCAGGATTTATTTTATGGTGGTGGTGAGATGAAAAAAGGACTCGTAGGTGCTGGTAGTGGCGTTATTATTTCTGCAGATGGCTATATCGTCACTAATAACCACGTAATTGATGGCGCTACAGAACTTGAAGTCTCACTTAATGATAATCGCACCTTTAAAGCTGAAGTTATAGGCGCAGACCCTAAAGCAGATATTGCGTTAATTAAAATTGAGGCAGATGGTGAGTTGCCCTATCTTCCTTTTGGAAATTCTGATAATGTGCGCATAGGAGAATGGGCCCTTGCCGTAGGTAACCCGTTTAATTTAACCAGCACCGTTACAGCTGGTATTATCTCAGCAAAGGCAAGAGATTTTAATGAGCTTGATGGTAACCCACAATCCTTTTTACAAACAGATGCAGCGATTAATCCTGGAAATAGCGGAGGTGCATTAGTTAATATTAATGGAGAATTAATAGGTATAAATACTGCTATTACCTCCCAAACAGGAAGCTATGTAGGTTATGCTTTTGCTGTACCCTCAAATAATGCCCGTAAGATTGTTGAAGACATTATGGAATATGGCGATGTTCAACGCGGTATTTTAGGAATTTCCGGAGGAAGTTTAAACCCGAACCTTGCTAATGATTTGAGTATTGACACCGTAGAAGGTGTATATGTAGGTGATGTAGAAATAGATGGAGGCGCTGATAAAGCCGGACTAAAAAAAGGGGATATAATTACAAAAATTGACAATGTCGTCATTAGAAAATTTTCAGATCTTACTGGCTATTTAGGATCTAAACGTCCTAATGATGTTGTAGAAGTTACCTATACCCGAGGCAGCGACACTAAAACAGCTTCAGTAAAACTTCTCAAATATTCTTCTTTCGTTATTCAAAAACCAGGTTTAGAAGTTCGTGAAATTTCAAAAGAAGCATTAAAAGAATACGGCGTTAAAGAGGGCGTAGTTATAGCACAGGCAACTAATGATCAATTAAAGCGATACGATTTAAGCGGTATTGTAATTACCGCAATTGATGACAAAGTTGTTAAAACTATTGATGATGTAAAACGTGCAGTATCAAATAAGGCCCCTAACGAGGCGATAAGTATTAGTTTTGTTAGTAAAGGTGGTGAGAGAAAACAAATTATATTTCAATAAAATCATAAGTAAATTTTAGTTTTTAAAAGCTCTTCTTAACAGAAGGGCTTTTTTTTGAGTAAGAAATTAACTTTTATTGTTCTAGTTTATTAAGATCATAAGTTAATCATCATATAGTAGGAATCTATCATTTACCATTACAAATAAAATTGTACCTACCTTAAATGTGATAGACATCTTATTTAATATGCTCAATTATTAAAATCAAATACGTCTTTACACAGGTAATTGATTATTTTTGCGGATAAAATATACTAAGAAGGAAAGCATCTCGTTTTCCCAGAAACAGAAAAACGATTAGCCAAAAATGAATAAATTAAGACTTAGTCTAGTATTTGCATTTGTTGCATTCTCAGGTCTAACTGCTCAAGAAGTAGAAAACACTGAAGTTCAGGGACCTAAAATAAATACAATAAATCAACAATTTGAAGATTTATATAATGATTCAAATAGTTGGGAAGATTACAAAAACATCAAAAAGGGTGATTTTATAAAATTGCAAAAAAATGCAGTGGATAGTATTTCAAATTTAAAAACTGAAATTGCGAGTCTGCAGGCAAATATAGATTCTCAAAAATCTGAAGTAAATCAATTAAATGATTCCTTAGTGGAAACAAAGAGCACATTAGCTTCAACCATTGAGGAGAAAGATTCTATTTTTTTCTTTGGAATACCTATGAGTAAAGTAGGTTATATGACAATGATGTGGGCTATTGTAGGGGTTCTTGCTTTGGGACTGGTTCTATTTATTTATAAATACAAAGGTAGTAACGCACATACTCAGGAAGCTCGCAAGAAACTAAATGAAACAGAATTAGAATACGATGAGTATCGTAAAAAAGCACTAGAAAAAGAACAAAAAATGGGCAGAATGCTGCAGGATGAGCGCAACAAAGCATTAAAAAATACTAAAAACAATTAGTGCTTCTTCAACCTATTTTATTTTTAATTTAAAAGTTTAGACCTACCGTAAATTATGCGCATAGATATTATTACCGTAGTTCCCGATCTTTTAAAGAGTCCTTTTGAAGCTTCTATAATGCAACGCTCAATTGCAAAAGGCCTTGTAGAAGTTCATTTTCATAATTTACGTGATTACACAGACAGTTCCTATAAACAGATAGATGATTATCAATTTGGTGGTGGAGCCGGTATGGTTATGATGATTGAGCCTATAGACAAATGCATAAGTGCATTAAAAGAAGCTCGTGATTATGATGAGATCATATATATGACTCCAGATGGTGAAACGCTAAATCAGGGTATTGCCAATCAAGTCTCACTGCTTAATAATGTCATCATACTTTGTGGTCATTATAAGGGCGTAGATCAACGCGTACGGGATCAATTTATAACTCGTGAGATTTCTATAGGTGATTATGTTTTAAGTGGTGGTGAATTAGGTGCTTTAATACTATGCGATGCAGTAATACGGTTAATACCCGGAGTATTAGGCAATGAGACTTCAGCCCTAACAGACTCTTTTCAAGATGATTTATTAGCTCCACCAGTTTATACGCGACCGGCCGAATATAAAGGATGGAAAGTTCCAGATATTTTAACCTCTGGGAATACCCCTAAAATAGAAGAATGGAGAGAAGAACAAGCCTATAAACATACTCTTAAGCGCAGACCAGACCTTTTGAAAGACTAATAGTTTTACTTTCAAAAAAATACACTTATAAGATTGTGAGATTTAAAATTAATCTTAAATTTGCAGCCTGTTAAGAATAACCTCTGGCGATGTACGTGAATGTTGCTTTTATAAAATTTAAAAAATCCTAAAAATGGAAGATTTAATCAGTTTTGTACAAAACGAATTTGTAGAGAAAAAAGAATTCCCAGAATTTGGAGCTGGAGACACCATCACTGTGTATTATGAAATACGTGAAGGAGAAAAGAAACGTACACAGTTCTTTAGAGGAGTTGTTATTCAAGTACGTGGTACTGGAGTAACCCGTACTTTCACTATTAGAAAAATGTCTGGTACTGTAGGTGTTGAGCGTATATTCCCAATCAACTTACCTGCACTTCAAAAGATCGAAATCAATAAGCAAGGTAAAGTACGTAGATCACGTATTTACTACTTTAGAGGTCTTACTGGTAAGAAAGCAAGAATTAAAGAAGTTAGAAAATAATTCTAACTCCTGTATATTTACAAAAATGCCTCTATACCTAGAGGCATTTTTTTTATACCTTCATTTCAGAAATTAACAAAAGTTAAAAACCTATGTTCATAAGATGTTCATAATAAATATCTAGCATTACTATATCGATATCGGAATTTTATAGTATCTTAGTATAAGTTTAAAATTTAGTAATGCCTTTGTTTATTCTGAAAAGCATTATTTGTTGCCTATATAGTTATGAAGCACTTAAAACGTGTTCAGAATTTAAAAAATTCATAAATGTATAGGGTCGGGATTAAGTAATTAATTCCTATGTATTGATTTACGGTGCAAGTACTAATATTCTTGCTAAAGAACTTAAAGGGTTCACCGGTAAAAAGTCAAGCCATTTGAAGCTCTATTAAGATTATTTTAATCTTAATAGAGCTTTTTTATTAAAAACCAGTCAATCAAGATTACAATCTTTATTCCCTATATCAGTGGCATTAAGAACAAAATAGGTGTTAAAATCTGCTATAAAATTCTATATTTGCAGACCGAAAAAATTAGCAAAATCTATTTGAGATTTTAAATATTATATAGAGGATTAATTCTTAATTAGTGATGTAATCCTAAAACCAAGATTTATAAAAAGAAAATTTCTATGTCAACCAAAACGTCTACAATAGCATACACAAAAACAGACGAAGCACCGGCTTTAGCTACTCACTCTCTATTACCCATTATTAGAAAATTTGCCAAGGCTGCAAATATCGAATTAGAAGTTAAAGACATCTCTTTAGCAGCCAGGCTATTAGCAACATTTCCAGATTATCTTAGTGATGATCAAAAAGTAGAAGATGCCCTTGCTGTATTGGGTGAACTGGCCAAAAGTCCTGATGCAAATATTATTAAGCTTCCTAACATTAGTGCTTCTGTACCTCAGTTAACTGAAGTTATTAAAGAATTACAAGCCAAGGGCTTTGCAGTACCAAGTTATCCTGAAGAAGCAAAAACCGAAGAGCAAAAGGCATTAAGACAACGTTTTGCAAAAGTATTAGGAAGTGCGGTAAATCCTGTTTTACGAGAAGGTAATTCAGACAGACGAGCTCCTAAACCGGTAAAAGAACACGCTAAAAAAAATCCTCACAGTATGGGTGCCTGGAGCAACGACAGCAAATCGCACGTTGCTACTATGTCTGAAGGTGACTTTAAATCTAATGAAAAGTCACTTACACTGCAGGAAGCTACTGAGGTTAACATCATACATACTGATACAAACGGTACAAAAACAAATTTAAAAGCAAATTTGCCACTCAAAGCAGGTGAGGTTATAGACGCTACTGTAATGAGTAAAAAGTCACTTTTAGCATTTTTAAGTGAACAAATTAATGATGCTAAAGCAAAAGATATTTTGCTCTCTATACATCTTAAAGCAACTATGATGAAGGTTTCAGACCCTATCATATTTGGTCACGCACTTCGTGTTTATTTTAAGGATGTTTTTGAAAAATATGGCGAAGATTTAAAATCTATAGGTGTAGATGCTAAAAATGGCTTAGCCGTTTTATTAAATGATATTAAAAAATTACCGGCAGATAAGCAACAGGAAATTGAAAAGGCAATAGCAGACACACTTAATAATCGTGCAGATCTTGCTATGGTTAATTCTGATAAAGGAATTACCAATCTTCATGTACCCAGCGATATTATCATTGATGCCTCTATGCCTGCGATGATTAGAAACAGTGGTCAGATGTGGAATGCGGCTGGTAAATCTCAAGATACAAAAGCTGTAATCCCAGATAGTAGTTACGCGGGTATCTACCAGGAAACAATAGATTTTTGCAAAGAGCACGGTGCTTTTGACCCCAGAACAATGGGTACTGTTCCTAACATAGGCTTAATGGCTCAAAAAGCTGAAGAATATGGTTCTCATGATAAGACTTTTGAAATTCCGTTAGATGGAAATGTTCAGGTTGTTGATGCTTCAGGTAATGTACTTTTAGAACATACTGTTGAAGCCGGAGATATCTGGAGAATGTGTCAGACTAAAGACGCTCCTATTCAAGACTGGGTAAAACTAGCGGTAAATAGAGCTCGTGCAACAGGCACTCCTACTCTATTCTGGCTTGATAAAAATCGTGCACACGATGCAGAATTAATTAAGAAAGTAAACCTCTATTTGCAAGATCACGATACAGAAGGTTTAGATATACAAATAATGTCTCCCGAGCTTGCAACCCGCTTTACTCTCAAAAGGATGAAAGCAGGCGAAGATACGATCTCTGTAACCGGAAACGTTTTACGTGACTACAATACAGACTTATTCCCAATTCTTGAAGTAGGAACCAGTGCAAAAATGCTTTCTATCGTTCCTTTAATGAATGGTGGTGGTTTATTTGAAACTGGTGCTGGTGGTTCTGCTCCAAAACATGTACAGCAGTTTGTAGAAGAAGGTCATCTTCGTTGGGATTCTTTAGGCGAATTTCTTGCTTTAGCTGTTTCATTAGAACACGAGGCTGAAGCTAACGGTAATTCAAAAGCATTAGTTTTAGCAGAAGCTTTAGACAATGCTACTATTAAATTCTTAGATAATAACAGATCTCCTTCACGTAACGTTAATGAGCTTGACAACCGCGGTAGCCACTTTTATCTAGCACTATACTGGGCACAGGCTCTAGCCTCTCAAGATAAGGATACTGAGTTAAAAGTTCATTTTGCAGAAATTGCAAGCGAATTAGAAACAAACGAAGCTAAGATTCTTTCAGAATTACTAGAAGCACAAGGATCTCCTGTAGATTTAGGTGGCTACTACTTTCCTGATGAAGATAAATCAGAAAAGGCAATGCGACCAAGTGCTACTTTAAATGCAATTATAAATTCATAACTGCATTTTATAATCTAAATAAAACGGGTTTTGAAGTAACTTCAAAACCCGTTTTTTATTGATCTAAATTTTAATTTTTACAAACGGATAATGTCTATTTAAATTAAAGTAAAGCTTCTCTCAAAAAACTTGTGTTTTAATGCCTTAAGTCTCTTATTTTTGAAAAAAAAACTTGATCAAGAATTCTTTTATTTTATTCCTGTTATTAGGAATAATATCCGTCAGCTGGAGTCAGAATAATCATACCTTAAGCGGTATTATTACTGCAGCTTCATCTAATGAAACATTAATAGGTGTTAACGTTCTAGTGCCCGAATTAAATACCGGAGCTGTCACTAATGAATATGGCTTCTACTCAATCACCTTGCCAGAAGGGTCGTACGACATTCAAATTAGTTTTATAGGTTTTAATTCAATTTCAAAAGCAATTAATCTTTCTGAAAATACAAAGTTAAACTTCAGCTTAATAGAAGCTACTGAAACTTTAGATGAGATTATAATTGAAGAAAACATTGAGAAACTTAGCATCAGAAAACCTCAAATGAGTGTAAATGCATTAACAGCATCTACAATTAAACAAATTCCTGTTGCTTTTGGGGAGGCAGATGTTATAAAATCTATTCTACTTTTACCTGGAGTCACGAGTGCCGGCGAGGGCGCAAGTGGCTTTAATGTAAGAGGAGGTGCTGCCGATCAAAATCTCATACTTTTAGACGAGGCTATAATTTTTAATTCCTCTCATTTATTTGGTTTCTTTTCCGTATTTAATCCGGATGCGATCAAAGATTTAAAACTTTATAAAGGTGGCATTCCTGCTCGTTATGGCGGTAGAGTATCTTCAGTACTCGATATTTATCAGAAAGAAGGAAACAGTAAAGAGTTTCACGCTAATGGCGGTATTGGTGCAATCGCTAGCAGACTGCTGGTGGAAGGTCCTATCATAAAAGATAAATCTGCCTTTTTGATAGGTGGTAGAGCCTCCTATGCGCATCTTTTTTTGCCTTTGTTTGATTTAGATAATAAGGCCTATTTCTATGATCTTAATGCAAAACTGAATTATAAACTAAACGAAACTAACAATTTTTACTTATCAGGTTATTTTGGCAGAGATCTTTTTAGCGTCAATGAAAGTTTTGTAAATGTTTATGGCAATGCAACTATAAATCTAAGATGGAATCATATTTTCTCAGACAAGTTATTTTCTAATCTTTCACTCATTTACTCTGATTATTATTACGGTCTTGAACTCGATTTTGTAGGATTTCAATACGATTCGGGCATTCGTAATTTTAATTTAAAGTATGATTTACAGCATTATCTAAATAACAATCTAAAATTAAGCTACGGGATTAATAATATTTATTACCGCTTTAACCCGGCTACAATTGAGCCTAACAAACCAGACTCTGGAATTATACCGTCACAGCTTACCCATAAATTTGCGAATGAGTTTTCGGCATATATTGAAGCAGAGCAGGATATTACAAGCAATCTAACCTTTAGATATGGGGTAAGACTGAGTCATTTTACAAGACTTGGTCAAGATTCTTTTTCTAGATACGCAGATGATAGTCCACTTATTTACAATGATAATCTAAAGATTTATCAACCGGCAACTCCTACAGAAATAGAAACCAATACCGGCACTTTAGCTACGTTTACAAACCTAGAGCCCCGTGCTTCGTTATCTTATATATTGAACAATTCAAGTTCTGTAAAAGCGAGTTATAATAGAATGGCTCAGTATCTACATTTAATATCAAATACAAATTCTCCTACTCCACTTGATGTTTATGCTCCTAGCGGACCTTACTTAAAGCCACAAATTCTTGATCAGTATGCATTAGGCTATTTTAAAGAACTAGCTGGTGGCGATTATTCTATAGAGACTGAAGTGTTTTACAAAGACGTGCAAAACAGACTTGATTATAGAAATGGAGCGCAGCTTATCGCTAACGATGCTATTGAAGGCGAAGTTCTTGTAGGTAAAGCCCGCGCCTATGGCTTAGAATTTTTAGCCCGAAAAAATGAAGGTGATTTTACCGGTTGGTTAGCTTATACATTGTCACGTAGTGAACAGCAAACTCCCGGTCGTTTACCCGGTGAAGTAGGAATTAATAATGGAAATTGGTATGCTTCAGCTTATGATAAAACCCACGATATAAGTGCTTACTTAAATTATAAGGCGAGTAAAAAATGGAATTTCAATGCTAATTTTGTATTTCAAACCGGGCAACCTACAAATTATCCGGTAAGTCAATCTAGCTTTCAAGGCTTGATTACTTCAAATTATGGTATGCGTAATCAAGAACGGCTCCCTTCTTATAATCGATTAGATATTTCAGCAACACTTACACCTTCTAAAAATATAGATCGAAAGGTAAAAGGAGAATGGGTATTTAGTATTTATAATGTGTATAACCGTATGAATGCTGCATCAATTAACTTTAGACAAAATGAAGATACAGGAATTAATGAAGCCGTTAAAACCTCAATCTTCGGAATTTTACCTTCTGTAACTTATAATTTTAAATTTTAATGCGCACCTTCATAAAATACACAGCAATTGCAGTTTTTACAGGGCTTATAACCAGTTGCCAGGAGACGATAGATGTAGATTTACCACAAACGGAAGAGCGACTGGTGGTAGATGCATTAATGCGCATTCCTCAATCTAATTCTAATTTTGTAAGAGCTTATTTGCGACTCACCTTGACTACTGGTTTTTTTGAGGATACGATACCTACCGTAAATGATGCAATTATTAATTTAAGAAGCAACACAGAAACCTTTAGACTTAATTTAGATGGAAATGGGTATTATAGCGCGATGGTTCCGCGAGATCAAATTACTAACGATGAGATGACGCTTACCATCTTTTACAAAGATGAGATTTACAGATCAACTGCCCGTTTCATTGCTTCGGTACCTTTTGACAATTTATCTCAAGGAGATGGCAGTTTGTTTTCTGGTGATGAAACTGAAGTTGTAGTAACTTATACAGATACTCCAAACCAAGATAATTATTATCTTTTTGATCTTGATCAAGGGCAGTATTTAACTAGTGAAGACACATTTTATAAAAATCAGCAGTTTTCTTTTTCTTATTTTTACGATGAAGTTAAACCGCAGGATACCCTAAATGTTGAGCTTATAGGCATTACTAAACCCTTTTTTGATTATATGAGCATAGTTATTAATCAGTCGGGTTCTGCTTCGGGAAATCCTTTTGCAGCACCACCTTCAGAAATAAGAGGGAATGTCATTAACGATACAGACGAAGCTCATTATCCGCTAGGCTATTTTGCTATAGGTGAAAGCTTTAGTGATCAATTAATTATAGAATAGACGTTTACTAATCTTTCGGCATTAATATAAACAGAAAAAAATAGCATTTTAAATGAATTTCACTAAAGTTACAGAGCAAGACTCCACCTATAGAAATTTGGAAAAAATGAGTATTTCTGAAGTTTTGGAGTCCATTAATACGGAAGATAAAACTGTACCTCTTGCTGTTGAAAAAGCTATGCCGCAAATTGAAAAATTAGTCAGCAAAGTAGTAGATCAACTTAAAGCAGGTGGGAGACTTTTTTATATGGGAGCAGGTACTAGCGGAAGATTAGGAGTTGTGGATGCCTCAGAGTGCCCACCTACTTTTGGGGTTCCGCACGATTTAGTTGTGGGATTAATTGCAGGAGGAGAAGCCGCTATTCGCAAAGCCGTTGAATTCGCCGAAGACAGTACCATACAAGGCTGGGCAGACTTAAAAAACCACAGGATAACATCTAATGATTTTGTAATAGGCATTGCAGCTTCAGGCACGACGCCTTATGTATTACACGCATTAAAAGCGTGCAATGAACGTAATATACCCACAGGCAGCATAACGTGTAATGCCAACTGTCCCATTTCATTAGAAGCAAAATACCCTATTGAAGTAATTGTAGGTCCAGAATTTGTTACCGGAAGCAGTAGAATGAAAGCGGGTACTGCCCAAAAACTAGTGCTTAATATGATTTCTACGACCACTATGATACAGTTAGGTAAAGTAAAAGGCAACAAAATGGTAGATATGCAATTGAGTAATGATAAGCTTGTAGATCGTGGTATACGTATGATACAGGCAGAGCTAGACATAGATGCAAAAAATGCCGCGCGATTATTAGAAGAATACGGCTCTGTACGTGCAGCCATAACCAATTATGTAAAATAATGGGAACCGACAAAGAAGCTTTAGCAAAAGGCGTACAAACTATGGCAATGTCACTGCTGTTTATGTTTTTAGGACCCGGTCTTATATATCAGGCTTTTAAAAATCAAGAGCATCCACTCTATATTCCTGTATTAATTGTAGGTGGTATAGCCGCAATACTAGCCATCTACTTTGGATTTAAAGGTATAAACCGAATAATGGATTCTATTTTTGGTAAAAAGTAAATATCTGTAAAAGTCTAAGAACATTTTTATAGATGGGGACATAAAAAAAGCCTTTGCGATTAGCAAAGGCTTTTTTATATATACTGTTGAAAACGCTTATTTAGCGAATTTCTTGTATTTGTTCTTGAACTTGTCTATACGACCAGCTGTATCTACTAATTTAGATTTACCGGTGTAGAATGGATGTGATGATCTAGAAATCTCCAGTTTTACCAGTGGGTAAACTTCACCATCTACTTCTATCGTTTCTTTTGTATTGGCAGTAGATTTAGTTAAAAACACATCATCGTTAGACATGTCTTTAAATGCTACTACTCTAAAATTTTCTGGATGTATCTCTTTTTTCATCGTAAAATGCTTTAAAATCTGCTGAATTTTGAGGTGCAAATTTAGAAATAAATTATTACCTAACAAGGCTATTTGCAATAATATTTGACTTTTATTCAAAAAAGAAAATAAATGTAACATAATGCCCCTTATCTCTACTTATGTATTATTAAAAATATAGGTGTATTTATACCTAAAACGTACTTTTACAAATTAAATCTTAACTAAGATGAAAGAACAACAACAAACCACAGGAAAAGTAGCATTAACTTACGGGGCACTATTAGGTGTACTTTCTATTACTCAAGCTGTAATCCTATATATTACAAACAGCTTATTAGATCAAAACTGGGTTACTGCAGTAGTAGGTTTTGCCATTATGATTGGGATGATTGTATATGGTCAAATGGTTTTCAAAAAGGGCAATGGTGGTTATATGAACTTTAAAGAAGCGCTTAAAATAGGTGTAGGTATTGCCATTACTGGTGCTCTTATTGCTGCTTTGTATAACTTTATATTTCTAACATTTATAGAGCCGGGTTTTGTAGATCTTATAGTTGAAAAACAACGTGAAGCAATGATTGAACAATCTCCTAATATGACCGAGGCTCAAATCGAGCAAGGTTTGGCCATGGCCGGTCAATTTGCTCGCCCCTGGGTACAAGCTTCTTTTCAAATCGTAGGCGGAATATTTTTTGGTTTCATCATATCACTTATAAGCGGTCTTATTCTTAAAAAAGAAAACCCGTACCAAGATTAATACAGTATGCAACTATCGGTAGTTATACCTCTTCTTAACGAAAAAGATTCATTACAAGAACTTTACAATTGGCTTCTACAAGTTATTACTTCAGAACAATTAACGTACGAGCTTTTATTTATAGATGATGGTAGTACAGATGGTTCCTGGCAGCTAATAGAACACCTTGCAGAAAGTAATCCTAATATTAAAGGATTACGCTTTAATAGAAATTACGGCAAAAGCCAGGCATTAAATGCCGGCTTTCTTGCTGTAGAGGGCGATGTGGTTATCACTATGGATGCAGATCTGCAGGACAGTCCAGACGAGATACCAGAACTTTACAGACTCATTACCGAAGAAGGCTATGATCTGGTATCAGGATGGAAAAAGAAACGATACGATTCGGTCTTATCAAAAAACCTTCCGTCTAAATTATTTAATGCTGCAGCCCGCAAAACCAGCGGACTGAAATTACACGATTTTAATTGTGGCTTAAAAGCTTACCGTAATGAAGTTGTAAAAAATATAGATGTGTATGGCGATATGCACCGCTATATCCCCTTACTTGCTAAAAATGCAGGCTTCGCTAATATCACCGAAAAAACAGTACAGCATCAGGCTCGCAAATATGGCCAGACAAAATTTGGTGCAGACCGCTTCATCAAAGGATTTCTAGACCTTTTGACAATTTGGTTTGTCACGCACTTCGCAAAAAGACCTATGCACTTATTTGGCACTTTAGGTGCTATTATGTTTACGATAGGTTTTGGTCTTGCTGCTTATTTAGGCATAGACAAATTGTTTATAAATCCTACAGCTCGTTTACTAACACAACGTCCTCAGTTTTATATTGCCCTTACCAGTATGATTATAGGAATGCAACTCTTTATAGCCGGTTTTCTTGGCGAACTCTTGCAGCGTACAAAACATGAAAGACCCCGATATCTTATTAAAGATAAAAAGGGTTTTTAAGTAAAGTGTACGTTAACCGAAATGACTATTTTTGAATTTAAACTTATATAATTGCGCACTATGAATCCTGAAATTACTGCAAAAGCGGAGGCCTGGTTGTCTCCTACCTTTGATACAACCACTCAAGAGGAAGTTAAAAAGTTACTTGCAAACAATACAGAAGATCTAAACGAAAGTTTCTATAAAAATCTTGAGTTTGGTACCGGTGGAATGCGCGGTATAATGGGCGTAGGCACAAACCGAATCAATAAATATACCTTAGGTAAAAATACTCAGGGTTTATCTGATTATCTTAAAAAATCATTTCCAGGAGAGTCTGTAAAAGTTGCTATCGCTTATGATTGCCGTAACAACAGTAAAGAACTGGCTCAGGTTGTTGCAGATGTATTTTCTGCAAATGATATAAACGTATTTTTATTTAGTGATCTAAGACCTACACCAGAACTTAGTTTTGCTGTAAAACATCTAGATTGCCATTGTGGTATTGTACTCACTGCCAGTCACAATCCACCGGAATATAACGGCTATAAAGTATACTGGCAAGATGGCGGTCAACTCGTACCACCACAAGATTCTGAAATTGTAGCGCTTATAGAACAGCTTGACTATAACGCTATTAATTTTAATGCTAAAAAAGAGCACATTACCTATATAGATACTGAAGTTGATGCCGCATTTATAAAAGCTTCATTAGAAAATGGAAGCTTTTCTGAATTAGCAAAACACCGCGATGATGTAACAATCGTTTTTACACCACTTCACGGAACATCAGTAACTGTGATTCCTGATGTTTTAGAACAAGCAGGGTATAAAAATGTACATATAGTTGAAGAGCAACGTAAACCAAATGGTAATTTCCCAACGGTAAAATCTCCCAATCCTGAAGAACCCGAAGCTCTTAAAATGGCTATGGCTCTTGCTGAAGAAAAAAACGCAGATATTGTTATAGGTACAGATCCTGATTGTGATCGCCTTGGAATAGCTGTACGTGATAACTCCGGTAAACTAGTACTTTTAAATGGTAACCAGACTATGGTTGTTATGACCGATTTCTTACTGGATAATTACTTTGAAAACAATAAAGCAGATGGGACTGAATTTATAGGCTCTACTATTGTATCTACCCCTATGATGGAGGTTTTAGCTAAATCCTATGATGTAGAATGCAAACTGGGACTTACCGGTTTTAAATGGATTGCTAAAATGATTAAAGATCACCCTAGCCAGTATTTTATAGGTGGTGGTGAAGAGAGTTTTGGTTATATGGTAGGTGACTTTGTACGTGATAAAGATGCGGTAACCGCTACCCTACTTGCCTGTGAGATTGTAACTAAAGCAAAAAGTGAAGGTTTGTCGTTTTATAAAAAATTACAAGATCTTTATGTAAAACATGGTTTTTTCAAAGAAGACCTAACTTCACTTGTAAAGAAAGGAATTTCTGGAGCTGAAGAGATTAAGCAAACAATGATTAATCTGCGTGAAAACCCATTGACCTCTATCATTGGCGAACGTATTGTTCAAATAGATGACTATGCAAGTTCAAAATCTTTAAAGGTAAATACAGGAAGTTCTAGCGATATTGAAATTCCAAAATCTAATGTTCTTATTTACCATACAGATAAAGGCTCTCGTATAGCTGCACGACCAAGCGGCACCGAACCTAAAATAAAATTTTACATCAGTGTTAATGATACCGCAGATAGTCTTGCAGATCTTGAGGACACCGAGAAAAAACTAGATGAGAAAATAGCAGGTATTCGTAAAGAATTAGGTCTGTAATTAGAAACACCTCATTTAGTAATAATATCTATAAATCCACCAGTATATAAAACACTGGTGGATTTATACTTAAGTAGAGTACTCTATTAAATTTTCAAGCGCTTAGGCCTTATGAATTACTTCAAACAAATATTACAATTTGCAATTCCTTATAAGAAATACGCAATTCTCAACATCATTTGTAATATTCTATACGCTGTTTTCAGCACGCTATCATTTTTAGCCTTAATACCTGTTATTGAGATTTTATTTGATAAGAGTAAACGTATTTCAGAATTACCGGTTTGGGAAGGATGGCCTAATGTAAAACAATATGCTGTAGATTATTTTTATTACAATGTAAGCCAGCGTGTAGCAGAAGATGAGCTTTCAGCACTTGTTTTTATCTGTATAATCGTTGTCATTCTATTTTTTCTTAAAAACATCTTTGGATACTTAGCTACCTATTTTATTACCTTCTTGCGGAATGGAGTAATGCGCGATGTGCGTGATGCTATTTATGATAAATTAATTGAATTGCCTATCGCCTATTTTTCAGAAAAACGAAAAGGAGATACCATTTCCCGAATTACAGCAGATGTTAACGAGGTAGAACGCTCCTTTCTTTCTATATTAGAAATGGTGGTGCGCGAGCCGTTAACCATCATTTTTACCATCATTGCTATGGTTTTAATGAGCGCCAAGCTTACCTTATTTGTGTTTATATTTTTACCCATTTCTGGTTTAGTCATTTCGAGAATCGGAAAGTCTTTAAAGCGACAATCTAGTCAGGCTCAAGAAGAAAACAGTACATTTTTATCTATTGTAGAAGAGACCTTATCAAGTCTTAAAATCATAAAAGGATTTAATGGGGAAGAGCAGTTTAGAACTAAATTCAGATCGAGTACAAATCGATTGAATACCGTTTTAAACAGCTTGCTTAACCGTCAAAATCTAGCCTCTCCTGCAAGTGAATTTTTAGGAATTTTTGTAATTGTAATCATCCTCTGGTTTGGTGGTCAAATGGTACTTGTAGACGGTACACTTTCTGCAGCTACATTTATCGCATTTTTAGGCTTATCATATAATATTCTAACACCGGCAAAACAGATTAGTAAAGCCTCATACAGTGTAAAAAAAGGAGATGCCGCTGCAGAGCGTATTCTTTCGGTTTTAAATACGGAAACCACTATAAAAGATAAGGCAGATGCTAAAGTTGCAGCAACGTTCTCAGATTCGGTACGTATTGAAAATATCACGTTTAGTTATGAAGATGAGCAGGTACTCTCAAACTTTAGTGCGGTTATTCCTAAAGGTAAAACTGTTGCCTTAGTAGGTCAAAGCGGAAGCGGTAAAAGTACTATTGCAAATCTGGTTACCCGCTTCTATGATGTAAATGAAGGCGCTATCAAATTAGATGGGATCAATTTAAAAGATCTTACTAAAAATTCGGTACGGGCGCAGATGGGATTAGTCACTCAGGACTCGATTCTCTTTAACGATACGGTACGTAATAATATTTTATTAGGAAAGCCAGACGCTAGCGACGATGAAGTAATAGAAGCGCTTAAAATCGCAAATGCCTGGGAGTTTGTATCAGATTTACCTTTAAAACTTGACACAAACATAGGAGATAGCGGAAATAAACTAAGTGGCGGTCAAAAACAACGCCTGTCTATTGCACGTGCAGTATTGAAAAATCCGCCAATTATGATCTTAGATGAGGCTACTTCTGCTTTAGATACCGAAAGTGAACGCCTGGTTCAAAAAGCTTTAGAAAATATGATGATGAATCGTACTTCTATTGTAATTGCACACCGCTTATCTACTATTCAAAATGCAGATGAAATCATTGTAATGCACAAAGGAAAAATTGTTGAGCAAGGCAAACATCAAGAACTATTAGGTTTAAATGGGACCTATAAGAAATTAGTAGATATGCAATCTTTTGATTAGTTAAAACTTCATATTATTTAAAAGAAGCCTCAACAATTAAATATTGTTGAGGCTTCTTTTTTTAAGGCTTTTATAGAAAACTGTAAAGATATTAAGTTCTTAAAGAGTATTTTAGAGAAGTGAATTACTTCAAGATAAAAACTTTTTAAAAGAGTTTGAAAATAATTTAAATAAGGATGGTATGCGAAATATTGTGTTATCCGGGAGTTGGCGGTAATTAAACGATGAACCAATGAGCATTAAAAATTTCAATGATACAATCGATGTTTGGATAAAAGAACTATCTCGATTCAATATTGAACAACTTAAAATTAAACCTGATGAGAGAAGTTGGTCACTTGGACAGCTCTACGAACATTTGATTGAAGAAACAAATTGGTATAACGGTCAAATAGAAATGACACTTGGAAACGAAAAAAATATTGACAAAGAGACTTCGGACGCTGCTAAATCCCTGTTGAAAAGGGGGTCTTTTAAAAACAAAAGATTTCGGGGTGATCCATTGATTTCGGAAAAGGTCAAACAGCCAACTGAAACCGCTAAGCTAAAATCGGAATTGGAACGATTAAAAAAGACTACAAACGAAATTTGGGCGAAAATGGATAACACATCAAACTATGGTAAATCAGAACATCCTGGAATTGGATTTTTGAATGGTTTTGAATGGATTCAATATTCAGAAATGCATATGAGGCACCATTTAAAACAGAAGGAGCGAATTGAAAATTTTTTACAATCACTGCAATAACTACCGCCAACAATGCATAAAATGTTCATTGCGAGCAAAAACTCGCAACGCCATTTTTGCGGGACGTTGCCAGTAATGTAATGAAAACAGTTATAATCATCATAATTTTGCTTTTATCCTCAACTTTAGTTCAGGCTCAAAAAGAAATTGAACTTGAATTCTTAAAAGGAGAATGGATGTCTGATTCATTACAAACGACAAAATCAGAACTCTGGAGAGAATTTATTTTTATTGACAGTTTAGGTCAGTTTTACAGAACAACTTGGTGGAGTGAGAACTACTTGCTTGACAAAAAACTGAATATCGAGAGGAATAAAATCAAAAAAAATAATTCCGATTATTTAAATATTATCAAAATTGACTCTAATACAATCGAACTAAATGGAATTGATTATTACGGACTTTTCAAACGTGACCGATGGCCAAATATCGGAAGTCCTCAAGAGTCATTAAATAGGTTTATAGTTGGAGATTCAATCAAAAAATTGCTGACTGGAAAATGGAATTTGAAAAAAATAGAAGTTTTGCAATCAGACAAAAATGCCGACTATCCCAAAGAATATTTGGATTTTTATAAATACCGAGATTTTCTTAATCAGTCTACTAAAGAGCAATTGGAGATAACATTTCGAAAGAACAATAAGTTTCAAATAAATGGCAACAATGGAGAAATAAATTATCACAGATTTATAGTTGATGATGAAAAAATCCAACTATGGAAATCTGACTATATTATTTCATTATATTGTGAATTGAATAAAGGCAATTTAATAATTATAGAAACCAAACACGGAATCGAAAGAAAGCTAATATTTAATAAGGTAAGTGGATAAAATCACTACTGGCAACAATAGTAACTGTTGCACAAGCCTTTAATTCTTAGAAAATATCACTTATTTAAACCGCTTTTAAGCGGTTTTCTAGTTTTATATGGTTTGTAAATTAGCAGAATGAAGTCTCTTTAAAATAGACTTATACTCTTGATTTAACGTCATTGTGAACTTTAAAATAAACCGAGCATCCCTACTCCACTTTTTATGTGCTTTTCTATAAACTTCAGGTATTTTTTGAGGTTGTATGCGATGGCGGAGAGCTTTTGAAATCTATAATCGGGTTAAAATTGCGTGCCCAATTATTTTTACTACTGCTTATGATCAATTTTTAATGAATGCTTTTGAAAGCAATGGAATAGCCTATTTATTAAAACCATTTTCAAAAGAACGTTTTGAAATAGCCTGGAATAAATTTCTGTTATTTAGAAATTCAACCTCTTCTGATCAACAACTAAACAATCTCACAAAACTTATTCAACAGAACTTCGCTAAAGGTTCGTATAAAAAACGATTTACGATTAATACGCATCAGGGAATTTACTTTATAGACACTCAGAACATTACATTTTTTGAAGCTAGTGAGAGTGTAATTTTCGCTTTTGACCAAAGTGGCAAAAAGCATTTAGTGAACAATTCAAGTCTGAAAGAAATAGAAGAACAACTCAATCCTGAATATTTCTTTAAGATAAACCGCAGTATGCTCATCAATAAGCAACATGTGGAGAAAATAGAGCGATACTCTAAAAATGTATTATCTGTAAAAATAAAAGCTTGTAAAAACTATCTTAAAACCAGTCAAAGTAAAACAGCCTCTTTTCGAGAATGGATTGAACAGTAATGGGTTTACATACAGTGCCTGTAATAAAATTTGAAAAGAATGTTCACAAAAAAAGTTATCGATCAATTTTTGAATTTGCCGTAGAACAACTCACATAACTGAGAATGTAAATCATTTGTAACCTATTTTTGGAGCACACGTACAAAACTGGAAATAAAAAAACCCGATGCTATTAGCATCGGGTTTTTAAGTATTAATAACCAGATAAAACTCTGGAGTAATTCAATAATAGGGTTGTGTATTACTTAACCTCTTCAAAGTCTACATCTTCTACATCACTTGCAGAACCTTCAGTGCTTTCGCCTGCTGGCTGACCTGCGTCAGAACCCGGCTGTGCACCACCTTCTGCCTGAGCTTTGTAAATCTCTTCAGAAGCAGATTTCCAGATCTCATTTAAATTATCTAATGCAGGAGTAACTTGCTCTAATTCACCTGTAGCGTGAGCTTTTTTCAACTCTTCTAAAGCACCTTCAATTTTAGTTTTGTTATCTGCAGATAATTTATCACCAGAATCTTTCAACAATTTTTCAGTTTGGAAAACCATCTGGTCTGCCTCATTCAATTTGTCAACTTTTTCTTTTGCTTTCTTATCAGACTCTGCATTTGCTTCAGCATCTGCTTTCATCTTTTTAATTTCCTCTTCAGTAAGACCAGAAGAAGCTTCGATACGAATATCTTGTTTCTTACCAGTTGCTTTATCTTCCGCACTTACTTTAATGATACCGTTAGCATCAATATCGAAAATAACTTCGATTTGAGGAGTTCCTCTCTGTGCTGGTGGAATACCATCTAAGTGAAAACGACCAATTGTCTTGTTATCAGTTGCCATTGGGCGCTCTCCCTGTAGAACGTGAATCTCAACACTTGGTTGATTATCTGCTGCAGTAGAGAATACCTGTGACTTTTTAGTAGGTATTGTTGTGTTAGACTCAATTAATTTAGTCATTACACCACCCATAGTCTCAATACCTAATGAAAGTGGAGTTACATCTAATAAAAGTACATCTTTAACATCTCCTGTTAGTACACCACCTTGTATAGCAGCACCTACAGCAACAACCTCATCAGGGTTTACACCTTTACTTGGTTTCTTTCCGAAGAACTTCTCAACAGCTTCCTGTACAGCAGGAATACGAGTTGAACCACCTACTAAAATAATCTCATCGATGTCACTCTTAGAAAGACCAGCAGCTTTAAGTGCAGTCTCGCAAGGAGCTATAGTTCTTTTTACTAGATCGTCTATTAACTGCTCAAACTTAGAACGGGTTAATGTACGTACTAAATGCTTAGGTCCACTAGCGGTAGCTGTAACGTAGGGTAAGTTGATTTCAGTCTGGTTTGAAGAAGATAATTCTATCTTAGCTTTCTCAGCAGCTTCTTTTAAACGTTGAAGCGCCATAGGATCTTTACGAAGGTCCATATCTTCTTCAGACTTAAATTCTTCAGCTAACCAGTTAATGATTTTGCTATCTACGTCATCACCACCTAAGTGTGTATCACCATCTGTAGAAAGGACTTCAAATACACCATCTCCTAATTCTAATATAGAAACGTCATGCGTACCACCACCAAAGTCAAATACTACAATCTTTTGATCTGTACTCTTTTTATCAAGACCGTAAGCTAATGCAGCCGCTGTAGGCTCATTAATGATACGCTCTACTTTAAGACCTGCAATTTCACCAGCTTCTTTAGTTGCCTGACGCTGAGAATCGTTAAAATAAGCAGGTACTGTAATTACAGCTCCTGTTACCTCTTGCCCTAAATAATCTTCAGCAGTTTTCTTCATTTTTTGAAGAATCATTGCAGATAATTCTTGTGGAGTATAAAGACGACCATCAATATCTACACGTGGAGTATCGTTATCACCTTTTTTTACGCCGTAAGCAACATTTTCTAATTCTCTGCTAGACTCAGAAAACTTGTTACCCATAAAACGCTTAATAGAAGATATCGTTTTGGTTGGGTTTGTTACAGCTTGTCTTTTTGCAGGATCACCTACTTTAATTTCACCGCCTTCAACAAATGCTATCACAGAAGGAGTTGTTCTTTTACCTTCTGCATTAGGTATAACAACAGGCTCGTTACCTTCCATCACGGCAACACAGGAGTTTGTTGTACCTAAATCAATTCCTATGATCTTACTCATTATATATAATTTTAAGTGTTATTAATTTTTGTTCGGTCTGTTAAAGACAATCTTTGTGCCACTACAAAATCACTGACAAGCTGTCAGAATTTATTTTAGGGCAAGTCAGCCTTGCACTAAAAAAGCGCCCGGCTGTCGGGCTATACGCTGCAATCTTGTGAGGCTAAAGACCCCACAAGGATTTACGCTGCTATCCCTCTTGCAAAAAAACCTACTACCTTTAAAAAATGTAACTTTAATTAAAAATTGAAGTTTTATACACGCATTGATCCCAAAACCCGACTCTTTATAAAATCGGCTTCACTTCTATTTACCTTGTATGTGCTTTGGGCTTTTCTAAAATTTCTGCTAATACAGCAGTTTCCTCAGATTAGAGTATCTGAATATACCCAGAGCAATCTCTTTGAGATGCTTGCAAATAATCCTTTTAAGGCATTTGTTATGGTACTCGTTATTGCTCCCGTTCTAGAAGAAATTATGTTTAGAACTCTTCTAAAACCATCTCACATAGACTTTGTACTCTTCATAGTGGCCTGGCCCACCTATTATATCGCTTATTACGTAATTCCCCCAGACGTAAATTGGTTTATGCGGCTCGTATTTATTGCTGTGTTTTTAGGTAGTTTTACCTATATAGGTATTCAATTACTTACACCACTCAAAGGAAGACATTTGAGGGCGTGGTTATCTCGACATTATATAAAAGTCTGGTTGATTACTTCTAGTGTCTTTGCACTCTTACATATTAATAATTATGTAGATACCTTTATGATTAACCTACCTTTAATAATGCTGGTAATTCCCAGATTTTTAGCAGGGCTTTTCTTCGGATATATAAAGATTAAAAACAAACATCTAAGTTGGTCTATAGGGATGCATATGCTTAATAATGCTATACCCATAAGCATTTTACTAATTACCCATTAATTAAGAATTTGTTTATACGACTATTACACACATTCTAAACCGGCTTCAAGATCTGCAATAAGATCTTCGTGGTTTTCTACCCCTACAGATAATCGTATTAAACTTGAAGAAATACCCATGCGTTTTTTCAATTCAGGATTTACTCCTGCATGCGTCATGGTATCAGGATGTTGTACCAGACTTTCGGTACTTCCTAAACTAACAGCCAATTTGATTAAGTTGAGTTTGTTAAGTAGTCTAAACGCTTCTGCTTCTTCTCCCTTTATATCAAAAGCAATCATTGCTCCGGGTGACGTATATTGACGTTTATAAATATTATAAGCTTCGGTTGACTCTTTTAAAGTACCCAGATAATATACTTGAGACACTTTAGGATGCTTCTCTAAAAATAACGCAATTTCCTGAGCGCTTCTCGCTTGCTGTTCCATACGTACTTTAAGCGTTTCAAGACTTCGTAACAGTAACCAGCACGTATGCGGACTCGCCATATTTCCTAAAAAAGTGCGCAAGACCTTTACGCGTTGCATAATCTCATTTGAGCCTAATACTGCCCCTGCTATAAGATCACTATGTCCGCCTATATATTTAGTGGCTGAATAAATTACCAGATCTGCACCATGTTTTAATGGGCTGCACCAAATAGGTCCCATATAGGTATTATCTACAGCCAGATAAACTGCTTTTTCTGCCGTGCTATAGCGCGTTGCCAAGGCTTTGCACATCGCAATATCTATCAACTCATTAGTTGGGTTTGCAGGGGTTTCTATATAAATTAATGCCAGATTTTTTGCGAGACCACTAGCTTCAAGCAATTGAATAATTTCTTCCTGAGTTTGGTCTGGTCTAAAACCTAATGCATGTACACCCACACTTTGTAGATAGTGGGTAATAAAATGATCTGTGCCACCATACGTAGGCATACTATACAACAATAAATCCCCGGGTTTTAAAAACTCGAGAAGTACCGTACTTATGGCAGACATACCGCTTTCAAAAACGGCACATTGATCTGCCTCATCCCATAAGCAAAGACGCTCTTCAAATATTTGAAGATTGGGATTATTTATACGGCTGTAAATAAGACCTGTTTCTTCGTCTTGATCTTGTGCTCGCAAACCATAAGCCACCTCAAAAAAGGCTTTTCCGGCCTCTGCGGAATCAAATGCAAATGTTGAAGTTTGAAAAACTGGAGGTTTAATTGCTCCTTCAGATAATTCGGGCTTATAGCCGTGTGACATCATTAAACTTTCAGGATGCATTTTAGATTTCATAGCTGCGCTTTTAGGTCTCAATTACTACAAATGTAATTTTTTAAGGAAACCATTTTATCTTGTGATAATTTTTACCTAAATATTCCTGTAATAGTTTTAAATACAGGAATAATTTATATTTTTCAATAAATATTCATATTTAAAACGGAAAACTTCCTATGTACACCTTAGATAAAACAGATAAGCAGTTACTCGAAATCTTACAACATAATAGTAAAACGCAGGTAAAAGAAATTACCGAAACGGTTAACCTCACTAAAACGCCTATTTACGACCGTATAAAGCGTTATGAGCAGGAAGGTATTATCAAAAAATATGTTGCAGTTCTCGATACTCATAAAATTGAAACGGCAATGGTAGTTTTTTGCTCGGTTTCTTTAGACAGTCAACAAATAGATGGAATCAATGCATTTAGCAAAGCACTTGCAGATATCCCTGAGGTTATTGAATGTTATTTACTGGGTGGTGCAAATGATTTTTTACTGAAAGTTGTGGTTAAAGACCTTCAGGCGTATCACGAGTTTTCTTCAGGCAAGTTGGCCGCCCTGCCCAATGTGTCTCAAATAAAAAGCAGTTTTGTTTTAAATGAAATAAAGCGCTCAACTGTAATTCCTCTGTTTTAAGGGAAACTCTAGCTTATAAATTCAATCTAGACTTCTACGTTTTGTCTAAGTCCAGGTTGAATCAATCGTTAACAACTCACTCCACTGCGTGGTATATCGTGGACTTCGGTCTTTTTTAATCAATTCCCATTGTTTCTGACGGTTACCTACCAGACCCGAATTTACAGTTGATTTACCGTACTTCTCATTCAGCTTATCTACCGTACGCATTAATGCTGAGCGGCCTTCTGGATTTGCAGCCTCAAACAGATTCATTTGTACAAATTCCTGCGGAATGAGTCCGCTTAAATTCACACCTACTTTTTTATAACGGTAACCCGGTTTATAAATAGTTTTTAAGGCCTTTGTAGCTTCACGGGTTAAAATAAACGTATCATTAGTAGCTGTTGAGAGTGTCACGGTAACACTATTAGAATATTGTGCATCTCGATCACTGTGATAATTAGTTTGCAAAAACACCTGAATAAATTGAGCACAAGAGTTTTGTTTACGTAGTACCTCACTCACTTCACTAATATAAAAAGCACAGGCTTCTTCAATCAATCCCAAATCAGTAAGTTTTGATCCAAACGACTTTGCAGTGCCTATTGCTTTTTTAGCTTTTGGCAACATCTCAAGACTCAAACACGATTCACCGCGCAACTCACGCCAAATGCGCTCGCCCACTACGGTCATATGTTTACGCACCCAATCTAAAGATACTTCATAAGCAAATTGATACGCGGTAAAAACACCTCTGTTATTTAGACGCTGGCAATGCTTTTTTCCTATTCCCCAAACCTCTTTTATGACCGCATCTTTAAGTGCTTGTATACAGCGCTCTTCGGTATCTAATACACATACGTGATTATAACCTGGGATTTTTTTTGACATTCGGTTTGCTAATTTAGCAAGTACTTTTGTAGGTGCGACCCCAACTCCTACGGGCAAACCTGTATTTCTTAATATCGTATTTTTTATAAGATGACCATGAGTATTAAGATCTACAAACTTCATATTAGCGAGATCTATAAAAGACTCATCAATACTATATATTTCTACATTAGGTGAAAATTGCTTTAGCGTATTCATAACACGTTGAGACATCTCGCCATACAGCGTATAATTTGAAGAAAAGAATTCTACGTGGTGATCTACCAGTAGTTTTTTTATCTTAAAAACCGGCTCAAACATAGGAATCTGGGTTAATGCCTTGGCCTCTTTATTTGCAGCAATAATACAACCGTCATTATTACTTAAAACCACCACCGGTTTTCCCCATAAATCGGGTCTAAATACTTGCTCACACGAGGCATAAAAACTATTACAATCTACCAGAGCAATCATTACAACGCATGAATTATATAGGTTATAACTCCCCACAGCATGACCTCGCTATCTTTTTCAGTTAATTTAGTGATACGCTCAACTTTAAAATCACCGTCACGCACTACCACCGCAAGCTTACCCAGAGCCGCATGCAGCGAACGGTCAATTATCAATACGTCCTGATCGCGTATCGTGTATTCACTCCACCCATTTCCTTTTACGCGAATAAAAAAGGTGGCATCTCTGTTTTTAGTAAGAATTAAATTGAGATCAAGCGTACTTTCAAGATAATGTGTCGCCGGACTCGGAAATCCGGTTTGTTCAGAACTTCCCGCTTTGTGGGTCTGTTCGGGTCTTTTTATTTTATGTAACTCATCAAATTCCATAGAGGTCAAAATTATGGAATATTTCCAACAAATAGGATTTTATCCTGTTAAATTAGAAAGAGAATAGAAATTTTGAAGCTGTTTTAAAAATTATATATTTAGCCCAAAATCGAGTTATGCGTAAAATTGAGAGTATCAGTGTTTTTGACATGCTAAAAGTAGGAGTTGGTCCGTCAAGCTCACATACTTTAGGTCCCTGGCGTGCTGCCGTGCGATGGATTCAAAAATTGAAAGCCAACAATAAATTTGATAGCGTAACCCAAATTACGGTAGAATTATACGGCTCCTTAACACTTACCGGAAAAGGCCACGCTACCGATATTGCGGTTCTCTTAGGGCTCGAAGGTTTAGACCCTACAACATTTCCTATTGCTGAAATTACAACAGTAATAGATCGTATTACCACGCAAGAACAGCTGCACTTCAACAGGGAACGCACAATAGGTTTTACACCAAAAAAAGACATAATATTCAATAGAAAATTTAAAGAATTTCATCCTAACGGAATAACCTTTAGAGCACAATTAGCTTCAGGCAAAAAGACTTCAGATACTTATTATTCTATAGGTGGTGGTTTTGTGGTTCAGGAAGAGCGTAAACGATCAAAAATTAAACAACAACAATTAAAGGAATTTCCATTTCCTGTTGAATCAGGCTTAGAACTTCTCGCCTATTGCAATGCTGAAAATAAAAAAATATCAGAAATCGTCTGGGAAAACGAGAAATCACTAGCGACTGAAGAAACTATCAATCACGGGCTGCATCAAATTTGGGAAGTAATGCTCGACTCCATGTATACAGGATGTCATACCGAAGGTATTTTACCGGGAGGCCTCAATGTACGCCGAAGAGCTTTTGATACGCATAAGACGCTCATAGGTGAAAGCAAATACAGCAATGCACACGAGTGGATTGAGTGCATACGCGGCACAGAAGTAAAATTTAGACAAATCCTAAAATGGGTATCCTGTTTTGCTCTGGCGGTAAATGAAGTGAATGCATCGTTAGGTCGCGTGGTTACCGCACCTACTAACGGGAGTGCAGGCGTTATCCCTGCGGTGATGATGTATTATTTAGTGATTGAAAATCACGATGCCAATTTTGATGACATTAAACAATTTATGCTGGTCGCTGCCGAAATAGGAAGCTTGTTTAAAAAAGGAGCAACCATATCTGCTGCAATGGGTGGTTGCCAGGCAGAAATAGGCGTATCTAGTGCAATGGCTGCAGGTGCCCTTACCGAACTTATGGGTGGTTCTCCTGAACAGGTATTAATGGCAAGTGAGATCGCGATGGAGCATCACCTGGGCTTAACCTGTGACCCTATTGGGGGATTAGTACAAATACCGTGTATAGAACGCAATGCAATGGGCGCAATTAAAGCAATTAACGCGTGTGAGATGGCTCTGGATACCGACGCTAAGAATGCAAAAGTTCCGCTAGATAAGGTTATTGAAACGATGTGGCAAACAGCTAAAGACATGAATTCAAAGTATAAAGAGACCAGTGAAGGTGGTCTTGCTGTAAATGTTGCTTTAAGCGACTGCTAACGCAGTTCTAGCCGCTTTAATAACTGCCGTATTTCTTTAGATGCAGCGTAATCTGCTACAGATTTATTGGCGACTGTTTCAGCTTCGGGCAATGCACCATTGCGTATTAATTTTGTAATTATAATTTCATTGTCAACCCCGCCCTTCACAGCCCAGTGTAATGGGGTTTCGCCCAGATTATTTTTAGCATTTACATTTACTCCCGCTTTAAAGAGTTCATCCAGTAAGACCTCATCACCTTCTTCATAAGTTGCTGCTATTAAATGTAATGGTGTATTGCCTTCAGCATCAGTTACGGTAACAGATAAGTCCTGGCTAATAAGTATAGGTATGGCAGCGTTAAAATGAGTTTTTGCTGCTTTCAATAAATCTTCAGCGTGAGCTAAGGCACCTCTTCGCAAGGCAAGAATTAATGCAGTTTCGTTCTTATATTGAAAAGCAGCCTCAAATGCCAAATCAGGTTTATTAACTAGACCTATCAAATAATCTACAGCTACATTTTTTTTACTTTTAATAGCATTTATTAGAAATCGTTCTTCTAAAATATCAGGATTTGATTGTTCTAAGAGCTGTAATACAATAGGTTGGTTTTCCAAAGCAATTGAAAGATCTAACGCTTCTTGAGTAACCTGGACACCTTGCCTAATTGCCATTGTAACAAGCTCCGGATTTTGAAATTTAATTAAATCAAGCACTACCAGGTTTACATCTATTTGCCCGGTCTCTAGCAATCGTCTTACCAAATCCTCATTACCCAGCGCGACTGCTTTCTGAATAAGACTGGCATCTTGAGCGATAGCTCCAGCTTCTATCAAATATTGAGTCAGCGCAGTGTTGCCAACACTAACGGCTTCTACAAGTGCAGTCTGGGGTTTTCCGCCCATAGAAATCAATAATGCTAGAAGCTCTTGATTATTATTTTTAACGGCTTGTATCATTTGAGAATCAGCATCAAGCACTACACCTTTTTTACTGAAGGTATAGCGTGCAAAATCCAGTTCATTTAAAGCTACCGCAGTATTCAAACCCGTTTGAGAGTCTCCTTCATACGTGTCTAATACGTCTTTAAATAACTCAAAATCCTTTTGCCGCACAGCATACTCAAAAACGGAATTGGCATTTGCTCCCTTTGATAAACTCAACCGCACCGCATTTGTATTTTTTGATTTTAAAGCTTGTGAAAGAGCAAATTCTGCAGATCCTCCAGAATCTAAAGCTTTGTTTAGAATATCAAGATTATTGTTTGCAATAGCCGTACTTAAAACCTCATCGGTTATTTCAACGGCTCCCTGAGTAATAAAATAATCAAATAATTGCGTATTATCAGAAGTAGCTACAACCTCAATCACTCTAGGCGAATTTTTTGATACTGCTTTTACCAGGTCAAGCACTTCCTGATTTTTGGTATCTATTGCAAGCTTTAATATTTCAGGATTTGACACCGCACCATAACCAATAAATTTTTCGGTTAACTCTTTATCTGCATTGGCTACTGCTAGTGCCAGCATATTTTCTTCGGCTACAAAACCGTTATAATCTAAAGACATCAAAGCCTTTATAACTTTATAATTCTGCAGTTTAGCAGCAAAGGCAACATCATTATTAACCGAGGTTGCTCCTTCTCTCAACAATGCATAAACGACTTCGGGCTCCTGATAGGCTACCGCTTTGTAAATCATATTGTTTTTAGGTTTAGCACCCCGTTCTAAAAGGGCAATTGCTTTTGCTTTGGTGAAATAATCTGGATCAAAAGCCAGGTCCAGATCCTCTGTGGTAGGTTTTACTCCAAAATCAAATACCTGATTCAATAAATAGGCATCATCAAAATTCTGAATTAATGCTTTGACCACGCCATTTGTGCGCCGTGAAGCTCCTTCAAAATAGAGCTGCTCGAGATCCTGCATGGAACCACTTGCCGCGGCAGCTACAACTTCAGAATCTAATGAGTAGTCATAGCCGGTACTAAAAGACTGTAAAGCTTTTTTAGTTTTTACCAGTTCAAGGCTATACGTCACTTTAAATACATCATTATCTATGGTTGTGATGGTAACCTCTTTGTACACCGGTTTAACAAGTGCCTCCTTAAAATAAGTATGCGCGTCTGTTGTTCCTGAAACAAATAAGGTAGTTCGCTTCTCCCCTTTTACCAATTTTTGAGTGTCATCCCAAACACTAACATATGCATTTTTTAGTTCTTCAGGTGAAATGATAAAATCAAGCATTTTATTCACATTAATCTCTTCATCTGTAAGTAATGTGTTTAAATCTAAACCGTTGTAATCTATGAGTGCGGTGGTTTTCATAGGTTCGCCGTGCTCATTAAAACTGCCAAAAAACAAATCACCTATATAACTTTTTGTGTCTTGCTCTTCTGTGCCTACACTCTGCTTAATTAGCTTACCTATCTTTTGCGTAAACTGTAATGAATATTTTTTAAAGAATTCTGAAGAACGTTCTTTTGCCTGCCAGGAAACCGATTTTTTAATGGCGGCATCAATCGCTTCCTGCAGCATAAAACGCTTGTCTTGCAGATTTTCTAATTCAGGAAAATTCTTAGTCGAAAGTAAATTGGTAAGCGCTACCAGATTGGCGTCAATAACTACAGCATTAGCTGAAGTAACTGTTTGCTCCCAGCGCTCATCCCACGCTTCTGTAGTCTCGCCCCCAATTGTATAATATTGTGCAGGGGCAAGATGTATATGAGGATCTGTTATTGGCGAATTTTGCTGTTGTTGTGCTATAGATTTTAAAACGGCAGCTCTAAATTCATTTTCAGAATATGGAGACTCAATGTAGTCTTGCCTGCGTATCGCATTTTTACTTATAAAAGTACCACCATAAGTAAGATGCTCTGCGTAATGTGTACCAAATTTTGATATAAAACCTTGCGGAGTTAAATCTCTACCCAGTCTAAAAACTGCATCTCTAAAGTCTTTAGAAAGTGTAGTTTCTAACAACCGGCGCTCATAAAGGGGTTTCTGTCGTAAACAAAAAACGACTAAAAATTCGTCTGATTTATCCAACGCATCATTAGCATTATATACTGAAGAAAATCGTGATGAATAAGCTCTTGCAGAAGTATCTACTTTTAAAATATACTTCTCAAATTCATAAGCTGATTTAACAAACTCGTAGTTAAGTTGTGATTTCCGGGTGGTTTTAAGCTTTGATGTTTCCTTTAAATTTTCAGTATTAAAAATTAGATTATTATCACCCGATACAACTGAATTCTTATTAAAATTCAACAGATCTACAAATCGAATATCTACAGAAAAACCGGGATTTAGTGTGTACCCTTCTGCTGTTTGTTCCTGCGCTAAAACACGTATAACACTAAGAAGCACGATGCAATAGAAAAACCTGAAATTAATCAAAACCTTAATTTTTTATTTTAGTTAATAAAAATTAGATCAAGGGGATGACTACAAAAATTAGGGATTGAAAAGATAGGCAATTACTTGTAATCTAATTTAAAAACTAGTTACAATCTTCTGTTTTTCGGGTATCTACGATATAAAAAATTTTCCACTGCTTTTCTATATACATAAGCTGAAAATTATTTACACCACAATGGCTTCGTTTATAATCTACATAAAACTCATAAGGTGTCCATACATTTGCCATAACTCCATCTGAGGTTACTTTATAATCTAAAATGCGCTCCTGAAACACGGTAGTTTCTGGTATGGAGGCTATAGATTTTAAAAAATCATTAAAGTTTGAAGTTGTTAAGTTTAGCGCTCCAGTTTTTCCCTTAGCTATAGACTGCATTCTAACTTTAGGGTGAACTAAATCTCTAAGAGCAACGGTATCTTGCTGATGAAAAGCATTAAAAAATGCAATAATGGTTTCTTCAGGTTTAGGTTGATCCTGAGCACTCAAGCTGCAGCTTAAGCAAAAAACAATAAGAAGAATTAAGGTTTTCATATCTGTATAAGGAGCATAGGTAGTTAATGCTTTAGTAATTTACTACTTTTACGCGCACAAAAAACTGTTACGATGTCTGCAATCAAAAAAGAATATAAACGTATTACCGTAAAATCACTTACCGAGATGAAATCTCAGGGTGAAAAAATTGCAATGCTTACGGCATACGATTACACTATGGCCACTATTGTTGATCGCGCCGGTATAGATGTGATACTCGTAGGAGATTCTGCATCTAATGTGATGGCAGGTCACGAGACCACATTACCTATAACATTAGACCAGATGATCTATCACGCGTCTTCTGTGGTACGCGCAATTAAACGCGCACTGGTTGTTGTAGACTTACCTTTTGGGAGTTATCAAAGTGATCCTAAAGAGGCGTTGCGCTCTGCTATACGTATTATGAAAGAGAGCGGCGGACACGCAGTTAAATTAGAAGGTGGTACCGAAATTAAAGAATCGGTAAAGCGTATTCTTCACGCAGGTATTCCTGTAATGGGACATCTGGGATTAACACCACAATCCATCTATAAATTTGGGACCTATACTGTACGTGCAAAAGAAGAACAAGAAGCTCAAAAGCTGAAAGAAGACGCGCTTCTTCTGGAACGATTGGGATGTTTTGCAGTGGTACTGGAGAAAGTACCTAACCAGCTTGCCCGTGAAGTTGCAGAGAGCCTTACTATACCGGTTATAGGTATAGGTGCCGGTAACGGGGTTGATGGTCAGGTTCTGGTTATGCACGATATGCTGGGAATGAGTCAGGAATTTAGTCCGAGATTTTTAAGACGCTATCTGGACTTACACACCCAAATGACCGGAGCTTTTGAGCAATACATCACCGATGTAAAGTCTCTAGACTTTCCTAACGATGATGAGCAATACTAAAAAATGCGAAAGTAGAAATACAAAATCGCAATAGAGCCTTTACTATTGAATCTAGAATCTACACATAGCACAAAAGACAATCTTCAGGTACTTTTTGAAGACAATCATATCATTGTAGTCAATAAACGTCCCGGTGATATTGTGCAGGGAGATAAAACCGGTGATAAACCGTTAAGCGAAGTGGTTAAAAGTTATATTGCTGAAAAGTATAACAAGCCGGGAGCGGTATATCTGGGAGTTGTGCATCGCCTGGACAGGCCTACGAGTGGTATTGTCATATTTTCAAGAACCTCTAAAGCCTTGCCTAGATTAAATAAATTATTTGCCGAAAAAGAGGCTAAAAAAACCTATTGGGCTATAGTAAAAAATCTACCACCTAAGCCAGAAGATACCCTGGTGCATTACCTCAAACGCAATCCCAAACAAAATAAATCATATAGCAATATTAAAGAAGTTCCCGATAGTAAAAAGGGGATTTTAGACTACCGTATTATTCAGGAATTAAACAACTATTATCTTTTAGAAATAGATTTGCATACCGGGCGGCACCATCAAATACGCTCCCAATTAGCAGCTATAGGCTGCCCTATAAAAGGGGATTTAAAATATGGTTTTGACCGAAGTAACCCTGATGGAAGTATTCACCTGCACTCTAGAAAATTAAGCCTTACACACCCTGTAACTAAAGAACAATTAACTTTTGTAGCTCCGCCACCCGCTGAAGATGCAATCTGGAAGGCCTGTGTTTAGTTAGCACTTAGAAGAAATTCTAGTTGCCATAAAACTATTTAAAACCTTAGGTACTACTTTTTGTTTCGGGCAGTTCTTAAACTCTCAATAACTACCGCACTTAGAATTAAAAGTCCGCCAAAAATAGTTGCTAATTTAGGTACCTCTCCCAGTAGCAACACACCCAGCAAAATACCATACACCGGCTGCACACTACTAATGATACTAGCCGTAGTTATTGAAAAGTAACGGAATGTTAGTAAAAATAAAGTATGCCCTATAGCCGTCGTCAAAAGTGCCAGTGCGAGAATGAAGAACAAATTATCCTGTAACGCTTCCGCAGAAGTTTGAAAACTAAGCGGAATAAGTATAATACCAACGATTACCACCTGATACCACATTAATAAACTTCCGTGGTATTTAGACACTTGTTTTTTCATTAAAATATTACGTAACGCATACGCTAAAGCAGACCCTATACCAAAAGCAACAGCCTGTGTGTATTCATTTTCAAAATCTAAATCGGGTATTAAAAAAGCGATTCCTGCCAGGACGAGAATACCCAAAAAGAAATGGATTTTCTGAAAAGGTAACCGAAGCATTAAGGGCTCTAGAATACTGGTTAAAGCCGGATAGGTAAAAATCGTAAGCATACCTATTGCAACGTTGCTTAGCTGTAAGGCTTTGAAATAAGCAACCCAGTGAATGCCCATTAAAATACCACCTAATAAAACCTGAACACGATCTTCCTTATAAATTTTAAGGTCTATCTTTTTCCATCTTAAAAACAGAAATAAAAAACCCGCAGCCAATAAGGCGCGCCAACCTATGGTAACTACAGGAGACATTGTCACTGCTCTGCCTAAAACACCACTGGTGCTTACTAAGAGCATTGCAAGATTGAGTTGTAATATGTTTTTTATAAACGTATTGGGTGCTGTTGACAAACTATTAGATTTGGGTATTTGTTATTTGATGTTTGTCACGTATTAAATTAATTTCTTTACAAACATCTTTTTTCTTTTATAGCAATTCTTAGATTTCTTGTCTTCTGTCTAACTGCTATCGATTTAAAACCTGAGCTTTTTCTTTAATGATTTCGGCTACAGGACGATTTTGAATTCTGCTGTCTAACCAACTTAAAATATCAAGGTATAAAAAGGCGCGACGCTCATACGGGTCTTCTTCATAAACCTCGAGACGTTCTCTCAGCTTTTTGAATTCGTTTTTAATTTCGCCGGGAAATACTTCTCCCAGATTTCTTAAAAATTTAATCATTTCTTTCTGTACTTCGTGTAAATCATCCATCTTGATTAAAAACTTAAACGTGCTTTTTAATAAGGTTTCCAGATGATAATCCATACCGGCTTCATAATGAGCCACCAAATTTAGAATTCGGGCAAAACACATCAAATCTTCTCGCATCTTTAGCGATTTATTATTGATGATGCGTCCCAGATACTCAATACACTTTTTATTTTGGCCAGAGCCAAAATATAAACTTGCAATTTTATAATAAAACACCATAATATGATGCTCATCCATACGCTGGCGCGATTGTTTTAGGTATTTTTCAATCGTATTAATCAAGCCATCATCTGTTGTAAAATCGCCCACCATAAACTTTAAATTGAGTTTATGAGAATAGACATATAAGAATTCTAAAATTTCTAAATTGTCGCTACGCGGAAAATCTTCAGTTTCTAATCTGTTTTCAAGTCCTTCAAGAACTTCTTTAAACTTAGTATGGTGTTTTAGATAAAAAAGAGACTCCAATAAGTAATGATTTCCTTTTAAATAGAAAACAGGGTTTCTGCTTATCATTGAAGGGTTTTCTTCAAAAAGCTCAACTAAACGGGTTGCATATTTATAACACGAGACAAAATCCTGTATAAGAAAGCTATACCACAAAAATGCCTTATACAACCACAGCTTCTCTCTAAAACCTAGCGTGCTCAAATCATAATTAGGTATTGCGTTGTTGAAGTAGGCGGTAATTTCTTGCTTTTCTTCATCACTACGCACATATCCTGTTTTAAGCATAATGCCGTACAGCTGCAATGATAAATTTGACAGTTTACTGGTCATCAAATTTTGTTCACTTAAATCTTCTGCTTCTTTTGCAAGCTCTTCTGCACGCGTGCTCATACTGCGTGTGATGTATTGAGTTTCTATTACCTTTTCTAATTCTACAATCTCATATGCTACATTTTTCTCTTCATTGTCTATCGCCATATGTTTGGCTTTCTCCAGCAATTTTAGCGATTGTTGATACAAGCCTTTTTGATACAAAACTGTTGCAAAGTCTAGCTGTTCGCGTATTTGTACACGTATATTTTGATGCGCAGGACTTAACCGCAGCGAGATAAGAATTTGCTTGTATAAATGTGCTTTAAGGTTTGAAAGTTGCTGTTTTTTTACAATGTTATTCTTGAAAATTTCAGTTTCCTCATACGTATTCATCTTATCGAGAAGATTAAATAATTGCAAGTATTTAGAATCTGCATTTCCGTCAAGACGGCCTACATAAAGTTTAAATTGTCTCTTTTCAGACTTCGACAATGACTTAATAAGCACATAAAGAGAATCTTTTGAATCATTTGCTGTTGTAATGATTTTACGCATAATTATTTGATTTTCAATAATTTAAATAACCCAAAAATTACTTAAACATCGTAGGGTATTCACCAAAGAGAATATCAAAAGTACCACCATTCTCTATATTCACAATTAAATTGAGAAAAAATCCACTTATGAGTGATAACAAAGTCCAAATTTTTGACACCACCTTGAGAGACGGGGAACAAGTTCCCGGATGCAAATTAGATACCAATCAGAAATTGATTATAGCTGAGCGTCTCGATCTTCTGGGGGTTGATGTTATTGAAGCCGGCTTTCCTATATCGAGTCCCGGAGATTTTATATCTGTTGAGGAAATCTCAAAACTGGTAAAGAACGCCACAGTTTGTGGTCTTACCCGTGCGGTTAAAAAAGATATTGAGGTTGCCGCTCAAGCGCTTAAATATGCTGTAAAACCACGTATACATACGGGTATAGGCACCAGTGATTCACACATTTTACATAAATTTAAATCCACTCGTGAAGAGATATTAAAGCGTGCTTATGAGGCTGTCGCGTATGCTAAAACTTTTGTTGAGGATGTTGAGTTTTATGCAGAAGATGCAGGCCGTACCGATAATGAATATTTAGCTCGTGTTTGCGAAGCTGCGATAAAAGCGGGTGCAACCGTTTTAAATATACCTGACACTACAGGATATTGTCTTCCTGAAGAGTACGGAGCAAAAATTAAATACCTTAAAGAAAATGTAAAAGGTATTGAAAAGGCAATACTTTCTTGTCACTGCCACAACGACCTTGGGCTTGCAACAGCAAACTCTATTGCTGGTGTAATTAATGGTGCACGACAAATAGAATGTACTATTAACGGTATAGGTGAGCGTGCCGGAAACACCTCTCTTGAAGAGGTTGTAATGATCTTGCGTCAACATCCTACTCTAGGTTTAGACACCGGTATTAATTCCCGTTTATTATACGATACCAGTAGAATGGTAAGTGAAAAAATGGGTATGCCGGTGCAACCAAATAAAGCTATTGTAGGATCTAACGCATTTGCACACAGCAGCGGTATTCACCAGGATGGCGTTATTAAAAACCGGGAGACCTATGAGATTATGGATCCTGAAGAGGTAGGCGTTACCGAAAGTGCTATAGTACTTACCGCTCGTAGTGGTCGTGCTGCTTTAGCTTACCGTTCTAAAAAGGTGGGTTATGAATTAACTAAACTTCAGTTAGACGAAGTCTATGATGTCTTTCTTACCTTTGCAGACAAGAAAAAAGAAATCGTAGATGAAGATATTCATGAGATTATGAAAGTTGTGAAAATTGAAATTCCGGCGGAAGTTTAATTCACTATAAATAAATACATTAAATAAGGATTCTGCTTTTAGAATCCTTATTTTTTACAATTTACTCCCATAACAAAATTCAATCCACGCAAATAAGCAATTGCTTGATTAGGAATAAATTATAAATAAATTAAGTTCATATTGAACTAATTAAAATAACAATGGCAGGAAAAACATTATTTGACAAAGTTTGGGATGCACACGTAGTAGATACGGTGCCTAACGGACCGCAAGTACTTTATATAGACAAACACCTTATTCACGAGGTTACCAGTCCGCAGGCATTCTCAGAATTAGAAGAGCGCGGCATACCTGTAGCACGACCAGACCAGATTGTTGCAACAGCAGATCACAATACTCCTACCGTAGATCAACATTTACCGGTGCGAGATTTGTTATCCCGTAACCAGTTGAAACAGCTCACAGACAATTGTGAGAAACACGGGATTACCCTGTATGGTTTAGGGCACGAGTACAATGGTATTGTGCACGTAATGGCTCCAGAACTTGGAATTACCCAACCGGGAATGACAATGGTTTGTGGGGATAGCCATACCTCTACACACGGTGCATTTGGTACAATCGCATTTGGTATTGGAACCAGCCAGGTAGCTCAGGTTTTTGCCAGCCAGTGTTTATTATTAACAAAACCGAAAAGTTTACGGGTCAATGTAACTGGTAAATTAAAACCGAATGTTTTACCAAAAGATGTTATTTTATATGTAATCTCACAATTAGGAACTAACGCAGGTACAGGTTATTTCTGTGAATATGCCGGAAACGTTTTTGAAGAAATGTCTATGGAAGGTCGTATGACGGTTTGCAACATGAGTATTGAAATGGGTGCTCGTGGTGGAATGATCGCTCCAGACCAGACAACTTTTGATTATGTACAAGGTCGCAAGTTTGCACCTCAAAGCGCAGAATGGGATAAAAAATTAGCCTACTGGAAAACTCTTCCTACAGATGCTGATGCTGTTTTTGATAAAGAATATTCTTTTGACGCAGCAGACATCGAGCCTATGGTGACTTATGGCACAAATCCCGGAATGGGAATCAAAGTAACCGGAAGCATTCCAGATAAGGATGACGTGAATCTGGAAAAGGCTTTGGCATATATGAACTTCAAAAAGGGAGAAAGCCTAATTGATAAGCCTATTAATTATGTGTTTATAGGAAGTTGTACCAATTCTCGAATAGAAGATTTCCGCATTGCGGCAGATTTTGTGAAAGGCAAGCAAAAAGCACCTAATGTAAACGCCTGGTTAGTGCCCGGTTCACAGCAGGTTGCAAAACAATTGGTAGAAGAAGGTCTTGATAAAGTATTTACGGAAGCAGGATTTGCATTGAGACAACCGGGTTGCTCTGCATGTTTAGCGATGAACGATGATAAAATTCCCGAAGGAGAATATTGTGTTTCTACTTCTAACCGAAATTTTGAAGGAAGACAGGGACAGGGTGCTCGTACCATTTTAGCGAGTCCGCTTATGGCAGCGGCCACCGCAGTTGCCGGAAAAATTACAGACATTACCAAACAATTAAATTAAGATGGAAAAGTTTATCAAGCTTACCGATACAGCAGTTCCTTTACCTATAGAGAACATAGATACAGATCAGATTATACCTGCTCGATTTTTAAAGTCTACAGATAAACAAGGTTTTGGAGATAATGTTTTTAGAGATTGGCGTTACGATCATGAAGGCAACAAAAACACTGACTTTGTATTAAATGACCCTACCTACGGCGGTACTATTCTCGTTGCAGGTGACAACTTTGGCTGTGGCTCTAGTAGAGAACATGCAGCATGGGCAATTGCAGGATATGGTTTTAAAGTAGTTATAAGTAGTTTTTTTGCAGATATCTTTAGAGGTAATGCATTAAATAACGGAATTTTACCCATTCAGGTAACTCCAGCATATTTAAAAGAATTGCTTCAAACTATAAAGGATAAACCAGAAACCCAACTCACCATCAATCTGGAAGATCAAATTTTATATTCGCCTGCAGGAGAATTAGAATTTGACATCGATCCTTACAAAAAAGTGTGTATGATTAATGGGTATGATGATATCGATTTTTTAATTAGTAAAAAAGACGCGATAGAAGCTTTTGAACGCGAACAGGCGTATTAAGTTTATTAATTCAATAGATAATAGCATTTTAATAAAGATGTAGTCCTTAAAATAAATCAAAAGGAAATTAACCGTAAACCGCTGGTTAGTTTAATCTGAATTATCGATTAATTTCAATACTTTTATCAATCAAAACACTGACCTACAATAACTAATAGAATAAGGAAGCACAATTTTGCTTCGTTAAATATTTTTAAAACAATCAAACCTCACTTGTTAATGTTACTCGTGAGGTTTTGAAATAAAATACAAATAATGAAATTTAACATCGCAGTTTTAGCCGGAGACGGTATCGGTCCAGAAGTGACAGAACAGGCAATCAAAGCATTAGATGCAATTGCAGATGTATTTGATCACTCCTTTATATATAAAAAAGCATTAGTTGGCGCCTGCGCAATAGATGAAACAGGCAATCCTTTACCCGATGAAACCATCGCAGTTTGTAAAGAAAGCGATGCGGTTCTTTTTGGTGCAATAGGTCATCCTAAATACGACAATGATCCTTCGGCGAAAGTACGACCAGAACAAGGCTTATTAAAACTTAGAAAATCGCTTGGTTTGTTTTGTAACATCAGACCTGTAAAAGCGTTTGAGCGTTTAATTGAAAATTCTCCGCTTAAACGAGAAATCATTTCAGGTACTGATATATCTATTTATCGCGAATTAACCGGAGGAATTTATTTTGGAGAAAAAAACCTTAGTGAAGATGGTCAGGTTGCTACAGATGGTTGTTCCTATTCGGTGGAAGAAATTAGCAGAATTGCGCACCTTGCGTTTAAAGAAGCTCAGAACCGCAGAAAAAAATTAACCCTTGTTGATAAAGCTAACGTTTTAGAAACATCTCGACTATGGCGCAAAACGGTAACCGAGATTGCAAAAGGCTATGCAGATGTAGAGCTTGATTTCTTATTTGTAGATAATGCGGCGATGCAAATGATTTTAAACCCAAGTCAGTTTGATGTAATTCTTACTGAAAATCTATTTGGAGATATCATTTCTGACGAAGCATCAGTAATAGGAGGTTCTATAGGCCTTTTAGCTTCTGCATCAGTAGGAAGCACTGTAGGTATGTTTGAGCCTATTCACGGTTCTTTTCCGCAGGCCACAGGTAAAAATATTGCTAACCCATTAGCTTCTATTTTATCTGCTGCGATGATGTTGCGCCATTTAGGATTGCATAAAGAAGCAGCAGCTATAGAAAATGCTGTTGAAAAATCATTAGAACTAGGAATCACTACCGGTGACATCAACCCTAAAAAACCATTTACAACCACAAAAGTAGGTGACTTTATCGCAGATTTCTTAACCCACCCTGAAGATACGAACCGTAACTTCAAAAATATTCATATGGGACAGAGTACAATTATTTAAAAGAAATTAGACTAGAGATTTTAGATAAGAGATAGAAAAAGCGACCTAATTGAGGTCGCTTTTTCTATTCAAACTACTAATTAGAAATCAAATTATCCTAAAATAAAAAACCGCCCGGGAAATCAACTCCGGGCGGTTTCTGGTTTGTGATGATTATTAATTTAGGGGTTAATCACCACAAACCGCATCAACACTAACTAAATTCTTAATTCCAGCCGCCACCTAGCGCCTGGTACATATGTACATACGCATTCATTTGATCCATCTTTGTTTCTATAAGATCAAAGTTTGATTCTAAAGCATCACGCTGGGTCATTAAAACTTCCATATAATCTGCACGCGCAGAACTAAATAACTTGTTAGAAATATCAATAGAACGGTTTAACGCAGCAACTTCCTGAGCTTTTAAATCATAACTTTTTGCAAGATTGGCCACTTTAGAAAGTTGGTTAGCTACCTCGATATACGCATTGAGTACGGTACGTTCATAATCATACACCGCCTGTACCTGTTTAGCATTTGCGGTCATATACGCCGCCTTAATCTCATTTCTGTTGATTAAAGGCGCAGTTAATTCGCCTGCTATAGTATATAAAAGGGACTCAGGACTGTTTAATAAATACTTAGGATTAAAGGCCTCATAGCCTATTCCGGCACGAATTCCTAACGAGGGATAAAAACGTGCCTTAGCAACTTTTACATCTAATTTAGCTGCAGCAAGAGCCAGTTCTGCCTGTTTAACATCGGTGCGATTTTCTAACAACTGAGCAGGAATTCCGGCTTTTATAGCTTCAGGAACCAGATCAATCAATTTGGTGGTGCTGCGTTCTACTTTCTGCGGAAAACGACCTACCAGAAAATTAATTCGGTTTTCGGTTTCTACAATGCGCTGCTGAATATCAAACTGCAAACTTTTTGTGTGCAATACTTCAGCCTCAAATCGCGAAACAGCAAGGCCAGTTACTCGTGCAGCTTCCTTTTGAAGTTTAATAATCTCAAAAGCATTGTTACGTATCTCAATATTTCGGTTTACTATTTCTAACTGATTGTCTAAAGCCAGTAACTCATAATAGGATTCTGCTAGCTCACCCACGAGTTGCGTAACCATAAAATTTCGACCTTCAACACTAGACAGATAATTAAATACCGCAGCTTTCTTAGCATTACGAAGCTTTCCCCAGATATCTAATTCCCAGCTCGCCTGAAGTCCGAATCTGTAGTTTGGCAACGGCTCGGGAAATTCAACTCCTTCTCTAATTTCAGTATTTGCATCATTAGCTCCCTGACTGGTAAATCTTCCTACTTTTTCGGTTTCACCCGAAGCACCAAAGCCTACAAAAGGCAGGTACTCCCCTTTTTTAGCTTTGATTTCGGCCTTAGAGATAGAAATCTCCTGAAGCATAATGTTCAATTCCTGATTGTTTTGCAATGCAGTATCAATCAAGCTACTTAAATAGGGATCTGTAAAATAGTCTTTCCAGTTAACAAGAGCAGTCTGTGCGGTATCTGCAGTAGCAGCAAATGTTTTAGGAAGTTTAAGTTCTACATCCCGTTCTACCAGAACGGGTGCTTTACAGGCTGAGAACGAGAGTAGTAGAACCACTACTCCCGTATATAATATTTTGGTTTTATTTATCATGGGGCTCATCATCTTTTAGTTTTGAAAAACGGTCTATTTCGTGCACAAATCCTTCAGATAAAGAATGGTCCTCCTCATCTTTAATCAACGTTCTACCATCTGCAAGGGTTGCAAAAATGTAATACAGTCCTGGAATGATGACCACCCCAAATAGGGTTCCGAATAACATTCCACCTAAAGAAGAAGCACCTATGGTACGGTTACCAATAGCACCTGCACCGGTAGCGATAATTAAAGGAATAAGACCTGCAACAAACGCAAATGAAGTCATTAAAATAGGTCTAAAACGTACTCGGGCTCCTTCAATTGCAGCTTCAAAGATGGTGGCTCCCTCACTTCGCTTTAAGACCGCAAACTCTACGATAAGAACGGCGTTTTTACCCAGAAGTCCTACCAGCATTATGAGTCCTATTTGCGCATAAATATCATTCTGAAGCCCCATTAACTGAAGCATTACAAACGATCCTAAAAGTCCTATAGGTATAGAAAAAATTACAGCAAGCGGAATTATAAAACTCTCATACTGCGCCGCAAGTACGAAGTACACGAAGGCGAGAACGATTCCAAAAATATACAGGGCTTCATTACCTCTGCCTGCCTCGTCATAGGACAATCCTTCCCAGGCAATATCATAGCCTTTAGGTAAGGTTGTTGCTGCAACTTCGCGCACGGCTGCAATTGCATCTGCTGTGGTATAACCTTTTGCGGGCTGGCCTTGTATAGCCGCAGAATTGTACATGTTGTAACGCGTTACCTCATTAGGTCCCTGCGTTTTCTTAAGCTTCATAAAAGCTGAATACGGCACCATCTCACCAGTATCATTCTTCACATACAAATTCAAAATATCTGAAGGTAATTTTCTATACTGAGGATCTGATTGTACATACACTTTAAAGAAACGGCCAAACTTGATGAATCCCTGCTCATAGGTACTACCTATCATAATGTTTAAGTTTTCCATAGCCTTACCTATAGAAACCCCTTTTTGCATCGCCAGATCATTATTGATCTCCAGTTCATACTGTGGGTAATTTGCTGCAAAAAAGGTAAACAAACCGGCTAGCTCTTTACGCTTGCCCAACTCATCCATAAAATTTTGATTTACTTTATCAAAATCCTGATAATCGGTCTCTGTTGTTTTATCTAATAAACGCATAGAAAAACCTCCTGAAGATCCAAAACCGGGAATGGCCGGTGGCTCAAAATACTCAATGACTGCCCCCAGGTTTTTAGACTTTTCTTCCAGTTCTTCCATAATCTCGGTTACGGTATGCTCTCTATCTCCCCAAGGTTTTAAGTTTATTAAACAAGTACCTGCGTTAGAACCCCTACCTTCGGTCATAATTTCATAACCCGCTAAAGATGAAACCGACTCTACGCCTTCTACTTCTTCACAAATCTTCTGAAGCTCGAGTGATACTTTATTTGTACGCTCTAATGTTGCGCCCGGCGGAGTTTGAATTATCGCGTAAATTGTCCCTTGATCTTCACTAGGTATAAACCCAGAAGGTAAAATTTGATTTTCAAAAAATATCAATGCACAAACGGCGATAAGAATCCCAAACGTAAGTACACGTCTGCTAACAATAGTTTTAAGCAAGCGTACGTACCTACCGGTAAGCCTGTCAAACCAATTATTAAATCCATCTAACGCTTTTGTAAGAATGTTACCTTTTTTCTCTTTTCCGTGGTTATTTTTAAGGAGCATCGCACATAATACGGGCGTTAGCGTAAGAGCTACCACTGCAGAAATCACAATAGAACTTGCCATGGTAATTGAAAATTGTCTGTAGAACGTTCCTACCGGTCCAGACATAAAGGTAATAGGCAGGAATACCGAAACCATAACAGCGGTAATCGCTATGATCGCTCCCGAAATTTCACCAAGAACCAGTTTAACAGCTTTGTATGGCGTGATATCCGGAAACTCATGAAACTTGGCGTGTACAGCTTCAACCACTACAATAGCATCATCTACCACAATACCTATTGCAAGAACTAATGCAAATAAAGTAACCAGGTTAATTGACATCCCAAACAGCTGAATTACGAAAAATGCACCTACTAAAGAAACCGGAACGGCTATAATAGGGATTAACGTAGAACGCCAGTCACCTAAGAAAATAAATACCACAAAAGCGACTAATAAAAATGCATCTCTAAGCGTATCAATAACTTGCTCTATGGAAGCATCTAAGAAATTAGAAACGTCATAACTAATTTTGTAATCCATTCCCGGAGGGAAATCAGCTTTCATCTCTTCAAGCTTTTCCTTTACCTCATCAATTACATCACTTGCGTTACTCCCGTAGTTTTGTTTTAATACAATTGCGGCAGAAGGATGCCCGTCAAGATTGGAGTAAATATCAAAGAATTCACTACCTAATTCTACTTTACCAATGTCCTTTAAATGAATACTTTCCCCATCTGCATTGGCCCTGATAATTACATTCTCATATTCTTCGGGCTCATTAAATCTACCTTTATAGGTTAAGACATATTCTAAAGATTGCGCAGTAATACCAGAACTCTGTCCCAATCTACCGGGTCTTCCTATAATGCTTTGTTCCTGTAAAGACTCCATCACTTCTTCTACAGAGACATTGTAAGCACGCATACGCTCAGGGTTTAACCACACGCGCATAGCGTATCTGCGACTCCCTAGTATTTGAGAACGTGCAACACCTTTAAGACGGTTGATCTCGGGTATCATCTTTACATCGGCATAATTGTACAGAAATTTCTCATCCATACTTTTATCCTTTGAATAGAGGTTTACGTACATCAACATACTGGGTTGAACCGGTGTAATCACCACACCTTCCCGTTGTACTAACTCCGGTAAGAGCGGCATAACCTGGTCTACCCGGGTTTTAACGCGCACTACGGCATCGTTAGGGTCAACTCCCGGTTCAAATATGATACGTAGTGTTGCTTCACCGGCACTGGTCGCGTCGGTAGCCATATAACGCATATCTTCTACACCGTTAATGGCATTTTCAAGTGTAATTAAGGTTGATTTCACCAATACATCTGCACTGGCACCGGGGTACGCGATAAAGATGTTTACGGTAGTAGGTGCTATCTGTGGAAACTGCGAAATAGGCAGCTGCTTGATTGCAAGCGAACCTATAAACAAGATAATAATCGAAATTACTATCGCAAAAACGGGTCTTTTTATAAATTGACTAAACATGTTTTTTCTGTTTTATGATTTGATTACTCTGCATACAAATCAAGATTAGAAATCACAGACTTAGCGTCTTTAACCTCGTACTCTATTTTATCATTCTCCCGTACCATACGCAGACCTTCTAGTAGAATTTTATCATCTTCAGATAAGCCTTTTGAAACCACATAAAGATGAGGCATCTCATTTGCTATGGTAATCTCACGAGATTTTACGCGATTGTCTTTGTCAATTACATAAACATATTTCTTGTCAAGAACTTCAAAAGTGGCTTTCTGCGGAATTAATAATGCACCTGTAATAGGTATAGTGACATGAACATTACCAGTCTCTCCGTGTCGTAATAATCCTTCTGGATTAGGAAATGTTGCTCTAAAAGGAATGTTACCGGTCTCGTTATTAAAATCTGCTTCAATAGTTTCAACAACACCGGGGTGTTGAAAGTATTTATTGTTAGCCATAAGTAAGTTTACCTGTGGCTTGTCTGCAGTTTTTAGATTTGACTGATAATCGAGATATTCTGCTTCGGGCACATTATAATACACCCACATAGTGGCGTTATCAGATAAGTTTGTGAGCAACTCACCTTCATCTACAAGGCTTCCCAAGCGCACGTGAAAACGGTCTACAATACCGTCAAAAGGAGCTCGTATTTGCGTGAAGCCCAGATGTACGTTAGCGAGTGACAATTCTGCATTAGCCTTATCCATCTTAGCCTTTGTCATTGCCAGTTCGTTTTTAGAAACAACATCGCTATCTGCGAGTAACTTAGTGTTCTCGTATTCTATTTTGGCAACTTCAGCTTCAGCTTTTGATTTTTGAACTTCAGCTTCATAGATTCTGGGTAGAATTTGAAACAGCAATTGTCCTTCCTTTACAAATTGTCCTTCATCTACGTATATTTTCTGAAGGTAGCCGCGTTCCTGGGCGCGTAATTCTATGTGGCGACTTGATTGAATTTGTGACACGTAGTCTTTTGTGAGAATCGTGTCTTTACGAATGGGGTTTGTAACTAAGAATTTTACTTCTTCTTCTTTTTCGTGGTGTTCTGACTTACAGCTTACATGGAACAATAGTGCCCCAAAGCCTAACATCATGAGCATTCTTTTCATGGTGATTTTCTTTACAAATAGTTAGATTAATGTGGGTGTTTTCCTGAACAGGAAAGACACAGATATTCTGCTTAGTTTTTGAACTAAATCCGTTGAGATCAATAAACAGAATAAGCGATTAGCCTATGGATATACAGGCTGAAAGAAGTTAAATCAAAGTCTGAAAACCTGAAAAAGAAGGTATGACTTAACAGAAGCACGAACAGGAGTGATCGTTTCTGAATCTAAATAATTGTATTTGTAGGTATAAAAATGCTTGATTACAGTAGCCGGAAGGCCAAAGAAAGGAATACTGGCAATGTGCTTTTCTTTTGAGAATGTATTACTCTCTTCAATCTCAAATTCTGCAACCGTAATTTCAGGTGCGGTACCCGGCCAGTTAAAATCAATGTGGTGCTGATCCTGAGATTTCAGTATAAAATCTTCAAATGAGGATTGAAAATCAGCTGTGTTTGTATCTGCTTGACAAGCAGCAACACCAGATAGATTTACAAAACCCGTAAAAAGTATAATAAAAAATGAAAGCAGAAACTTCATATATCTTTTTCGGAAAAGCTGAGCAAATGTAAAATAAGACCCACGTAACCACAAAATTTGAAGCTATAATTTTCGTAGAAAATAGGTCATTGCGCAATATTTAGAAAAACAGAGATTTAACCTGTTTTCTAATAGCAATACCACATTTATTGAGACATTTAATTAAAAAATTAGCATAAAAATTATTTCTCCTGCCGCTCTCATTTCTGAAAAATTTATAAAAATTGAAAAATTAATGCTTCTTAAACAGTGTTCTGTTTAAAATGTCTTCTTTATTAAACTCGGTTGAATCAAAAAAAGAGAAATTCTTTTAACTAATATCTAAAGCGGTAGAAACTTTGCGCATTTTCTCCTTAATCTCAGCAAATCCCGGATTATGAATACTTCCCAAATGGGTATGTTTTCTACCTTCATCTGGTTTATAGGTTCCGGCCTGCACCTCTCCTCCTACTGTTTTATACGCCTCACGAAAAGATTTACCTTCTACAACAAGATTATTAATACTGTCTACTGTAAATATATATTTGTATTTATCTTCAGTAAGATCTATGTCTTTCACTACGATTTGAGCAATGCTGTACTCAAAAATTTCAAGAATATCTTTAATATTTTCAATCGCATTGATGGTGTTTTCCTTTAGCAATTGATAATCTCTGTGGTAACCACTAGGCAGGTTATTGGTAATTAAAATCATCTCGGTACTCAAGGCCTGAATTTTATTACACTTACCACGAATCAATTCAAAAACATCAGGATTTTTTTTGTGGGGCATAATACTGCTGCCCGTTGTTAATTGTTCCGGGAAGCTTATAAATCCAAAATTTTGACTCATATACAAACAGATATCCATCGCAAAGCGAGAGAGCGTGTTTGCAAGACTTCCTAAAGTAGAAGCTAGCGTACGTTCACTTTTACCTCGAGACATTTGTGCGGCTACTACATTAAATTTTAAGGTGGCAAAACCCATCTCTTTGGTCGTAAGATTTCGGTCTATAGGAAACGAACTTCCATAACCTGCTGCAGATCCTAACGGATTCTGATCTACAATTTGCAGTGTTGCATTGAGTAAAGTAAGATCGTCTATTAATAATTCTGCATACGCAGAAAACCACAACCCAAAACTACTGGGCATAGCTACCTGTAAATGGGTATACCCGGGAAGTAACTTGTGCTGATGCTTTTCGGCAAGTTTCATCAAGGTATCAAAAAGCGAAACAGTGCGCACCCGTATTTGCTGTAACTGATCTTTGTAATACAGATGTAATGCTACCAGAACCTGATCATTTCGGGAACGTGCAGTGTGTACTTTTTTACCGGTTTCGCCTAAAATAAGAGTTAATTCTGCTTCTATCTTACTATGAATATCTTCATATTCTGGCTCAATAAAAAAATCTGGATTCTGTGTATGAGCCTCAAGAATTTCTAATTGCGGTAACAAACTTTCTAATTCGTTAGCAGTAATAATGCCTACTTTTTGAAGCATAATCACGTGAGCACGTGTTGCCTGTACATCATATTTTGCAATATGCGTATCTATCTCACGATCATTACCTACCGTAAATTTGATGATTTTGTCATCTATGTTTGCACCTTTATCCCAAAGTTTCATTGTCCTCCCCTGACCCCTCCAAAGAAGGGAACCTTTATTTGTACTTTTAATCGCAAAGCGATTAAATAATATATTAATTAAACGTGTTATTTTCCCCTTATCAATTTCCCCTTCGGGGATTAGGGACTTACAGTATACTTTTAAGCAAATCTATGTAAATCTGAATACCTTCTTCAATTTCCTGTACATAAATAAACTCATTAGCGCTATGTGAACGTGTGCTGTCTCCCGGACCTAATTTTAGAGACGGACACGTCAAAACTGCCTGATCACTTAGTGTAGGAGAACCATATGTACTTCTACCCAACGCGATACCAGCTTTTACCAGATCGTGATCTTTAGGAATAGAAGATGAGTTTAAACGCAAACTACGCGCTACAATAGAATCACAAGGAGCTCTATCTTTTAGTAACTGAGCAATTTCCTGGTTGCTATATTGATCATTTACACGTACATCTACCACAAGATCAACATCTGCAGGCACCGCATTGTGCTGTTTCCCGCCATTAATCTGTGTAACGGTCATTTTAACTTCTCCTAAAGCTTCAGAAACTTTTTCAAACTTAAAATCGTGAAACCACTGCAATACCGGAATACAGTTGTAAATGGCATTATTATCATTAGGGTGTGCAGCGTGAGATGGTTTTCCTAATACTTTAGCATCAAAAACAACCAAACCTTTTTCTGCAATTGCTAGATTCATTAAGGTAGGCTCTCCCACTATAGCCACATCAATATGCGGTATTACCTCAAGCATACTGTTTAAACCGTTAGGACCGCTGCTTTCTTCCTCACCACTCGCTACGATAACCAGGTTGTATTTGGGGTTTTCGTGAGCATAGAAATACGTAAAGGTTGCTATTAAAGAAACCAAACAACCGCCCGCATCATTACTTCCTAAACCATATAATTTACCATCTTCAATATCTGGCGAGTACGGGTCGCGTGTATAGCCATTATTAGGTTGAACCGTGTCGTGATGACTATTTAACAGTAATGTGGTTTTACCTTCTTCAAAGTTTTTATTAGTTGCCCAAATATTATTTGCCTGACGGCGAAAGGGTATCTCATGTGCCTTAAACCAATTTTCAATAAAAGCCGCGGTACCTTCTTCTTCTGAAGAAAAAGATTGCGTAGAAATCAAATTCTTTAATAATTCTAGCGCCTCTTGCGTAAGTTTTTCTATGTTCATTACAGTCTTAAGGTTGTAAAATTAGTAGTGGTATTTTGAAGCATTTGCGGTTTTCCCAGTTGAACTTTGCTTACTCCGTTTTTTAGAGCGTAAAAACAATTTTCTAACTTCGGAAGCATCCCGTCTGCGATAACCTGATCTTTTAGTAATTCTGAATATTTAGAAGTATCTATTTCCTTTACCACTGAAGTCTCATCATTTATATCTAACAACACGCCAGCTTTCTCAAAGCAATAATTGAGCTTTACCTCATATTCTTTTGAAAGACCAATTGCGAGTTCGCACGCAATCGTATCTGCATTGGTATTAAGTAACTGTCCTTTACCATCGTGCGTAATTGCACAAAACACTGGAGTAATATCTAGACTCAATAATTTATCTATCAATTCTGAATTTACGCCTACAACATCACCCACAAAGCCAAAATCAACGTCTTTAACCGGCCGTTTTATAGAACGTATACTATTACCGTCTGCTCCTGAAAAACCAATGGCATTGCAGTTTCTGGCTTGCAAACCGGCAACAATAGATTTATTAACCTTACCCCCATAAACCATTGTAATTATTTCTACGGTTTCGGCATCAGTAATTCTTCTGCCGTTAGTCATTTTAACCGGTATTCCTAACCGTTCTGCTAATTGACTCGCCAATTTTCCGCCACCGTGAACTAAAATTTTTGGTGCTGATAAAGCTGCAAAAGCATCTAAAAAAGCCTGAAGATCTTCTTCTTTTTCGATAATGTTTCCGCCTACTTTAACAATATTCAGGTTTTTCATAACTTAAGTTTAATTCAGATTTTCTAAAATCTTTTTCAAAACAACCTGAGCGGAATATGTGCGGTTATTGGCCTGCTCAATGACCACAGAATTTTTTCCATCTAAAACACCATCTGTAACAATAACATTACGCCTCACCGGCAGGCAATGCATAAATTTAGCCTCGCCTAGTTTTTCTTCTGTAATGGTCCAGCTACTGTGAGAATCTGTGGTCGCAAGAACTTTTCCGTAGTTCTCATAATTACTCCAGTTTTTCACATAGACAAAATCTGCATCTTTTAAAGCTGCATCCTGATCGTATTCTACCGTAGAATCTTTTATAACAGCATCACTCAATTCATAACCTTTAGGATGTGTTATGGTAAAATCTACATCCATTTTTTGCATCATTCCTATAAACGAGTTTGCCACTGCATGCGGCAAAGCTTTAGGATGTGGAGCCCAACTTAAAACGACTTTTGGTTTCTTTTTCTGTGACAATTCGGTAATGGTAATCGCGTCTGCAAGTGCCTGTAGCGGGTGTGCCGTAGCACTTTCCATATTTACAACAGGCACAGATGCATACTTTACAAAATTAGAAATCACATACTCTGACTCATCTTTAGCTTTATCGGTAAGCGTAGGAAAAGCACGTACCGCTATTATATCGCCATATTGCGAGATTACCTGTGCAGCTTCCTTAATATGCTCTGAGGTATCTGTATTCATAACAGTGCCATCCTCAAACTCAAGCTTCCATGCATCACTATTAAAATTCATCACCGTGACATCCATTCCTAAATTACAAGCTGCTTTTTCGGTACTCAAACGCGTACGTAAGCTTGAATTAAAAAATAGCATTACCAGGCGCTTACGCTTACCCAATTGCTCATAAGAATACGGATTATTTTTAAGTTCGCGCGCTTGCGCAATAAGTTCCTGTAGATCTGTAATGTCGTCTAAACTGGTGTATTTTTTCATTAGTTGATTCCTGTCAAAATGGATTTAGCAGCCGAAATCTCTGCGTTATTTATAATTATAATTTTTCTAATTCTATTTTTAGTGCATCAAAAAACTGATCAATATGCTCATTCTGCACGGTAAGTGGCGGAAGAATACGTATCAGATTTTTATTTTTTGCACTTCCTGTAAAAATATGCTGATCGTAAATAAGCTTTTTACGCAACGTTGCGGTGTCAAAATCAAATTCAAGACCCAGCATTAAACCGCGGCCTTTCACTCCTTTTATCTGTGGAATATCTAAGGTTTTTGCCTTAAAGTGATCAGAAACACGCAGAGCATGTTCCATAAGTTTTTCTTCTTCTAAAACATCAAGTACGGTTAAAGCTGCGACACAAGCCAGATGATTGCCTCCAAAAGTGGTTCCCAGCATCCCATATTCTGCTTTAATCGTAGGATGAATTAAAATCCCTCCTACCGGGAAGCCATTACCCATACCTTTTGCCATCGAGATTAACTCTGGCTCCACATTGTATTCCTGAAATGCAAAAAATCTTCCCGTACGTCCAAAACCGGCCTGTACTTCATCTGCAATTAAGATCGTCCCGGTCTGCTTACAAAGCTTATCAACGCCTTCATAAAATTCTTTAGTGCTGATGTCTAAACCACCTACACCCTGAATAAATTCTACAATCACGGCACAAACATCGCCCTTAGCTAATACACCGGCTAGTGCGTCAAGATCTCCCAGAGGTAAAAATTCTACCTCCTGTTGTGCATTTATAGGAGCGACAATTTTTGGGTTATCAGTCGCTGCAACAGCCGCAGAAGTTCTACCGTGGAAACTGTTGTTAAACGCAACAACCTTTTTTCTGCCGGTTACAAATGATGCCATTTTAAGTGCATTCTCATTAGCTTCAGCACCACTGCTACACATAAAGAGCTGGTAACCGGGACAATTAGCTTGATTAGGCAAACGCTCTCCTAAAGCCTCTTGCAACGGGTTGTGCACCGCATTGCTGTAAAAACCTATATCACCTAGCTGTTTAGTTAAATTATCAACATATTTAGGATGCGAGTGACCTATAGATATCACAGCATGACCGCCATATAAATCTAAGTATTTTGTAGGTTTTGCATCGTAAACCCATACATCCTGCGCCTTTACAGGCGCTACATCGTATAAGGGGTAAACATCAAATAAACTCATTATTTTTGATCGGTTTTAATCACATTAATTTTATTAAAAGAAGCTACCATTCCTTGTATTAAAGACGAACTCAAACCTTTATGTTCCATCTCGTTTAGTCCTTCTATGGTACAACCCTTAGGCGTAGTTACACGGTCTATCTCTTCCTCGGGATGATTACCCGATTCTATAAGCAGTTTTGAAGCACCATTACATGTGTGCATTGCAAGCTCCTGTGCTTCTTTTGCATCAAAACCTAATTGAATAGCCGCTTGCGTAGTTGCTCGTATTAAACGCATCCAGAATGCTATACCACTTGCACAAACCACTGTCGCTGCCTGCATTTGAGTTTCAGGAATTATTAGACTGTTTCCTAATCGGTTAAAAATCGCTTCAGCAATTTTTATACGCTTCATCCCTTTTTCATTACTGGCTAAACACGTCATAGAAGCACCTACAGCTATAGCAGTATTGGGCATCGCTCGTATGATAAATTGATCTGTACCCACAATTGCTTCAATCTGTGAAATCTGATATCCTGTAATTGTAGAAATCAATACATGCTTATCGGTAAGTTCTCCTTTAATATCGTTTAAAATAGCACTCAATTGAGCCGGCTGAACTGCAAATATGATAATATCTGATTTCTGTACAGCTTCAATATTATTTGAAGTTACATACACATTCTTGTATTCTGCATATGATTCTATCCCAACCGGATTCCGGCGAGTCATGTATAACGAGGTAATGGCGTTATTTGTAATAAGACCTTTAGCTATAGCCAGCCCAAGGTTTCCGGTTCCTATAATTGCTATTTTCATAATTCTCACCCCCAACCCCTCTCCAAGAGAGAGGGGAGTTGGATTTATTTTTTTATTATTTTTTGCATTTCCGCAAAGGCGGAAATTTATTCTGTGCTCGCATCGCCAAACCTATTCCGGCAAGAGAAGAGAGAAATTCTATTAGAAATAACTACCTTTTAAATTAAGACCTTCAGTTTGCGGAAGTCCAAAAATAAGATTCATATTTTCTACTGCCTGCCCTGAAGCTCCTTTTAAAAGATTGTCTATACAGCTCGTAATTAGCAATTGATTTCCCTGTTTGTGTAGATGAATCAGACATTTATTTGTGTTCACCACCTGTTTCATATGCACATCTACATCAGAAATAAATGTGAAAGGTGCATCAGCATAATAATCTTGATACACTTTTTTAATCCCATCTAAATCACCATCAAATCTAGTATATGCAGTAGCAAAAATTCCTCTTGAAAAATTACCTCGGTTGGGCAAAAAGAAAATCTCATTATCAAAATTAGATTGTAACTGTGATACCGTCTGATTAATTTCACCCATATGTTGATGGGTAAAAGGCTTATAGTATGAGAAGTTATTATCTCTCCACGTGTAATGTGTAGTTGCAGAAAGTGAGGTCCCTGCGCCAGTCGCTCCCGTTACCGCGTTAACATGAATATCTGCTGTAATCTTTTTGGCATCAGCGAGCGGCAATAAGGCCAGTTGAATTGCTGTTGCAAAGCAACCCGGATTTGCAATAGATCCTGCTTGTTTAATACTGTCTCTATTTAATTCTGTTAAGCCGTATATAAATTCCCGCCCTTGAAATTCTGCATCTGGTTTTAGGCGAAAATCGTTACTTAGATCAATTATAATAGTACGCTCTTCAAAAACATGCGTATCTAAAAATGTTTTTGAATTACCGTGACCCAAACACAGAAAAACCACATCAACCGAAAAATCAACTGCATCAGCAAATCGCAGTGCTGTGCTGCCTAATAAATCCTGATGTACATCGCTAAGGAGATTGCCTGCGTTTGAGGTGCTGTAAACAAAACTCAGTTCAACTTGTGAGTGATTTAGCAAAATACGCAGCAGTTCGCCTGCCGTATATCCCGCTCCACCTACGATTCCTGCTTTGATCATGAGTTTCCGTTTACGTGATTGTAAATCTTGTTTTGGTTACCTGTAATTTTTATAAAACCTTTAGCGTCATCAGCAGTCCATCCTTTATTCATTTCGCCATAAGCTCCAAACGATGCATTCATCAAATCGTGATCAGACTTAATACCTTCTAGCGTGAAACGATATGGATGTAAGGTTACATATACTTCACCACTAACATTTTTTTGACTGTCTTCTAAAAACGCTTCTATATTACGCATCGCCGGGTCCAGATATTGACCTTCATGCAAATGCATACCATAAAAGTTAGCCAGATAATCTTTGTGCTGCATTTGCCATTTTGTTAGCGTATGCTTTTCTAATAAATGGTGTGCTTTTATAATAATTACCGGTGCTGCGGCTTCAAAACCTACTCGACCTTTAATCCCTATAATAGTATCTCCCACGTGAATATCACGACCTATACCAAAGGGAGCTGCCAGCTTTTGCAGTAATTCTATATTCTCTACTGCTCCTGCAGACTTACCATTTACAGCGGTTAATTCTCCTTTTGTAAAGGTTAAGGTTACCTGCTCTGCTTCTGTTTTTTCTACTTGTGAAGGGAATGCAGATTCCGGAAGTCCCTGGTGTGATGTCAGGGTTTCGCTTCCTCCTACACTGGTCCCCCAAAGACCACGGTTTACTGAATATTTAGCCTTTTCCCAGGCCATTTCAATACCATGACTTTTTAAGTAATCTATCTCTGCCTGTCTAGAAAGTTGCAGGTCTCGTATAGGCGTTATGATCTCAATTTCTGGAGCTAATGTCTGAAAAATCATATCAAAACGCACCTGATCGTTACCGGCACCGGTACTCCCGTGAGCAACATATTGCGCATCTATAGATTTGGCATAATTGATAATTTCAACTGCCTGAATAATACGTTCAGCACTTACCGAAAGAGGGTAGGTATTATTCTTTAAAACATTACCATAGATAAGGTTTTTAACTACTTTATCGTAAAAACGATCTACAGCCTGAATATTCTTATAGGATTTAGCTCCTATTTTTAGAGCTTTAGATTCAATTTCATCTATTTCTTCCTGGCTAAAACCGCCGGTATTTATACTTACGGCGTGAACTTCAAAGCCTTTTTCTTCGGAAAGGTATTTTGCGCAATAACTGGTGTCGAGACCGCCACTGTAGGCGAGAACTAATTTTTTCATGCTTAACTTTTTTGTCTTATATGCTATTGAAGCATTCTAAGCTTTTAATCTTGTTTTTTTTTATCTTTCTTGAGAAACAAATGTTCTTTAATACTTTTTAAACGTGTAAAAGCCTTAGGATTCATTTCTTTCTTTACTTCGGGTTCTGCCGCCTTCTTTTTTTCCTCTTTTACAGGATCGTACAACATCCCTGTACATAAGCACATTTTTTGCTCAGTACGTTGCAGAATATCATAATTGCGACATGTTTGACACCCTTTCCAGAAGGTAGGATCATCTGTAAGTTCAGAGAATGTAACTGGTCTATATCCTAAATCTGAATTGATTTTCATCACAGCAAGACCTGTAGTAATACCAAAAACTTTAGCATCAGGATATTTAAATCGGGAATGCTTAAAAATGGCTTCTTTAATTTGTCTGGCAAGACCGCTGCCTCTGTAATCAGGGTGTACGATAAGACCGCTATTGGCAACAAATTTACCGTGACCCCAGGCTTCTATATAACAGAAACCTGCAAATTTATCACCATCAAGTGCAATAACGGCATTTCCGTTTTCCATCTTAGTGATTACATACTCAGGTGTACGTTTTGCAATACCGGTACCGCGAACTTTTGCTGATTCTGCGATGGTATCGCATATGTATTGTGCATATCCCGCATGGGATTTATTTGCAATAATAATTTCCATATTCTTTTGAATTGGAAGTTAGAAAAAAAGTGAAATTGAAATTGAAGACGGAACCGGACTCACCTAAGTTCCCAAGAAAACTACACCCACTAGGGGCGGCGACGCTCATAACGGCGTACAGGAATGGTAACCAATGTAGTGTGGGTTTCAACCGGGTATAATGATAAAAGCACAGTTTTTACTGCTTGCTTTACTTCATTTATATGTTGATGTATTCCTTTCATTTGTTATGCTAAAGTACAAAGTAGATTTAAATGACAGACCATTTTATCTGGTAAATGTCAAATAAATCTACTTTTTTATGATTTCTTCAAGTTTCAGATAAAAAATAAATTTTCACTGCTGTATTTTTAACTAAACTACCATTTATTAGCTATTATAACAAGTAATCGGTACTTACAAAATTAGACTTCTTCGTATCTAATAACTCGTTTAAGATCGCATTATTGTAGTCATTATCTTTTGAAGCTACAAATGTACGTATTGAAAAGGAGCGCAATGCATCATGAACACTTAACGTACCTACCGCAGAATCTTTTCTACCCGTGAAAGGATATACATCTGGACCTCGCTGACATGAGCTATTTAAATTAACACGACACACTAAATTTACCAGCGTATCTATTAAGGGTGCCAGGGCTTTTACATCTTTACCAAACAAACTTACCTGCTGCCCGTAATTTGATTCTGCCATATCATCAAGAGGTTCGTCTATATGCTTAAAGGTAAGCACAGGAACTACAGGACCAAATTGCTCCTCTTTATATACCTGCATTTCTTTAGTTACCGGAAACAAAACTGCAGGCCAAATGAAATTCTCAGAATGTTCGCCACCTTTTTCATTTAAGATAGAAGCTCCTTTAGCTATAGCATCATCTATTAATTCCTGAATATATGCCGGTTTAGAAGGTTCTGGTAAGGGTGTTAATTTCACACCATCTTCCCAGGGTAAGCCAAACTTTAACGCATCTACAGCTTCTGCATACTTGCGATTAAACGTCTCTGCAATATTTTCGTGAACATAAATAACTTTTAATGCCGTACAACGTTGCCCGTTAAAAGATAATGTACCCGCAATACACTCTACTACTGCCAGATCTAAATCTGCATCTGGTAATACAATGGCCGGGTTTTTAGCTTCAAGACCTAAAACCAGTCTCAAACGGTTTTGCTTGGGATGTAACTTTTGCAAAGCATTTGCAGAAGAACTGTGGCCTATAAGTGCCAGCACATCTATTTTTCCGGTTTCCATTGCTGGAGAGGCAATCTCTCTACCTCTACCAAAAACTACATTTACAACACCGGCAGGAAAACTTTCCTGAAATGCTTCTAGTAACGGAGCTATTAGTAAAACACCGTGTTTAGCAGGTTTAAAAACTGCTGTATTCCCCATAATTAAAGCGGGAATTAGCAAACAGAAAGTTTCGTTAAGGGGATAGTTATAAGGGCCCAGACATAATACAACTCCTAATGGACCGCGGCGTATGTGAGCGTGAATACCATCGTGCTTATAGAATTTTGCACTATCGCGATCCATATCTTTATAATCTGCGATGGTATCATTTATATACTCAACAGTACGATCAAATTCTTTCTGGCTGTCTGGATAATTTTTACAAATCTCCCACATCAAAAGTTTAACAATAAGCTCGCGCTTAGTTTTCATTTTTTCTACGAAAGTTTCCATACACTTAATACGGTCTGCAACTTTCATTGTAGGCCACAACCCCTGTCCTCTATCATAGGCTTTATGAGCCGCATCAACTGCCAGTAGTGCTTCAGCTTTACCCAGATTAGGTGTTGATCCCAGTCGGGTAGGCTTTCGTTCTCCGCCAGTTTCGGTATGAATACTTGAGAACACATCGGCAGTTTTACCTTCCCAATTTAAAAGCTTTCCGTCTATCAAATAGGTTTTCTGCTCTATGGGTGCTACTTTAAATTGTTCTGGTATTTCTGTAGTAAGTTGTTTCATGGCTCGTTTTATGTGTTCTGAATTGGTATTAGCTGAATGCAAAAAATCGCATAATCAAATAAGGAATTCAAATAAATCAGGTTTGTCATTTAAATACTCTCCGAAGAACTTTCTGCTCTTCATACGAGCAATAAGTGGGTTTAAGCTCGCAGGATCTTTTATTTCGATACCTACAACTGCCGGCCCATCTTCCCGGCTGGTTTTTTTCTTATATTCAAAAAAGGTTATATCGTCGTCTGGCCCTAGTATTTCATTTAAAAATTCACGCAAAGCACCTGCACGCTGCGGAAACCGAATTATGAAATAATGCTTTAATCCCCTGTAAAGCAAGGCGCGCTCTTTAATCTCGGCAGTTCTGGTAATATCGTTGTTGCTTCCGCTAACGATGCACACCACATTTTTGCCTTTAATCTCGTCTGCAAATTGATCGAGAACTGCGAGTGTAAGTGCACCTGCCGGCTCAACAACAATTGCATCTTTATTGTATAAATCTAAAATAGTCTGGCAAACCTTACCTTCAGGAACGGTTACCATTTGATGTAAATATTCTTTACAAATCGCAAAATTGCGATCACCTACGCGCTGTACCGCTGCACCGTCAACAAACTTTTCGATTAAAGAAAGGGTCGTATTTTCCTGATTAAAAATAGAAGTTGTCATTGATGGTGCGCCTTCGGGCTCTACCCCAATCACTTTTGTATTTGGAGACAACAGGTGAAAAACAGTACTCAGACCTGAAGCTAAACCACCTCCACCTACCGGTACAAATACATAATCAATCTCTTCAGATGCTTGTTCTATTATTTCTAATCCTACAGTCGCCTGCCCTTCTATTATTTTCTCATCATCAAATGGATGTACAAAGATTTTACCCAGCGCATCACAATCAATTTTTGCTGCTTTGTAGGCATCGTCAAAGGTGTCACCGGTTAATACAATAGTCGCATAATCCCCACCAAACATTTTTACCTGTTCTGTTTTCTGATTAGGTGTAGGCGCAGGCATAAAAATGGTGCCGTTAATCTTAAGCTTGGCACACGCATAAGCAACACCCTGAGCGTGATTACCTGCACTGGCACAAACAATACCTTTATCCCGATCTTCTTGAGATAACGAACTTATTTTATTGAATGCTCCTCTAATTTTATACGAGCGTACCTGCTGCAAATCTTCTCTTTTTAAAAGAATATTTGCACCTAAACTACGTGAATAGCTTAAGCTAGGTAGCAAAGGAGTTAAGGCTGCAACGCCTTTTAAGGTATCTGCAGCCTTTTTTACATTTTCTAAATCTGGAAAATATGTGATTTTTAAGTCGCTCAAAATTGGAACTATTTTGATTGACTAAACGTACTCACATACCCATTATGAGCGCAAATACGTTTAGTTTAAACAGTGAATTTGAAAAGTTATTAAGCTGTAACTGCTTCTTCTGAAGAAACCGTCTTAATATCTTTCATTGCAGTCATAGACTCTCTCAACCACGCTCCTACTGCTTCTACTTCGTGAGAACGTATTGCGTCATTTACTGCTATTAATGCTTTATTATCTACACCATTATCTGTAGCGTAAGCTTTACCAATTACGTTTGTATCTATGTTCTTCATAAAATCTGTCAACATAGGTTTACACGCGTGATCAAATAAATAGCAACCGTATTCTGCAGTATCAGAAATCACACGATTCATTTCGAATAACTTTTTACGGGCGATCGTATTTGCGATTAGTGGCGTTTCGTGAAGCGACTCATAATAAGCAGATTCTTCAATTATACCTGCTTCTGTCATGGTTTCAAAAGCAAGCTCTACACCCGCTTTTACCATAGCAACCATCAACACCCCGTGATCAAAATATTCCTGCTCGCTAATTTCCTGACTACCTGCAGGTGTTTTTTCAAAAGCAGTTTCTCCCGTTTCTGCTCTCCATTTATGAAGATTTACATCATCATTAACCCAGTCTTCCATCATTGTTTTAGAAAAATGACCAGAGATAATATCATCCATATGTTTGTGAAATAATGGACGCGTAATTTCTTTAATTTCTTCTGCTAATTCAAAAGCTTTAATTTTTGAAGGATTGTTCAAACGATCCATCATATTGGTAATACCACCGTGCTTAAGCGCTTCAGTAATTGTTTCCCAACCGTACTGAATCAGTTTTGAAGCGTATCCTTTATCAATTCCTTTTTCGACCATTTTGTCAAAACAAAGAATAGAACCTGTTTGAAGCATACCACATAAAATAGTTTGCTCACCCATCAAGTCACTTTTAACCTCAGCAACAAAAGAAGATTCTAACACACCTGCTCTGTTTCCACCAGTTGCAACCGCATATGCTTTTGCCTGATCTAAACCGTGACCCTGCGGATCATTTTCAGGATGCACTGCAATTAGAGTAGGTACTCCAAAACCACGTTTATATTCTTCACGCACTTCAGATCCCGGGCATTTAGGTGCACACATAATAACCGTAAGGTCTTTACGTATTTGCATCCCTTCTTCTACGATATTAAAACCGTGACTGTATGCTAAAGTCGCACCCTCTTTCATCAAGGGCATAATTGCATTAACTACAGCAGTATGCTGCTTATCTGGTGTAAGGTTACAAACCAGATCTGCAGTAGGAATCAACTCTTCGTAAGTACCTACATTAAAACCATTTTCAACAGCATTTTTATACGAAGCTCTTTTTTCTTTAATAGCACTTTCACGAAGTGTGTAAGAAATATCTAAACCGCTGTCACGCATATTTAAACCCTGGTTTAAACCCTGTGCACCGCAACCCACGATTACTACTTTCTTATCGCGTAAGGCTTCTATTCCGTTAGAAAACTCATCAGACTCCATAAATCGACATTTTGCCAGCTGAGCTAACTGATCCCTTAAGGATAGTGTATTAAAGTAATTTGACATTTTACTATGTTTTATTGATTATGATTAGTTGTTTTATTCTGCAAATTCTGCAAGCATTGTAGAGATTTTCATCTCATCTTTTGTAACCGCAATGCGCCCTGAGCGTACAAATTGCATAATGCCAAAAGCACTAAGCTCTCTGTAAAGCAACTCGATTTCTGAGCGACGTCCCGCTTTCTCAAGAACAAAAAATTCTTTGTTTACGGTGACAATCTGCGCGTTGCTTTCTTTAATAATATTCTGAATCTGGCGTTCTTCAAACAACAGATCTGATTTGATTTTAAATAGACAGGTTTCTAAGAAAATGGTCTGCTCATCGGTATGATAAAAAGCTTTAATAACCTCAACTTGCTTTTCTAACTGCCCGATGATTTTTTTGATTTGCTCTTCAGTTACATTAATAACAATTACAAATCTTGATACTCCTTCAATCTCAGACATCGAAGTATTTAAGCTCTCGATGTTTATTTTTCTACGCTGAAATATTGCCGAAATACGATTTAATAAACCGATGTTATTTTCGGTATAAATAGATACGGTGAATGTTTTTATTTCGCTCATAATTATTCTAATCTAATGTCTGAAACTGATGCTCCTGATGGAATCATAGGGAACACATTATCTTCTTTTTCTACTTTTACCTCTAAAAAGTAAGGACCGTCTGAAGCTAGCATTGTTTCTATTGCACCTGCTAATTCTTCGCGCTTTGTTACTTTCTGGGCATCTATAAAGTAACCTTTTGCTATGGCTACAAAATCTGGATTCACCATTTCTGTTGAAGCGTAACGACGATCAAAAAACAGTTGCTGCCACTGGCGCACCATTCCTAAAAAGTCATTGTTTAATACCACAATTTTTACGGGTACTTTAGTTTGAAAAATGGTACCTAATTCCTGAATTGTCATTTGGTAACCACCATCACCTATAATTGCCACGACAGGACGATCTGGAGCTCCCATCTGCGCACCTATAGCCGCCGGAAGCGCAAAACCCATGGTACCTAAACCACCTGAAGTAATGTTGCTTTTTGATTTATTAAATTTTGCATAGCGGCAGGCTATCATCTGATGCTGCCCCACGTCTGAAACAATTACTGCTTCTCCTTTAGTAACTGTATTTATACCTTCTAAGACCTCACCCATGGTAAGTCCTTCTTTTGTGGGATGTATATCGTCGTTTATGATTTTATCATATTCGATGGTGTACATATCCTTAAAGCGCTGATGCCACTCTGTGTGTGACTTTTCTTCAAGTAATGGTAGTAAAGCTGCAAGGCTTTCTTTGCTATTTCCTAAAACCGCAACATCTGCTGTAACATTTTTATTCACTTCAGCAGGATCTATCTCGAAGTGAATTACCTGAGCTTGCTTGGCATAGGTATTTAAGTCACCGGTAACACGATCATCAAATCGCATTCCTATAGCAATTAATACATCACATTCATTAGTTAACATATTAGGAGCATAATTACCGTGCATCCCAACCATACCCACATTAAGCGGGTGGTCTGTAGGTATAGCAGAAGCTCCTAAAATGGTCCAGGCTGCTGGTATTCCCGACTTCTCGACCACCTTTTTAAATTCTTCTTCAGCTTTACCAAGAATAACTCCCTGACCCCAAACAATTAATGGTTTTTTTGCTGCATTAATAATTTTTGCTGCTGCCGCTACTTCGTCAGGGTTTAATTGTGGAACCGGTTTGTAGCTACGTATAGCCGTACACTTTTTATATTTAAAAGCAAACTCTTCAAACTGAGCATCTTTTGTAATATCTATTAATACAGGACCGGGACGACCACTGCGTGCAATGTAAAAAGCCTTAGCAATGACTTCCGGTATTTCAGAGGCTTTCGTCACCTGGCAATTCCATTTTGTTACCGGTGTAGAAATACCAATGATATCTGTCTCCTGAAACGCATCACTACCTAATAAGTGAGATGCCACCTGACCTGTAATACACACCATTGGCGTAGAATCTATCTGCGCATCTGCAATACCCGTAATCAGATTTGTAGCCCCGGGGCCTGAAGTTGCTATTGCCACTCCTACTCGTCCACTTACACGAGCATATCCCTGTGCAGCGTGAGTTGCTCCCTGCTCGTGACGCGTAAGAATATGATTTATCTGATCTTGATATTTATACAATTCGTCATATACCGGCATAATTGCGCCTCCGGGATAGCCGTAAATGGTATCGACCCCTTCAGCAAGTAAACATCTTATGATGGCTTCTTTACCTGTGATTCGCTCTGTTGCCTGCGAGTCTGTGGCCTGTAATTTAATAGTTTGTGTTTCCATAAGCCTACTGCTACATTTCGTCTGTCACACACCCTTCAGATGCAGAAGACACTGTTTTTGCATATTTATAAAGTACCCCGCGCTCAAATTTAAGTTTTGGAGCAGTCCATTTTGATCGTCTTTTTTCCAACTCTTCGTCAGAAATTTCAATATTGATTGTATTCTTAACCGCGTCTATGGCAATAATATCACCATTTTCAACAAGTGCGATGTTACCGCCTACCTGTGCCTCGGGCGATACGTGACCCACTACAAAACCGTGAGATCCCCCTGAGAAACGTCCATCGGTAATCAATGCAACATCTTTACCTAAACCTGCTCCCATAATTGAAGAAGTAGGTTTTAGCATTTCGGGCATACCGGGTCCACCTTTTGGACCTTCATAGCGAATGATTACCACATCACCTTTCTTTACTTTCCCGTTTTTAATTCCTTCATTTACGGCTGCCTCACTGTCAAACACATTAGCAGTACCTCTAAATTCAAGCCCTTCTTTTCCGGTTATTTTTGCCACAGCACCTTCAGTAGCGAGGTTTCCAAATAAAATACGTATATGACCACTGTCTTTAATGGGCTTATCTAAGGTGCGTACGATGTCCTGACCGTCTATTAGATTAGCTACGTCTTTAAGATTTTCTGCCAGCGTTTTTCCGGTAACTGTAAGGCAATCGCCGTGTAACATATTCTTTTCAAGCATATACTTGAGAACCCCTGGAATTCCACCTACTTTATGTAAATCTTCCATAGAATATCTTCCACTAGGCTTTAAGTCAGCCAGAAGTGGTGTGTTATCGCTAATTTTCTGAAAATCTTTTAGCGTAAATTCTACCTGTGCAGCTTTGGCTATTGCCAAAAAGTGCAACACAGCATTAGTGGAACCACCTAAAACTGTCACCAGTTTAAACGCATTTTCTAGCGATTTACGAGTTACAATATCTGAAGGCTTAATATCTTTTTCTAATAAATATTTAAGGGCCTCCCCAGCTTTTACACATTCCTGCGCTTTAATATCGCTGTCTGTAACAGCAGGATTAGATGAGTTAAAAGGTAATGACATACCCAAAGCCTCTATCGCCGAAGCCATCGTATTAGCCGTGTACATACCACCACAAGCTCCCGCCCCGGGGCAGGCTTTGTGTACCACTTCTTTATATTCATTCTCATCTATCGTACCGGCTACCTTCTGACCATAAGCCTCAAAAGCCGAAATGATATCAAGTTTTTTACCATTATGACAACCCGAAGCAATCGTACCTCCATAAACCAAAATCGAAGGACGGTTTAAACGCAACTGTGCCATCAACGCACCCGGCATATTTTTATCACAACCTACAACAGTCACCAGACCGTCATAGCTCATTGCCTGCATCACGGTTTCAATTGAGTCTGCAATAATATCCCGAGATGGTAAAGAAAATCGCATACCGGGAGTACCGTTTGAGATGCCATCGCTTACGCCTATTGTATTAAAAATTAAGCCCACCATATCTGCTTGCTCTGTACCTTTCTTAACGTGTGTCGCCAGATCATTAAGATGCATATTGCAGGGATTGCCTTCATATCCGGTACTTGCGATACCTATAAAGGGTTTTTTTAAATCTTCATCGGTGAGGCCGATAGCGTGTAACATTGCCTGTGCTGCCGGCAAAGTGGGATCCTGAGTAACCGTTTTACTGTATTTGTTTAATTCCATTTTTTTAAATCTGTACCGAAATTAATTAATCTTGTTTTCAACTATTCTTTAACAAAAAAGCTTTGAATATATCAGACCTACACAAAAACTTATTAAAATATTGAATATCAATATTTTAACCTAGTAATACTACTATGTTCAACTCCTAAAATCAATATGATTTTTATTGAATTGAGCTATTTTTGAGTTTGTTATACCTTACAATTCGTGATTTTTAACCCCAAAAAAAAACCTTCCTGAATACGGAAGGTTTACTATATGATACACCGTCCCGCATTAAGGTTTCTTAATGACGATAGAACGTACACGAATTATTTGCTTTCTCATTACAGACCAAAAGTATTGAATTTTAAAGCAAACCGGCAACCTACCAACTCTTAATGAACACTAAGGTCTCATTTTTAAATAAACCGAATTTTAGGAAGGGTTTAAGGGTTTTTAGTTATGAGAAGAACAGCGCTTTTGTATTTTTATTAAAAATTATTAAATACATTTATAGATGAATTATAGAAAATTAGGCAAAACAGGGTTTAAAGTCTCTGAAATCGCACTTGGAACCTGGCAGGTAGGCGGAAAATGGGGTTCAGGTTTTGACGCTGCAAATGCAGATACCATTTTAAATACAGCTATAGATGAAGGTATCAATTTTATTGACACCGCAGACGTTTACGAAAATGGTTTAAGTGAAGCTGCCGTAGGACGTGTTGTAAAATCCCGATCTGAACAAGTATATGTTGCCACAAAATGTGGCAGACAAATAAACCCGCATGTTGACGCAGGCTATTCAGTAAAAACATTGAGAAGCTTTGTTGAAGCAAGTTTAAAAAATACTGGATTAGAACGCCTTGATCTGATACAATTGCACTGCCCTCCTACTGATACCTACTACAGACCAGAGATTTTTGGTCTTTTTGAAGATCTTAAACAAGAAGGTAAAATTGCAAATCTAGGTGTGAGTGTTGAGAAAGTTGAAGAAGGCCTTAAAGCAATGCAATACGATAATGTAACTACAGTTCAAATCATTTTTAATCTGTTTAGACAACGTCCTGCTGAGCTATTTTTTAGCGAGGCGGAAAAGAACAACATCGGCGTAATTGTACGGGTACCATTAGCCAGCGGTTTACTAACCGGAAAATTTGACACAAATACTTCTTTTGAAAAAGAAGACCACCGAAACTTTAATCGTAATGGTGAAGCCTTTGATAAAGGAGAGACCTTCTCTGGCGTTAATTTTATAAACGGACTCAAAGCAGTAAAGGAGTTAAAGAGCCTATTTCCTGATGCTGAAAATCTTGCACCTATTGCATTGCAATGGATTTTAAATCATCCCACGGTAAGTACTGTAATTCCTGGAGCTTCTAAAGCTGAGCATTTACAATCTAATCTTTCAATTTATAATCGTGAAAAGTTAAGTTCAGACCAAATCAAAAAAATGAATGCGATTTATAAAGAATACATAAAACCAGATGTACATCAGCGGTGGTAAATGGAAGTTGAAGGTTAGTGGATAAATTTTAATCGTGGAATCAAGAAAAACTAATATTTTTTTTCCTCCTCCTTACTTTACATTTATCAGAAACTAGTTTGTATTCTGATATTGTATTTCCTATTTTTTACTCCAGGATTTTTCCGTATTTGGTTAAATCTGGAGTAAAACCTAATGAAGAGTAGAGTTTTCTGGCCTTTTTATTATCGTCAAAAACATTTAAAGTTAGTAGGCTATAGCCACAATCTTTGGTCCATTCTTCAGCTTTACTCATGAGCATTTTTCCTATACCGCGACCTCGAGCATCTGGTGAAACGATAATGTCTGCAATATGACCGTGTGGCTCTCTGTGATAGTAATCGGTTCCTATTTCTAAAAATATAAATCCCAGTTGCTGCTTAGTTTCTTCATCTTCCGCAATAAAAATGGCATTATCCTTATTTACGTCCAGAATTTCGGCTTTAATAATTCGCTGATCAATATCGAGCATTACGTTAGGATCACGCCAATGTGGCAACTCAGGATCTGTAAGGCTGGGAAGTAATTCCAGAATAAAGTTAGTATCTCTTTTTTCTACGCGTCTTATGTTTACTGAAGGCATATTTGAAAATAAATATTAATGATTACACATTTTTAATAGCATACCCCATTATAAAAACTGTACAAAATATTTTAACTCCCAGTCTTCTTACCTATAGTTTATACATTAAAGACTAGGAGCTAATTTTAGGTATGTTTTAATCTAAAACAAACTATTCTTGATAACTAAGAATCTAAAATTTATTGAAATACACCGTTTTTTTGTTTACAAACTCCTGGATTCCATCTAAAGAAAGTTCGCGGCCATAACCCGAAATTTTTGTACCTCCAAAAGGCAATCGCGGATCGCTTTTAACAAGATCATTTACAAAAACGGCACCGTCATCAAATTGCGGAACCAGTCGTTTTGCACGCGCATTATCTTCTGTAAATAGGGAAACTCCAAGTCCAAAAATTGACTGATTTACCAAATCAACAGCTTCTTTTTCAGTCTTAAAAGTTGTAATACCTATTACCGGTCCAAATGTTTCTTCTTCAAATAACGTCATATCTGATGTTACATCACCCACAATTGTCGGCTCAAAATAGGCCTTATTGCGTTTCCCTCCCAGCAGTAACTTACCTCCTGCCTTAAGGGTTTTGTTAAGTTGTTCTTCTAATTCTTCAGCAAGATCCTCACGCGCCATTACACCTATATAGGTATCTTCATTCATAGGATCGCCGCTTTTTAAATCTTTAACTGCTGCCACATACTTTTCAGTAAATTCTGCAACGATATCCTCGTGAACGATTAAACGTTTACCGGCGATACAACTCTGTCCTGTATTTTGAAAACGAGCTGTAACTGTTTTTTTAAGCGTTTCTTCAAGATTACAATCCTCAAAAAGAACCAGCGCGTTACTACCGCCTAATTCTAAAACCGATTTTTTAATCTCACTCCCTGCGGTAGAAGCAACAGCCTTTCCGGCGGGTGTGCTTCCTGTAAGTGTCACCGCTTTAACTTTAGGATTTTTAATTACATCTTCTATTTTTGAACTGCTTAACGGTAAATGCGTAAAGCAATTTTTAGGAAAACCTGCACGCTCAAAAACCTTCTGTATATTGTCTGCACTACGCATCACATTACTCGCGTGTTTCAAAATGCCAATATTACCCGCCATTAATGCTGGTGCCGCGAAGCGAAACACTTGCCAAAACGGATAATTCCACGGCATAACAGCAAGTACAACCCCTATAGGCTCATAGCTTACGTAACTTTCTTCTGCGTCTGTCTCTATGGTTTTAGGTGCTAATTGATCTGCTGCATTATCTGCATAAAAATCACAAACCCATGCGCACTTTTCAATTTCGGCAATTGCCTGAGTAATGGGTTTTCCCATTTCTAAAGTCATTGTCTCTGCATATTCCTGCTTATTCTTCCTGAGCTCTTCAGCTGCAGCTTTCATTAAATTACTGCGTTCTGCATAGGATGTTTTGCGCCAGGATAAGAATCTATCGTGTGCTTGATCTATAGCACTTTCAGTTTCTTCAATTGTTAATTCTTTAGTTTCGAATACAACCTTTTGATTGTATGGGTTTATGGATTGAATCATCAGAATATGTTTAGTTTTTTCGAATTATTTTTCAAAGTTAGAAAGCGTTATACAAAGCCGTTGGCCGATTAAGAGCACTTTAACGTAAGGAAGTTGGGAATGCAAATTTGAAAAGCTGCAAAAAGTAAATTAGCATTAAAACAAACCGCTTTTTTAAAAAAAATCAAACCGAAGTGTTTATAAGTCGTTTACAACTCTTTTGGCCTTATTCTTGAAGCCAATGTATTATAATTAATTTTAGAAAACTTCTTACTATGAAAACCAGAGATACGCAACTTATCGACATCAGACCAGAAATACCTTCAGCCAGGGTTAATGATCAAATGAGTGCCGAAGAACATTTTCAAAATGCGACACTTAGACCGGTTGCAAAACTTCAGAATGATTTACTGGTTGAAGCGTTTAGAAACTACATCGCTAAGCACAAAAATGTGTATTATAATTTAACTGTAGAAAAACGCCTGGCTTATATTGAAAATGCAATACAGAAGGATATTAAATTTAGAAATAGTCTAAAAGGAATGCTTATAGGTCAATTTACTCTTGATGAGTACCGAACTTATATTAAAAACTCTTCGGCACTAAATAAGCGTATGATGAATCTGGTACGCGAGCGTATACAGAGCAATATTCAATTGCTTGAAAAGGAAATGGCAGTTTAGTGTTTTTTTGGTATACTTAAAATAGAAATATATAGAGATAGCTCTTCAATATTTATTAATAAAAAAATCCCTCTAGAACAATATCCAGAGGGATTTTTAATATTATAAACTACTTATAGCTGCTGCAGCTACGTTTTATACATTAAATAAGAAGTGCATCACATCGCCATCTTTAACGATATAATTTTTTCCTTCAACACCCATTTTACCGGCTTCTTTCACTTTAGCTTCACTACCGTATTTTACAAAATCTTCGTAACCTATAACTTCAGCACGTATAAATCCTTTTTCAAAATCTGTATGAATTACACCCGCTGCCTGTGGTGCGGTAGAACCTATGTTGATTGTCCAGGCGCGTACCTCTTTTACACCTGCTGTAAAGTAAGTTTGTTGCTTTAACAATTTATAAGCAGCACGTATTAGTTTTGCAGATCCCGGCTCATCCAGGCCTATATCCTGTAAAAACATTTGGCGCTCTTCATAATCATCTAGCTCTGTAATATCTGCTTCGGTACCAACAGCCAATACCAGAACTTCTGCCTTTTCATCTTTTACAGCTTCGCGTACTTGCTCTACGTATGCATTGCCATTTACGGCAGAGCCTTCATCTACATTACATATATACATTACCGGTTTATCTGTAATAAATTGTAATGGCTTTACATATTCCGCGTAATCTTCATCAGAAAACTCGATAGCACGTATAGAAATACCCTGCTCTAACGAGCTTTTTATTTTAAGTAAAACAGTTTCTTCTTTTTGAGCATCTTTATTACCCGTACGAGAAGCTTTTTTTACTTTCTCAAGCTTCTTATCTACCGTCTCAAGATCTTTAAGCTGTAACTCAATATCTATGGTTTCTTTATCTCTAACCGGATTCACACTATTGTCAACGTGCACAATATTATCATTATCAAAACATCTCAATACATGCAAAATCGCATCGGTCTCTCTAATGTTTCCTAAAAACTGGTTTCCTAAACCTTCTCCTTTACTTGCACCTTTAACTAATCCTGCAATATCTACAATATCTACAGTAGCAGGCACTACACGTTCTGGATTAACCAATTCTTCAAGCTTTAAAAGTCTTGGATCTGGTACATTAACCACACCTACATTAGGCTCGATGGTACAAAAAGGAAAGTTTGCACTTTGCGCCTTAGCATTTGACAAACAATTAAAAAGAGTTGATTTACCCACATTTGGCAATCCTACGATACCTGCTTTCATTACTATAATTTTTGGAGGCGCAAATATAGGAAGCTTCTATAGATTTTAAGACTATAGACACAAACAATAATTAGCAGATGTTTAAGACTTCAACCTTGTCGTTACTTTTATACATAAACACCGGGGTTTTTGCCCACTATTAGATCTGCATTTGATAAGTTACCTCTTAAATAATTCTCAATATAAAGCCCTCATTTTGAGATATTAAAAATTTTAATACTTCTTATTTATTAATCAAATAAAATGTTAATTCATTATATTTATTCCAACTTAAAATGGCATTCCTTTGAATACTTTTGAATAATTAACTCTTAAACAATCTAATATGAAATTAAAAATTACATTATTTTTTAGTGTGTTTTGCAGCATCGTCTGGGCTCAAAATACCGTTACGGGTACCATAACAGACGCTGAAGGCACATTACTCCCCGGTGTAAATATTGTACAAAAGGGAACTATAAAAGGTGCTACTTCAGACTTTGACGGAAAATACACTATTGATGTAAGTGATGATGCAACATTAATATTCTCGTATATAGGATTTGAACAGCAAGAAATCGCTGTTAACGGAAAAACTCAAATTGATGTCACAATGGCGAGTGGTGTGCAACTTAGCGAAGTTCAAATTGTAGGTTCACGTAGTCCCAAACGTACATCTACAGATACTCCTGTGGCTATTGATATTATAGACGTGGCTGAAGTGAGTACACAAAGCGGCCAGCTCGAAGTAAACCAATTATTACAGTATGCAGCACCTTCTTTTAATGCTAATAAACAATCTGGCTCTGATGGGGCAGATCACATTGACCCCGCTTCATTGCGTGGTTTAGGACCAGACCAGACGTTAGTTTTAATTAATGGCAAACGCCGCCACCAATCTTCTTTGATAAATATATTTGGAACGCGCGGACGAGGAAATACGGGTACAGATTTAAATGCAATTCCCGTAACATCAATTAAGCGTATTGAAGTTTTAAGGGACGGTGCTTCGGCGCAATACGGCTCTGATGCAATTGCAGGTGTGATTAATATTGTTTTAAAAGATAAAACAGACGCAGTTGAGGGTAATGTAAGCTATGGTTTTTATAATACAGATGCTCAGGGAGATTTTGGCACAGATCCTTATGGGTTATGGAATACCGATGGATATCGTTTAGATACGGAGCGTGATGGTAATGCCATAGGAAAAGATAAATCCTTTGATGGCGGTTCTGTAAAAGTAGGTGTCAACTATGGAGTGGCACTTGGCGACAACGGCGGTTACGCAAACTTCACGACCGAGTACATCAATAAAAATAAGACGCTTCGTCCCGGTTTTGAATTTAGAAAAGGTTTTGGAGAAGCTGCAATTGAAGGGTTAAACCTTTTTGCAAATGTTGCATATCCGGTTTCTGATAAGACTGAAATTTATGCTTTTGGTGGTCGTAATTACCGTGATACAGACGCTTTTGCATTTACACGAAATGATGGAGCCCGAGTGGTAACTTCAATCTTTCCTAATGGTTTTACACCGCGTATCACGTCTATCATTACAGATAACTCGGTTTCAGTAGGCATACGTACTAAGTCTGATTCTGGTTGGAATATGGATTTAAGCAATACCTACGGAAAAAACTTCTTCCATTACTATATAAAAGGTACTCTTAATGCTAGTTTAGAAGATCTTTCTCCAACAGATTTTGACGCCGGTGGTCACAGTTTAGACCAGAATACTATAAATCTCGATTTTTCTAAATATTATGACGAGATCCTTTCGGGGATGAACATCGCTTTTGGTGCAGAATACCGTACTGAAAACTTTATAATTTTTGCAGGTGAAGAGGGATCATACGGTACCTACGACACTACCGGAAGATTAATAATAGATCCTGCCACACAGACACAGCCTATAGATGCTGCTTCTGGCGACCCGCGTCCAGGAGGTTCTCAAGGATTCCCGGGTTACAGTCCTGCTAACGAAGTAGATCGAAGCAGGTCTAACGTATCTTTATATGCAGATACCGAGTTTGACCTAACGGAAGCCCTTCTTTTAAGCGCTGCAGCACGTTTTGAAAATTACAGCGACTTTGGAAGTACCATTAATGGGAAACTGGCTTCACGGTTGAAAATAAGTGATAATTTAAATCTGCGTGGTTCTGTGAGTACTGGCTTTAGAGCTCCATCTTTAGCACAGATTTACTACAATCTGCGTTTTACAAACTTTGTAGGTGGTGACGCTTTAGAATCTGTATTATCTCCTAACAATAGCCCCGTTACTGCATCTTTTGGTATAGGCCCTTTAAAAGAAGAAACCGCTTTAAATGCTGCTTTAGGTTTTACGGCTAATATAGGTGCATTCTCAGCTACGATAGATGGGTATTATATTAGTGTAAAAGATCGTATTGTACTTACCGGTAATTTTGATGCTACAGATATTCCGGGTGTTGAAGCTGCACAGTTTTTTGCAAACGGAGCAGATACCCGCACAAAAGGTCTGGACGTAGTTTTAAGCTATAAAAAGCGAATTAATGAAAATGTTTTTAGCGCCACCTTTACTGGCAACTTTAATGATATGGAAATCACAGACGTTAAAAATGGCGCATTAGATGAGCAAACCTTCTTTGGAGAACGCGATAAAGCCTTTTTATTAGCATCGGCTCCAGACAGCAAAATGAGTTTAAATTTGAACTATGAACGTAACTGGTTTAGCACAGGACTTTCATTTACGCGCTTTAGCGAAATAAGCTTGTTAGATTTTCAGGTTTTTGAAACACCTGCAGATTTAGGTTACGCAGATAATGATGCTTTATTAGCAGGTGCTACAGATTACTACAGCCCAAAAGTAATTACAGATCTTGTTTTTGGTTTTGATCTTTCAGACCATTTACGACTACAGGTGGGTAGTACAAACCTGTTTAATGTATATCCTGATCAGCAAGATGACTGGACCGAAGCTGGTGGTTACTGGGATTCTGTACAGATGGGTTTTAGTGGAGCGTATTATTATACCCGTTTATCTTTCAATTTCTAGTTTACAAAATCAAATACATAAAAAAGCCCGGCAACTTGCCGGGCTTTTTCTTTATATAAAATATTTAATGCTATTTATGGTGCATAAAAGCTTGCTTCGCCAATAAAGTTTCTTCAGACTCTACGTGGTTATCATCAGGCACACAACAGTCTACAGGGCATACAGCAGCGCACTGTGGCTCCTCGTGAAAGCCCATACATTCTGTACATTTATCTGGTGCGATGTAATAAACCTCATCACTTATAGGCTCCTGAGTTTCATCTGCATCTACTTCTTTCCCATCAGGTAAAACAACTTTACCTTCAAGGTCTGTCCCGTCTGCATAGCGCCAGTCATCAGCACCTTCATAAATTGCGGTATTTGGACATTCTGGCTCACAAGCCCCGCAGTTAATACATTCATCAGTTATTATAATTGCCATAGTATAATCGTTTTCTTATCCGTAATTTTGCCCTAAAGTGGACTTTTGATAATTAAATTCTGCTAAAACTAAATTAAAGTTTAACGTTAATACCCATTTGATATGGCGTATTACTTTTTTTAATATCAACGTACAAAATTAAGGTCTGCCCTTAACTCTACCAAACCATTTATGGATTTAAACCAAAGAATTACTGCATTCTCAAAGCTGGGTCTTTTTTTAAATGATTTTTTGTCGAACACTACAAAAAGTGATATGACATTAGCTGATACGCAAACTTTACAAATTGAGTTTGCAGAAGTATTAAAAACTGCAACTCGTGAAAATGCCTGGTTTACCCCAGAACATCTGCAAATGGCACTTAGCAGCTGGTCAGAATCACTCACTGAAACTTCTCTAAAAAACTGGACTAGTGCCTATAACTTTGATACTAATTTAGAGTCAAAACGTGTTGCCGTTATCATGGCAGGCAATCTTCCGCTGGTAGGTTTTCATGACTTTTTAAGTGTTCTTATTAGTGGACATTCGGTACTGGCAAAACTATCATCAGACGATAAATTAATACTTCCGTATTTAGCTAAGGTATTAATCGCAATAGAACCACTTTTTGAAAACAAAATAGAATTCACTGAAGGTAAATTGGCTGCTTTTGATGCAGTAATTGCTACTGGCAGTAATAACACTGCACGGTATTTTGAATATTACTTTAAAACCAAGCCCCACATTATACGTAAAAATCGAAATGCGGTAGCGGTTTTAACAGGTAATGAATCTACAGAAGAACTTGAGTTACTAGGGGATGACATCTTTAGATATTTTGGCATGGGGTGCCGCAGTGTGTCAAAACTTTTTGTTCCGCAAGATTATAACTTTGACTTTTTTTATAAGGCAATGTTTAATTACAAAGACCTGCTAAACCATCATAAATACGCTAACAATTATGATTATAATAAAGCGGTTTATTTAATGAGTTTGTTTCCCATACTCGATAATGGGTTTTTAGTCTTAAAAGAAGAAGAAAACTTCTCTTCCCCTATTTCTGTTGTATTTTATGAGCGCTATGATAATTTAGAGACTCTTAAAACTTATTTAGACGAAAAAACAGACCAGATACAATGTATTGTTGCTTCGGGATTTGATCAAAAAGAAGTAGGCTTCGGGCAGGCTCAAAAGCCGAATCTTAGTGATTATGCTGATGGTGTAGATACCATTGCATTTTTACTAAAAATATAAAGGTTTGCATCCTATAAATTATTAATAATTTAAGGTCTTTTGTTAAGCTTTTAGGCATCTTTGCATTGCTTTTTAAAATAATAATACCGTGACGAGAATCGCAGTAGATTCTTATGTATTGTATTTTAAAATCCGTAATTTTTCGACTTCTAAAAATAAAGATTAAGCAGATCAAATATTCAATCCATGAAAAAACATAATTTCAGTGCCGGACCAAGTATTCTTCCTCAAGAAGTGCTTAAACAGGCCTCTGACGCCGTATTAAATTTCAACAATTCAGGTTTATCGCTTATAGAAATTTCTCATCGTAGTAAAGACTTCGTTGATGTGATGGAAGAAGCTCGTGAACTTGCCCTGCAACTTTTAGGTCTTGAAGGTAAAGGCTATAAAGCACTATTTCTTCAGGGAGGTGCAAGTATGCAATTTGTAATGGCAGCATACAATTTACTAGAAAATAAAGCAGGATACTTAAACACAGGGACCTGGAGTGATAAGGCTATTAAAGAAGCAAAGATTTTTGGAGATGTTGTTGAAGTAGCTAGTTCTAAGGATAAAAATTTTAATTATATACCTAAAGATTATTCAATTCCTTCAGGTTTAGATTACCTACACGTTACTACAAACAATACCATTTTTGGGACACAACTTAAAAACATACCTGCTTTAGACATTCCGCTAGTGGCAGATATGAGTAGTGATATTTTCTCTAGACAATTAGATTTTACCAAGTTTGATCTTATTTATGCAGGAGCTCAGAAAAATATGGGGCCAGCAGGTACAACGCTCGTAGTGGTACGTGAAGATATTTTAGGTAAAGTAACACGTCAGGTACCGGCGATGTTAGATTATATACAACATATTTCTAAAGGTAGTATGTACAATACACCTCCTGTATTTGCCGTTTACACTTCTTTATTAACCTTAAGATGGTTAAAGAATAATGGTGGTATTAAAGGTGCAGAAGAAAATAACGATAAAAAAGCTACTCTTATTTATTCTGAAATAGATTTAAATCCGCTGTTTACAGGTTTTGCAGCCGTAGAAGATCGCTCTACTATGAATGCTACATTTAACCTTACAGAAGATAATCTAAAGGAAACTTTTGATACGATGCTTAAAGAAGCTGGTATTAGCGGGGTAAATGGTCACCGCAGTGTAGGTGGCTACCGTGCATCTATGTACAATGCATTGTCACTTCAGAGCGTAGGAACTCTGGTTGATGTTATGAGTGAATTAGAGCGTAAAGCCTAATCTCTTTAAATTAATCAGTTGTACAACAACAAATGGAAACTGTAAAATGGGGTTAACCTCCTATTATTAACACTCGCAAAGCGGGTAAATTCAAATATAAAAGATGAAAGTTTTAGCAAACGATGGCATTTCACAATCTGGAGTAGACGCTCTAAAAGCTGCCGGTTTTGAGATCATCACCACTAAAGTTGCTCAAGAGCAATTAGAAAACTATATCAACGAAAATCAAATAGACGCCCTACTTGTACGTAGTGCGACTAAAGTGCGCAAAGAACTTATAGATGCCTGTCCTAGCCTTAAATTAATAGGTCGTGGCGGTGTAGGTATGGATAATATTGATGTTCAATACGCAAAGGATAAAGGACTAAGCGTAATAAACACTCCGGCATCTTCATCTGCATCTGTGGCAGAATTGGTTTTTGCACATTTATATGGTGGTGTACGTTTCCTATATGACGCTAACCGCAATATGCCTTTAGAGGGAGAATCAAAATTTGGTGATCTTAAAAAAGCATACGCAAATGGTGTAGAATTAAGAGGAAAAACTTTAGGTGTTATCGGTTTTGGTCGTATTGGCCAGGCTACCGCAAAAGTTGCATTAGGTGCAGGAATGAAAGTTATTTACTCTGACCCTTATATGGAAAAAGCCGAAGTGAAGCTTGACTTTTTTGATGGGCAAGAGGTTACATTTAAGTTTGAAAGCAAATCTAAAGAAGATGTTCTTAAAGAAGCAGATTTTATTACCTTACACGTACCAGCTCAAAAAGAGTATGTTATAGGTAAAGCTGAATTAGAAATGATGAAAGATGGTGCTGCACTTATTAATGCTGCACGTGGTGGTGTTGTAGACGAGATCGCATTAATAGATGCCTTAGACTCTGGTAAATTAGCATTTGCAGGATTAGATGTTTTTGAAAGCGAACCTAAGCCGGAAATCAGAATTCTTATGCATCCTAAAATCACATTGTCTCCGCACATTGGTGCTGCTACAAATGAAGCTCAGGATCGTATAGGTACTGAACTTGCAGAACAAATTGATGCTATTTTAAAAAAATAAATAGATAAAAACATCCTAAATTCAAAAGCCGAAAGAGATTTCGGCTTTTTTTGTGGGTAACAATCCTTAATAAATTGTTAAAACATTTAAAAACTTCTTATCTTTAAAGTCTAACAGTAATAATTAATTAAAATGGCAGGTTTATTAGACTTATTAAATAGTGATTTAGGAAAACAGCTTATTAGTGGAGCAAGTGCACAAACTGGCGCTTCAGAAAGCAAAACTGCAGATGTGTTAAGCATGGCATTACCCGTACTACTAGGTGCAATGAAAAAAAACGCACAAACTAAGGAAGGTGCATCTGGTCTATTAGGCGCTTTAAGTAACAAACACGATGGCAGCATTTTAGATAATTTAGGAAGTCTCTTAGGTGGTGGCAGTGTTGATCAAAATGTTATAAGCGATGGTGCAGGTATTTTAAGTCACGTTTTAGGAGGTAAGCAACCTGTTGTAGAAAATACACTAAGTCAAAAATCTGGCCTTGATGCCGGTACCGTAGCTCAAATTTTAAAAATAGCCGCTCCTATTCTTCTAGGTGTTATAGGTAAAGAGACCAAACAAAATAATGTAAATGATTCTAGCGCACTTTCCGGAATATTAGGGAGTATGTTAGGAGGCCAGCCTAAAGGAAATCAAAGTCTTATCGAAAGCTTAATAGATGCAGACGGTGATGGCAGCGTTTTAGATGATGTTGCCGGTATGGTTTTAGGATCTAATAAAAAAGGTGGCCTTGGCGGAATGCTAGGTGGTCTTTTTGGAAAATAGTTTTCATTGGTTAAGTAATTAGTAAGCCGCTTTTTAAGCGGCTTTTATTTTGCATTAAATTTGGCAGGAGTTTTGTAGCTTTAAAAGAAAAAGTATGAAACCATTTATTTACTTCTTTGTCGCCCTGAGTCTTATTTACGGTTGTGCCAGTACTCAAACCAACAAAAAATTGACAGGGAATAATACTGCGACTACTGCTAATGATACCGTGCGTATTGCCAATGATAGCTTGGAATACGAGATCCTTATTATAGAACCCGGGTTCAATACCTTTTTAGTTTCTATTGCACGACCAGAAGGCTATTACACACAAAATTACTTAGAAAACAAAAACAGGTTTTTGGTGACAGAGTATAATCAAAGAGTTAACCAACCTTTTACATTTGATCCTAATCTATATCCACAGCAAATTAATTACGACAACAATGTAGATTATGGTTATGAAGTTAATTACAAACTTTATAACTATTTTGTTTTTTTTAGTAGGCAATACAATCAGCGATTTAGCGTGCCTACTCGAATTTAAATAGTTGCCGTTTTTTTTAATACGGAATACTATATTTGCGCCGTGAAAAAATTTAAGGAAAACTGGGAAATCACCCAAAACTGGCAATTAATTTATCCCTTTATAGGAATAGTGCTCGCATTAGGATCAGGATTGCTTATAGCATATCGATTTAATGATTATTTTGAATCTGGAAGTGTAACTCAACTTCTATTTTTAGGCATTGCTACTCTCCTACTTGCGTATCTCTTTATTAAAATCAGTTTGTTTTGTTTTAAAAAACTTAAAAATCGCTGGATTTTAGAATACCGCTGGCAATTTATTGCGGTTTTTATTGTGTTTGCAATCACCGGTTCTACTGCCGGGAGAATATCAAGTCCAGTAATGAATTTGATAGGACTCGATTATGATTCTACTTCGGGATGGCTCTATTGGCCATTGCGTATCGTACTTATATTTCCGCTTTACCAACTATTGCTTTTAGCTGTAGCCTGGATTTTTGGTCAGTATAAATTTTTCTATCAGTTTGAAAAGAAAATGCTTTCCCGTATGGGCCTTGGGTTTCTGTTTACTAAGTAGCAGAAAATCCTGGAATAAAATTCAATAAAAAACCTTCAGAACTGCTTTTAAACAGCGCTGAAGGTTTTTTTATAACTTCTACTTTAAAAAACTAGTTCTTCTTTTTCTCAGGTTCTGAAAACAAATCTAGATAGGCCTGTCCTAAAAACTCAATAATCACACCAGCAGTCAGGCCTTCGTAACCCGTATGATTTATAGCGATATCTGCAGCTCTGCCATGTATGTATACGCCAAATATTGCTGCCGTAAGCGGATCGTAATTCTGAGCTATAAGCCCTGTAATTACACCCGTTAATACATCACCGCTCCCACCGGTTGCCAGACCCGGGTTACCACTATTGTTTACATAGTATTTCCCCTCAAAGACTACAATCGTATGAGCATCTTTTAATACCAGAATGCAATTATACTTTTCAGAAAAAGCTTCTGCTTTTGCAAGTTTATCAAAATCATCATCCCAGCTACCTATAAGACGTTCTAGCTCCTTGGGATGCGGAGTTAATACAGAATATTTAGGTAATAAATCAAGTAATTCTTTATGTTCTGAAAGCATATTTAGTGCATCAGCATCAAGAACAAGCTGTGTTTTATTCTGTTCTAAAAAAGTTTTAAATGCAGAGACGGTTGATTTTGCCATTCCCAATCCGGGCCCTATGCCTATAACATCTGGCTGCAGATCAAACTTTATTTCTTCTAGATAATCACCATTGTGACGGTCTGTTACAACCATAACTTCGGGTACAGCTGCTTGTAAAATAGGTAAGCCCTGTCTCGTAACATAAGTTGTTACAAGACCGCTACCACTACTTAAAGCTGCCTTACTACACAATACTGCTGCTCCCATTTTACCATAACTTCCGGCAATCAAAAGACTATGACCATAGGTGCCTTTATGACTAAATTTTGCTCGGGGTTTATACATGTGTTGCGCTTCAGCCTTACCAATGAGCTGCGCTTTGGTTTCTACCGAGTTTAAATAGTTACGGTCAAGACCTATATCTAAAACTTCCCAACTGTTTATATATTTTCCGCCTTGCGGAAGAAAAAATACCAGTTTAGGAGTTTGAAAAGTAAGCACTACCGTAGGTCGTACAACTTCTTCATTTTCAAGTAATCGATCAATAGCCATCCCAGAAGGAACGTCTATAGCTAAGATATAAGCACGGCTCTCGTTAATTTTTTTAAACAAATTTTGAACCCAGGTTTCTGCCGGTCTATTAATACCTATACCAAAAATACAGTCTATAATCAGATCCTCTTTAGCCAGTTCCGGAAAGTCATTTTCAGACTTTATTAAAAGTGGCCAGTTTTTAGTTTTGCTTTTTAGCGCATCTAATGCATCTAAAAAGTCTTTTGATCGATTCTCACTATAATTAACAACATAGGTGGTTACATTATATCCATTCTCAATTAAATTACGTGCAATTACAAGACCATCACCCCCGTTATTACCCGTACCACAAAATATTTTAATTGCTACAGGTTGATTTTGTAAGCGCTGGTGCAAATAATGAAACGCATAACCACCGGCACGTTCCATAAGATTAAAGGACGGGATGTTTTCTGCCTGTTCTGTTGCTTTATCTGCTTCGTATATTTGATCTTTATTAAGTATCTTCATAAGAGATTCTAATATCTATTAAAAAATTCGCAAGGATTTAGTGATTTTAAAGGCATAATTAGTAAAAAAGCTTTTTAAAATCTAATGGCTGATAAATCCTCAAAAATGCCCTTTCAGCCTTGCTCTTCTAGGTAAAAATAATACTTTTGAATACAACAGTTTGACGCTATGAAAGCAATTAATACAATTATAACTTCCTCTTGTACGACCATTATGGGTCTTACAATTGCTTTCATTATTACCCCTAGGGGTATTGTATAAACATATAACTTCGCCACTGCTCGTGTTTACACGAAAACAACTCATTTTTAAATCATTTCAAACACAAAAGCCATGCGTGTTTTAAAATTTGGCGGTACTTCTGTAGGAAGTGTTGCAAACATAAATCAAGTAATCAACATCGTCTCTAAAGGCGCTCAGGATCAAAATATTGCCGTTGTAGTTTCTGCATTAGGTGGTGTCACAGATCTTCTGATGCAATGTGGGTCACAAGCCAGTAAAAAGGAAGAATATTCAGCTATTTATGCTGAAATAGAAACTAAGCATTTAGAGTTTATTTCTGCATTAGTTAAAAATGATCAGGAAGCTGTTGATGAAATTCAGGGGTTACTAAATGATCTAAAATCACTGCTTCAGGGGATTTATTTAATTAATGAACTGTCTCCTAAAACCATAGATAAATTACTTGCCTTTGGTGAGATTTTATCATCTACGATCATTACCAGAGCAATGTACGCACAAGGTCTTGACGCTGTACGTAAAGACAGTAGAGATTTAATTACCACAAACGATAAGCATACCAAAGCTGCTGTAAACTACAAGGTCACTAACAGTCAACTAGAGTATTATTTTGCTAAAGCGAAACAAAAAATTACAGTACTGCCTGGCTTTATTGCTAGTTGTGCTTCTGGAGAAACAACTACATTAGGCCGCGGCGGATCAGACTTTACAGCGGCAATTGTAGCTGCCGCTCTTGACGTTGATCAAGTAGAAATTTACACAGATGTTAGCGGTATGTACACTGCAAACCCTAAACTTGTGAAACAGGCAAAACCTATAGATACGATCTCGTATCACGAGGCGATGGAGCTTTCGCATTTTGGCGCTAAAGTGCTCTACCCGCCTACAATTGTTCCTGTGATGAGTAAAAATATTCCTATTCGTATAAAGAATACACTACATCCTGAAGATGCAGGTACACTCATACAAAATCAGGAAGGTATAAGCGAAAATCCTATTAAAGGACTTAGCAACATCAATAATATCGCACTTCTCACTTTAGAAGGCGGCGGTATGGTAGGTATTCCTGGAATAAGTAAACGCCTTTTTGAAACGTTGAGCAATCAAGGCATCAACATTATTCTAATTACACAGGCATCTAGCGAACATAGTATTTGCTTAGGTGTTATGGAAGAAGATGCAGGCCGTGCAAAAATTGCTATTGATGAAGAATTTGAATATGAAATTTCACTAAACAAAATAGACCCACTTACTATGGAAATAGGACTTAGCATCATCGCCCTTGTAGGCGATCAGATGAAAAGTCATCAAGGTATAAGTGGTAAAATGTTTAGCACACTAGGTAAAAACAACGTCAATATACGGGCTATCGCACAGGGCGCGAGTGAAAAGAACATCTCTGCCGTTATTGCACAGAAAGATGTTAAGAAGGCTTTAAACAGCTTACACGAACGTTTCTTTGAAGCTCAACGCAAACAATTAAACTTATTTATCACCGGTGTTGGAAATGTAGGGGAGCGCTTGCTCAAGCAAATTGAACAGCAACAGGAGTATTTAAAAAAACAGCTTAACATTAATATGCGTGTGCTGGGTTTAAGTAATTCCCGGAAAATGCTTATTGATGAAAATGGTATTGATCTTACAAACTGGAAAGCACTTTTAGAAGAAGGTCAGCCCGTAACTTTAGATACCTTTCATCAGGCAGTCGTTGAATTGAATCAGCGCAACAGTATTTTTGTAGATATTACTGCAAATGCAGATGTTGCAGCGATGTATGGTAAGTATCTTAAGCAAAGTATTGCCGTTGTTGCGTGTAATAAAATTGCCTGTTCTTCAGACTTCGCAAAATATAGCGAACTGAAACATTTAAGCAAAACTTACAATGCACCTCTTTTATTTGAAACCAATGTGGGTGCAGGATTACCAATTATTGATACCCTAAACAACCTAATCGCTTCTGGAGACCGTGTTAAGCGTATTCAGGCAGTATTATCGGGAAGTTTAAATTTTGTTTTTAACAATTTTAAATCTGGAGACAGCTTTTACGATGTGGTGCAAGCCGCTAAAGCAGAAGGCTATACAGAACCCGATCCTCGTATTGATTTAAGCGGAGTCGATGTAGCACGTAAGATCTTAATTCTAGCGCGTGAGAGCGGACTTAAAATCAATTTAGAAGATATAGACAATGATCCGTTTTTGACTAAAAACAACCTTGAAAGCAGTGACGTTCCGCATTTCTTTGAAACCTTAAAAGAAGACGCCGCGCATTTTGAGAAACTAGTTGCAGATGCTGAAGCTAAAAACCACCGTTTAAAATACGTTGCTCAATTAGATAATGGCAAAGCAAGTGTAGGACTACAAAGTGTACCCGAAGGGCATCCTTTTTATGATCTTAAAGGCTCAGACAATATTGTATTATTCTTTACAGAACGCTACCCAGAGCAACCTATGCAAATTAAAGGTGCAGGAGCCGGTGGTGATGTAACAGCATCAGGTCTATTTGCAGACATAATTAGAACGGCTACGTTTTAAAATCTAAACTAAAAAATAGAATTACAAAATCGAATTCTTAAAGCAGCAGATTTTAAATGCTGCTTTAAGAATTTTGATTATTCAACCTAGAATTTACAATGAACGAAATACGTGTTTTTTCACCGGCAACGGTAGCCAATGTAAACTGCGGTTTTGATGTTTTGGGTTTTGCCCTTGACGGTCTTGGCGATGAAATGGTCATACGCAAAGTCGCAGAAAAGGGAATTAAAATCACACAGATTACGGGTGCAGATTTACCTTATGAAGCAAAAGAAAATGTAGTGGGAGTTGCGGGTTTAGCGATGGTAAATTCATTGAATTTAGACTATGGTTTTGAGATAGAAATTCATAAAAAAATACGTTTAGGAAGTGGTGTTGGAAGCAGTGCCGCAAGTGCTGCAGGAATTGTTTTTGGTATCAATCAGTTTTTAGAAAAACCGTTATCAAATTTAGAACTTACGGCTTTTGGGATGAAAGGTGAAGCGGTTGCAAGTGGCAATGAGCACGCAGATAATGTTGCTCCATGTTTGTATGGAGGCTTCACATTAATCACGGGATATTCACCTTTAAAAATCGTTTCGTTACCCGTTCCTGAAGAACTTTATGTGACGGTAATTCACCCACAGATTACGATTAAAACCAAAGAAGCTCGAGCTATTTTACCAGAGCAGGTAACACTTCAAAATGCCATTAAACAGACGGGTAATTTAGCCGGATTAATCGCTGGCCTTTATACGAGCGATTATTACTTAATCGCATCAAGTACTCAGGATGTTTTAGTAGAACCTTACCGAAAAAACCTGATTCCTGATTTTGACTTTTATAAGCAAACGGCCATAGAAAATGGCGGATTAGCCTTCGGAATAAGCGGTTCTGGACCTTCAATGTTTACCTTATGTAAAGGTGCTCAAAACGCTGGTTCAGTTGAAATTGCATTAAAAAAAGCTTTAGACCTTAAAAAGATGAAAGGAGATAGTTATATCTCACCCATTTCGAGACACGGCAATCGCATTTTAGAACAAAAATAATACGGTTAAAAACGCTACTTGGAATATTTCCTAGCTGTAGGAAAAAAAATATTTTAACCAAAATAACAACCTAGAATACCTTAGAAAATGATCTATTACAGTTTAAACGGAAAGGCCCCCGAAGTAGGATTAGAAGAAGCTGTTGTGCGCGGTATTGCACCCGACAAAGGTTTGTATTTTCCGCAGGAAATTAAACCACTTCCCTCCTCTTTTTTTGAGAATATAGAAACCCTTTCTAACAACGAGATTGCCTTTGAAGCAATCAAGCAATTTGTGGAAGGTGTTATTCCCGATGAAGCTTTAAAAGACATCATTGAAGATGTACTTTCATTTGATTTCCCGGTTGTGGAGATTGAAGAAAACATAGGAACGCTAGAATTATTTCACGGTCCTACCATGGCATTTAAAGATGTAGGTGCTCGTTTTATGGCACGTTGTCTTGGCTACTTTTCTGCACAAAAAAAAACGCAAGAACCGGTAACAGTTTTAGTCGCTACAAGTGGTGATACAGGAGGTGCTGTTGCACGTGGTTTTTTAAATGTTGAAGGGGTCGATGTGGTCATACTTTACCCTACCGGAAAAGTAAGTGACATACAAGAAAAACAACTTACAACTCTGGGAGCAAATATTACGGCTCTAGAAGTTGATGGTGTTTTTGACGACTGCCAGGCAATGGTTAAAACTGCCTTTTTAGATGAAGAAATCACATCTAAACGTAAATTAACTTCTGCTAACTCAATTAATATTGCACGCTGGATTCCGCAGTTATTTTACTTCTTGTTTGCTTACAAACAAGCTAAATCCAAAGGAAAAGAATTGGTTTTCTCTGTACCTAGCGGAAACTTCGGAAATATTTGCGCCGGTATGGTTGCTCATAAATTAGGGATGCCGGTTAAGCATTTTGTTGCCGCTGTAAATCGTAATGATATTGTTCCTGAGTTTTTAAAAACGGGAGTTTATAAACCTAAACCTTCGGTAGCTACAATTAGTAATGCCATGGATGTAGGAGACCCTTCAAACTTTATACGTATTCAAAAGTTATTCAATAACGATCTTGAAGCGCTTTCGCAAAAGTTATCGTCTTTCTCGTACACAGATGAGCAGACTAAAGAAGCGATGCAGCGCATTTATAAAGAAACCGGCTATATAGCAGACCCGCATGGAGCGGTGGGGTATTTAGGACTTAAAGACTATTTAAAAAACCATCCTCAAGCTTACGGAATATTCTTAGAAACCGCACATCCTGTTAAATTTTTACCGGTTGTCAATCCGGTAATTGACGCAGAGGTTGCAATTCCACCTCAAATTGAGAGTGTTATGCACAAAGAAAAACAAGCTATCGCAATTAAAAATTACGATCAGTTCAAGGCGTTTTTGTTGAAATAGACCGTGTACTTTTCTCTGTAGTTTTGATACATTTGTGTTCTTAAAATTTACAGATGAAATCTACTGCACTTACTAAAATACACGAAAGTCTTGGAGCTAAAATGGTTCCTTTTGCAGGCTATAATATGCCTGTTTCTTATGAAGGAATCAATATAGAACACGAGACCGTGCGCAACGGTGTAGGTGTTTTTGATGTATCGCATATGGGTGAGTTTCTAGCCATAGGCGATAGAGCTTTAGATTTATTACAAAAGGTATGTAGTAACGACATTTCAAAAATTCATATAGGTGGTGCTCAATACAACTGTCTTCCTAACCACGAAGGCGGTATTGTAGATGATTTGATTGTGTATCGCATCAGAGAACATGAATATCTGCTTGTTGTAAACGCTTCTAACATAGACAAAGACTGGGAATGGATTAGCCGTCACAATGATCTGGGCGTTGAGCTTAAGAACATATCAGATAACTTTTCACTTCTAGCTATACAAGGGCCTAAAGCGATTGAGGCCATGCAATCTCTTACTGATACAGATCTTTCTGCTATTAAATTTTACAATTTTGAAGTTGCTCCTTTTGCAGGAATAGACCACGTGATTATTAGCGCAACAGGATATACAGGCAGTGGTGGTTTTGAAATTTACTGCCACAATGAGTTTGCAGAACAACTGTGGGCTAAAGTTTTTGAAGCCGGAAAGGATTTTGGTATTAAACCTATAGGTCTTGCTGCCCGCGACACGTTACGTCTTGAAATGGGATACTGTTTGTATGGTAATGATATTAACGACACTACATCTCCTATTGAAGCCGGCCTGGGGTGGATTACAAAGTTTTCTAAAGACTTTATAAATTCTGAAGCTTTAAAGGCTGAAAAAGAAGCCGGTGCCGCACGTAAATTGGTAGGTTTTGAGTTGCTAGAACGTGGTATTCCGCGTCACGATTATGAGATTGTAGATGCTAACGACGTTGTTATAGGTAGTGTTACCTCAGGAACAATGTCTCCTTCACTTTCGAAAGGAATTGGTCTGGGTTACGTCAAAACAGAATACAGCAAGCCAGATACTGAACTTTTTATAAAAGTGCGCAATAAAAACATTAAGGCTAAGGTTGTAAAACTTCCTTTTTATAAGGGCTAAAACCATAAGTTATCCCAAATCAAAATACACATAGAATACTCATTTTAGGAGCCAGTGGGTTTCTTGGTGGTGCCTTGTATAAAGAATTACATAGGTATTACGATACCTATGGTACCTACCATACCGGTAAAATCTATTCAGATAACAAGCACTTTATTCATTTTGATGTAGTACAGGATAGTATTTACGAGGTTCTTAATCATGTGAGACCTAATATCGTTATCTCTGCAATACGCGGTGATTTTGATGGTCAGGTAGAAGCACATGAAGATCTGTGTGATTATGCTAAACGTACCGGTATATTTGTTATTTACTTATCTTCGGCAAACGTTTTTGATGCATTTACAAATTACCCAAGTTATGAACTTGATAAAACTTTATCTGAAAGCAAGTTTGGGAAGCTCAAAATACGCTGCGAGAACTTTTTTTTAAACTACCTACCGGAAGAGCAGTATGCAATTATAAGACTCCCTATGGTATTTGGTATGAATTCGCCGCGAGTAAGGGAAATCAAGAACGCAATTTTACTACAAGAGCAAGTTGAAGTATTTCCGCATTTAATAATGAATACAAATACAGATAAGAAGCTTTCACAACAGATACACTATATCATAAACAGAAAGCGTTTTGGTATTTTTCATCTGGGAAGCAATGATCTCATACACCATCAGGAGTTTATAAATGAAATTATCGCAAAACTAGACCTAAAGATAAAACCGAATTTCAAATTAGTTTACACCTCTAATTTTGATCGTTATCTGGCGGTTTTGCCTAAAGACAATAAATTACCAAAACATCTGAGTATTACTAACGAAGAAGTCGCTTCAGAATCGCAAGCCTACTAATTGCTTAATTTATGAAATTTAAAAAACTGCTCATCTACACGGCTTTGCTCCTTCTACAGATAGCAGCTTTAAAATTTATCGCGCAGTTTCCGCAGTTTATAGAAACCTATTATAGTAATGGTATTTACCCATACAGCTCTAGAATATTTAGGTATGCTTTAGGTTGGATTCCATTTTCATTTGGTGACGTGCTTTACGCCGTTGTAATTATTTACCTATTAATTTCGGTCTATAAACTTTTTAAAAACCGATTTAGAAATGGCTTAAAATTTATTACCGAAGGACTATTAGTTGCCAATATCATTTATTTCAGTTTTCATCTATTATGGGGTCTCAACTATTACAGACTTCCACTACATGAATCATTATCAATAGAAAAAGACTACACAACCGAAGCGTTAATCAGCCTAACTCAACGACTTATCAAAGAGTCTAATGCACTTCACAAGCAACTGCAACCGGCAGATAGTTTACCGGTGGTATTCGATTTTGCATTGTCTGAAGTTTTTAAAAAAACTCCAGACGGGTATGCGATTGTCGAAGACAATTTTCCTCAACTCGATTATCACCCTATAAGTATTAAAAATTCTCTTTTTAGATTACCACTCACCTACATGGGCTTTGGAGGATATTTAAATCCCATAACTCAGGAAGCACAAATAAACGGGTTGATGCCGGCACATCGCTGGCCATTGGTAAGTTGTCATGAAGAAGCACACCAACTGGGTTTTGCTAAAGAAAACGAAGCTAATTTCATCGCGGTTATGGCCACTACAAATAATCCTGATCCATATTTTAAATATTCAGGTTATATTTTTGCACTGAGATATTGTTTAGGCGAAGTTTTTAATCGAAATCCAAATGTAGGAGAGGTTTTAAGTACACAAATGGCTCCCGGAATCATTGCAAATTATAGAGAGTCACAAGCTTTCTGGGAAGCTTATGAAAATCCTATAGAACCCATCTTAGAGGTTTTTTACGGTAATTACCTAAAGGTTAATAATCAACCATCTGGTATGCAAAGCTACAGCTATGTAGTTGCGCTCCTTGTCAATTATTTTGAGAATAAATCGTCATTGCCTTAAAAACGTTAAATTATTCCTAATTAATTACAAAAAAGGCTTAACAAACTGTGCAAAAAGTATCTTTAAGAAACTCTAAACAATTTGTTAAAATGAAAAAAAAGCTATTCTTCTCCGGATGCTTTTTACTCCTTTGCTGCTTTCTCTCTGCACAAGAGTATTTTCCGGTAAATGATGGTGTTAAAACCACTAACACAAACTACACACTATTTAAAAACGCTACGCTACACCCTACTCCGGGAGAAACTGTAGCTAATGGAAATTTACTTATTAAGGATGGTAAGATTGTATCGGTAGGCAAATCTGTAAATGCGCCTAAAAATGCTGTTGTAATAGATTTGATGGGTAAACATGTCTATCCTTCTTTTATAGAAATGTATTCCTCTTTTGGGGTTGAAACTCCCTCACGAGAACGCAATGGCCGCAGTCCCCAATATGAACCTACCCGCAATGGCTACTACTGGAACGATCACGTGCGTGCAGAAACAAATGCACTCAATGATTTTAAATACGATTCTAAAGCTGCAAAAGATTTAATTGAAGCCGGTTTTGGAGTTGTAAACACACACAAGGCAGATGCTATTGCTCGTGGTAATGGTATTCTGGTAGCTTTAAATAAAGACGGTGATGCTTCAGAACGTTTAATAGAAACTCGTTCTGCACAATTTTTCTCGTTTAGCAAAAGCAACCTTTCTCCTCAGTCGTACCCAAGTTCAATTATGGGAGCAACTGCTCTTATAAGACAATTGTTTGAAGATGCAAAATGGTATAAAGGGGGTAATGTGCCTACCCGCGACTTAGCACTTGAAGCATTAAATAAGAATATGGATTTACCTCAGATTTTCTATGGTGACAATCTTTATGATGATTTACGTATCGCTAAACTTTCTAAAGAGGTTAACATACCATTTATTATTGTAGGAGGCGGCGATGAGTACAAGCGTATTGATGAGATTAAAGCCACTGGCGCTTCGTACATAATTCCTGTTAATTTCCCTGAGGCCTATGATGTTGAAGATCCTTTTCAGGCAGATTATGTAAGCTTAAGTCAAATGCTAGAATGGAATCAGGCACCTACTAATCTTGCTAAACTTCAGGATAATGGGTTGACCTTTGCCATTACAACTACAGACTTAAAGTCTCCAGATAAATTAATGCCTATGCTTCGTAAAGCATTTAAATATGGCCTGAAAGAAGAAACTGCATTACAGGCATTAACCACAGTACCTGCAAAATTATTAGGCAAAAGTAATGAACTGGGCACTTTAACTACAGGAGCCTGGGCAAACCTTTTAATTACTTCAGGACCTGTTTTTGATGAGAAAACAATTATTTACGAAAACTGGGTACAGGGCGCTCAGAACGTTATTAAAGATGCGAGTATTATCGACATTGATGGTAACTACACAGTGAATGTAAATGGCAAATCTTATGAGATGACCATTTCAAAGTCTACAGAAAAACCTTCAGTAGTTGTTAAAAGTGGCGATACTAAATTAGGTTCTAAGATTGCTTACACAGACGGTTGGTTAAACGTAATGTTTACAGGAGAAAATTCCGAAGTAAAAGAATATACCCGTCTAATTACACAGATTAACCCTCAAACAAGCTGGAGTGGTAATGCGATTTTACCTAACGGAAAAGAAACTGGTTTCACTGCTATTAAAAAGGAAGCATCCGAAGGAGAAGACACTGAGGCTAAAGATAAAGAAGATGCAGACAAAGAGGAAGATGCGGTTGAAGTAATGCCCATGACCTACCCCAACATTGCTTATGGGTATACTGAAAAACCAAAAGCACAAACAATATTGTTTAAAAATGCGACGGTTTGGACTAATGAAGAAGCAGGAATACTTAAAGAAACAGATGTTCTGGTTAAAAATGGTAAAATCGCTGCTGTTGGCAAAGGCTTAAGTGCTAGTGGTGCACAGGTAGTAGATGCAACCGGCAAACATTTAACAAGCGGAATCATAGATGAGCACTCGCATATCGCTGCTTTTGATATCAATGAATCTGGTCAAAACTCATCTGCCGAGGTGCGTATGAGGGATGCTGTAAATCCTGACGATATAGATATCTACCGTGATCTTGCAGGTGGTGTTACTACCATACAATTACTTCACGGATCGGCAAACCCTATAGGCGGGCAGTCTGCTGTTATGAAACTTAAATGGGGTTCTAGCATAGACGAGATGGTTCTTGACGATATTAAGTTTATCAAATTTGCTTTAGGTGAAAATGTAAAACAATCAAACTGGGGAAGTTTTAGTCGTTTTCCTCAAACGCGAATGGGCGTTCAGCAGATGTTTACAGATTACTTTCAGCGCGCACGTGAGTACGAGGTAAAAAAGAAAAGTGGTAAACCTTATCGCAAAGATTATGAGATGGAAACTCTTGTTGATATTTTAAATAGTGAGCGATTTATATCTTCTCACTCCTATGTTCAAAGCGAGATTAATATGCTTATGAAAGTAGCTGAAGATTTTGACTTTAGAATAAACACATTTACACACATTCTTGAAGGATATAAGGTAGCAGATAAAATGGCAGAGCACGGTGTTGCCGGTTCTACATTTAGTGACTGGTGGGCTTATAAATATGAAGTTAATGATGCCATCCCGTATAATGCTGCAATTATGTGGAGCGCCGGTGTATTAACCGGTATTAACAGTGATGATGCCGAAATGAGCCGCAGATTAAATCAAGAAGCTGCAAAAACAATGAAATATGGGGGTGTCCCAGAAGAGGAAGCCTGGAAGTTTGTAACACTTAATCCGGCTAAAATGCTTCATATAGACAATCGAACTGGTAGTATAAAAGAAGGTAAAGATGCAGATTTAGTTTTATGGTCAACTTACCCAATGTCTGTAAGCGCAGTTGCAGAAAAAACCTTGATTGAAGGCGCGGTTTATTTTGATATCGAAAAAGACAAACAGCTACGTGAGACTGTTAAAACTGAAAAAAATAAGCTTACAACACTAATGCTAACTGCTAAAAATAAAGGGCTAAAAACACAACCCGCTAAGAAAGAAGAAAAGCAGCGATTAGATTGTGACACTTTAGAAACACTTGAATAATTATGAAGACGCTAAATAAACTATTTATAGTGCTGCTTCTTGCGACTTTTACAGTGCAAGCTCAGCAAACTCCAGCTCAAAAACAAACAGGAGAAATAACCTTAACCGGCGGCACAGCACATATTGGTAATGGTACGGTTATAGAAAAAAGCCTAATTTTTATTAAAGACGGAAAGATTACAGGTGTTTACGACGCCTTAACTACTAAGATGCCATTACGCGGGGAAATCATAAACATAGAGGGTCAACACGTCTACCCAGGCTTTATTGCCCCTGACACTACATTAGGTCTGGTTGAAATTGAAGCTGTGAGAGCTACTGAAGATCAGGACGAAATAGGAGAATATAACCCGCATATTGAAGCTATTGTTGCCTATAATGCAGAATCTAAAGTTGTAGAAAGTATGAGACCAAATGGGGTTCTTATTGCACAGGCGGTTCCGCAGGGTGGTACGATTTCTGGACAATCATCTGTAGTACAATTAGATGCCTGGAACTGGGAAGATGCTGTGGTAAAACGCGGTGATGGTATACATTTAAATTGGCCAAACAGTTATAAGAGAGGCCGCTGGTGGGAAGGTGAAGATCCCGGATACAGCCCTAATAAAGATTACAAATCTGATATTTTAGAGATTGAAGACTTTATTGCGCAATCCCGTGCATTCACTTCTGGCGATTCCTCTATCAAAAATCTACCCTATGCAGCAATGCAGGGAATAATTAATGGCACACAGAACTTATACATTCATGTAGATTCGGATAAAGAAATTCTTGATGTGTTAAAGTTTAAAAAAGACTTGAAGATTGAAAAACTTGTACTTGTAGGAGCTTACAGAGGTTACAAAGTTGCAGATCAAATCGCTAAAGCCAATGTTCCTGTAATTCTGGCCAGAGTACACAGTTTACCAGATGCAGAAGATGATGATTACAATATCTCTTTTAAAATGGTAAAAGATCTTATAGATGCTAAGGTAACTGTAGCTTTAGGGAATAGTGGAGAGTACTGGCAATCCCGTAACATTCCATTTTATGCCGGTCAAACTACGGCTCACGGTTTAAGCTTTGAAGATGCATTACAACTTATCACAAAAAATCCGGCTACAATTCTTGGAGTTTCTGACCAATTAGGAACTTTAGAGGTAGGAAAAGATGCTACATTATTTGTAAGTAAAGGAAATGCTCTTGAAATGCAAGGAAACTCAATAACAAGAGCTATGATTTCAGGTAGATCTATAAGTTTAGAAAGTCATCAAACTAAGCTATACAAACGTTATATGGATAAATACAGTAGAACTGAATAACATTCATCAAAATTAAAAATTTAAAGGTTCGGGTTAAAAACCCGAACCTTTTTTGTTTCTGAACGTATCTAACATAAAACAATATTGAATAAAAGTTTAAATGGCTCTATTCAGCACTGTTATTTTCGCCTCGGTTTAAAATTTTAGCAATTAAAAAATCGCCAGTAACTATTTTTTCAGATTAAGACATTACTAAATTACAACGTCTTTTCGCGCTTTCTAATAGCCTAAAAGAACACTCTAAGAATGAAACTATATAAAATATGATATAAAAAAAGCCCGATCATAGATCGGGCTTTTAATTATTTAATTGGAAAAAAAGAATTACTTAGTTTCTAATTTATCTAATTGAGCTTTATATTTATCAGCTTCGGCAGTATTACCTAATTGAACATGTATATTATACAATGTACGTACTGCTTCAATATTTACTTCTTCACCAGCGATGGCTTTTTCTAAATAAGGAACGGCATCGCTATATAAAGCTAAACGCTTTTTCTTTAGCTCACTGTATTTAGCATTATCTGCCTTACTGTTTCCTAAAGTATTCATTTGCTCAATGATTTCCTTATCCTTACCTAGCATTAATGCGGCAATATTTAAGTTAGCTGCACTATAGTTAGGATCTATTTCTAAAGCTTTTGTGTAATAACTCATTGCTTTATCATCATTTCCAGCTTTAGATGCTCCTACTCCAAGGTTAAAATAAAGACCAGGATTATTAGGATCTTTGGCAATAACCTTATTCATAGCTGCTTCATATTCAGCTGTCATATCCATTTTTAGGTAAACATCTGCCGCAGAACGTAGAAGTGCATCATCGTCTGGGTTTTCAGCAAGTGCATCATCAATAGCAGAAATTGCCTTTTCATTTTCACCCTCCTGAACATAGATTAAAGCGATATTTTTTGCTATTTCGCCGGCGCGAGATTCGGTAACTTCTGTTTTTGGATCTTCATGAGAACCTGATTTCACAAAAAGATCACGTTGTTGCTTTGAGTTAAAACTCTCTACCTGACCGTTTTCTTTATTTTTTGCTGTAAACTTAGTTTCAATACCAGTATATCCTAAATCTTTTAGCTGCGTGTAATAATCTAAAGCTGTGTCATAATTTTGACCATTAACAGCATTTGATGCAGCAAAATATAGGTATGATGTATCTTTTGGGCTTAATGTATAAAGTGTATATAATTTAGTTGCAGCCGCATCATATTTTTCAGCATTTTGATCATCTACAGCTGAAGAAATAACTGCGTTCATCGCTTGTTGCTTAAACTGTATAGCTTCCTGACCGTATTTGCTACCTCCATTAAACTCGCTAACTTTTGTAAAAGCTTCCATTGCTTTTAAAAGATCGTCTGCTTTTTTATTATCGTCTGCTCCTAAATAAGCTCTACCTTTTATGAAGTAATAATATTCTTTTTCTTTTTCATCCATCTGGCCCATCATACTTTCAAGACCACTTATTTCAGTTTGTGCCTGCACATAACTACCGGCATCAACTGTTTTTTCCGCAGATTTTATCTCTTTCTTCTGCGCAAAAGTTAAAGCGGTAAATGATAGTGCCGCTAATAATAAAGATTTCGTTTTCATTATTTTATTAATTTAATATTCAACTTTGGTTATTCTTCTTCGTCAGAAGAAGGTTTTTCATTATTTATATGTTCATCTGTAGTTGCAGACGTTTCTAAAGTTTCATCACGATCTTCTAAATCATCATCGTCAATTGCATCTTCATCTTTCTTAACTTTAGTAACTGCTGCAATGGTATCCCCATTTTTTAAATTAATTAAACGTACACCTTGAGTAGCTCTACCCATTACGCGTAATTCTGAAACAGCCATTCTAATCGCAATTCCAGATTTATTAATGATCATTAAATCATCTTCGTCTGTTACGTTATTAATAGCTACCAGGTTACCAGTCTTTTCTGTAATAGAAATTGTTTTAACCCCTTTACCACCACGATTTGTAACGCGGTAATCTTCAACTAGAGATCGTTTACCATAACCGTTTTCTGATACTACGAGTATATTAGACTCTGCATCATTAACAGCTACCATTCCTATTACTTCATCATTATCATCTGCAAGAGTTATGCCACGCACTCCAGAAGCGTTTCTTCCCATAGGTCTGGTCTTCTCTTCTTCAAAACGAATTGCCTTACCCGATTTGATTGCCAGCACAACCTGGCTATCTCCTGTGGTAAGTTTAGCAGAAAGTAATTCATCATCATCCTTAATGGTAATTGCATTAATACCATTAGTACGTGGTCGTGAATATTGTTCTAGCGATGTTTTTTTAACCTGCCCTTTTTTAGTCACCATTATGACATAATGACTGTTGATGTACTCTTCATCTTTAAGATCATTTGTACATATAAAGGTCATAACCTTATCATCTGGCTCAATATTTATAAGGTTTTGAATGGCGCGGCCTTTAGAAGTTTTACTTCCTTCAGGAATTTCAAACACACGCATCCAATAGCATTTACCTTTTTGAGTAAAGAAAATTAAATACTGGTGGTTTGTACCCACAAATAAATGTTCTAAGAAATCTTCATTACGTGTTGTAGAACCTTTTTGACCTACTCCACCTCTATTCTGAGTTTTATATTCTAATAATGAAGTACGTTTAATGTAACCCGCATGAGAAATGGTTAATACAACCTTCTCATCAGGAATTAAATCGGTTATACTAACATCACCACCCGCAAAATCTATTGTAGTGCGACGCTCATCACCATACTTACCTTTGATCTCGAGTAACTCTTCTTTAATGATTTCCATTCTGCGATCCTTGCTTGCAAGAATACCCTTAAGATCTTCAATAGTCTTAATTATATCTGCATACTCATCTCTTAACTTGTCTTGCTCCAGACCCGTTAATTGACGCAAACGCATCTCTACTATAGCTCTAGCCTGAATTTCTGAAAGCTCAAAGCGCTCCATCAATTTGGTACGTGCTTCTTCAGCATTACTACTTGCACGTATTATTGCTATAACCTCATCTATATTGTCTGATGCTATTATAAGCCCTTCTAAAATATGTGCACGTTCTTCAGCCTTATTTAATAAAAACTGAGTACGACGTACTACAACTTCATGACGATGCTCAACAAAATGATGAATCATATCCTTTAGATTCAACATTTCTGGTCTTCCATTAACTAAGGCAATATTATTAACACTAAAAGAGGACTGTAAAGCGGTATACTTATATAACGTATTGAGAACGATATTAGGTATTGCATCACGTTTTAATACGTAAACAATACGCATACCATTACGGTTAGATTCATCGCGTATTGAAGCGATACCGTCTATCTTCTTCTCATTAACAAGATCTGCGGTTTTCTTAATCATATCGGCTTTATTAACCTGATATGGTATTTCTGTAACGATAATACACTCGCGACCTTTAACTTCTTCAATTACAGCTTTTGCTCTTAAAACAACACGCCCACGACCTGTCTTAAAAGCCTCACGCACACCCTCATAACCGTAAATTATACCTCCAGTAGGAAAGTCTGGGGCTGTAACATGAGTAATTAATTCATCTATTTCGATATCGTTATTTTCGATATATGCCGAAATCCCGTTAATAACTTCGGTTAAGTTGTGCGGTGGCATGTTTGTCGCCATACCCACAGCAATACCAGACGCCCCATTAACTAAAAGACCCGGGATTCGGGTAGGTAATACTTTTGGCTCTTTTAACGTATCATCAAAGTTAAGCTGATGATCTACAGTATCTTTATCTATGTCTGCTAGCATCTCTTCAGAGATTTTGCGCATACGTGCCTCTGTATATCGCATTGCTGCAGGGCTGTCGCCATCTACAGAACCAAAGTTACCCTGACCATCTACAAGCATATAACGCAATGACCATTCCTGAGCCATACGCACCATAGTATCATAAACAGATGTATCCCCATGCGGGTGATATTTACCAAGAACCTCACCTACTATTCTAGCAGATTTTTTATGTGCAGTGTTAGATCTAACACCTAACTCGTGCATACCAAATAAAACGCGTCTGTGTACAGGTTTTAAACCGTCTCGTACATCTGGAAGTGCACGTGACACGATGACCGACATTGAATAGTCAATGTAGGCTGATTTCATCTCATCTTCAATGTTGATAGGAATTAACTTCTCTCCTTCAGCCATATGTATTTATCTTTAAATTTTTGGTTTAAACAGTAAGGGGCAATATACGTTTTTCTCCTGTGTTATCAGTATTTAGCCCACTGCTCTATATTGGTTTTTATTAACAAAAATATGTTTCCCTTTTTAATAAGTATGCTTAACTTCCATTGTCTCTTTAAAAGTAATTTTGTCAATTTACTTAAAGTGATATCAACGGAACGGTTTTTGAATTGTTATTTAAAAACTTAGAAAAAGATAGGAGTGTTTATGGATGATAATTTTTCACCACGAGTTAAGGATGTAATAGCGTACAGCAAGGAAGAAGCTTTACGACTAGGTCACGACTTTATTGGAACCGAGCATCTTATGCTGGGGTTACTACGTGACGGAAGCGGAAAAGCTATAGAAATTCTTCAGGCATTAGATGTTGACCTGAGCCATTTAAGGCGTAAAGTTGAAATATTAAGCCCGGCAAACCCAAGTACAGGACTGGGCAGCAGCGAGAAGCAAAATCTACATCTTACGCGACAAGCAGAGCGCGCATTAAAAACAACTTTTTTAGAAGCTAAACTTTTTCAAAGTTCTTCTATTAACACAGCGCATCTTTTACTTTGTGTTTTACGCAATGAGAATGATCCTACAACCAAGTTGCTTAACAAACTCAAAGTAGATTATGATAATGTAAAAGATCAATTTAAACTTATGATGACCAGCGATGACGATTATATAGAGCCAATTAAAAGCGAATCTTTTAGCGATGATGATACTGCTTCAGAATCTTCTAAAGAAAATCCTTTTAATGCTCCCGGAAATAAAACCAACAAAAAATCTAAAACCCCTGTTTTAGATAATTTTGGGCGCGACTTAACTGCAATGGCTGAAGAAAACAAGCTAGATCCTGTGGTAGGCCGCGAGAAAGAAATTGAACGTGTTTCTCAAATTTTGAGTAGACGTAAAAAAAACAACCCATTGCTTATAGGCGAACCGGGTGTAGGTAAATCTGCAATTGCAGAAGGTCTTGCACTGCGTATTGTTAAGCGCAAAGTGTCTCGTATACTTTTTGACAAACGCGTAGTAACACTTGACCTTGCCAGCTTAGTTGCGGGCACAAAATACAGAGGTCAGTTTGAAGAGCGTATGAAGGCGGTAATGAACGAGCTTGAAAAGAATACTGATATTATTCTTTTTATTGACGAAATACATACAATTGTAGGCGCAGGTGGTGCAACAGGCTCACTTGATGCAAGCAATATGTTTAAACCGGCCTTAGCACGTGGCGAACTGCAATGCATAGGAGCAACTACTCTTGATGAATACAGACAGTATATCGAGAAAGATGGTGCACTAGAAAGACGCTTTCAAAAAGTTATTGTAGAGCCAACAAATGAGGAAGAAACTATTGAGATTCTTAATAATATTAAAGACAAATATGAAGATCATCACAATGTAGTGTATACTCCTGAAGCCATTAAAGCCTGTGTTACTTTAACGAGCAGGTATATGACAGATCGTTTCCTACCCGATAAGGCAATAGACGCTCTAGATGAAGCCGGCTCTAGAGTACACATCATCAATATAGACGTACCTAAGAAAATAATTGACTTAGAACGTCAACTGGAAGAAGTACGCGAACGCAAAAACTCTGTAGTTAAAAAACAAAAATATGAGGAAGCTGCAAAGTTGCGTGATGATGAGAAAAATATTGAAAAAGATTTAGCAGCTGCTCAATTAGCCTGGGAAGAAGATTCTAAACAGCATAAAGAGACCGTAACCGAAGATAATGTTGCTGATGTGGTTTCTATGATGTCTGGTATTCCAGTTACGAGAATTGCTAAAACAGAGAGTAATAAACTTGCCGAATTGCCTAAATCTATTAAAAATAAAGTTATAGGTCAGGATGAGGCTGTTGCTAAAGTTGCTAAAGCTATACAACGCAATAGAGCAGGATTAAAAGATCCTAACAAACCTATTGGATCCTTTATTTTCTTAGGTCAAACCGGTGTTGGTAAGACTCAATTAGCGAAAATTCTAGCTACTGAATTGTTTGACAATGAAGATGCATTAGTACGTATAGATATGAGTGAGTATATGGAGAAATTTGCCGTATCTCGCTTAATTGGTGCACCTCCAGGTTATGTAGGATACGAAGAAGGTGGTCAGCTTACCGAAAAAATACGCAGAAAACCTTACGCAGTAGTACTTCTTGATGAGATTGAAAAAGCCCATCCAGATGTGTTTAATATGCTGCTTCAAGTATTAGATGATGGTTATTTAACAGATTCTTTGGGTCGTAAAATCGACTTTAAGAATACGGTTATTATAATGACATCAAATATTGGCGCACGTAAAATAAAAGATTTTGGCCAGGGTGTAGGTTTTGGAACCGCAGCCAGAAAAGATCAGGCAGATGAAAATGCTAAAGGAATTATTCAAAATGCCTTGAAAAAAGCTTTTGCACCAGAATTCCTGAATCGTGTAGATGATGTTATTGTCTTTAATGCTTTAGACCGTAAAGAAATACACCAAATTATTGATATCGAATTGAAGAAATTATTCAATCGCATACAATCTTTAGGTTACAATCTGCAACTTAGTGAGAAAGCAAAAGATTTTATCAGTGAGAAAGGTTTTGATAAAGAATATGGTGCAAGACCACTAAAAAGAGCAATTCAGAAATATATTGAAGATGCTCTCGCAGAAGAAATCATTACTGCAAAAATTGCTGAAGGAGATAATATCTTTATGGATATCGAAGACGGTAAAGATGAGTTATCAATAAAAATTGAAAAGGCTGAAAATTCTGCTCAATCTTAAGCATTACAGAACTTTAAACCACAAAAAAAAAGAACCACAAATGTGGTTCTTTTTTTATTTATAACATTTTCTTAAACTCTTCTATTTACAATTTAATTATATTTAATTATGAGATTAACAAGAAAGCTAATACAACTTAAGGCAGGTATCATAGAATTTACAGATTTCTATGCCCTGGGTATTGTAAATCCTGATATAAATTTCGATGAGAATGATCGTAAAGCTTTTTTAAATGCCTGCCTTGATTATTTTAATGATCAACCCTTCGGTTATATCTCTGTACGTAATCACTCTTACAGTATTAATCCGTTAATATATTTAGAACTCAATAAAATAGATAATCTGCGAGCCTTTGCAATAGTTAGCCGCACATCAATAGGAAGAGGAAATGCCAAAATTGAAGGTCAGTTTTTTAATAAACCGTTCGGAATATTTGAAACGAAACGTGACGCAGAAGAATGGATAAATGCAGAGGTTAAAAAATCAATAGATACAAATTAAAAAAGGTGCTTGAGCACCTTTTTTAATTCTTATTTATTTACTCGTATAGGTATTACTTTGCCCCTATTAGATTTAGGTTCAATATTTATTAAAAAGGTATAAACCCACATTAAGGTAAATGAAGGGATGATATCTGTAAAAGGAAGTAATTCTTCTATAAAAACAAGAACAGAAGCAAACTTTCCATTACGACCCGGATACATTTTTTGCATTTGTTTAGCAGCTACAGGAGCCCAAGCTAAATCTAGAAAAGGCCCAACTACAGGAATTGCCATACTTAGCATACCTACAGCATCAAAAAAAATGCCTTTCATCAATAAATTATAGTCTAAAGTCTTCATAACTATTTGTTTTTATAAATATAAAGCAAATAACCTGCCATAGTTACTTTAAGTCTGAACTAATAAGCTTTAAAAACTCATTGCGTGTTTCAATCTTTTCAAATTGGCCTCTAAAGCCAGATGTTGTAGTTGTTGAATTTTGTTTTTGAATACCCCGCATCATCATACACATATGAGAAGCTTCAATCACGACTGCCACTCCCTGAGGTTTTAAAGTGTCATTTATGCATTCTAAAATATTGTGAGTTAAACGTTCCTGAACCTGTAACCTACGTGCAAATACATCTACAATACGTGGTATTTTGCTTAATCCTACAATGTGTCCATTAGGTATGTAAGCAATATGTGCTTTACCAAAAAAAGGTAACAAATGATGTTCACAGAGAGAATATAACTCTATATTTTTTACAATAACCATCTCATTGTAATCTTCTTTAAACATAGCCCCTTTTAAAATAGCTTTAGGATCTATATCATTACCGCTCGTTAGATACATCATTGCTTTTGCTGCTCGCTCCGGCGTTTTTAAAATACCCTCACGAGAAGGATCTTCACCTAATCCTTTTATAATAGACTCATAATTGTCTTTTATTTCATCTTTTACGGTAATGTTATACTCTTCAAACTTTTTGTAGGGTGACATAAGCAATTTTTTGTGTTTTTAAAGATAGGCCTCTTGCAATTTATGCTGAAAAAGCTTCTTTATCTTGTTAATTTTAGGATCTATAATAAACTGGCAATAACCTTGTTGTTTGTTGTTATTGTAATATGAACTATGTTCTTCTTCCGCTAGGTAAAAAGGCATTGCTTCAGTTACTTCGGTAACAATTTTAGAATCAAATATTTTCTCTTTTTCTAAGAGAGCAATAAAATTTTCAGATTCTAATCGCTGGGCTTCCGTATGATAATATATTGCACTACGATATTGGGTACCCACGTCGTTGCCCTGGCGGTTTAATGTTGTAGGATCGTGCGTCGTGAAAAATATTTGAAGTAACTCTAGATAGGAGATTACAGCAGGATCGTATTCAAACTGAATAGCTTCAGCGTGTCCCGTTCTACCCTGACACACTTCGCGATAGGGTGGATTTTTTATGACTCCGCCTGTGTAACCGCTGCGTACATTATAAATTCCGTTAAAACGTTGAAAAACAGCCTCAGTACACCAGAAACATCCGTTTGCAAAGGTTGCAGTCATTAAATTAGTATTCATAGCATCGCAAATTTAGACTCTAAGTATATCTTAGAATTTAGTTTAACTTTTTGTTAATACTTTTATTTAAATCGTTAAACAAAACGATAAAACACAATGTTATCGATCATTATTATAATGGAGGCTTTATCTTTGCCTCTTTAAAAAAAAAGTGTTTTTTGTAAAATAAAAGTGATTAAAATAGTCGCTTTAGTTGACCTTTAATTACATTTAATCACGCATTGCCTTTATGATCAAAGCAGAATCTATTTTTAAATCCTATGGAGACGTACAAGTCTTAAAAGGTGTTGACTTGTTAATTGAAGATGGTGAGGTTGTTTCTATTGTTGGAGCAAGTGGTGCAGGAAAAACAACACTTTTGCAAATTCTGGGAACATTAGATCGCGCAGATAAAATACCTAATACACATCTATCTATAAATGATATTGAAATCTCAACACTTAACGAGAAAGAACTTAGTCGATTTAGAAATTTAAATATTGGTTTTATCTTTCAATTTCATCAATTATTACCTGAATTTACGGCGCTTGAGAATGTTTGTATTCCTGCATATATTGCAAAAAAAGACAAACATGAAGCTGAGAAAAAAGCTAAAGAATTGCTTGAGTTTTTAGGTCTGGGCCATCGTATACATCACAAACCAAATCAACTTTCTGGTGGTGAGCAACAACGTGTAGCTGTAGCTCGCTCACTTGTTAACGAGCCTGCTTTAATTCTGGCAGATGAACCTTCTGGTAATCTTGATAGTGAGTCTGCAGAAAACCTTCACAAACTATTTTTTAAACTTCGGGACACTTACAATCAAACCTTTGTAATTGTAACGCACAATGAAGATCTGGCTGCAATGGCAGATCGTAAATTAACTATGGTAGATGGCAAAATCATCTCTTAAGCTTAAAAAGAGCGAACTCAAAGAATTTTTAGATGAAAAGGCCACTCTTTATGAAAGTCCAAAATTTATAGGCACAGACCCTATACAAATTCCACATCAGTTTACTAAAAAAGAAGATATTGAAATCATAGGATTTCTGGTGGCTACTATTGCCTGGGGAAACCGAAAAAGCATCATCAACAATGGTAACAAACTTATAGAGTTACTAGATAATGCGCCTTACGATTTTATAATAAATCATACTTCTGAAGATTTAAATACGCTTCAGAATTTTGTACACCGTACCTTTAACGGCACAGATTTAATTACGTTTATTACAAGTTTAAAGAATATATACACTCGTCACAAAGGATTAGAATATGCCTTTAGTATTAATGCCTCAAATTCTGGCATGCAACCTGCAATAAGTGATTTTAAGAAGTTATTTTTTGAGATACCCCATTTAAACCGAACTCAAAAGCACGTTAGCGATCCCTCAAAAAATTCTGCGGCAAAACGTATCAATATGTTCTTAAGATGGATGGTTAGACCAGCCCAGGCTGGAGTTGATTTTGGAATATGGCAACGTATTACACCCGCACAACTCTCCTGCCCTCTTGACGTACATAGTGGTAGAGTTGCTCGACAATTGGGGTTATTAAAGCGCTCACAAAACGATGCTAAAGCAGTAGAAGAGCTTGATCAATATCTACGGGAATTAGATCCTCTAGATCCTGTAAAATATGACTTCGCACTTTTTGGTTTAAGTGCTTTTGAAAAGGACTTATTTTAATTTTTAGAAATTGTAATTTTGCATTTCTTTAACAGTCTATTATTTAACTAAATTAGAATACTTATTTTTTATTATAGAGTAGGCTTAATATTGTAATTAATACCCATCATGCAAATACCAGACTTCCCAGAAAATGAACAAAGCCGAATTTTACAATTAGAGCAATTACAGTTACTTGAGAGTGCGTCAGATCCTAATTTTGATATTATTACGAGGCTTGCTTCGGTAATATGTGATGTTCCTGTCGCCTTAATTTCACTGGTTAGTGAAGATAAACAATGGTTTAAATCTAAAATTGGCTGGGATTTATGTGAGAGTGATCGGGAGATTTCGTTTTGTGCACATGCTATTTTAAAGCCTAAGACAATAACAATAGTACCTGACTCTAGATTAGATGACCGCTTTAAAGACAACCCATTAATTTCAGCAGATTTTCCTGTAATTTTTTATGCAGGAGTACCACTATTAACACCCACAGGTGAGGCCTTAGGTACACTTTGTGTAATAGATAAAAAACCCAAAAAGCTTTCTGAAGTTCAAATAAATTCTCTTAAAGACCTTGCTACTCAGGTTGAAAATCTATTTGAGCTGAGACGTAATAATATTAGTCTGGTTAAAATTGAAAAGTTGCTGCACGCAAAAAATGAACAATTAAAAACATTTGCAGGCACTGTATCTCACGATATGAAAATGCCCCTTGCAAATATGATCATCACAACAGATATTCTTAAAGCTAAATACGGAAATCATTTTGATATACAAGGCAATGCATATTTAGCTTACCTTAAACAATCGTCGTTTTCTTTAAGTGATTATATAGATAATCTACTCGCTTACTATGAAAGTGAAGATTTAACCATTCAAAATGTAGAAGAATTTAACCTAAATGATCTTCTTGAAGATCTTATAGACCTTTTAAATATTAATGAAGATTACATCATTAATCTTCCCGAAAACAGTTTAGACCTAAAAACTAATAAAGCTGCGGTAAATCAAATTCTTATAAACCTAATCACTAATAGTCTAAAATATAATGATAAAGAAACAGGTGTTATAGACTTTAGATGTGTTGAAGATCATGCGTATTATTATGTACAGGTACGTGATAATGGCAGAGGAATTCCAAAAGAAAAACAACAGGCAATTTTCGATTTATTTACAGTAGCTTCAGAAACCGATAATAAAGGTAAAAAAGGTAATGGTATAGGACTCTCTACCGTAAAAAACCTAGTGAACTCACTGGGCGGAATCATCACTGTTGATAGCGATGGAAAGAACGGGACTACGTTTGACTTTACAATTAAAAAGGTGCTTTCTTAAATATATTTGTTTGACTATCTTTAAACCTAATTAAAACCGGTAGTTCTGAACGAAAGAAAAAGACAAGAGGCTGTAAATTCTTATAAGTTAGTAGGAACGCTTCCTGAAAGAAGTTATGATGATATTACGCAGATTGCAGCTTATATTTGTGAAGCTCCAATTGCATTAATTACGATGCTTGACTATAATCGTAATTTTTTAAAATCACATTACGGTGTTCCTTTTTCTGAGTCTCCCCGTCAAATATCATTTTGTACACATGCCATACAATCACCAGAAGCTATTTTTGTGATTCCAGATGCACGTAAAGATGACCGTTTTAAAGACAACCCTTTAGTTACAGGCGATATGAAGGCTATATTTTATGCCGGTGTACCCTTAATTGATAAAGGAGGCCACGCACTGGGTACGCTTTGTGTCTTTGATCACGAGCCGCGAACTATAAATGAGCGCCAGCAATCAACTCTTATAGCACTTGCTAATCAAGTAATAAATCTCTTTGAACTGCACCGTCAGAACTTAGAAAACAAAGCTTTACAAAAAAACCTGCTTAAAAAAAACAGCCTTTTAAAAGACTTTGCAGGTGTTGTTTCTCACGATATGAAAATGCCTTTGGCCAATATCATTACCACAACAGATTTATTAAAAGCTAAATACAAAGAACTTTTAGACGAAAAAGGTCTTGACTATCTCAATTATCTTAAAAGCTCATCATTCTCTCTTTCAGAATATATAAATGGTATTTTATTGCATTATGAAAGTGACAACCTTACTATAAATCAACGCCAGGTATTTGACCTTCAGGATTTATTAGAAGAGTTGGAAGATCTGCTAAATACAGATTATAAATGTGTTATTCACCTGCCCGAAGCAAATCACTCTTTAAATTGTAACCGTGTTGCTTTAAATCAAATTTTTCTAAATTTAATAGGTAACAGTTTAAAATATACAGATAAAGAACATCCTGAAATTACTATTCGTTTTGATGAAAATGAGGATTTCTATTTGTTTGAAATTACAGATAATGGTATAGGTATATCTAAAGACAAATTAGATGAGATATTTGATCTGTTTACCGTTGCGACAGATACAGACAAAAACGGAAACCGCGGTAATGGTATAGGCTTATCTACAGTAAAGAAACTGGTTACTAATCTAGGCGGAAAAATTAAGGTAACCTCTACTGTAGGAGAGGGAACAACATTTAAGTTTACCGCGCGTAAAGAAGATATTCCTACTCAGTTAAGCGGTCCGGAATATGACCTTTCTAAACGTAGAAACTAAAATAAAGACTTTGTTTATGCATGCTCTTTCTTATAAATCTTTTAATTTCGTCTAGCACATTTAGCGCTTCAATATGCAGTTTAAAAACCCCGAAATTCTCTATGCTCTTTTTCTGCTGCTTATTCCTATTCTTATTCATCTCTTTCAATTAAGAAGATATAAGAAAACACCATTTACCAATGTCGCATTTCTACAAAATCTTGTTCAAAATACCCGTAAAAGCAGTTCTTTAAAAAAATGGCTTGTTCTTGCCACTCGACTAACAGCTTTAACGTGTTTAATACTTGCCTTTGCACAACCCTATTTCCCGGTATCTCAGAAAGCCACTTTAGCAAAAGAAACCGTTGTTTTTATTGACAATTCTTTTAGTATGCAGGCTACCGGTAAAAAGGGAACTTTACTTACTGAAGCGACTCAGGATTTACTAGAAAATTTACCCACTAATGAGCGCATCACGATTGCAACCTGGGATGATACTTTTAAAGATTTTGATGCTCAGACAGATCGAAATACGCTGTTAGATATCAATTTTTCGCCACGCACTTCAGATTCTCAGAGCCTTCTTCTTAAATTAAATACACTATTTTCAACTCATAAAAACACAGTTAAACAGCTGGTATTACTTTCAGATTTTCAAAATTTTAATATAGAAAACACGCTTGATACAAATGCGATACAACAATATCCTGTCGTACTAAAGCCAGTAAATATTGAGAATTTTTCAATAGACAGTATAAGTGTTAGCAGAAATGCAGAATTGTATAATTTGCACGTTTTGCTTTCAAACACAGCGCCAAGCGATGCCGAATTGCCGGTTTCTCTTTATAATGACGATAAACTTATCGCTAAAGCTTCAGTTAAATTTGCATCTAAAGATACCGCTTCCTTAAAATTTCAAATTCCAACAAATAAAGCGATCAACGGAAAAGTAAGTATCTCAGATGCGTTTTTAAAATATGACAATTCGTTCTACTTCAGTATTAATAAACAAGAACCTTTAAAAGTACTCGCTATTTCAAATAATGACGCTGAATTTTTAAAAAGACTCTTTCGTTCTCAAAATTTTGAATTTACATCAATCTCAGAAAAAGAACTAGACTATACACTTCTGCAAGATCAAAATATGATTGTTCTTAATGAACTTACAAACATATCTAGTTCATTAGTAAATGTATTAAAAGCCCACACTCAAAAAGGAGGTATTGTAGTGCTTATACCGGCTATGCAGAATCGAGTAGATAGTTATACTGAAATTCTGGAAGCGTACGGCTTTCAGGCTTTTTCTGAAAAGGTTGAAGCTCCTAATCTTATAAGCCAGATAAATTATGACCATCCACTCTATAAAAACGTTTTTACAGGAAGGTCTTCAAATTTACAATCACATCTGGTCGAATCCTATTTTAAATTACCCTCAGGCAACCCTATTCTTAGTCTAGAAAATGGAGATCCCTTCTTAACGGGTAATGCTAATTTGTATGTGTTTACAGGCGCTTTGGCACCAGTAAATAGTAACTTTATCAATGGGCAGCTTATTGTACCTACTTTTGATAAGATGGCATTAGCCGCTTTGTCACTACCGCAGGTTTATTATACGATAGGAAACAACACAAAATTTGACATTAACGCAGCACTTACAACTGATGCAGCTTTGGTTATTGAACAAAATGGCAAGCAGTTTATTCCTTTACAAGAAAGGCAAGGCAATAAAATAGCAATTTCTACTGCAGAAGGTATTTTTTCAGATGGACTTTATGCTGTAAAATACAGGCAAGATACCCTTGCGATTGTCGCATTTAACCACGACCGAGCAGAAAGTAAATTACAGAATGTAAACATGCAGTCTAGTGCAGATTTATCATTTACGACAGATATAAAAAAATTGTTTAACAAACTAGAACACGATTCAGATCTTAATTTATTTTACAAATGGTTTGTTATTTTTGCACTACTCGCATTTCTTGCTGAAATGCTTCTACTAAAATTTCTTAAATGAACGCACGCATCACACAGGCAACTCTTCATGATGAGAGTAATGAGCATCACGGTAAACAGGTAGACATACGCATAAAAGATGGGATTGTAACAGAAATTGCCCCCAGCCTTAAAGCGACTAAAGGTGAAGAGCTAATTAACTTTGAAAACTTAATGGTTTCTCCGGGTTGGTTTGATAGCAGCATAAGCATAGGAGAACCGGGATTTGAGGAACGAGAAACTATAAAAAACGGACTAATAGTCGCTGCAAAAAGTGGTTTTACAGCTGTAGCAGTAAATCCAAATACTTATCCTGTAATTGATACAAATTCTGGTGTTTCTTTTTTAAAAAATAAAGCTGCCGGCAGTGCGGTAAGCCTCTACCCTATAGGTGCTTTAACCCGAAAATCTGAAGGTGTAGATTTAGCTGAATTGTATGATATGAAACAAGCCGGGGCTATTGCCTTTGGTGATTATCAACACGCTGTTAGCAATCCTAACCTGCTTAAAATTGCTTTACAATACACCCAGGGTTTTGATGGTTTAGTATTATCCTTTCCGCAGGAAAATGATTTAGTAATGAAAGGAATGGCAAACGAAGGGGAAACTGCTATTAAACTGGGCTTAAAAGGAATTCCTGCCCTTGCCGAACATTTGCAGATCGCACGTGATCTTTATATTCTAGAATATACTGGTGGCAAATTGCACATACCCACAGTATCTACCGCTCAAAGTGTAAAACTAATTAAAGAAGCAAAAGCTAAAGGTCTCGATGTAACCTGCAGTGTTGCTATTGCAAATCTTTTTTATACAGATCAAGAGTTAGAAGAATTTGATACCCGCTATAAACTACTTCCTCCATTAAGAGCCGAAGAAGACCGCAAAGCCTTAGTTGCAGGAGTTAAAGATGGCAGTATTGATATGGTAACCAGTGACCACAATCCGCTAGATATTGAGCAAAAGAAACTTGAATTTGATCACGCAAAATTCGGCACTATAGCACAGGAAGCTACGTTAGGAGCGCTGCTTACTTTAGTTTCTGAACGTAAAGCGGTGCAACTACTTACAGCAGGAGCACTACGATTTACAGGTAAAAAAGCAACTATAACACTTAATGAACCGGCAAATCTTACGTTATTTACTTCAAAAGGCACAAGCACTTTTACCAAAGAAGCGATTCTAGCTAAATCTAAAAATGCAGCTTTTTTAGGAGCTAAGTTAAAGGGAAGTGTTTACGGCATTATTGCTAACAATCAATTTATAGCATCATAATTAAATGAATAACCAAATAATTAAAGAAGGTAAAACAACAGCCATAATCGCTTATCTAAGTATGATAGGAACAGTTATCGCAATTTTTATGAATTCAGATTCTGAAAATACATTTGCCCGCTTTCATATCAGACAAGCTTTCGGCATTTTTTTAAGCTTTTTTGCGTTGGGCTTTTTAGTTTCATTTCTAAACAGTTGGCCTGCATCAATAGGCTTTTATATTTTTATCATTGTACTTTGGGGTTATGGTATTACCAGCGCTTTTCAAGGTACATTCACCCCTGTACCACTTTTAGGAAAACAATTTCAAAAGTGGTTCACCTTTATACAATAATATGAGTACGCTTTCACTTGAGCATTTAATACAAAGACCAAAAACTACAACAACTTCAAAATCTCCGCTTATACTATTACTTCACGGTTATGGTAGTAATGAAGAAGATTTATTTTCATTTGCACCAGAATTACCTGATAACTATTTTGTTATATCTGCAAAAGCACCAAGACCTATGCAACCTTCAGGTAATGCGTGGTACACCATACATTGGGATGCAACAGATGGGAAATGGTCTGACGATGAAGAAGCTATAGAGTCGCGAGAACTTATTGCAAAATTTATTGACGAGGCTGTTGCAACCTACGACTTAGATGCTGCTAACGTTACGCTGCTTGGCTTTAGTCAGGGATGCATACTAAGTTATGCAGTTGCATTAACCTATCCTGAAAAGGTAAAAAATATTATAGGACTTAGTGGCTATGTAAATGCAGAAATCACCAATGCAAAAACCGACCTAAGTGCATACAGTCATTTATCTGTATTTAGTTCACACGGTAGTGTAGATCAGGTAATCCCTGTAACTGCAGCACGCCAAATTCCTGCATATTTAGAAAAGTTAGGAATTGCTGCAAAATTGAATGAGTACCCTGTAGGACACGGTGTAGCACCTCAGAATTTTTACGATTTAAAAGACTGGTTACTGAAACACTAAAATTATGGATAAAGGACACTCTGAAGCGTTTCAAAAGAAATGCTTCCGTCCTTTGCCACATCATAAAGTAAAATAAGTTCACCCCAGCGTTTGCCGTCGCTAAAATCTGCAATAACCCATTTGTGGTTAAGAACTTCTATTTTATTTATTTGAAAAACGTTTCCGGCTGCACTATCATAGGTCACCAGAGGATTTCCTGAAGTCCCGTTTTGGCTTATAAGAGCAGATTCTATTCGTGCTTCTAAATCTGTGTAATCAACCCCAAAGCTTTCAAAATAGGAATAAGCATTATCATTGTTGGCTAATTTAAAATAACGTGCCGATTGATCTCCCTGAATATTTGCAGACACCGAATCTGCTTTCTGCAATTTTTCCTCAAGCCTGGCGATTTGAGCTTCTTGATTTTCATAAATTTTAGTAGAGTTTACATATTGAAAAACAACCCATAAAGAGACAAATAAGAATAAGTACAAAAATATATTGCGACGCATAATTTTAAATTTCTAATGTTAAGCCATCATAAGCTAAATGAACATTTTCTGGAAGCTTCTCTTCTACTTCTGCGTGAAAACCCAGCAAATGGCTAATGTGAGTAAAATAGGTTTGTTTAGGATTTACTTCAGCTACAAACGCGAGCGCTTCCTCTAGATTAAAATGAGTATAATGCGGTTCTTCTCGAAGTGCATTTACAACCAAAACATCAAGATTTTTAAGTTTTTCTTTCTCTTCAGGAGAAATAGTTTTTACATCGGTTAAGTAAGCAAACTTGTCAAATCGGTACCCAAATACCTGAAGATTACCGTGCATTACATTTACCGGCTCTATTTTAAGATCATTAATTTTAAAAGGTACGTTGTTAACGACTTCATTAATTGCTACTGCAGGAGCACCAGGATATCTATTTTCAGTTTCAAAAATATAATCAAAACGTCTTTTAAGTTCGCCAATTACACGCTTATGCGCATAAAGTGGAATATCTCCCTGCCTAAAGAAAAATGGTCGTATATCATCTAAACCGGCAGTATGATCTGCATGTTCATGTGTAAACAATAAAGCTTCAAGATGCGTCACGTTTTCGCGTAACATTTGCTGTCTAAAATCGGGCCCACAATCAATTACATAATTCGCATTATTATAGTTAATTAAAACCGAAACACGCAACCTTTTATCACGCATATCGCGACTTTGACAAACGGGATGCGTACTGCCTATAATGGGGATGCCCTGTGATGTTCCTGTGCCTAAAAAGGTAACTTTCAAACCTGTGAAATTTAGAACAAAACTACACTTAATTTTTTGTAAGCCCTACCATTTTGTTACCTTTAACCCCTAAAGGAACTATCCTATATTTACCCAAAACTTAGCACAATGCCTATAACAATTCAAGGTGATAAAGAGTTTGAAAACATACCTTCCCTAATTAACAAAGCACTACGCATAAATCTTAATGAAAACATCTACGGGACGTTTGCAGAGATTGGTGCAGGACAAGAAACAGTAAGACACTTTTTTAGAGCAGGTGGAGCTAGTGGTACCATTGCAAAAGCGATGTCTGCTTATGATAAAGACTTTAGTGATGCCGTTTATGGTGTAGAAGAAGACCACCGTTATGTTACCGAAGCGCGATTAAAAAAGATGCTTACGCACGAGACGAACTTACTTGAGAATAGAATTTCGCGCGAAAAACACCCTAACAAAATTTATTTTACCTACGCTAACACCGTTGCTACTATAGATTTTGCTAAAAAATATAAAGGTCACGGTTGGGTAGGTATAAAATACCAGACAGAGCCACAAGCTGAGTTTAATGAGATTATTTTACACGTGCGTTTTCACGAGACCGATGCACGTTTACAACAGCTAACATTAGGTACTCTAGGAGTAAATCTAATTTACGGCGCCTACTATAAATATGACTCTCCTAAAAAATTACTACGCTACTTATACGACCATATAGATAAAGATCAGATAGAAATTGATATGATCAATTTCTCCGGTCCACAGTTTGAGCGTGTAGATAATCGCTTAATGAGTTTGCAATTGGTCAAAAATGGGTTTACAGACTCGGTAATGTTTGGACCTGATGGTAACAATGTACTGGCCGCAAAAATACTCTATAAGAAAAATATTTTAGCGCTTCGCGGAAGTTTTAGACCCGTGACTAAAGTGAATACCGATATGTATCGTAAATCACTTGAAATTTTCTTAAATGAAAACAGGGTAAAAGAAGAGAACACCGAAGTTATTTTTGAAATCACCCTTTCTAACTTACGTGCCGAAGGTGAAATTGATGAGGAAGATTTTATGGCACGTGCTCGATTGCTTTGTAATCTGGGTCACACGGTAATGATTTCAAACTTTCAGGAATATTATCGTCTTGTGGAATACTTCTCGCGCTATACTAAAGAACGTATGGGACTTGCAATGGGGGTAAACAACCTTATTGACATATTTGATGAGTCGTATTACAGACACTTAAGTGGTGGAATACTTGAAGCCTTTGGAAAATTATTTTTTAAAGATTTACGAGTGTATTTATATCCTATGCGCGATCCTGAAACCGGCGAATTCTTTACCAGCGAGAACTTAAAAGTTCATCCACGTATGAAAGAGTTGTACAAATTCTTTAAATACAACGGTCGCGTTGTAGATATTGAAGACTACAATCCAGATATTCTTAATGTATTTTCGAGACAGGTACTTAAAATGATCAATAATAATGAAGAAGGATGGGAAGCTATGCTTCCTAAGGGAATTGCAGATCAAATTAAAGAACAGCGTCTTTTTGATTATACACCACCGTCAGAATTATTAGAAAATCAATAGAGCCAAAAAATAAAAGCCAAAAAAATCCCGAACTATTCAGCTCGGGATTTTTTTTTAGTTTAAGCAATACTATGAGATTGCTGATATCAAATCTGTAAGATTTAATCGCTGTTGATCTCCAGTTTTCATATTCTTTAAGGTGAAAACATTTTCTTCCATCTCTTGAGTTCCGGCAAGAACAACAAACTTGATATTGCGTTTATCTGCGTGAGACATCTGTTTTTTCATTTTTGCAGCATCAGGATACAACTCTGCCGTTATACCTGCCTCTCGCAATGCCTGCACCGCCTTTAAGCAATACAGTGATTCGTTTTCACCAAAATTTATAAAAAGCAATCGTGTTCCTTTTAATGCCTGTTCGGGAAAGAGGTTCAATTCTTCAATGACCAGATAAATACGATCAAGACCAAATGAAATACCTACACCACTCATATCTTTCAACCCAAAAATACCGGTAAGATCATCATAACGACCGCCACCGCCTATACTTCCCATAGCTACCCCCTTAGGTGCAGCAACTTCAAAAATCGCCCCGGTGTAATAATTAAGCCCGCGGGCTAAAGTAACATCAAGGTCTAGCTCTATAGATTTAAGTCCTAAAGCTTCAATCTTGGTGTGTATATATTCTAACTCTTCAATTCCTTTTTTACCAATTTCAGAATCGGTTAATAGTGCTTTTAATAAAATTAGTTTATCAGCAAAATTACCATGAACTCTAAAAATAGGCTTCACACGCTCGATTGCTTTTTCAGAAATACCTTTTTCAAGCATTTCTTTTATAACACCTTCCTCGCCTATTTTATCTAGTTTATCTAAGGCTACTGTAAAATCTATTAATTTATCGGCTTCGCCTATAGTTTCAGCAAGACCAGATAGTATTTTACGGTTATTCATTTTTACCGTTGCGCCTTTCAGCCCTAAATCTGTAAAAACAGCATCATAAAGTTGAATAAATGCAACCTCCTGAAGCAAACTGTCTGAACCAACTGCATCTGCGTCACATTGAAAAAACTCTCTAAAACGGCCTTTCTGAGGACGATCTGCCCTCCAAACCGGCTGAATCTGATACCGTTTAAATGGGAATTCTATCTCATTTTGATGCTGCACCACATAGCGTGCAAATGGTACTGTTAAATCATAGCGTAATGCTTTTTCTGAGATTTCTGAAGTAAGTGCAGTGCTGTTTTTGGAAGATAAATTCTCTTCAGAAGCTTTATTTAAGTAATCGCCACTATTTAATATTTTAAAAATAAGACGATCACCTTCTTCACCGTATTTACCCATTAAGGTGCTGCTGTTTTCAAAAGACGGCGTCTCTATAGGCTGAAAACCAAATAGCTCAAAATTATGTCGTAACTTACTTATAATATAGTTACGTTTTGAAACTTCTTCAGGAGAAAAATCTCGGGTTCCTTTAGGTATACTTGGTTTTTGGGCCATTTTTAATATCTGTTCAAAAGCAGTAAATGCTTAATTTTAATTTATAAAGGCATCTATAAAGATACGCGGCTGCAAATATCTTAAAAAATTGAGGGTTTGCCACTTCTTATTTTTTTAAAACGGTAACTTTTTAGCACTTTAGCAGACTTATAGTTTCAAATCTTAATTTTATGTTCTCACTTTTTAGGGAAAATCTACGTATCGCTTTTGATGCGATACGCAGTCAGCTTTTAAGAACCATACTTACTGTAGTGATTATTGCTATAGGTATAACTGCTTTGGTTGCTATTTTAAGCCTTGTAAAAGCACTTGAAAATACAATTAGTAGTGATTTCTCTTCTATGGGATCAAACACCTTTAACATACAGCGCTATGAGTTTACAACCCAAAGACGTGGTAGTGGTGAGACTCAAAAAGTAAATCCTACCATTCGATATACCCAGGTTCGCGATTTTGAAGAACGCTATACCTACCCGATGACGCACGTCGCAGTATCTTTTACAGGTACAGCCAATGCAGAGGTTAAATATGAGAATCAAGATACAGATCCTGAAGTAACCGTTCTAGGGACTAATGAAAATTTTCTTGAGAATTCTGGACTAGAATTGGCGCAGGGCCGAAATTTTAATCAGTTTGATGTAGAAAATAACAACAACGTATGTATTTTGGGAAGTGATTTTAGAAACGGACTTTTTAAAAATTTAGATCCTATTGATAAGACAATAAGCATACGCGGAACAAAATTTAAAGTAATAGGCATTTTGGAAGAGAAAGGCTCCACCTTTGGAAACAGCCAGGATCTACGTGTTCTTATACCCATACAGATTGCGCGCTCAATGTTTACCGCTCCTAATATAAATTATAATGTTAGCGTTAAAGTAGACGATAAACAATTGCTTGACGGCGCTTTGGACGAAGCTGTGATTACCTTTAGAAATATTAGAAAATTAGCTCCTGTTGAAGAAAATGACTTCGGAATAGGCAGAAGTGACGACTTAATAAATCAAATTTCGCAAATTAGCGGATATCTTTCTATGGCGGCATGGATCATTAGTATGATTACCGTTTTAGGATCTTCTATAGCTTTGATGAATATCATGTTAGTTTCAGTTACTGAACGCACACGGGAGATAGGTGTTAGAAAAGCTTTAGGTGCCAAAAAGTCAATTATTGCCGGTCAATTTTTAATGGAAACTATAATCATTGGGCAATTTGGAGGTATACTAGGCATTATATTGGGGATCTCTATAGGATTGCTCATTTCTACAGTTGCCAATTTTAATTTTACCACTCCGTGGATTGCAATGCTTTCTGCTACCGCTATAACTATTATTGTGGCAATTGTTGCAGGTTTATTCCCCGCTATAAAAGCTGCTAAACTAGACCCGATAGAATCGTTACGTTATGAATAAAAAAAAGCCTGTCTGATTTTAAATCAGACAGGCTTTTTTCTAAAATTAAGTTTCTATTCAACTTCTACAAATTTCTCAAACCAGGCAAATAAATCACCTTGAGTAATCGAAGCTCCCTGTCGTATTAATACAAAAATATCATTGTTACGATCTTCAGATAAAAGCTTACTCGAAGTATACAAGTTTACTTCGTCTTTCATAAAGTTACTCTGTAACCATTTGTAGCCGGCTGGTGTAGTAATATCTATTTCTTTATTTTCTACTTCAACAGAAATCATACTAATTTTTACATCTCCTACTTTAAAAAGAAACATATGCTGAGCAGAAAAATGCTCAAGATATTCAACTTTACTAAGTACGCCTTCCCAAACTAAATCGCTAAATACATCAAGTTCTTGTTCTGCAACTTCGGGTTTATCTCTTTTAATAGATTCCCACTCCTCTGCAGTTATAGATTGTGCTGCTAAAAAGTTGATAAACTCTTTATGCATCTCTTCTAATTGCTCTTTTGTAAGTCTGATATATTTCATTGCCTATTTTTTTAAAATAAAAAAGCTCCCGCGGTTAGCGGAAGCTTTGATTTATAACTTGAATGTCTTAAGCTTCTGCTACAACATCAAATGTAAGAGTAGCAACAACCTCACGGTGAAAACGAAGACTAGCTTCATATTGACCTAAACGTTTAATGTTACCACCTGCAATTGTAATATATTTTCTGTCTATCTCTACACCATTTTTAGCAAGAGCAGCTGCAAGATCTGCATCTGTAATAGAACCGAATAATTTATCTGCCTCACCTGCTTTAGCTGTAAGTTTAATATCTAAACCGTTTAATTTTTCAGCCTGAGTTTTAGCAGCATCTACAATCTTCTTATCTTTATAAGCACGTTGCTTTAAGTTTTCAGCTAAAACCTTCTTAGCAGAAGGAGTTGCTAAAATTGCGTAACCCTGTGGGATAAGAAAATTTCTTCCATAACCGTTTTTCACAGTTAAAAGATCATCAGTAAATCCTAGATTTTCGACGTCTTTCTTTAAAATAACTTCCATCTTATCTAGTTTTTATTTGTATAAATCAGTTACATAAGGCATAAGTGCAAGATGTCTTGCTCTTTTAACTGCTACACTTACTTTACGCTGATACTTCAAAGAAGTTCCTGTAAGTCGACGTGGTAACAATTTACCTTGCTCATTTACAAAAGAAGCTAACCAATCTGCATCTTTGTAATCAATATATTTAATACCAGAACGCTTAAAACGACAGTATTTTTTTGTTTTAGAGGTTTCAATATTTAACGGAGTTAAATATCTGATTTCCCCATCTTTCTTAGCTTTTGCTTGTTGCTCTATAGATGATGCCATAACTATGCTTTTTCTTTGTTACGTTTTCTACGCTTTTCAGCCCACTCAATCGCGTGCTTGTCTAAGCTTACAGTTAAGAAACGCATAACACGTTCGTCACGTCTAAACTCTAGTTCAAAACTCTTGATAACCTCTCCAGGCACCGTGAATTCAAAAAGATGGTAGAAACCACTTTTTTTGTTTTGGATTGCATAAGCTAATTTTTTTAGCCCCCAATCTTCTTTGGATATCATCTTGGCACCGTTAGAAACAAGAAAATCTTCAAATTTCTTTACTGTTTCCTTTACCTGGTCATCAGATAAAACGGGATTCAAGATGAAAACAGTTTCGTAATGATTCATAAAAAATGTTTATTTGTATAAAAATGAGTGCAAAAGTAATGTTATTTTTTCACTTAACAAACTCTATTTATACATAATCTTAAAATGAATTTATACTCATTTCATTCAGCCAATTAAGATATCAAAAAATATATCGATGAAATACACAAAGTAATTTGTAAATACTTATATTGCAGTAAGATTTGTTACTAATGTTATCTCATTAAATATTTTGGAAGAACTCATACTAGACTGTGCTGTAGTAGATGACTCAAGCTTACAGCGTCTTGCCATTGTTAAAATGATCAAAGATCATCCTAACCTGCGTTTGGCAGCACAATACAATAACGCAATTGAAACCAAAAACGGTCTGTTAGAAACTAAGGTTGACCTTATTTTTCTAGATATAGAAATGCCTATTCTTACAGGGTTTGACTTGCTTGACGACTTGGTTCACAAGCCTCAGATAATTTTTGTTACAGGTAAAACTAAATATGCATATAAGGCATTTAATTACAATGCTATAGACTATTTACGTAAACCACTTACTAAAGATCGTTTTTTAAATGCTGTACATAAAGCCATTAATTTACACCGCCTTAAAACGGAAGGCAGTGTTGAAGATGATGACTATATCTTTGTAAAAAGCAATCTTAAAAAGAAAAAAGTATTTCTTAATGACCTTAAGTTTATCGAGGCTTTAGGAGATTATGTGAAGCTTGTTACTTACAACGAGCCTATTATTGTACTTTCTACCATGAAGGCTTTTGAAGAGCAGCTGCCTTCAGAACGTTTTATGAGAATTCATAAGTCTTATATTATTAATCTGGACAAAGTTGAGAAATACAACAGTCGTAATATTGAGATTGAGGGAGATAAGATACCGTTAAGTAGACATAAGAAAACAAAGCTTATGGAAGCTTTATCTAAATAATACCACAAACAAATATATTTTTAAAATCCCGATTAAGTAATCGGGATTTTTTATACCTAATAGTTATCTACGTTAATTACTACCTTAACGCTTCTAAATTGTGAAACACTCAAAAAACTTGTTCGCACTCTTAAAATCGCTTTTTTCGTTTTTGCGAGGCTTTGCTTTCGCGGAATCTTGATTAGAATATTTCGGTAATATTCATTACGTATTCTGGAAACTGGAGGAGGCTCAGGTCCTAAAACTTCTTCTTTAAAGATATTCTTTAATGCCTGCCCCATCCATTGTGAAGATTCTTCAATTTTCTGAAAATCTCGGTGTTTCAATGTTATTTTAATCAACCTGCAAAACGGCGGATATTTATATTGATGGCGCTCTTCTAGCTGCTCGTGATACATGGCATCATAATCATTCATAGAAACCTGCTGCAATATCTGATGATGCGGATTATAGCTTTGTATTAAAACAGTCCCCCTTTTCTCAGTACGACCTGCCCTACCTGACACCTGCTGTATCAATTGAAAACTGCGCTCATGAGCTCTAAAGTCTGGAATATTCAGCATATTATCTGCATTTAATATTCCTACAAGAGTCACGTTTCTAAAATCAAGTCCTTTAGTAAGCATTTGCGTTCCAACTAAAATATCTAGTTCTCCTTGCTCAAATGCTGTTATTATCTTTTCAAAACCAAATTTGCCACGTGTCGTATCAGAATCCATTCGACCTATGGAATGCTCCGGGTAAAGTACTTTTAATTCTGTTTCTATTTGTTCTGTACCAAAGCCTTTAGTATCTAATTCTACACTACCACACGCCATACATTTCTTAAGCATAGCAATATGATAACCACAATAATGACAACGCAGTTGCTCGCGATGCTTGTGATAGGTTAAACTCACATCACAATTGGGACATTGTGGTGCGTGACCACAGGTTTTACATTCAAGTATAGGCGAGTATCCTCTTCTATTTTGAAATAAAATCACCTGTTCGCCAAGAGCTAAAGCATCTGTAATTGCACGCAATAAGTCATCACTAAAATGACCCGTCATTCGTTTCTTACGTTGTCGATCTTGAATATCTATTATCGTATTTTCTGGCATTAGAATGTTTCCGTAGCGCTGCTTCATCGTAACTAAACCATATTTACCGCTACTGGCATTATAGAATGTTTCTAATGAAGGTGTTGCAGACCCCAGTAAAATTTTAGCCTTTTGTAAACTCGCCAAAACGATACCCGCATCTCGTGCTTGATATCGTGGCGCAGGATCATATTGTTTATAGCTACTCTCGTGCTCCTCATCTACAACCACAAGACCTAAGTTATTAAACGGAAGAAAAAGAGCACTGCGCGCCCCTAAAATAAGCTGAGCTTTTGATTCTTTATTCAGTACATTATTCCATACTTCTACACGCTCATGAACTGAGTATTTAGAATGATACACAGAAAGTTGGTTACCAAAATACTCCTGTAAACGCACTACTAGCTGAGTGGTTAGGGCAATTTCTGGTAATAAATAAAGAACTTGTTTGCCAGCATCGAGATACGATTTAATTAGATTAACATATACTTCTGTCTTACCCGAGGCCGTTACTCCGTGCAATAGGCAAACTTCATGATTTTTATAAGATTCATTAATCTCCCTTAATGCCCGCTCTTGTTGACTATTTAATTCTTTTATGTGTGAATCTTCATTCCCAGAATAGGCTATACGATCTTTTTGAATTTTGTAAGTTTCAAAAATACCCTTAGAGACCAAAGCTTTTAATTGAGTAGCACTTGCGCTACTGGCATCTTGCAATTCTTTAGATTTAATAGGTTTCTTAGATCGTGCCTGTAATGAAAAATACGTAAGCAATAGTTCACGCTGTTTAGGTGCATTGTCTAAATCATCTAATGCCTGATGCATCTTCTCTTCTTGTTCAAATTCCTTAGTTAATCGAACATAGGTGATCAACTTAGGCTTGTAACTTTCATAGATTTCCTGGTCTAGCATAACCAGATCAAGATCTATTAAACTTTTAATACTGGGAAGAACTTTCTTTTTACCCAGTAATTGCATTACCTCACTTATGCGCAAAATAGGTTTGTTCTCAAAAGCCTGAAGAATCATCTCCCCATCTTCATCTAAGACATCTAAATGTGGGGTACTATCATTTTTAACCAGTCGTTTTATGATGGTCTCACTTTCTAATAAAAAAGCACCAGGCAAGGCCGCACGCATTACTTCTCCTAAAGTACACATATAATATTCTGCCATCCATTTCCAAAAGGTGAGTTGTTCAGGATGAACAATAGGTGTCTCATCTAGGATTTGCTCTATCTCTTTAGCCTCATAAATGCGTGGCTCATTTTGATGTACTGCGATAGCCAATGATGTATAAATCTTACTTTTACCAAAGGGTACAGCGAGACGCATCCCAGGTTTAATAAAGGAATACTCGGCTTCACTTATACGATAAGTGAATGCATTTTCAACAGGAATAGGTAAGATTACATCTACAAAATACACAGGGTAAAGATAAAAAAAAGGCTGTCTCTATATTTAGAAACAGCCTTAGATTATGGGTGATAAATTTTTAGTTTACGCGAGTCCAGTATTGCGTTCTTCCTAATAAAGAAAAGCCTACATAACCTCTAACTTTAAGTTTATTTGCACCTTCTAATTCTATTAGACATTTGTACAGTTTACCACTTTGAGGATCAAGTATTTTACCATCTGCATACTCATCACCATCTTTTTCTAATCCTTTAATTATGACAAGACCGTTTACAGGCTTACCTTTATCTGAACCAGGGCAATCTACACATTTAGCATCCTGACGGTCCTTATTTAAAATTTCAACAATTTTACCATAAACCTTACCATCTTTTTTATAAATCTCAACTATAGATTTTGCATCTCCTGTCTCGTCATCAATGGTTTTCCATTTACCAGTTACATCCTGAGCAAAAACTCCTGCTGAACAAATAAGTGCTACAACTAAAAACGCATATACTTTTTTCATAATTCTAAATTAAGGGGTTGTTTAATTAAGTTATTCGTTAAATCTACATTAATATTCAATATTATTAACAAGAACAATACTCTTTTTTTCTAATTTTTTCTTAGTTCGTGACTTCTTTTCAATCTATACATTGTGGCATTTAATTCAAACCCCAGCAACAACAAATTTGAGTTTAACCAGATGTACACCATCATTATTAATAAGGCGCCTATTGAACCATAAAGCTGGTTGTACGTAGCAAAATTATTAATGTAAATCCCAAAGAAATAGGTTGTTACCACAAACAATATCGTTGTAAGTGTTGCTCCTATTGAAAAAAACCTGGCGTTTTTTCCTTCTTTAGTACCAAAATAATAAAGCGTTGCCACCACACCATAAATCAAAATTAATAAAGCACTAAAACTTCCCAATTGAGAAAAAAGTTTTAAAGTATTTTCATCTACTATATCTCTGCTTTTCAGATCAATAATAATATATTGAAAGTACAATACGGCTACAACAATTGAAAGCAACAACAATGCCAACATTAACGAAACACCTAGAGCAATAAAATATTGACGTACGATAGGCCTATTAGTTATACTATGAAAACTGTACTCAAACCCGGTGAATATGGCATTTACTCCATTTGCCATTAAAAAAATTGCAAAAATTAATGTAAATGAAAGTAAACCACCGCGTGGGTTAGCTGCAATATCTAATAAAATAGGATCAAAAAATTCTTGTGTCTGCGGCGGAAGAATTGTGTTTATAAAAGCTAAAAATTCAGTTTGGAAACCGTCTATAGGTACGTAGGGAATAAGGTTTAAAATAAATAAAAAGAATGGAAACAGCGCCATAAAAAAGCTAAATGCAATTGCGCTTGCACGTGTTGCGAAAGTTCCCTTAAGAATACCTACCGCATACATTTCCCAGAAATCATGAAGGGATAGTCCTTCAAAACCGGGTAAAATGACTCCCTTAGCCCATTTTACTACCGGCAACAGAAATTTTATGGTTAATAGTTTCTCATTGAACTCTTTATCCATTTATACAGCTTTAAGACTCAAGTCCATATTATAAACAGAATGCGTTAAAGCTCCACTAGAAATATAATCTACTCCGCACTTCGCATACTCAACAAGCGTTTCTTCATTAATCCCTCCAGAAGATTCGGTTAAGCACTGATCGCCTATAATTTCTACGGCTTTACGAGTGTTTTCATAATTAAAATTATCAAGTAATATACGATAAACACCACCTGCCGCTAAAATCTCTTTAACTTCAGTAAGATCTCGTGCCTCTACAATTATCTTAAGATCAAGATTATTTTCGGCTAAAAACTTTTGTGTTTTTTGAATTGCTAAAGTTATTCCGCCTGCAAAATCAATGTGATTATCTTTCAACATCACCATATCGTATAATGCAAAGCGATGATTTTCTCCACCTCCTATTTTTACAGCTATTTTTTCTAAGGCTCTAAATCCAGGAGTGGTTTTACGTGTATCTAAAATTTTTGTTTTTGTGCCCTCCAGTAAGTTTGCATAGTGCTTAGTTTTTGTTGCAATAGCACTCATACGCTGCATAGCATTTAGCACAAGACGCTCGGCCTTTAAAATACTTTGAGAATTTCCACTTACATAAAATACGATGTCGCCTATATTAACTTCTGCTCCATCTTTAATCAATATTTCTACATCTAACGAAGGGTCTACATAATTAAAAACATTGCAGGCAAACGACACACCGGCTATAATGCCCGCTTCTTTGACCAGAAGTTTTGCTTTTCCGGTAGCATCACTGGGGATACAGGATAACGAACTATAATCACCGGGGCCTACGTCTTCGCGTATAGCATTTTCAATAATCAAATCTATCTCTTTATTGAGTTTAGCTTGTGAAATCATAAATTTTATCGGTTTGTGCTAAGTTAGAAAAACAACCTGCCAATTTACAATTCCCATTTGCAATTATTCTAAAGTAGCCCGTGTTTTATTATGCCCTCAACTATGAAAAATATTATTTTTGACTTATGAATATTAAACTTCTTTGCATAGGCAAAACTGATGATGCTCATTTAGACGCACTTATTGCGATTTATACTAAACGATTAAAGCATTATGTAAATTTTGAATTGGAGATTATTCCCGATCTCAAGAAGACAAAAAACCTGTCTGAAGAACAACAGAAAGAGAAAGAAGGCGAATTGATTCTGTCAAAACTAAATCCTCAGGACGAATTGATTCTTTTAGATGAAAACGGAAAAGAGTATAGCAGTGAGAAGTTTGCTGTGTATCTTCAGAAAAAAATGAACAGCGGTATCAAAACTTTGGTATTTGTTATTGGCGGTCCCTATGGGTTTTCTGCGGAAGTTTATGCAAAAGCTATAGGCAAAGTGTCCCTTTCAAAAATGACCTTTTCACATCAGATGATTCGGCTATTTATGACCGAGCAGGTTTACAGAGCTTTCACTATTTTACGAAATGAACCTTATCATCATCGTTAGATGTTAGATGTTAGATGTTAGATGTTAGATGAATTTAAAACTATAATTTTTACTTCAACTGAATAGGTAACCATATCTCCTCTTCAGAATCAGGATGTTCTGGACCATAATAGTTTTTTCCAAGCAGTTCAAAGTGCGCGCGATCATCTAGTTTATATTCCGATTGCGGTAACCAACTTCCGTAGATATAATTAGAAGTCTCTACAAATTTCTTAACCGGTCCTACGTGTGTAAATACAGCATACAATCCACCGGCAAGAGTTTTAGTTTGCATTCCTTCTGGGACTTCATCAAACAATTCTACTTCAACTGCTGCCCAGCGTTCAAATTTAGTTTCTCTTGTAAATTTTTCCGGATTAAAACCAAAAGGATACACTTGTATTGAATAAAAACTCGACCCTATTCGGTTTTTAATTTTCTTATGCCGTGACATAAAATCCTTCTACAAGACAGCGGTAGCATCAAATGAAAGTGTAGTTGTAAGACATTTAACCCACTAATTTTCGGGATTCAATTTCTAATATTTTTGGACTCATAATTTTTCGAGTACTGAAAATACAAAACTATACTTAGACCTAAATTATAGGAGTTCTTTAACCCTATATGCAGTATTAAACTGCTATTATTAGAATTCTAAAATAGAAATTATGAAACCTAGAAAACTTATAAGCCGTTTTTTCCTATTCACAACTGCTATGCAAATTGGCTATTACACAGTACTATTTGCCGACAGAAATAAGAAAACCATTAAAAAGAACTACAAAAGACTTAAATCCAGGAACTCATAGTTTCTTTAATTTTTATTCAAACCTGTTTGCAAAACCTGTTTGATGCCTTCTAAATTATCTGAGAACTGCATCATCTGGGCTAAAACCTGAGCCATCTCATTTGCATTACCAAAACCTTTGAGCTTGTTGTTTTTCACAAATGTTTCTTTAATAGAAGACCATCGCTCCTGCTCTTCCAGTGTAATCGAATCAATCAATTCTTTATACTTTAACAAGTTTGCTTCCGCAGAACCGGTGAGCGTTTGCGCTTCACTTTCATAATGCGATAGTAATAGCGTTTGCAGCTCTTTATCGTTCATAATAGGCACTACTTTAGCGACCAGCTTATTCATATCTCTGTAAGAACCTTGTAATTTAAAGGAGGGTTCTGTACGATAGTCATCTTCCATCGCTGCAGATTTTATATATGCTGTATTTACTGCAAGTACCGTATTTCTAATTTTTAGAACTTTTTCTAGAACAGATTGATATTCTTCTATCTCGCGGTTACTGTGATTACCTTTTAACTGTAATTCTTGATTTCCTGATTCTAAACGTTCTAGAAGCGTATAAACATCCTCAAAATTCTTACTACTTAATTGCTGTAAAACAGGATTTGCAGTTAGAGAATTTTCTATCAAACTCAATTTAAATAAATCTGCGGTATCACCTATTATATCTCCCAAATTGTAAATGTCTGCCCGGTTAGCGAGCATATCTGGAATCTGGAATTTTGCACCGCTTTCGGTATAAGGGTTACCAGCCATTATCACACAGAATTTGTTTCCGCGAAGATCGTAGGTTTTGGGTTTTTCTTTATAAACACCTTCTATTTTTCGGGTTCCGTCTGAAAGCGAAATAAACTTCTGTAAAAACTCTGGATTGCAATGCTGAATATCATCCAGATACAACATCACGTTGTTACCCATTTCAAAAGCCAGGTTTAACTTTTTTAATTCTTCACGAGAAGCCGAATTGGTCGCTGCTGCGGGGTCTACTGATGTCACCTCGTGCCCTATCGCCGGACCGTTTATTTTCATAAAAACCAGTCCCAAGCGATTGGCGATATATTCCATCAGGGTGGTTTTACCGTAACCCGGCGGCGAGATTAACAGTAACATTCCCATGCGATCTGTACGTGTGGTGTCTCCCACAGTTCCTAATTGCTTTGCAAGATTGTCTCCAAAAAGAGGGAAGTATACCTGATCTATTAATTTATTACGTACAAACGAAGTCAAAACTTTCGGTTTAAACTCTTCAAGTTTCAGGTCTTCTTTCAGGGTTTGTGTGACTTCATGTTTCGCCTGGCGAAAAGCCTCAAAAGCGGGTACATCTTGAGTTACAAAAGCAGATAAAGTCGTCACAAACTCGTGATAGTTAAAATTGAACGTACCGTTAGATAGCGTTTTGTGATCCCCGCTTAAGGACGTTATTACCTCATTAGGTGAAATTGCATTAACCTTAGAAACCGAATCATCCTCAAATAGAATTAAACAAACAACCTCATCTGCATACTGCAATTGCTGCAGCTGCTCATTTACTTTAGAAACACGACTACTTTTAATAAACGCCGAAATCCACTGTCTAACAAGCCTTATTTTAGAGGCATAATCTATTTGCGACTCGTAACTATTTTTAAACTTAAGATCTGCCTGCTGTTCTTTTAAATGAATTATAAAGTCATCTTTTATTGAAACCGCTAAGGCGCTATTTATAAACGAATCGTCACTTTGCAATTCTTTAAAAAGGTATGCTGCAATAGTTGCGCTATGTTCTTTAGGAAATAATACGGTCTCTTCTGCGAAAACATTCAGTTTTGCAATTAATATGTTTACCACAAACTCATAATCAGAATTATCAGGAAAATATTGAAGCACCTCTCCTGAAGACTTTATTTGGGTATTAAGTTGCTTTTTGTCAGTTTCATTTAAATAATTCCAAAAATACTGAGCACTTGCACGTATTTGTGGCTGAAAGATTAACAAACCTAAATCATTGTGTTTTTGTACAAGTACACGCAAAATCTTAGCGGCATCAACATCGTGAACACCTTTCACGTAGCCTTCGCTATACTTATTGCTACTGGCCTCCTGAACAATTTTTAAGAGCTCTTCATCTGAAGCCTGTTGTAAAAGATGCGTAGCTGTAGTTTCAAAAATTGAGTAGGCCAAGTATGCAGAACGGTACACAAGCTCATTTTCTGAAACATATTCCTGATCCCAAATCTTACGGGAATTCAATAAAATCGGGTGATTAAGCTCCTGATAAAAATCTGTACCGGTAAGGTGGTATGCAAGATAACCGTCTTTTAAAACAATAGTTAGATCAAGTGCCTGACGGTTTACCCCAAATTTATGTTTTCCTAAACGTATGATGTTCTCACCATCTTCATACAGATCAAGTTTATCTTTGAGTTTGCGTAGCGCATCTTCACGTGCAACTTTTAAAGCGGTTTCTAACTCTTCTGCCTTACCACTATCATCTAAATCATTAAGCTGCTTGATAATGTCGCGCACCTTATTTATCATCAAATCTGCAGCAAAATACCCGTTGATTTCATCTACAGAACCCAGACTTTGAGCTCGCTTTTCAACACCTTTTAATATACGTTCTGAAGCGTTTTTTAGAGATAGTGCTTTTTTATTTCGCTTTTCAACCAGCGCATTTTTACGGGCTTCAAAAGCAGCGTAAACCTCTTCGCGCTTTTCTAAAATTAGAGTGATAAATTCTTCAAAATCTGCAAATTTACCTTCCAATTCCTCAAGTTGAATTGAAATCTTATTTTGAAACTCGTCGCATTTTTCCGGCGTAGCCGCAATATCCAGGTAGTTAATGATACTTTGATCAATCAATTTAAGTTGAGCGGCAAAATCTGCCTGTGCTTCTGCACTTCCTAAACTTTTTTTCTTGTTCTTGAGTGCAGCTTTAAGCTGATTTATAGTTGCGAAAATCAACGAAATAGCATCGACAATCTGTGTTGCGTGTGAGGTATCTTCAATCTCAAGATTGGTTACAATATCAATCAACAACTCTAAATCTGCCGCAATTTGGTTTACTTCCTCTTCAAGCTTTTTAGCATTGATAACCTTTTTAATTTCATCTAACGCTGTTTTTTTCTCAGATACTTTATCGTGATAGGGTTGTAACGCTTTAGGATCTAACAAGAACTGAACACAACGCTCAGAAATTTTTTGAGATTGTGCTGCAATATCTTCCTCTAACTTTTTTAGAAAAGCTGCATCAACATAACGTACTTCATAAAGACTAATAACTTTTCCGCGTAAAGCACGCAATTGAGTCAACAGCGCTACAAATTCATTAATAGACTTAAACGAGGTACTTTTTATTTTACTAAAAACCAGCTCTGCCTCTTCCCGTATTTCTTTGGTTTGCTTCTTTGCATTTTGACGCAGTTGAGTAACCTTTTCAAATTCGTCGATTGCGGCATTTGCGGCTTTATTTATTTCCGCAAGCGGAAGATCTAAACGTTGCGTTTGTTCATCGGTAAGCCAGTAATAAGCATCTTTAATATCTTTAGCAGACTTTGCTATATCTGCATAAAGACCATCATAATTATCTTCTTTATTAAGCAGTGTAATTAAGGCTTGTGACTCTGCCATTGCCTTAACGATGTCTTTATTACCTATTTTATAGAGTATAGAATCTGTATATTGAGAAGGCATATAATCGCCCTGTAGATAAGGTGTTTGCCAGATTTGTACCGTATGATGTTTAGTTTGATTTTCTTCGGAATTAAAATAACAGAGTTCGCCATTTTCTAAAACCGTAAAACCACTACAAACAATAGGCGTAATAATTTCCTGACTAATGATGTTATAGGACATCAATTTGTACAAGCCCTTTTTAGGCTCATAAAACACATACATAAAATCCTCCCCATTAGGCGAAGCAATTTTCTGTTGAAATTTCAAATCAATGATTCCGTCATCAAAAACATGGTATTCACCGGTTTGCAAATAATAGCCATTCGGAAAAATTATTCCCTGATCGTCTGGCAGTAAAACAGCTGCTTTACCTATGCTTTCAATCTTATGAACTTCTTTTATTTTATGATTGTATACAAAGTATCTGGGCGGTTCCTGAAAGGGTTTTATTTCAATCGCGATTAAGTTTCCTAAATCGGCAAAACGATATTGACCATCATCAAGCGTCTGGTCTAAATGTGCTACAGGTTCAGATAAAATACCTTTACCATCTTCGGTGTTGTCTTCAATTTTAATAGTTAAATCACCCCCTATTGTCTCTACAAAAACACGATCTAAGATCGAAACATGCGAGTGTACACCATAACGGTGCATATCGCGGGTAACTTCTAACCATTTAAACTCATGCTGTACAGGGAAACGATACTCGTGGTCACTACGGTTATCTATATACTCAATTTTATTTTCTTTTATTAACCACTTAAAGGTTTTGATATCAGTCACACTTTCGCTCAGCTGAAACACCATATGCAGGTAGTTTCCTATGATGGCAAAACGTGAAAAAATGGTATTGCGGTAGTATTTATAAAGATTGGAAAAATCGGTTTTGAAGGTATTATCTTCCAATAAATCAAGAGAAATTGCTTCAAATCGATTTTTAGTAAAACGATACATACTAAACACATCTGAAAGTACAATTTCTGTGCGCAGTCCAAAATGAACATTATAACCAAAAATACAGGTTTCTCCCAGTGAAACGATATCTCGCGCAATACAGTTATTTTCTGTATTGATACGGTCATTAGCAATAAGTTTAGTCTCTAAAGATCCAAAAACCGTCTTACGATCTTCATTTAGTTTTCCTAATTTATCCTGAAGCTCCTGCTTATGCTTTTGCAAACGCCCACGTATGATCGCATAGGTGCCTCCATCAAGAGTATCCTGAGTAGGAGTTTCTATAGAGTTATTTAATGATTTTGACGTTTCTGCCATTTTAAATCTTACTTTTTTAAGTAATTATAGTAACTAACTGAATAGGTCTTCGACCCCCGACGCATCAGGGCAAACTGACGAACATTGTCACACTGAGCTTGTCGAAGTGCAATTTCAAACTTAACCTAACGAGTCATCTTGGGATGCCGAACTTGTTGAAGTGTTGTGTCACGCTGAGCCTGTCGAAGCGCTTCCGTCTAAAACAAAACCTATTTCTACTTTTCAATTCTATTACCGAACTGGGTGTAATTCTTCGAAAACAAAATCAAGTTTTCCCAATTACCTTCAATGAGAGCTATTTTCTTTCTCCTACTCCAGCCCTTTATTTTCTTCTCCCATAAAATAGCCTGATCTGCCTGATTAAAGCTTTCACTCCAAACTAACTCGACAGGTCTGCGTTTAAATGTATAGGAATCAGATCTGAGCCCCGAGTTATGCTGATCGACAAGTAAATCCAAATTACTGGACACACCGGTGTAAAAGCTATCATCGCTGCACTTCAAGATATAAACGAAATAGATTTTCATTTGATGTTTAGTGGTTCTATAGGTCTTCGACAAGCTCAGACTGACATTTGATTTCCTTTTTTGACTCTACGACCCCCCGAATCTTCGGGGCAGACTGAAAGTTGAATCACGATCAGCCTGTCAAAGCTTTACTTCAACTTCTTGCTGTCAATACCAAGCCCTTTTGCCAGGTTAAACAAATTGCTGAATAAGGTTTGCTCCTCGCTGTCTTGAGATTGCTCTTTAAGGTGCATCAGGAGGTTGGCAATGGTCAGGTTCTTGATATCTTCGGAAGAAACGCCGTATTTATCAGCAAACTCCTTTACTTTTTCAAGCAGATTGCCTTTAACATCATCACTCCCCAAAATTGCATTTTTCACATCCTGAATATTGGTGCTGTTTGCAACCAGACGATCATATCCTTTGGCTCTGGTAATCTGACCAATGATCTGATCAAAGAACATCGTCTCACCACCTACAATATCAATCTTAGCTGCTTTTAACGCGTCTCCTATCACTTGCGCCTGAGCATCGGCTATATCTTTTTGAATATTTATATGTGCCAGATCAACCTGCAATTCTTTATCAAGACGCAGTTTAAACTCCTCGTGTTCTTTACCTACACCGTCTAATTTCTTCATTGCATTGGCTTTCTCTTCGATACCTGCTGCATCTGCAAGTGCTTTACCTTTTATTACATCTGCTTCTGCCATACCGTCTTTACGTTTGGCTTCGGCTTTAGCTTCCATACCGGCAGCTTCAGCTTTCATTTTCTTCTCAATAATTGAGGCTTCTACAATACCCTGACGCTCATTTGCATCTGCCTTTGCGTGCATTACCTGAGCTTCAGACATACCCACTGTAGCTTCTTCTTTTGCCTGTGCTTCAGCTAAAATTTTACGTGCCTGCGCTTCTTTCTCTGAAGCTTCTTTATGAGCTAATGCTTCAATATTAATTTCCTCTGCTTTTTGCTTAGCAGCTTCTTTTTGAGCTTCAGCAGCTTTAATCGTTTTAATTAATGATTCTTCTGCATTAGCTTCAGCTATAGTAATTTTAACCTGCTTTTCTCGATCTGCCGTTTTAAATGCCTGAATATCTTTCATATTCTCCTGCTCGGCCACCACTCCTTTTTCAAGAATAACACGATCGCGTATCACATCCTGAATATTTTTCTTCTCTACTTCTACTACTTTCTCCTTCTCAATTTGAGCCAGTGTTACCACACGTTCTCTTTCAGTTGCTTCGAGTAAACGATCTTTTTCAACACGTTCTGTTTCTACAGCATCGGTGCGTTGTTTGTTTTTAGCAGCGACAATAATCTGACGCTCCATATTTTCTTCGGCAACCTTAACTTTTTCCTGAGTAGCAATACGTGCAGTTTCTGATTTTAGTCGCTCTTCTTCTGCTACCTTCATCGTTTCAGCCTCTTCACGCGCTTTAATGTTCGCTATCTCGCGTTTTTGCTGTTCTTCCTTTTCAGCCAATTGCTTGTCTAATTCCAGAATTGCCTCACGGGCCTCCACATCCTGCTTGCGAATGGTTTTCTCCTCATCTCTCTTAATAAGGTTTGCTTTTACATTCTGAATTGCGGTAAGCTCTGTAATTTTCTTAATCCCTTCAGCATCCAGAATATTATCGGCTTTTAAATGTATAACCGGAGTTTGCTCTAAAAAGTCAATCGCACAATCTTCTAGCGTATACCCATTAAGATCTGTACCAATGATGTCTACGATCTCATCCCGAAACTCGCGACGCGCCTCATACAATTCAATAAACTGAAACTTTTTACCTACAGTTTTAAGAGCTTCAGAAAATTTTGCTTCAAAAAGATCTTCAAGGGTTTCTATACGAGAAGCACGTGCAACACCAATAGTTTGGGCCACTTTTTTAATATAGGCAACATCATTATTTACTCTAACGAAGAACGCCACTTTAATATCTGCGCGCATGTTGTCTTTACAAATAAGACCTTCTACTCCAAGCCTTTCAATCTGGATTTTCTTAACTGAAACATCCATAATTTCTACTCTGTGGAATACCGGAACTACATACAAACCTTTATCTGTAGCTACTTTAGTCCCACCAAAACCGGTACGTATAAGTGCCTGTCCCTGATGTACTTTTTTGTAAAACATCGCGATGATCGCGAAATAAACGATGACCAGGAACAAAAGAATTCCCAATCCAATTCCAATAATTGGTAAAATTTGATTCATATTTGATTGATTTATTTAGTCGTTATAATTTTGTACTAAGTAATAGGTATGATCTGGTGAGTGTTTAATAATCAACACCGAACTTCCATAAATTAGTGGTTCACCCGTAAGTGATTTTACATAAATTGACATGGAGTTTCCGTCTGCAACAACTTCTGCATTGCCCATTTTTTCGCCTGAAATATTTGAAAGTAAAGTGGCCTTTCTACCCAAATAGTCTACTGCTATATCTCCATCTTTATTAAGATGAGTAAAAAAACCTTTAAAAGGAGTCGTAAATATTTTATTTACAAATAGTGCCGGAATACACGCAATTAACATAATTGCAAAGCCAAATACATTATCGTAAGTAAATGTAAGCGCAGTAGTTATACTGGTCATTAACCACCAGATAAAAATCCAGCAGGTAAAGGTGAACATAAACGGAAGTCCAACAAAGTTGAAGTAGATTAGGAAAATCTGCCAACCTTTTAAGGGTTTACGGCGTTTCCCTATTACATTCTCTTTTGTCACTTCAACATTAGACACATCTTCAAAGTCCATATTCCCGCCTTCCAGACCGGTGTCAAGATCTACATCTGCATCAATATCTACATCGACATCAATGTCCAGATCAAAATCAAGCCCTCCTATCATGGTGACAATCCAGTATAAAATAAGGATGATCAACAATATAGATAGGACCATATTTACGGGTGAAAAAAGGACTTCTGTTAATGTTGCGTTCACGATTATGCCTGGTTTTTAGAATCGTTAAAACCTAATTGCGATTTTAATTTTTCAAGTTCGTCTTCTGCTTTTTCTGTTGTAAGATCTGCTGCTTTATCCAGTTCGTCATCAATAGACTTTTTTGAACTGGCGATATCTCCATACGCTTCTGCTAAAGCTTCTTCCTGAGCTACTTTTTCTTTCATACGCTCCAGCATAGAAACAGTCCCTGTACTATCTAATTCAGCCATTTGTTTATTAAGGCTTTTAGTAGCATTGCTCACTTTAACTCGGGCTTTAAGCGTTTTGAGTTCGTTTTCCCACTTACTGATATTTGCTTTTATATTCTGAATATTCTTTTGCAATTGCGCTACGTTACCGTCAAATTTCTCAGATTCAACTTTAGCCTGCTCTACTTGTTTTTGCGCTTCTTCTTTCTTTAATAAAGCTTCTTTAGCCAGGCGGTCTGCTTCTGCAGCATCCATCTGCTCGTTGTGCGCTTTTTTAAGAATAATTATTGCTTTACTCTGATACTCTTCTGCTTTATTTTGATATTCATCCTGATCGTTTTTAGCCCTAATAGCCAAAGCTTTTACTTGCGCTAAAGCCTCCAGACTTTTATCAAGATCCTGCTTCATATCACGAATTCCCTGCTCTGTTAATTTGATAGGGTCTTCCATATTATCAATTGCCGAATTTGCTTCAGCCTCTCCTATTTTAAATAGACGTCTAAATATGTTCATGGTTTCTAAGGTTTAATATTTTGAAAATTCAATAATTTTATCTGAGTACTCACTCATCAAAAGGCTTAAGGAGTTTAAAGAACCTTCCAATTCATTAATATCCATATTCTCAATCTGAAGCGTATCTCTAAATATCACTTTCTCACCAGATTCGTTTATCACAAATGCCCCGTGAATGATATCTCTGTTTTTCTGTAACAAGCCTTTAAATATCTTTTCAGACTGATTGTTAATCTTAAAAATAAATTGCTCAAGTATTAAAATAGGCGGTGCAACTCCCAGAATAAGATTTCGTATACCAGAACTCTCTTTTTGCACAACAATGATCCCATCTTCAGGATTCTCAAATGTTATATTAAAATCGAGTTCAAGTAGAAAGGTTTTTGTAATTAAAAAATGATCTTTCATCGGTTAGTACTTGGTGAAGTGTTAAATTTTTCTAAAGTTTAATAATACAAAAAACTGTGCTTTAAATCTTCAGACAGCGGTAAATATTGTTGTTAATAATGTATAAATAAGCATTCCCATAACGTTTGATTTTTGATTGATGAATAAATTATTTGAAAATAATATCAACTAATCTTTCAGTAATACTAAAAAAATTAGCTGATTGTTGATATATTAGCTAATATTGTTAGGTAAATATAAGTAAATATTTTTCAATTGCAAATATTATTAGCAAAATATGTCATTTTTCGGAAAAAATATTAGAAAAATTCGCAGCGTTAAAACTTTAAGTCAACAGGCGTTCGCAGAGTTATTTGACTTAAAACGAGGTACTTTAGGTGCTTATGAAGAAGGCCGAAGCGAACCCAAGATTGAAACTTTAATAAAAATTGCTAATTATTTTAGCATTCCTATAGGTGATTTGCTAACACGAGAATTAACTGTAAACGAACTTTTAAAATTTAAAGGAGAGTTGACTGAGCAATTTGAAGCGATTAATAAAGAACGTTTTACCGCAATACCCTGCATTACCGAAAAAAATAGCGCAGATTATATAAACTACTTTGATAAAAATAGTTTTGTTGCAGAAATGGTTCACGTTGAAGTACCCATTGAAACAAAAACACCCTTGCGCGCCTACATTATAACAAACCTGGAAATGAGTAGTCAGGATCAGGGTTTGTTTCCTAAAGACTGGGTTATAGGAGAATTTGTACCTCAGGATAACTATACAAAATTGAGCAATGGCACACTCGTGCTTGTTTTAGCGGTAAACCAACTTATACTACGCAGACTTTATATCGTAAATGATCAATTCATTTTAAGAGCAGATCACAAGAGTATAGAAGAGATAACCGTGGCGGTATCTGATGTTAAAGAGATGTGGTGTATAACCGCTGTTTTTCAAAGACGTGTTAGTGAAGTTTCAAGCGGTATTGAAGAAAAACTACTTATGCTCGAGCAGGAATTTGCAAAGTTAAGAGGAAGATTATAAATCTATTCCGCAAGTTCAAAATTACCTAACTTTTCTTCCTCGCGCAGTAGTCTGCGTTGTTGCTTAATCGTTAAGGTACTCCCATCATGACTCCAACCCGGAGGCCCAAAAATGTACATGAACTTATCATAAATTTTTGGAGACTTTTTAGTATCTAACCAAATGTCTTTATACTCGTGTGTAAGTATGATAAAAGGGTTGTATGAATCTGGTGCATGCGTCACACCATATTCGATATCAATCTCCTCGTCAAGTTCTTTAAAAGTTCCAAAAATACGATCGAAGGTATTTAAGAACCCGCCATGATTTTTATCCATATACTCCAGATTTCTGGCGTGATGTACCTGATGCATCGTATGGGTATTAAATACCTTATCTATGATACCCAGCTTTGGTATATATTGAGAATGTAATTGAAATTGCCATAAGGCTTCAATTCCTAAACAAACGACTAACATTTCTGGCGGAAAGCCTATAGCGACAATCCATACATAAAATAAAGGTTTGTAAAATATCGTAAACCAACCATTACGTACAGCTGTACCTAAATTAAAATTATCTGAAGAGTGGTGCACGATGTGCGCAGCCCAGAAAAAACGCACCATATGATTTTGTCTGTGAAACCAATAATAGGAGAAATCATCTGCCAGTTGACATAAAATCCAAATATACCAGGCATAACCAAAAGAAGTCCAGCCCATAATATTTGTACGCACTCCATCAATCTCAGGATTGAAGAGGTCATATACCCAGTTAAATAGAAGAATTACGGTGATTGTTTTAACTAAGGGAGCTATAAGTGTAGAACCAATACCCATAACGAGGCTGGCCGTTAAATCTTTCCAGTGATACAGTTCTTTTTTTTCTGAATGTTTGCTGTAAGTAAGTTCAACGAGTATTAAGCCTAAAAAGCAGGGAACACCGTAAATTAACGGGTTAGTAAAGTCCATAAAGTTGGTTTAATCCCAAAAATAGACTTTGCAAAGCACAATCCAATAGTTTTAATGCTAAAGCTCTAATTTTTAATTAATTCACAATTTTAGATTTTTTTAGCTTCTTCCCAAAACACATCCATCTCTCTCAGCGTCATATCACGTAAGTCTTTATTTTTCTCTTTCGCTTTAGTTTCTAAATACTGAAAGCGCTTAATAAATTTCTTATTGGTACGCTCAAGTGCACTTTCGGGGTCTATTTTTAAAAACCGCGCATAGTTAATCATCGAAAATAAAACATCTCCAAACTCAGCTTCCATTTTAACCTGATCTTTAGCATCTACCTCAACCTGTAGTTCGGCCAATTCTTCCTGTAGTTTTTCAAAAACCTGTTCGGGCTTTTCCCAGTCAAAACCCACTCCGGCAACTTTATCCTGAATACGGCTTGCCTTAACTAATGCCGGCAACGATTTTGGCACACCTTCTAATACCGAAATTTTACCTTCTTTCAGTTTTAAATTTTCCCAGTTACGCTTTACATCTTCCTCATTTTCAACCTTTACATCACCGTAAATATGCGGATGCCGCGAAATTAGTTTTTCACAAATTCCATTCGCAACGTCGGCAATATCAAAATCAGACGTTTCACTACCTATTTTTGCATAGAACACAATGTGTAATAATAAATCACCCAACTCTTTTTTAACTTCCTCGAGGTCATTATCAAGAATCGCATCTCCTAACTCGTAGGTCTCCTCTATAGTAAGGTGTCTAAGGCTTTGTAAGGTTTGTTTACGATCCCATGGGCATTGCTCACGCAACTCATTCATAATAGTTAGTAAACGATCTATTGCTTTTAACTGCTCTTCTCTACTATTCATAACGGTATGTGTATAAACTAAAAAACCACAATCTGATTTAAATCAAATTGTGGTTAAATTATAAAAACTAAACTGTTTATTTTTTACGGGCTGCTGTGCTTTTTGCACTTGCACCTTTTTTAGCCGAAGATGATTTTCCACCTTTAGGCTGAGTATTTGCAGTTGTTTGTGCTTTAGGAGCAGCTTTAGCTGCTACTTTAGATTTACCTTCTTCAGAAGCCTCATCTGCAGTTTCTTTTTGAGCTTCTCCTAAAAGGTTATTTTTCTGTAATAAATTATACCATTGAATTACCTTTTTGATATCACTTGCATAAACGCGATCTTCATCAAAATTTGGTAATATCTCAAAGAAATAAGCTTCGAGCTCATCTTTAGAACCTTTGTGATCTATGGCGCTACCTCCATTTTCTTTCTCTGCTATTTTAGCAAAAACTTCACGCAATGGAGACTCCCCATCTAAAGTATAAATAGAGATTTCTGATAGCACACTCACATTATGTCTTAAACCTACAGGCATTTTCTTACCATCGGCCAGTGATTCTGCAATAAAACCAGATCGCGTTTGTGCGCGAAGGTGATATAATCCTGGTTTTCCTGAAATTGAAACTATTTTATCTAAACTCATAATATATTTTTATCCGCAAGAGCGGGTTTGATTTCTTTAATAATAGCTCTTTAAGAGGCTGGCAAATATCTAGGCTCTTTTTCAATTTTCAAAATTTATTAGAAGCCTAAATGCAAAATTAATTAACGCATTTTTTTATCTGGAAAACGCATACGGTATTCAGCATTGGTTTTTCCTTTACTTATAGCTGCTAACTTACTTTTAATTATACGTTTTTTTAGACTGCTTAGTTTATCTGTAAATAAAATTCCTTCAATGTGATCATACTCGTGTTGAATCACACGTGCCAATAAACCATCAAAGTCTTCTATATATTCATTAAACTCGAGATCCTGATACTTGATCTTGACATTAGGACATCTAAAGACATCTTCATTAACGCCGGGAATACTCAAGCACCCTTCATTAAAAGCCCATTCGTCACCTGTTTCTTCTAAAATTTCAGGATTTATAAATGCTTTTTTAAATGTTTTTAAACGTACTTGTTCTTCTTCAGTTAAATCGTCATCATCTGCAAATGGAGTTGCATCTACGACAAATAGACGAATTGCTTTTCCTATTTGAGGTGCAGCAAGCCCTACTCCACTAGCCGCGTACATAGTATCAAACATATTTTCAACCAGCTTATCTAAATCTGGAAAATCTTTAGCAATAGGAGCTGCTTTCTTTCTTAATACGGGATCTCCGTATGCAACTATAGGTAAAATCATGAGTTCTAATTTCTATATAATAATTCTCAAATATTCAGCAAGCTTACAAATTATATAAGTATGACTGTAAAATGATTGTCGCACTTATTTCATCTAAGAGTGCTTTATTCTGTCTTTTCTTCTTCTTTACACCACCGGTTATAAGGGTTTGAGCAGCCATTTTTGATGTAAAGCGCTCGTCTACACGTTGTATAGGTATTGATGTAATTTTTTCTAGGCTTTCGCGAAATTTACTAATCTCTACTTCTACCTGAGAGGCACTGTAATCCATACGTTTAGGCTCTCCTAAAAGTATGAGCTCTACATTTTCTTTTGCCAGATACTCTTTTAAAAAGCCCATTAAAGCTTTAGTATCTACAGTAGTTAAGCCAGAAGCTATAAGCTGCAACTCATCAGTAACCGCAATACCTGTGCGCTTTGTACCATAATCTAATGCGAGAATACGAGCCATATTATTTTTTGGCAAAAATAAGGCTTTAAAACTTATAGCGGGTATCTTGGTTTTTTTATTGTGCCTAAACTATCTTTAAACCCTGAATCTTTTTGAAGGATTCTCTTATTTTATATAACCGGAAATCTTATTAAATGAAACAAGTACAAAATGTAATTGAAGCAGCCTGGGAAGATCGTTCTCTTTTAAGTGAGAAAGTGACTCAAGATGCAATACGTGAAATTATTGAACTTCTAGATAATGGTACCTTAAGAGTTGCAGAACCAGACGGTGATGGCTGGAAGGTGAATGAGTGGGTTAAAAAAGCCGTAGTGCTTTATTTCCCTATTCAAAAAATGGAAAAATTAGAAGTAGGTATCTTTGAATACCACGATAAAATGCCTCTTAAAACAGGATATCAGGATAAAGGAATACGTGTTGTGCCTAATGCAGTTGCACGTCACGGTGCATATATCTCTAAAGGTGTAATTCTAATGCCTAGTTATGTAAATATAGGAGCATATGTAGATGAAGGTACGATGGTAGACACCTGGGCAACCGTAGGTAGTTGTGCTCAAATAGGTAAAAATGTACACCTAAGTGGTGGTGTAGGCATAGGTGGTGTTTTAGAACCGTTACAAGCAGCTCCTGTTATTATCGAAGACAACGCATTTATAGGCTCTCGCTGCATTGTTGTTGAAGGTGTACACGTAGGTAAAGAAGCGGTTTTAGGAGCAAATGTTGTATTAACCGCCTCAACTAAGATTATAGACGTTACCGGTGATACTCCTGTTGAGACTAAAGGATATGTACCCCCACGTTCTGTGGTAATTCCCGGTAGTTATACTAAGAAATTTGCTGCAGGTGAATACAATGTTCCCTGTGCATTAATTATAGGTACCCGTAAAGAAAGTACCAACAAGAAGACTTCATTAAATGATGCACTTCGCGAATATGATGTAGCGGTATAATTGAGAAATAAGCTCAATAGTTATGCATAAAGGACAAACTAGTATTTACATCAAACCCTAATTACGCTTTAATTACACTTTGTAATGAAAAAAATACTTATCGTAAAAAATAAGCGTATAGGTGATGTCCTAATTGCTTCTATTGTAGCCAATAACCTCAAGAAAATCTATCCGGATTCTCACATTACTTTTTTGTGTTACGATTATGCAGCGCCCGTATTGCTGCATAATCCTAACATAGATTATATCTGGACGCTTAATGATAAAGAGCTTAAAAAAGTAAGCAATCTAGTCCAACTAACACGTGAGGTTAAACAGGAGCAATTTGATCTTATTATTGACCTTTATGTCAAACTACAAAGTCAGATTTTGTGTTTGTTTAGCGGGGTAAAGCAACGTATTGGCTTTTCTAAAAAAGTACTTCCCTTTTCTTATACGTATCAAGTTCCTATTTTAAAAAATCGTTTGACTAATTATGGTAAGGCGATAGACGACCGTATAAATATATTAAAGCATCTGGATGATAAAATGCAATTTGATGCATATCCAAAACTATACCTTACCGAAAAAGAATTAAATAAAGGTAAAGACCTCCTAAGCAAACAAGGCTTTGATTTTAATAAAAAAAGCATAATGATAGGAGTGCTAGGAAGTGACCCTTCCAAGTCATTACCTCTAGACTATATTGCAACCTTGATCGATTGGATTTCGGCTAATTACGATGCTCAGATTTTATTTAATTACATCCCAAGTCAAAAACCTCTTGTAGATGAGTTACTTAAAAAAGTAACCAATACGTCTAAGCTATTTCCCGATATTTTAGGCTCAGATATACGGGAATTTATTATCATTATGAATCACGTAGATGTACTTATAGCAAATGAGGGTGGCGCAGTACATATTGCAAAAGCATTAAATAAATCCACGTTTACCATCTACTCTCCATATGTAAATAAAGAGCATTGGGCTACGTTTGAAAATGTGAGTAAAAACGAATCAATACATTTAAATGAGTTAAAACCTGAACTTTTTGAAGGTTTAAGCAGTAGCGAAATTAAAAAGCAAACTACTCAGCTATACGCCAGTTTTACTCCGGAATATATCACACCTAAACTGGAAGAGTTTTTAAATAACAATTTCTAGTCCTTAACAATTCCGTGGGGAGTAGACCTAATTTTTTTCTTTTTAGTTTCTTTGCGTATTGCCTTGTTCTTATTAATCGACTCTTTGTTTTTATAACCTCTGGGATGATCCAAATGTAAGCAAATAGCACTATAACGTATTTGTTTACCTTTAACACCATGGTTTACGAGTCGTTCTCCTAATTCCCGATCCTGACCTCCATACTGCATACGTTCATCAAACCCATTTACGGCAAGAATATCGCTTTTCCAGCCAGATGCATTGTGACCGTTCCAAGTGGGTTTTGTAGGTGTGATAAAATTAAGAAACTTCTCCTGTATTGCACCTGAGTCTATTTTATTGTTTTTAAATGATTTTGGCATACCGCGATCTTGAAGCCATTTTACATTAAAACAATTTTCGAGTTCAATATCTTTATTAGTAATTCCTCGTGAGGTTGATAAGGGCAACATATGATAACCTCCGCTTAAAAAATATCCCTGTTGCTTATACTTCACATGCTGTTCAACAAAATCTTTACGTGGGATGCAATCACCATCACTCATAATAATATACTCGCCGTTGCACGCCTTTAAAGCTTTATTAAGAATAGCCGATTTTTGAAAACCATTATCTTTATGCCACACGTGAATTATAGGAATATCAGTCGTTTCTTTAAAGGCCTCTATAAGCTGTTTGGTTTCCGCTCCAGAACCATCATCTGCGATTACAAGCTCAAAGTCTCTATAGGTTTGCATCGTATATCCCACCAAGGTTTTTTCAAGCCATTTTGGGGCATTGTAGGTGCTAATGATTACCGAGTGAGCTCTATGTTTCATGAATAGATTAATTTCTACAAAATTAGTTATTTTTGCCCTACAAACACCGCTCTAAATTGACCCATACTCCCATTACTGTAATCATTCCTACTTATAATGAAGAACGCTTTATAAAGCAGGCATTACAAGCCGCTTCATTTGCAGATGAATGCTTGATTATAGATTCATATAGTACAGATAACACATTGGCAATTGCTAAACAATGGAATTGTAAAGTCATTAAAAGAAAGTTTGACGATTTTTCTAGTCAGAAAAATTATGCGATTAAAGAGGCCGCACACGATTGGATTTTTATATTAGATGCAGACGAATTTTTACTACCTAAACTGCAAGAAGAAATACAACAGGCTATACAATCTAAAAAACATCAGGCTTATAAAGTATTACGCCGTAATTTCTTTATAAACCGATTTCTTAAAAACGGAAGTAATGGTAGAGATTCTGCAGTACGACTAATCAATAAGAATACGTGCCACTACGAAGGTCTTGTACATGAGCGTATGATAGTTGCAGGTTCAACAGGTACCTTATCATCCTATATGTATCATTATACATATACCAACTTACGCACATTTCTAGTTAAGAAAAATAAATACGCCGCTCTACAAGCTGCCCAAAAGCATCATAAAGGTGCAAAAACAGTATTTATGCATCTGCTTATAAAACCTGCTGGTAGATTTTGGGGAGAGTATATTCTCAAAAAAGGATTTCTGGATGGCGTTGCAGGTTTAACGAGTACACGTATGAATGGATACGGGGTATTAAGCAGATATATTAAATTGCGCAATCTTTCTCATAAAACCAAAAATGAACATTTGCAAGGCTATGATGTATTTAGCTTAAAACTAAATGAAGAAGCAAGTAGTAATAAAATAGATTCACCTATACTGGGTGCTTTTAGTTTTTGGCTATTGCCCAAAATTACTTTTATAAAATATTACTTGTTTAAAGGATATATACTAAAAGGTATGGATGGATATGCGCTAAGTTACTTGTATAGTTTTCAGAAATTTCAACGTCTTATCTACGGTTGGCTAGCAAAACGCGGTATTGACTAAACTACTTTTTCCAGAATTTAAGTTTTTTCTTAATCGCTTTTTTACGCCAAAATTTCTCTTGAAATGCTTCAGCTTTTGCCCACATTAGCGCTTTGGTTTCTTCAAGATCATAATTGCCCAATTGTGCATACTCGGTAGCCATTATATCTATCATTTCTTTTTTGGGCGTAAGCCTGCTAAAGTTTTCCATCCGGGTGTTAAAATCAAGAGACCCAAATTCCATTCTATTTAAATCAACCAAATAAAAATCGTAACCCGACTCTTTTTTAACGATAAGAGTATTCCCGGGAGAGTGATCTAGAAAGTGTATTCCCTGCTCATGCATTTTGTAAGTAAAACGGGTAAATGCTTTTAAAATCTCTGTACGATTGGGATAATTTTCTTCTTCAATCAGCTTTCTGTAGGTTAAGTCTGCAGCTATATAATCACAAAAATAGTAACTAGCTCCAAAGAATATTCCTTTATCATCAATTGCATAAGCAAGAGGATGCGGGGTCAATATTCCTTTACTTAAAAGAGCTTGTGCATATTCATACGAGCGTTGCGCTTTTGATTTTCTAAAGAATTTATAAGCAATTTTATTTACCAGATTAGGAATTTTAAAAGCTTTGATGGTAATGGATCTGCCTTCAAAATCAAATATTTTAATCTGATTGCGGTTACCGGCAGCAAGAACTTGCCCTTCCTGATCAAATTGTTCAATAAAGACTTCTAGTTGAGAAAGACTATTTTTTGAATTGGTATTTGAAATTATTTTCATGCCGCTAATTAGACCACAAAAATAGTTTTAATTATACGAGTTCTAAAACTCAATAAAGGTATTAAATAGGTTACTTAAATCACCTAATAAATCTGTCGTGAATGTAAACTATGAAGTCAACTCAATTATTTTATGCCAACACCAGGAAGAATTCGTTTTTCTGAAAGTACATTCTCGTAATACGAATTATTTGTTTCCAGATTATCTTTAGATTTCTCCTGATGCCAAATATGATAAACAATTCCAGCGTAGCGTATACGTTTTCCAGCAACTCCGCTATGTAATAATCTTGCGGCAAAATCAGAATCTTCCCTACCCCAACCTGTATAAAGCTCATCATAACCGTTTACATTCATTGCATCTGCTCTCCAGTAAGAAAAATTACAACCTCTTGTTTTAGTTGATAATTCTAGAGAAGATTTATAAAAGCCACATAATACAGGAAATCTCAGTGTGCGTGTTCGTTTTTTTATTCCCATTGAAAAGAAGTTAAAGTCAATCTCCTTTTTTGTAAAAAGTAATTTTAAATACCCTTTTTGAATATTTACTCTACTTCCATACAGAAACGTGTTTTTTGCTGAAAATCGCTTGTGATCTTCAATAAAACTGCGATGCATAATGCAGTCGCCATCTATCTGTATCACGTAATCAGATACACATTTAAGCAGTGCTTTATTTAGAATTTCCGATTTTCTAAAGCCTCTATCTTCATGCCAAAAATGATGAACCGGTTTTTCAAAACGTTTTTTAAAATCTTCAATAATCTGTTTGGTTTCAGAAGATGAGCCATCATCAGCAATTAATACCTCATCAGGTAAAACAGTTTGGTTTTCTAAACTTGCTAAAACAAGTTCTAGAGCCTGAGGCCAATTGTAAGTAGGTATTATTAAGGCAGCGGTCATAAAATGATAATATAATGAAATAAAACAGGCATTGATCTCAATTTATTTGCAAGATAAGTTTTCCAATTATTAATACACAAAGCGATAACTTTGAACAAAATTTCAGGTTAAAAATTATGGCGGCTAAACGATACGAACAAAATATTATTGACGAGGTAAATGAATCTATAACCGTATTAAAAAGAGGTGGACTACTGCTCTACCCTACTGATACCGTTTGGGGAATAGGTTGCGATGCTACTAATGCTGATGCTGTTGATAAAATTTTCGCCCTCAAAAAACGTGCAGAAAGCAAATCATTAATCTGCCTGGTAAGTGATTTTAAGATGCTTAACCAATATATAGAAAATATACCAGAGATTGCTTACAGCATTTTAAAATATGCAGAACAACCCACTACTATAATTTATGACGACCCCATACGTGTTGCCGAAAATCTGATTGCAGAAGACAATACCCTGGGAATACGCGTAGTTGAAGATGGTTTCTGCAAAGCACTGATAAAAAAATTAGGTAAACCACTGGTTTCTACCTCGGCAAATATAAGTGGCGAAAAAACTCCTATGCGTTTCCCAGAAATAAGCGAGCCCATTTTGGAAGGAGTAGACTATATCGTAAATTTGCAGCGCAAACATAAATCGACCAAATCCTCAACGATAATTAAGTTGAAAAATAACGGTCAGGTTGAGATTTTACGAAAATAACACCTCATGTCAATCCCCAAATATCCGGAAGCACTAAAGCCTAAAATCTTTGATGTAATCACCCGGGCTTCTGAAGAATTAGCATTAGAAAGCTACGTGATAGGTGGTTATGTGCGTGATTATTTATTAAAACGTGGTTCTGCTAAAGATATAGATATTGTTGCAGTAGGCAGTGGTATTGAGCTTGCTCAAAAAGTAGCCTCACTTCTTAAACACAAACCTAAAGTGCAGGTATTTAAAACATACGGCACCGCAATGCTTCGTGATGGCGATATTGAAATTGAATTTGTAGGTGCCCGCAAAGAGTCCTACTCTGAAAATAGTCGAAATCCCGTTATAGAAAATGGTAGTTTAGAAGACGATCAAAACAGACGCGACTTCACTATTAATGCTTTGGCATTAAGTCTTAACGAGGCTACTCGCGGTAATCTGGTTGATTCTTTTAATGGTATTGTAGATTTAGAACGCGAGATTATAAGAACGCCTTTAAATCCTGATATTACCTATAGCGATGATCCTTTACGTATGATGCGTGCAATACGGTTTGCTACGCAGTTAGATTTTACAATAGAACGTACTTCTCTCGAAGCCATTAGCGCAAATAAAGAGCGTATCAAAATAATTACTAATGAGCGTATTGTTGACGAGCTCAATAAAATAATGCTGAGTAAAAAACCTTCTAAAGGATTCCTTTTACTTGAAAAAACCGGATTACTTCCCCTGATTTTACCAGAACTTACCGCTCTTAAAGGTATCGAAGAAAAAGAAGGACAAAAACATAAAGACAATTTTTATCACACACTTGAGGTGGTTGATAATATTTCAGAAAACACAGATGATGTATGGCTTAGATGGGCAGCACTTCTACACGATATAGGTAAAGCACCTACTAAACGTTTTGATAAAAAAATAGGATGGACTTTTCACGGTCACGAGTTTGTAGGCGCTAAAATGGTTTATAAACTTTTCAAAAGGCTAAAAATGCCCCTAAATGAAAAGATGAAACTTGTTCAGAAATTGGTTTTAATGAGTTCGCGTCCTATCGTAATTGCCGAAGATTTTGTAACAGACAGTGCTGTACGACGCCTTATTTTTGATGCAGGTGAAAATCTCGAGGAGTTAATGACACTTTGTGAAGCAGACATCACCACAAAAAATCCAAAACGCTTCAAGAGATACCATAATAACTTTAAAACAGTACGATCAAAGATTGAAGAGGTTGAAGAGCGGGATCACTTGCGTAACTTTCAACCACCGGTAAGTGGCGAAGAGATTATGAAAACTTTTTCCCTTAAACCGTCACGAGAAATTGGTCTTATAAAAGAGGCGATTAAAGAGGCTATTTTAGAGGGAGAAATCCCAAATGAATACCATGCAGCGCACGAATTTATGCTTCAGAAAGGAGCAGAATTGGGCCTGGAAGCTATAAGTAACTAATTCAACCAAGGTGTATAAAAAATCAATTATAGTATCGCTATTTCTGGTTTATCTTGTGATAATTGCAGGTGCAGTTGTACGTATGACCGGCAGTGGAATGGGATGTCCCGACTGGCCAAAGTGTTTTGGATATATTATACCGCCTACAGAACAAAGTCAGTTAGATTGGCACGCAGATCAATCTTATAAAAAAGGGCAGGTTATTATTTATGAAGAGAGCCTGCGTATAGCTAAAGAAGATTTTAATACCGGTTCTGCATTTAATGCACAAAACTGGAATGGTTATGACAAGCACGATTATGCAATTTTTAATCCCTGGCATACGTGGATTGAATATATTAACCGCCTCTTAGGAGCTCTGGCAGGTCTTGCTTTTCTGGTTATGCTGGGTGCTGCAATTTTTAAAGAACGTAATAGAAAACGTATTCTTTTATCCCTAAGCGCTGTGATTCTTATAGGATTTCAAGGATGGATAGGCGCTACTGTTGTTTACTCGGTTCTTTCACCGGTACGCATTACTATTCATATGGTTATCGCACTCTTCATTGTTGCCTTACTGATTTATATGCTTTACGAGGCTACAAAGAAAACAGCGACTTATAAATTTGACAAGGCATTTAAATCAGGTATGTTAGTTGCTTTAATTCTTACACTCATACAAATTATATTAGGAACTCAGGTTAGACAACATATAGATGACACCATAGATGTGGTAGGATATACTGCTAAATCACTTTGGTTAGAAAAGCCGGAAATCACGTTCTATATACATCGCTCATTTTCTATAATCGTCTTTCTGTTAAATGCGTGGTTATTTTATAGAAACAAATCTTTAGTATTGGGACATCGCTCTTTTAAATGGGTGGTCAATTTAATTTCATTAGAAATACTTACTGGTATTTTAATGTACTACCTGGACTTTCCATTTTTAACGCAACCGCTACACCTGGTAATAGCTTCTATTTTATTCGGAATTCAATTCTATATACTACTAACTGCGTTTAAAGAAAAAACAAACGTCTAGACAGCAACTGTTGTCTAAATTGTATCTTTACCCTCACCTTTTTTAAAAGGATGAGGGTAAACCTCAAAACTAAAAAATTCACTAATTCAGACTGAAAAGAGCAAGTTTAATATTTTGTTCTGTTTTAAATTTAATGTTATGATTTACCGTTTTCGCATCATTCTCGATACCGAAGAAGATATTTTTAGAGATATAGAAATTGAACAATCTGCTACATTTGAAGATTTGCATAACAGCATAACTCAAAGCTTTGGGTTTGATGGTACAGAAATGGCCTCCTTTTACGTAAGTGATGATGAGTGGACGCAAGGTGAAGAAATTGCTTTATTTGATATGAGCGATGCAGAAATACCTCTGCGCACTATGCAGGATACTACACTAGAACAAATGCTTAATGCAGATCAAAGACGTATGATTTACGTGTATGACTTCTTTAATCTATGGACGTTCTTTGTTGAACTTGCAGAAATTACCGAAGCCGATGACAGCACCCTATATCCTAATTTAATGTATGTTTTTGGGCAAATTCCGGCACAAGCTCCAGAAACCGATTTTTCCGGAGATGAGAAAGATGCAGACGACGACGAGTTTGATGACGATGATCCCTTTGATGATGATTATGACATTGAAGATTATGAAGGTCTCGACTTTGACGAAAACTGGAATTAAAAATAGACTTCAGATTGTAGTTGTTAGAATATAGGCATCATGCCAAACTTCTAATATCCCAAATACAAATACAAAAAATAAATGATCAATTTATATTCTACGCAGATAGAGTCACTCTCTATCCATCGTATTGGTAACAAAAGTCGTGATGAAGGAGCTTTTTTATCTAAAGAGCGTTATGCTTTAAACGATGAGATTACACCGCTGTTAAAGGAATTTTTCTTTAAACCGTTTCGGGAGAAAGAAGAGAATTATTATCAATTTGTACACGAGTCTGATCTTGAATTTCACTCCCTTTCTAATTTAGTTGCAACACTTTTTGCAGACCCAAGTAAATCTCACGAGATCTCTACTGAGATTGCAAAATTACTCTATGAGCAATCAAGCCACCCGCATATAAAGCCGGGTGAGGTTTACGTTGCGCATTTAGAAAATGTGATGCTAGACAATGAGAAAGTAGATGCTATAGGCATATTTAAGTCTGAATTAAAACAGGATTTCCTACAATTTGAAGAGGGCGAAAGCAATCTTAAAATGCAACTCGAGCAAGGTGTTAGCCTGAGTAAACTTGACAAGGGCTGCCTTATTTTCAATAAGAATGCAGATAATGGTTATAAAATATTATCTAGCGACTCTAACCGTTACGATACAAAATACTGGCTAGAAAATTTCTTAGGAGTAGATATGCTTGCTGATGAAAATTTCTACACTAAAAAATACCTTAAATTCTGTCAGGATTTTGCAAAAGACGTAGTATTACCTGCTGAAGATAAAAAGGAAGAAGTGATGTTTATGAACCGTGCGGTAAACCACTTTGCTAAAAACGACGAATTTGTAGAACAAAATTTCATGAATGAAGTAATGGAAAATCCTGCACTCATTCCCGAGTTCAACAATTATAAACTAGAGAAAGCGCCTAAATATAAAATTGAAGACCTTACGACCTTCCCTATAGCGAATACCGCTGTAACTGCCGCTCGTAAAAAGATTAAAAGTGTTATTGAATTAGACACCCACATACAGATAAAGCTAGACTTTATTAATCCTGAAAGTGCCGAGAAATTTGTAGAAAAAGGATGGGATGAAGAACGCCAGATGTATTATTATCTGGTTTATTTCAACAAAGAGCAGAAGTCTTAACACGGTTTAAAAAAACACAAAACCCGAATCTTATTTAGATTCGGGTTTTGTGTTTTATAGACTTTATGCAAGTTCCTTAACCTGCTCCTGATAGGTTTTAATACGGTCACGCAGTTTTGCCGCTTCCATAAAGTCGAGCTCTTTTGCAGCAGATTCCATTTGTTTACGAGTGTCTCGTATGAGCTGCTCAAGTTTCGGCTTACTCATATAAGCAGTTTCCGGCTCTGCCGCCATATTTAATAATTCCTGAGCCTCTTGTTTAAATTTATCAGTTTTTGCCAATGCACTATCTAAAGATTTTTTGATAGCTACAGGCTTTAAACCATGTTCCTCATTAAAATTAATTTGTTTCTGACGTCTGTAATTAGAATCATCTATAGTCTCCTGCATACTTCGTGTAATCTTATCAGCATACATTATGGCAAGACCATTAATATTACGCGCAGCACGACCTATAGTCTGCGTTAACGAGCGGTTGCTTCTTAAAAACCCTTCTTTATCGGCATCCAGAATAGCTACCAAAGAAACTTCAGGTAAATCGAGACCTTCTCGTAAAAGGTTTACACCCACTAAAACATCAAATATACCTTTACGTAAGTCAGACATTATCTCTACGCGTTCTAAGGTATCAACATCAGAGTGAATATAACGTGTTCTAATATTTACACGCGTTAAGTATTTAGTTAACTCCTCTGCCATACGCTTAGTAAGCGTAGTAACCAGTGTACGCTCATCTTTATCTACCCGTTTACTTATTTCTTCAATTAAATCATCAATCTGATTTAAACTGGGACGTACCTCAACCACCGGATCTAATAATCCTGTTGGTCTTATAATTTGCTCTACATAGGTTCCTTCAGACTTTTGCAATTCATAATCCGCAGGTGTTGCACTCACATAAATCACCTGATTCTGCAATTGCTCAAATTCTTCAAACTTCAACGGGCGGTTGTCCATCGCTGCAGGTAGCCTAAAACCATACTCCACGAGATTTTCTTTACGACTGCGGTCACCGCCATACATAGCACTAACTTGAGAAACGGTTACGTGACTCTCATCAACTACCATTAAATAATCATCTGGGAAGTAATCTAATAAACAGAATGGTCGTGTACCAGGCTCTCTTCCATCAAGATACCTCGAATAGTTTTCTATACCGCTACAGTAGCCTAGTTCTCGTATCATTTCCAGATCAAAATTGGTACGCTCTTCCAGACGCTTTGCTTCCAGATGTTTTCCTATTTCCTTGAAATACTCAACCTGCTTCACCATATCAGATCCTATTTGATTAATAGCGCCCTGCAATCGGTCAGGACTGGTCACAAACATATTCGCAGGATAAATATTAAGACGGTCGTATTTTTCTAAAATCTCATTGGTAGTCACATCAAACGCTTCAATCTCTTCAATCTCATCTCCAAAAAAATGAACTCTAAAGGCGTGATCATCATATCCCGGAAATATATCTACGGTATCTCCCTTAATTCGGAAATTTCCGCGGTTAAAATCACCTGTAGTCCTACTGTACAAACTTTGAACTAATCGCTTCAGCAATTGCGTTCTGGAGATTACCATATCTTTTTCAATACTGATAACGTTCTTCTGAAATTCGACTGGGTTACCAATACCATACAAACAAGAAACCGAAGCTACCACAATGATATCCCGTCTTCCTGATAGTAAAGAAGAAGTTGTACTTAAACGTAATTTTTCGATTTCCTCATTAATGGAAAGATCCTTTTCTATATACGTCCCCGAACTGGGTATATAGGCTTCGGGCTGATAGTAATCGTAATAGGAAACAAAATACTCAACCGCGTTTTCAGGAAAAAAAGCTTTAAACTCACTATAAAGCTGTGCCGCAAGTGTTTTATTATGTGCAAGAACCAATGTAGGCTTTTGAACTTCCTGTACCACATTTGCAACGGTGAATGTTTTACCACTACCGGTTACTCCTAACAAAGTCTGATACTGTTCACCGGCATTGAGGCCGTTAACCAGTTGTTTTATAGCTTCAGGTTGATCTCCTGCAGGTTTAAATTCTGAATGTATATTGAATTTCAAAGTATAGCAATTTTTCGCATCATCTGCGAGTTAAAATGGACGCTACATAGAACTTAAAAGCTTATCAGTTTTAAAAGTACTGAAAGACGACTGCTCTATTTTAAACGCAATACAAAATTAAACTATTTGAGATTCAGCTAAAAGGATGTAAATCTTAGGAGAAACTTAAAGTTTTGTCTAGAATAGGTTAACGTTTTAAGGTAAAATGGGATTTAAACACTCTGCCATCTTCTAAAAGAACATCAAACCAGTAATCATCTGCTGGTGAGTTTACGCCTCTAACCGTACCATCCCAACCTTCACCCAGTGGATTGATTTCTTTTAATAATTTCCCGTACCGGTTAAATACCCGAATTACCGTACCGGGCTGAACCAGTTCGCTAATTCCCTGAACTTGCCAGGTATCGTGATATCCATCACCGTTTGGCGTAAAGTACTTCATAAATCCTATAATACTAAACTCCTGCTCCACAATACCACAACCTTCTTTAGATCGCACATAAACCGTATGAAACCCGGGTAATAATCCTGTAAAAGTCGAACTGTCCTGATAAGGTCCTATAGCATCATCTAGCGTAAATTCATATTCGCCATTCCCAGAGATTGCGATAACTGCTGTATTATTATCACTGGCATCAGTTACTTCAATATTTTCAATAATTGCTAATTCCTTTTCTTCAATAGTAAAGGTTTCTTCTCTAAAACAATTTGTTAAAACATCTGTAACCCGCAAAGTATGCTCACCCGGTAAATTGGTTTGTAATTCTGGTTTGGTTTGCCCTTCTGGCAACCACAGATACGTATAGGTTCTCGAAGTGTCCAGATTTGAATAGTCTGGCACATAAGTCTCTAATTCCGGAAAAACTGAAGCACAGTAAAAAGCTTCCTCAGGAAGCGTAAAATCTGGTTTGGGATTTACCCGCAGTTCAAGTTGGCTTATTGCAAAACAAGCATTGTTATTTTCTACGCGTGCGAAAACAATTTGATTATAGGCTGTACTGTTTGTGTATGCTACCGGTAAAAGTTCATTTGCATCTTCTAGCAAAGCACCGCGTTCTGTTAAATAGTAATTTATATCAGGAGTACCCGTACTGGCTCCAGACACTTGAGAATCTGCGTTACGCAAATTAAACATAACAAAACCGGTATCATCAACATCACACTCCTCTAAAAGTCCGGTTGATACTGCCGTACTGCTCACTACAAGATTTAAGGGGGCAGCTACAGCGCATCCTGCAGGATTAACTATACGTGCATATAAAGTTTCAGAAGGTCTTTTATTTTCATATCCTACTGGCTCTATGGGATCAAAATCTAATAGTGCCTGAGTTAAACTGGGGTGATACGTCACGCTCAAGTTAGGATCTGCGAGAGTAAAATCTGAATTTGCTTCATTTAGGTTAAAAATACTTAAGCCATCAGCCGTTACAGAATCTTCACATTGAACCAATCGTGCCCCTGCAGAAGCCTGTGGAAATGCATAATACGTTACCTCTGCATACCCTATTTTCTCACAACTGCCGTCATTAGGGTCTAATCTAAATTCGTAATTTTCTGTGTATGTTAATGTTACACCGGCTGGTTGTCTAATAGTTAATTCAAAAGTTGTCTCACCGGGTATAAGATTATCATTTAAATACCAGCTGTACGTGGCACCGGGAACTGCTTCATATTTTAACGTATACGTATCGCCATCGCAAAGTGCTAACTTTTTAGAATCTATACTATTTTGAATGATGTCTAACTCATTAAATAGCGATTGATTAAAAGGCGGTAAGCCTTGAAAACTAATGCCGCTTCCTAAATTAATTGCGCGATCTCTATAATTTGCAGCAACACCGGCTGCATTAGGATTGTCAATAACTCCTAAATACGGTAAACCTACCGAGTAAGCTAAACTCAACGTGCGGTAAATTTTACCATCGGGCGCTAATTGCAGACTGCCGCGATAATACCCTTCCTGATCTAATAAAACCTGACTAGCACTTATGTCTGCGGCTTCTATATCGTATTGAATTAGCGATGAAAAGTGATTACCTACTTCAGGTTCATCTGAACCGTTAGAACTATGAACATACAGGTATTTATTATTAGGTGAAAACTCAACACCGTATGATGCCTTATTAGGCCCATCTATTGATAATTGCTGAAGATTGCTTGCCATACCGGTTGCTGGGTTAAAATCTGTAAGATATAAACCAAAAAACATATTAGCTATCGCCAGTTGCTTTCCGTCTGGAGAAAATTTCATGTTTCCTCTGCGGTCTTCAATTGCCAGAGAAAGATTTGATTTAACAGGAGTTAATTGAATGCCAGAATCATTTAATTCATAAGCATAAAGCGTACTTATAACCTCTTCATTTCCGCTTGAAGAAGAGAATGCAACCATCCACACACTATTAGTAACACAACTTTTAATAACAGCACTCAATTTTTCTGAAGCAAAATTTAAGAGTTTTCTGTTTTTAACGGTGACTTCTCCCTGAGGATTAGAATTAAAATTGACAATACTATAATTTAAACCTTTATCTACATCAGTCTCTCGCAAACGGGTATCAATAGTGAAAATATAATAAATACCCGGGGTATTAGGTTGTGGTATTATAATAGCAGACTGCGTGCTTGAGGCGTTACCAAACAGGCCTGTGCCATTATTCATAACAGTATGGTTGGCCGTATAGACTGTTTGACCATCAGTATAAAAAAGCAAACTGCCATTATCATCTGAGATGGTCGCACAACCTTCTAAGGTATCTAATTGACCATCTATTAAAACCTGTGGAGTTGAGTTATTAAAATTAAGACCTGCGCCTTTGCCAAAATACCAGTTATTGGCCTGGCTTTGAGCATTTAATTGTACAACAGAGAGTAGGAAAAGAATGTAAAGAACATTCTGTTTTAGCGTATTTTTTTTCAACTGCACTTATTTTTCGTACAATTTAAACCTTTAAAATCATAAATAAAAAACTATCGCTCACAAGATTTTTATTGCGATTAAAGGGACCTAATTGCTACAAATCCCGCTTTTTAAGCAATGCATAAGCGCCATAAATAAAAATGAAGATCCATACCGAAACAATAACCACTTCATACCAGTGTACTGCGTAATCTATACTTATATCTGCCTGTAATTGTGTGGCTGCGGCTTCAATAAAATTGAGCCGTTGAAAAGGAAGATTTATTAAATTTTTCATCGCTTCAAGCGGAAAAAACTGAACAATTCCATCTGCTAACTCGGCACTGGTTTTCCACCTTAGAATTCCGTAGATGATGTTTTCAAAAATCCACCAAACAAACAAAAAGCCCAGAGCAAAAGCAGAACGCTTTACTAAAACGCCCAGAAATAAACAGAAAGAGAAGAAACCTACAAGTTTTAAAAAGTAAGCGAGCAGAAATTCCATCTCGCGGGTAACAATACTAAACTCGGTATAATCTGAAAAAGAATACCCTAAAATTAGCGTCATTACGAAGATGAAAAATGTAGAAAGTAATGCAAAAGCAACAACGGTATAAAATTTAGAAAGCATAAATTCTTTCTTACTCAACCCATCAATTAGGTTTTGCTTTAACGTTCTGTTACTATATTCATTAGAAATCATCGAGACAATTACAATCGCCAAAAAGAATTTTAATGTTGCCGCAACCCAGGTATTAAAATGCCAAATAAACGGAAAATTGAAAATACCCTGATCTGCTATACGTATTTGAAAATCGCCTAGGTTAAATTCAATAGAGGCGATAAGTGCAATGAATGAAAGAATTACAAAATAGGCGATGCTCAATACTTTTGAGGACCTGCTGTATTTTAATTTGTAAAATTCTATGGTAAGTAATCGTAGCATGTAGGTGCTTAGTTTAGTTTGGCTGTAAGTTGTAAAAATTGTTCTTCAAGGCTTTCTTTGCGCATCACCAGGTGTGAAAGAACAATATGTTTTTCAAATAAGTAGCTGTTTAAAGCTTCCGCAGAAAGTGGATTTTTGAGAAATGCAGTTACTAAACCATTCTCTTCTTTAAGGGATGCAAAATCAGGATGTGTTTCTAAGGCTAAAATAAGATCTTGTTGTCGCTCACAGCGCAATTCAAAAAAGCCGTGACTGGCGTTTAATTCATCTACAGGACCAGCGTATAATTTAATTCCGTTTCTAATTATGACCACATGCGAACATACCTTTTCAACCTCATCAAGTAAATGTGATGCAAGAAGAATGGTGGTTCCGCCAGAAGCGATATTCTTTATAATCTCTCGTATTTGATGAATTCCCTGTGGGTCAAGGCCATTCGTTGGTTCGTCTAAAATTAAAATTTCAGGATCATTTAATAAAGCTGAAGCAATTGCGAGTCGCTGCTTCATTCCTAAAGAAAAGGTGCTAAACTTGCTATCCTTACGATCTAAGAGGTGTACGATTTCTAATTTTTCGTCAATCTTTGAAGGATCTACATCTTTTATAGTGCATACTAACTTAAGATTTTGTGCAGCAGTCATATAGGGGTAAAAGTTAGGACGCTCTATTATTGCTCCTACTTTTTTTAATGCGTTATGGGTTGTATCACTACCATCAAACCACTTAAAATCTCCAGACGTGGCATTTACAACATTGAGTACCATACCTAGCGTTGTGGACTTACCACTACCGTTAGGTCCTAAAATCCCGTAAACATTTCCCTTTTCAATAGTGAAACTCAGATCGTTTACAGCTTTAACTTTACCGTAATGCTTCGTGAGGTTTTTAAGAGTAAGAATTGTATCCAAAAGCGTAATTTTAAGATTAGCGTACTTTAACAAGACGAGCACATGCCTGTTTTGTTACAGCACTTAATTACCTTTGTACAAATCCCTTTTGACTATGGAAGACAAATTAATGTCACGTAAAAAACCTACTTACCCTATTAATGATACACTCAAAGAGTATTTGACTAAGTATAATAGGGAAATTAAAATACCTGTATTTTACGAAGATCTTCTCCGTTTTTCTGGCGGAATAAATATTTATGACAAGAACGATAATGATACTTTATGGATAAGTGTTTATTATTCTGAATTTGAACGCGAGGAACTTGAAGAAAGTTTAAAACGGGTATATACCATTCTACATTCAGATGGAAGTGAAAGCATGTTGCCTTTCTTAAAGGTTGCTGCGATTGACTATTGCACGTTTGGAAACTCAAAACCCTTCCGTATCAAAATAAATAATATCTATAATGATAACTATACCTACTTCTATGTTAAAAAGGCAGACGCCAGTAGGGTTTATGGTCTAGACCTCGAACATATTTTATCTCCTAACCGTATTAACTTTCTGGTTTATAAAGACACGTTGATTGAAGAGCATATAGTAGGAATTCCCGGTGATGTTTTTATTTCTGAATATTTAGACAAATGTGATGATGTAGGCAAAGCCCAACTTGCAAAGGAGTTTGTAAAATTTAATGAGCGTTGCATGATACTACTTTTGGGAGATATGCGCTCGTATAATTATGTGGTAATACCTACCCATGATTTTGATCATATTAAATATAAAATACGTGCTATAGATTTTGACCAGCAGTGTTTTGAAGGAAATTACAAAGTATACAAACCTCATATTTTTAAAGAAAACTTTAAAATGGTTGATCTCGTATCTAACCGTCTGCGTGATAAATCTATAGAGCAATACCGTGAGGAAGAGCGCGCAGTATTGGCTAAACGTATTATAACATCAAAAAACAGGTTGCGTAGACTTCTTAAATGTATGAGTCAGGATACCATCTCTACCGAAGAAAATTTACACAACCTTCGTGGTCAATTGTACGAGTACACGATGGATATGAAATTTAAACGAGCCCAATCTATGGGTCAAATTGTAAAAACAGCTCTTGCCTTTGTAAAACGTAATTATGAAGATGTGAGTATGAAGCGTATTATGCAAGCACGATATTAAATAAAAAAACCGGTCAAACGACCGGTTTTTTTATGCCTACGTATTACATATTAATAAACAATAGGTTTAAAGCGTTCTTTTTTAGTGCTGTGTTTAGAAAAATTTGCTGCCGTTTCTATAAGTGCTAAATGTGAATAGGCCTGCGGAAAGTTCCCCAGTAAACGCTTTGTTTTAAAATCTATATCTTCACTAAATAAGCCTAAATGATTGCTGTAAGAAAGTAACTGATCAAAATAACGAATTGCTTTATCCTCTTCCCCTATTTTATACAGACTGTCTATAAGCCAAAATGTACAAATGGTAAAAGATGAATTAGGCTCCCCAAAATCGTCATTGTTTTTATAACGATACATCAAACCGTCTTTACATAACTCGCGCTCTGTAGCCTGTACAGTCGAGATATAACGCGGGTCTTTTGCATCTAAAAAGCCATATTGCTCCATAAGTAAAGTTGAAGCGTCTAAATCTTCAGAACCGTACGACTGCGTGTAAGCCTGCTTTTCCTCGTTCCAGGCATTTGCGCAAATATCATCGTGTATTTCTTTACGTAGATCTTCCCATTCTCCGAGATTACCGCGTTCTAACACACAGGCTATTTTTATAGCTCGGTCTATAGCCACCCAGCATAACAGTTTTGAGAAAGTAAAATGACGGTCTTCGGTACGCAGTTCCCAGATTCCTTTATCTGCCTCTTTCCAATGTTGTTTTACAATCTTTACAATTCCCAGAATGATCATCCACAATTCTTCACTATTGTCTAGTGTAGTCTCAAACTGAACAAATTGCTGATAGATTACCTCCATCAAAATTCCGTAGATATCATTTTGTTTTTGAACATACGCGGCATTACCTATACGTACGGGAGCAGAATCTTTATATCCAGACAGGTGATCTAAGGTTTCTTCGGTAAGTGTTTTTTCACCGTTAATACCATACATAATCTGCATTTTCTCATCTTTGTCTGGCAGTGTATCTATGATAAATTGTAAAAATTTACGAGCAGATTTTGTGTGTCCAAGACTAGAAATTACGCGTATTACCATAGAGGCGTCACGCACCCAGCAAAAGCGGTAATCCCAGTTGCGCACTTCTCCAATAGTTTCAGGTAATGAGGTGGTAGCCGCAGCGAGTACCGCTCCAGACTTTTCAAACGTAAGTGCTTTTAGCGTGAGCGCACTTCGCATAATTTCCTTTTGATACAAACTGTATTTTGTGGTTTTATCAGACCAATTCATCCAGTAAACTTTTGTACGCTGAAATTTCAAATACGCTCTGTCTAATGACTGTTCCATCAATTTCTCGTGATAAGACATCAAAATAAAAGCGTTGCTTTCTAATGAAATCTTAGCTCCATCTAATATAGAACTGTGATCTATATCTGTATATAAGTATAGTGAGTCATACTTGCCTTCTTCGGTGCAACTCTCTATATAATTTGTTTTATCAACTGTTATAGTCTTATTCTTAGCATATTCTAGTTTAGGGTCGTAATTACATACAAACGAGGGTTTCCCTTTTACCAGACGAATAAAACGGATTATATCTGGTGGAGCGTAAAACTTACCATCTGCTTTCTCATAACGGGGCATAAAATCAAAAACCTCAAAAGCATCCTCGCCATTGTCATACATGGTACGCAAAATGTTAGTATCCCACATGTATTTTTGGGTAATTGTATAGTCATCAGTTACATCAAAACTTTGAAATCCTCCTTTCTCTTCGTCAAGTAATTTTGCAAATACAGAGGGAGAATCAAAAATGGGTAAACAACACCAGTCTATTGAACCTTTGTCAGATATCAAAGCTGCACTTCTACAATTTCCTATTATTCCATAATTTAAATTATCCATAAAATATTTAAAGTTCTAAAGTTCTATTAAACGGGTAGCCTAGAAGCTATTGTTTTCCGAAATTTAAGCATTAACAAAAAAATTAATCCGCTATCTCCTGTTTTTATGAGTAAAACTATCATTATATCAAATCGACTACCCTTACAATTACAAATTGATAACAAAACAATTAATGCGACTCCAAGTGTAGGTGGTTTAGCTACCGGAATGAAGTCTGTACACAGAGACAGCAACGGAGTTTGGATAGGCTGGACCGGTCTAACTGAAGAAGAAATACCGGCAAATCTTCTTGATGATGTTATCGAAGCAACTATTAAAGAACAATGTATTCCTGTATCACTTACTAAAGAAGATATAGACGGTTTTTATTACGGCTTCTCCAACCGTACCATCTGGCCGCTATTTCATTATTTTATGGAATATACTGAATTTGAAAAACAAAGCTGGCAGAGTTATGTTACCGTAAATGAAAAATACGCAGAAGTTGTTTTAGACAATATAGAAGAAGGAGATACCGTGTGGGTGCACGATTACCAGTTAATGTTGCTTCCGGCAATGATTAAAAAGAAACGCCCTGATGTGCAAATAGGCTTTTTTCTGCATATACCCTTCCCGTCTTATGAAGTATTTAGAACACTTCCGTGGAGAGAAGAAATTCTAAAAGGTTTATTAGGTTCAGACTTAATAGGTTTTCACACCTATGATTATCAGCGTCACTTTTTAAGTTCGGTGTCCCGTATTTTAAGACATGAAGTAGGGTTTAATGAGATTACTTTAAAAGATCGCATTGTTACCGTAAACTCATTCCCAATGGGTATTGATTATAACAAATTTGCTGAAGCTGCGGCAAAACACGATGCTACTAAAAACCAGTCAGAATTACAACGCAGACTCGATATACACATAGATGCGACGCCAGACGCAAAAATGATTTTATCTATAGACCGTCTGGATTACAGTAAAGGTATTGCCAATCGTCTTAGAGCTTACGAGTATTTCTTAGAAAAGTACCCCGAGTTTAAAGAGAAAGTTCGTCTTGTAATGCTAGCAGTTCCCTCCCGCTCTAACGTTCCACAATATCAATTACTGAAAAAGGAAATTGACGAACTCGTAGGTCGTATCAACGGAAAATTTGCCTCGGTAAGCTGGACGCCTATCTGGTATTTCTATCGTTCAATGCCTTTTGAAAATCTCATTGACTTATATACTACTTGTGAGGTAGCACTATTAACGCCTATACGTGATGGTATGAATCTGGTAGCTAAAGAATATATTGCAACCCGCACAAATCAAACTGGTGTGCTTATTTTGAGTGAAATGGCAGGCGCTGCACAAGAAATGAGTGAAGCTTTGATTATTAACCCTAATAATTTTGAAGAAATAGCAGATGCTTTAAAGCAGGCTATAGAAATGCCCGAAGCAGAACAAGTAAAACGCAATAAATTTTTACAAAAAAGACTGAAACGTTACAATGTAGAAAAATGGGCAGATGATTTTATGACAATCCTTAACGACACAAAACATAAATCTGATATTGTGAAAGCTATACGTATGACTGAAAATCAAGAAAATGAAATGCTTGCTGCTTATAAAGATTCTGAGAAGCGCATCCTATTTTTAGATTATGACGGCACCTTAAGAGCTTTTGTAAACAATCCCGAAGATGCAAGCCCTGATGATGATCTACTCGAATTAGTAAATACCATTCAAGCTAAACCTAATACAGAAGTGGTAATCATTAGCGGCCGGGATCGCCACACCTTAGGAACCTGGTGGCAGGATATCCCAATTACACTAATTGCTGAGCACGGCGTCTGGAAGAAACCTACAGGAGGCGAATGGGCAGTAACAGAGAATCTAAAAAACGATTGGATGGATACCGTGCGACCTATTTTAGAAAAGTTTGTAGACCGTACTGCAGGTACATTTATTGAAGAAAAAAACTACAGTCTGGCCTGGCATTATCGCAATGCAGATCCTGATTTAGGTGAAATTAGAGCAAGTGAGCTTTCTTCAGTTTTAAAAGAACTTTCTGCTAATAATGATTTGGGAGTTTTAGACGGAAACAAAGTTCTTGAAATTAAAAACAGTACCATTCATAAAGGAAAAGCGGTGACAAAGCATATTTTTGAAAAAGACTATACCTTTCAGTTTGCAATAGGTGATGACTGGACAGATGAGTATATGTTTCAGGATTTGCCCAACGAGGCATACACCATAAAAGTTGGTTTACAAAAAACGGCTGCAAAATATTATGTAGATGATACCGATCGTGTACGCGATTTATTAAAGAAATTTGCTGCTCAAGACTAAAAAAAAAAGTAAAATAGAACCATGAAAAACGCTTACACTTTTGCATTCCTTTTGTGTTTTGGGTCTTTATTAGCCCAAAATAATGTTCCGTCACAAACAGATTTACGTATTTACGGAATCATTGACGCAGTCTCTGCTACTAATATTGAAAAAGATGTGCGCGCGCTCGCAGATTTTGGCACACGTAACACGTTTAGCGATACTCTTAGTTACACGCGAGGTATAGGTGCTGCCCGAAGATATATTAAAGCAGAATTTGAGAAAACCTCTAAAAACTGCAACTCGTGTCTTGAGGTTTTTTACCAGAAGGATTTTGTTACTCCAGAAATGGGAAATCGCATTCCTAAAGAAACCTATGTTGTAAATGTGGTAGCCATTCAGCGCGGAACAAAATATCCCAATCGTTATGTGATAATGAGCGGCGATATCGATTCGCGCGCTAGCAATACGATGGACTTTGAGACAGACGCTCCCGGAGCTAATGACAATGCCAGCGGTATGGCCGGCACTTTAGAAGCAGCTCGCGTTCTCTCTAAATATAAGTTTGAGAACAGCATAATTTATGTAGGACTTTCTGGTGAAGAACAGGGCCTATTTGGTGGGAAAGGTCTTGCTGATTATGCAAAAAGTAAAGGCTGGGATATCATCGGAATTTTAAATAATGACATGATTGGTAACATTGAAGGTGTTGACGGTGTAATTAGCAATCGTGATTTTAGAATTTTTTCAGAGCCCGTTCCCGCTAATGAAACTGAAAAACAACGCAATGCTCGCAGATTTTATGGCGGTGAAGTTGATGGTATTTCACGCCAGTTAGCACGTTATATTCATAAAAATGTATCTAATTATATGCCAGAAATGAACCCGATGATGATCTATCGGTTAGATCGTTTTGGGAGAGGTGGTCACCATAGGCCTTTTAATGATTTAGGCTTCGCTGGAATACGTATTATGGAAGCTCACGAAAATTACACACAACAACATCAAGACATTCGTATCGAAGACGGTATTGAATATGGGGATACAGTAGAGCATGTAAACTTTCCGTATGCAGCAAAGCTTACTGCAGTCAACGCAATAAATTTGGCAAGTCTTGCCTGGGCTCCTCCATCGCCGCAAACTGTTGAAATAGGCGGCATTGTTGAGGCCGATGTAAAACTTAAATGGTCTAAAGTTGATGGTGCTGCAGGCTATAAAATCTATTGGAGAGACACTACCTCACCTACCTGGGATCATAGCAGGTTTGTAGGTGATGTTTCTGAAGCAACATTAGATGGTATTGTAATAGATAATTCATTCTTTGGTGTGGCTGCCGTTGGTGCAAATGGTCACGAAAGTCTGGTTGTTTTTCCTAATGCGATACTCCGATAGAAATCTTTAAATAGATAAGTACTTTTACTTTTGAAAATGCTTTTAAAAATGGCTAATCCAAAAATCATTAAAGTCTTGCACATAAATTATTAGATGCTCATTTTATATTTCAAATCAAAAAACGCTACGCTCTTGTTTAAAACTTTTAATATTAAAAATTTAATGTCAGCGCTGTTAATAATCTTACTTTTTAGCAGTTGCGCAGAGGCTCAGGCAATACAAAATAAATATACTCGTGCAGACACACTGCGAGGAAGTATAACTCCAGAACGCGAATGGTGGGATGTAACTCATTATGATTTAGCCGTAACTATAGAACCTGATAAAGAATTTATTTCCGGAGTAAATACAGTTATTTATGAGGTATTAAAACCTAATCAGACACTTCAAATTGATCTGCAAAAACCTATGAAGTTAATACGCGCGGCTCAAGATGGTAAGACCTTATCTTTTACCAATGAAGGTGCTGCTCATTTTATAACGCTATTAAAAAAACAAAAGAAAGGTGCAAAAAACACATTAGAACTTACTTTTGAAGGTATTCCTGTTGTTGGAGCCAGACTCCCATGGGATGGCGGCTGGACCTGGCAAAAAGATGCCAATGGAAAAACTTTTGCAGCCAATGCAAATCAAGGGATTGGATCCTCTATTTGGTGGCCCAATAAAGATATTCCGTATGATGAGGTTAGTGGTTTAGACTTGCACTTAACCGTACCCAACGGACTTATGGCTATAGGAAACGGTACACTCATTGATTCTACATCTACTAATGAAACTACAACCTATAACTGGAAGGTTAAAAACCCAATCAACAGTTACGGAGTAAGTGCAAATATTGCTGATTACGCCCATTTTTCTGAAACATATACTGGCGAAAAAGGCGTATTAGATTTAAATTATTATGTATTAAAAGAAAATCTAGAAAAGGCAAAAAAGCAATTTAAACAGGTGCCTATGATGCTGAAAGCTTTTGAGCATTGGTTTGGTCCTTATCCTTTTTACGAGGATGGCTACAAGCTGGTTGAAGTGCCCTATTTAGGTATGGAGCATCAAAGTAATGTAACTTACGGAAACCGCTATGAGAATGGCTATTTAGGTCGCGATCTTTCAGGGTCTGGATGGGGATTAAAATTTGATTTTATAATTATCCACGAGTCTGGTCACGAGTGGTTTGCAAACAACATAACTAATAAGGATGTAGCAGATATGTGGGTTCACGAAGGGTTTACTGCGTACTCAGAAAATTTGTATGTTGATTATTATTTTGGAAAGGAAGCTTCTGCAGAATATGTAATAGGTACTCGTTTTGCAATTAGCAATGACCGCCCTATTATAGGAACCTATGGGGTAGATCAGGAAGGTAGCGGTGATATGTATTATAAAGGTGCTAATATCTTGCACACATTACGTCAACTCATTGAAGATGACAAAAAATGGCGCCAAATTTTGAGAGGATTAAATACCGAATTCTATCACCAGACAGTTACCTCTGCTCAGGTTGAAAATTATATAAGTAAAGAAAGTGGGATTAATCTAACCCAGTTTTGGGACCAATATTTACGCACTATATTAATTCCTGAATTACAATATAAAATCAAAGAAAACACACTAGAATTTAGATATGTTGATATCGTGGAAGGTTTTGATATGCCGGTTCAGGTTAACGTAAATGGTATAGAAAAATGGATCACTCCAACTGCAGAATGGCAATCTGAATCATTTGAAAAAACTATTACCGATTTTAAAGTAGATCCTGATTTTTATATTGAATCAAGAGAAACAAAATAACATGTCTAATCTACCGCTACTTTATTTCAAGAATGCTGAAGAATGGCGAGCGTGGTTACATTTAAATCACGATTCTAGCTCAGGAGTAGAATTAATTTTTTATAAAGTAGCCTGTGAAGAAGAAAGTATGCGATGGGAAGAGGCTGTAAAAGTTGCGATCTGTTACGGATGGATTGACAGCACGGTACGCAAACTGGATGATAAAAGACGCAAGCAGTATTTCTGCAAACGTAAGCCAAAAAGCGTCTGGAGTGCCGTGAACAAAGGCTATGTAGAAGAACTATATAATGATGATTTAATTCATCCCAGCGGACATAAGGCTATTAAAATTGCAAAAGAAAATGGTTCGTGGACAGCTCTTGACAATGTAGAAGAAGGCATTATACCTGAAGATCTACAGGTTGCATTCACTCATAACCCAGAAGCTTTTGACAATTATCAAAATTTCGCAAAGGGATATCAAAAAAGTTATCTCTACTGGCTTAATCAGGCTAAACGTCAGGATACTCGACACAAACGCATAAACGAAATTATTAATTTATGCTTCAACAATAAAAAGCAACGATCTTAATATTTAGGTTATAAAAAAGCCCAGTACAAATGTATTGGGCTTTTTTACATTTAAGTTCATTCAAAATTACTTCACTGAAAATTTAAATGAGGTTTGGCTTTTATAGGTTTCTCCCGGTTTTAATACAGTGCTAGGAAACTCAGGTTGATTAGGTGAATCCGGGTAATGCTGGGTTTCTAAGCAAAATCCGCTTCGGTATGCATACGTGCTTGTACCTCCTTTTTGAGTTAGCGTACCATCTAAGAAATTACCGGTGTAAAACTGTATAGCAGGCTCTGTGGTTTCCACTTCAAGAAAACGTCCACTTTCAGAATCGTAGGCAGTTGCTGCAAGTCGCATTTGACCATCTTCCCCATTTAGTATCCAACAATGATCGTAACCTTTACCTTTTGCTAACTGATCATTCTCTGCATCAATATCAGTCTTAATAAGTTTTGGTGTATTAAAATCAAATGGTGTCCCTTCTACGGTAGCTAATTCACCTGTTGGAATAAGCGTCTCATCTACTGGAAGGTATTGATCTGCATTAAGCATCACTTCGGTATCTAATATTGTTTTATTAAAATCTCCAGAAAGATTAAAATAAGTGTGTTGTGTTAAATTCACCACCGTAGTCTTGTCTGTTTGTGCCTCGTAATCTATTAATAATGTATTATCTGAAAGCAATGTATACGTAACAATTGTCTGCAAATTACCGGGATACCCCTGATCACCGTCTTTACTCAAATAGGTGAGCTTCAAGCCTACAGTATCCCCATCTTTTACTTCTTCTGCAGTCCAGATCACTTTATCAAAACCCGCTCCACCGTGTAAACTATTAGGACCATCGTTTGTAGGTAACTGATATTCTGTACCATCAAGACTAAATTTTCCTTTTGCGATTCGGTTTCCATAACGGCCTATAATAGCTCCAAAAAATGGCGGATTTCCGCTCGTATATTGAGCTAAATTATCAAAGCCTAAAACCACATCTTGAAAGGTACTGTCTTTACCAGGTGCTTTTAAACTTGTTATAATGCCACCATAGGTAATGATGTCAACCTCCATCCCATTTACGTTAACTAGCTTGTATTTATCTACTGTGATACTGTCTAATTTGCCAAACTCAGTTTTAGTAATAGAAGCTTCGGGCATTTCGGCAACAACTGCCGTTTCTTCTTTCTTGGTATTATTTTTACAATTTACCAGCGAAAGTGTCATTGCCAGCACTACCGGAACGACTAAAAAATTCTTATATATTTTCATAATTCTAATAGTTTAGAAACTTACATCCCGTGTTGAAACAGGTGGTAATAAGCTTCGTTAGCGTTAATGGTATCTTTAAACTCGCGTACACGTGTGCGTTCGTCAATCACTAAAAGCTCAATACCGGCAATATCAGCAAAATCTTCCATAAATTCTGTTGTTACTGCCTGGCTGTACACGGTGTGATGCGCTCCCCCGGCAAGAATCCAGCTGGTGGCTGCAATATCAAGATTGGGTTTGCAATCCCAAAGCACACGAGCTACGGGTAGATGCGGCAAATCTGCTTCCGGTTTAACAGCTTCAACTTCGTTAACAATTAATCTAAAGCGATTCCCCATATCTACTAATGATGCATTTATTGCAGGACCTTCAGGAGAATTAAAAACAAGACGCGCAGGATCTTCTTTACCGCCTATTCCTAGAGGATGCACCTCACAACTAGCTTTACCATCCGCAATAGAAGGGCAAATTTCGAGCATATGTGACCCTAAAACATACGAACCTTGTGGCGTAAAGTGATAGGTATAATCTTCCATAAATGAGGTACCGCCTTCCATACCAATCGCCATGACTTTCATCGCACGGGTAAGGGCTGCAGTTTTCCAGTCTCCTTCTCCACCAAAACCATAACCATCTGCCATTAAACGTTGTGTGGCAATACCCGGCAATTGCTTCAGTTCTCCCAGATTTTCAAATGTATCTGTAAAAGCTCCAAAACCTCCTTCTTCTAAAAAGGCACGAAGTCCGAGTTCAATTTTAGCAGCTTCTACTAAAGACTGGCGTTGTTCTCCTCCTTCTTTAATTGTTTCGGCTAAATTATATTCCGTTTCATACGTTTTAAGTAATTCATCAAGATCTTCCTGTTTGATCTCATTAATTTTAGCCACGATATCTGAAGAATCAAAACCATTTACGGTAAAACCAAAACGCATTTGCGCTTCTACCTTGTCTCCTTCGGTTACGGCTACTTCCCGCATATTGTCGCCAATACGAGCCACTTTTAAGTTCTGAAATTCATTCCATCCTAAAGCTACACGGGTGAAAACACCTAGTTTTGCCTGTACTTTTTTATCTTCCCAGTGACCTACTACCACTTTGCGCTTTTTACGCATACGTGACATTATAAAACCAAATTCGCGATCCCCATGTGCAGACTGGTTTAGATTCATAAAGTCCATATCAATTTCTCCCCACGGAATAGCAGCATTAAATTGCGTGTGCAGGTGGCAAATAGGTTTTTTAAGCAGGCTTAAGCCTTTAATCCACATTTTTGCAGGTGAAAAGGTATGCATCCACAAAATAAGTCCGATGCAGTTTTTAGTTCCGTTTGCTTCAAGACATAAGTCTGTAATCTCGTTAGGTGTTTTTACTAAATCTTTATAAATGATTTTAACCGGTATTGCAGCAGAAGCACTTAGACCTTGTGCAATCTCCTGAGAATGTGCTGCTACTTGTTTAAGTGTTTCTTCGCCGTATAAGTGTTGCGTTCCTGTCACAAACCAAACTTCGTATTGATCAATATTATAATTCATGTAATGCTTCTTCTTTTATTAAATAAAATCGTTATGAGAAATAAATGTAAATGCTAACCACAGCAAGACAAATAAATATACCTGCAGGTTTTAAATGTTTCCAGGGTGTGATATCTACCTGACGTGTATATTCTTCTTGATATTCGGTTTCTCTTGGGTAAAACTTACTCACTCCAAATAATATGGCTAGTACGAGCACAAAAATAATTCCCATAATATGTAAGAAACTCGGGAAGGCTTCAGCAGCGATTAAGCTCAATTGATCTGCATCTGTAATACCTGCTAGTTCTGCATCAGAAACTGCAGCTCCTGTGATGATAGGCTTAATCACATAAAGGGTAACTAAATAGGTTACTACTGCAAATACAATGGCAATATTTGCAGATTTTCCTGAAACCCGTTTAGAGAAAATACCCACTAATATAATTGCTAAAATAGGTACACTAAATGAGCCGTTAAGTTCTTGCAGGTAATTAAAAATCCCCCCTTCTACTCCATACAATAACGGCGCAATAGCCATTGAGAAAATTGCTAGAAACACACCAAAGGTCTTACCGGCACGCACAACTTGTTTTTCTGAAGCGTTACTGTTAAAATATTGCTTGTATAAATCAAGACCAAATAAGGTAACAGAACTGTTTAGCGCCGAGTTAAACGAACTTAAAATCGCACCAAACAAAACCGCAGCAAAAAACCCTACAAAAGCTGTAGGCAATACTGCTTTAACAAGCATAGGATATGCCTCATCTGCATTTTCTAATTCACCATTAAAATATTGAAACGCAATAATCCCCGGAAGTACAACGATAATAGGACCTAATATTTTAACAAAGGCAGCAAGACAAAGCCCCTTTTGACCTTCAGCTAGATTTTTTGCTCCTAAAGCCCGCTGTATAATGGCCTGGTTTGTTCCCCAGTAATAAAAATTTACAATAAGCATCCCGGTAAATAAAGTTGTCCACGGCACCGAAGAATTAGGTCCTCCCAGGATTTCAAATTTTTCGGGAAGGTTTGTAGTAAGTACACTCATACCATTTATGATACTGCCGTCTCCGATGGCCATCAAACCAAAAATAGGAATGAGCAAGCCTCCTATTATAAGCCCCACAGCATTAATAGAATCTGAAACTGCTACAGCTTTAAGACCCCCAAAAATCGCATAAATACTCCCTATTAAACCTATAATCCATACCGTAACCCACAATGCACTTTCTGGACTTAATCCCATACGCTCTGGGATATCAAACATAGTATTAATCGCTAACGCTCCAGAATATAATACTGTAGGCAACATAGATATGGCATATGCCATCAGGAATAAAATAGAAACAATGGTTTTGGTTAGTTTTCCGTAGCGCGTCTCTAAAAACTGCGGAATGGTAGATATACCACCTTTTAAATATTTAGGAAGCAAAACAAATGCCGTGAAAACCATTGCGATTGCAGCAATTACCTCATAAGCTGCGATTAAAATACCTTCGCTAAAACCTACTCCGTTTGTACCTATAATTTGCTCGGTAGAAAGGTTAGTAAGCAATAAAGAACCTGCAATTACGGGTCCTGTTAGACTTCGACCGCCTAAGAAATAACCATCAGAGGTAGTTTCATCTGTTTTCCGCGAAGCGAAATACGCAATAACCGCTACTAATAGTGTAAACGCGGCAAAAGTAATTAGTCCCATAAATAAATTTGTAAATGATTAATTATAAAATTATTAGCAACCCTGACCGTAATAAGCATCCTTACCATGTTTACGCTCGTAGTGTTTTTTAATAAGTGAATCTTTCAGTCTTGGAGCATTGGGGTTTATTTGAAGTGTTAATTGCGCCATACGCGCTATTTCTTCGAGCACTTTACTATTATAAACCGCTTTTGCAGCTGTCTCTCCCCAGGCAAACGGACCGTGATTTCCTAAAAGTACCATATTGACCTCCTCGTAATCAAGACCTTTATTTTTAAAACAATCTAATATCTGAATACCGGTATTGTGCTCGTAATTCCCTGCAATTAAATCATCATGCATAGGTGGAGCACACGGGATATCTGCTGTTAAATGGTCTGCATGTGTTGTTCCAAAAACAGGAATATCTAGCTGTGCCTGAGCCCAGGCAACAGAATAGGTGGCGTGGGTATGCGCAATACCACCTACTTTTTCCCAATGCTTATACAAATAAGCATGAGTTTTTGTATCTGAAGAAGGTCTTTTCTCCCCTTCTACTATCGCATTATCATAATCAACGATAACGATGTCTTGAGGTTTTAAAAGTTCGTAAGGAACTCCGCTTGGCTTAATGGCAAATACTGCATTTTTACGATCTACTGCACTAACATTTCCGAAGGTATAAATAACCAGACCTAAAGCATCTAGCTCCATATTTGCTTCGTAGCATTCTTCTTTCAAGGATTTATACATGCTGTTCTTTCTTCTTTTTAGGTTTAGTTATCTCTTTTTCTACAAAGGCACTCAGCGTTTCATAACGCTCCATCAAATTAGCAAAAGATTCTAAATGCTCGGGTTGCGGATGGTATTCTGCCTCGTAATCACTACCTAGTTTTTGACTGGCTTCTATTACATTAGCATAGATACCTGCTGCAACTGCTGCGTAAACTGCTGCTCCTAAAGCCGGCGCCTGATCTGAAGCTGCAACTTTAATGGGCACATTTAAGCTGTTAGCAAGCGATTGCATAATAAACGTTGATTTACGAGCAACCCCACCAATTCCAACAACCGTTTTAATCTCTATACCTTCATCGGCAAAGCGATCCATTATTTTTTTAGAACCGAAACAAATCGCGTTTACTAAAGCTTTAAAAATATGCGGAGCTCTGGTTCCCATATTCAAATTAGTCATTGCTGCTTCTAATTCCTGGTTTGCATCAGGAGTCCTGCGACCATTAATCCAGTCTAGTGCAACCGGTATGGCCTCATTGTGAGGTATAGCTGCTGCATCGTCAGATAATTTTCTGATGAAGTCAGATTCTATTTCGGCTTTTAGTTTTTCTTTTTGTTCTGCGGAAAGTATGCTGGATTGCATCACTAAATTTTCGATTGGCCAACTCAATACGTCTTTAAACCAGGCCAGTAAATCTCCAAAAGCAGACTGACCGGCTTCTAAACCTACAAACCCTGGGATTACAGAACCATCAACCTGCCCGCAAATACCTCTTACGGTTTTATTTGCAGTAACTTCTGGAGAAGAAACGCTGATGTCACAGGTAGAAGTTCCCATCACACGTACCAACGTATGCTCTTCTACCTTTGCTCCCACTGCTCCGGCGTGTGCATCAAAAGTACCTACAGCAATCACCGTATCTGTTGTCAAACCTAATTTTGCTGCCCAGGCTGCACTAAGTGTACCGGCAACCTCATCTGAAGTATAGGTTTTTGTATAAAGTCGGTCTCTTAAATTTGCCAAATACGGATCTAATTGTCTTAAAAATTCTTCCGGTGGAAGTCCGCCCCAGCTCTCGTGCCACATTGCTTTGTGACCTGCAGCACAGCGGCTGCGCTTAAAATCTGCTAAAGAAGTATTTTCTAAAAGCGTAAAAGTCATCCAGTCGCAATGCTCCATCCAGGAATACGCTGCTTCTTTCACTGCGGAATCCTCACGGGCAACGTGTAAAATTTTTGCCCAAAACCATTCCGAAGAATAAATTCCACCTTCATATTTGGTAAAATCTTCTCCTACCCAGGTGCGTGCTAAATGGTTAATTTCATTCGCTTCATCAATAGATGTATGGTCTTTCCACAACACCATCATCGCATTAGGATTTTCTTCAAAACCTGCTGTAAGTGATAAAGGAATACCTTCTTTATTTACCGGAATAGGTGAAGAACCGGTAGTATCTATACAAATTCCTTTTACAGCATTTGCAGGAACTCCACTTCTAGAAACCACCGCTTTAATAGTATTTTCAAGACCTTCTAAATGATCTAAAGGATGCTGTCGAAATCGATTTTCTGAAGGTTTACAAAAAAGACCTTCTTTCCATCGTTTGTAATAGCTGACTTCGGTCTCTATCTCAGCTCCTGTTGCTGCATCTATTAAAACCGCTCTTACAGAATCTGAGCCATAATCTAGCCCGATAACATATTCTTTCATAAATTTAAATCTAACTATCTAACAAATCTACTATAAAGAATTTTAAAAATGTATATATGACACTTAACTTTTTTAGATTTTTTTAAGAACTTATAAGGGCCTGTAAAAAAACTCATTCATCAAACTGTAAGGATATTTATACTTTTTAAGGAGTATTTTTAATTAAACGCACTCCATAAATACCAGCTGTTTTATGAGGAGATATTGCCTCAAAACGAACGTTTATGACCTTCCCCATTGTTAAAACTGTATCTGGAATTTTGTAATCTACATTTATAAATATATCCCCTTCTTCACCATTTAAAACTGTGGTAGTGAGCAATTCTCCATTAACTAAAATATTAAATTCCCGATCGTCATCATTACCATAATAAGTTATGCGTAAGGATTTTGCCTCTAAATCCTTATTCTCTAAATCATAAGCAAACCAGCCTTCAGCATCGCGCCAATGCTTATTTTTATGAACTCCCGTATTTGATCGCTCAAATTCAATATGATGATCTGACTCAGATTGCTGCTCGCCCGGGACTATATAATCTACCGTAATTGCTCGCAAATGAGCTTCTATTTTTTGTTGCTCTTCTAATTCTTGCCGTATAGCTTTTAAACCTTGAGGGGTTTCTTGTTTAAAATAAATTGAATACCGTTTCTCGTGTATTTGATAAAATGGCTGAAGGGTAAGATTTTTAAATTTTTCAGGATAAAATAAACCCCCGGTTCTAAATTCTAAAGGTTTACCTGCTATCGGTTTTAACTGATCTAGAATTGAACTTCCAGATTGTAAAACAAACATAGGAGCTTCGGTTAGTGGTAAAAAAGGTCCATCTGCTATATGACCACCTCTGCTGTCATCTGCAAACATACCCTCCTGATTATAATCACCGGTAATCGCTGCAAGTACTATAGGTCCATATTTTACCGAAACATAACCTGATTGATCTGGAATTTGTTCCAAACTTAAATGCATAGGCAATTCCATAGTAATTTTATCGCCATTTTTCCAGTTACGCTCAAGCGGAATGTAAGACCCCGGACTTGCAACAATATCCTGAAGTTTTCCGTTTATATAAACCTTTAATGCTCCTGCATTTACCCATTCTGGATATCTCAAGTGCACCGTTGCTTTTGTTTTCTTTAGGCTTTGCCAAATCAATTCTGTTGTTGCTTCTTCAGGAAAATTAGTTTTCTGTATAAGCTTTGCATTTTTCTCTTCCCACTTCACTTCTGACGGAATGAATAAATTCACATACAGAGCATCTTTCTTTTTAGCATAAATAAGTTCGTTGTACTTGGTATGATTTTCCATTCCCGATCCTACACAGCACCAAAAGCTGGTTTCGGGTTGCGAATACACCCGGTAATGCCCGGGACGCATCGGGGTAAAATAGACAAAACCACCATCAGGATTTTGAGAAGAAAGAATGTGATTATACAAGCCGCGCTCGTAAAAATCGATATAAGCCTCATCAGCAGTATCTTCAAAAAGCAGTTTACTCAACTTGAGCATATTGTAAGTATTGCAGGTTTCAGGACCTTGCTCGCTGCTTAAGACTTCAGAAAAATCTGTTATAGGGTTAAAATACTCACGCACACTATTTCCTCCTATAGTTAAAGTGCGTTTTTGCGTTACGTTATCATAAAAATTAACCGCTGCATTGTGGTAGTGCTTAGCACCTCCTAACTGACTGATTCGTTCAAAACCAATAAATTTTGGAATCTGTGTATTGGCATGCATTCCGGTAAGAATATCGTTGTTTTCCGCCAGCGGATTTAATAAGGCGTGTTGCGAAAAATCCTGAGCTAATTTTAAATACTTTTTATCCCGAGTTATGTCATAAACCTCAGCAAAAACCTCATTGAGGCCGCCGTGTTCAGACCGCAACATATCTTGTATTTGAGCCTCACTTAAGTTTTTTGTGATTTCAATAAACCAATCTGTTAACTCGAGTAACATCATTTTTGCCAACGGAATTTCTGTATGAATCCAGGCATCTTTGAGACCGTTAAACGTCTTATGAATGTTGTAAAGCGGCACCCATTTCTCATTTAGGCTGAAACTTCCCGCGTTAATTTTTCCGGTTTTAATCTCAGCCCAAAGGGTAGCACCACCGGGAATTCCGCCTATGTAGCCATTTCCATTTGCTTTCTGAACCTTATTTAATTCAGACAAAGTATAATCAAGTAGTTCTTTGGCTTTTATATCTCCGGTTGATGCATAATACATAGCTAATGCAGAAATATAATGCCCTAAGGTATGCCCATCAAGACCTGTATTTTCCCAATTGGTATAGGATTCAGCTTTAGGTTCAAGTCCTGCCTCTCGTAGAAACGGAGCCATTAGTCGATCTGGATTGAGCTGCTGTATATATTTAAAATCGGTAAGTGCTGCTTCTTTAAAAATGCCTGTAGTTACCGAAACCTGATTTAATGAAAATAATTCTATGTGCTGTTGCCCTAACAAAGTAGACGAACTAGCGAGCAGAAGACCGAAGAGAATAATTTTCATTTTAATAAAATGCATAGGATTATCAATTTACTCTTTGAGTTGAATACCTTCTGAAGTCATCACAATGGGTTTTATTGTTCCATCTTCATTATAGTATAAGCGATCTTCACAAACCGTACGGTGAAACGTAGAGCTAGGGTTTAAAAGAATCTAATACTATTACGACTACCCTTATAAACCCTAGTTAATCTACTCATAATTAGTTACCTTCAAGAACAACAACTGAAAATGCTGGTATTTTTATCTCTAATACCCCCTTTTTAAACTTAAAATCTTTAAAACTTTTAGGTTGAATTTTATTCGGGTTTTCAAATGAATTATGATCCTGTAGTTTGTCTGAACTCAAAATGGTAGCCGTAAAGTCTTTAATATTCAATTTGCTTAAATCTACAGTAACCGTGTTTTCTTTTTTAGCATCAATATTTACCAAAGAAATATGGGTTTTACCTGCAGCATCTTTAGAAGCTGAAGCAGATATAGCAGGCAGTTTATCTCCATTTAATGTGTAGTCTGGTGTCTTTAATTCTATAGGTAAAAGCGTGGCATCATGGTGTACCGTATACATTTTCAATACATAATAAGTAGGCGTTAAAATCATCTGATCTCCTTTGGTAAGTGCCACCGCCTGAAGCACATTAACCGTTTGCGCAAGATTTGCCATTTTTACACGGTTGCTATGATTGTTAAATATATTGAGGCTAGCCCCTGCAATCATCGCATCACGCATCGTATTTTGCTGATATAAAAAACCGGGATTTGTACCTTCCTGTACCTCATACCAACCTCCCCACTCATCAACAATAAGGTCGATCTCATTCTGGGGATCATATTTATCCATTATGGCTACGTGCTTATTAATCAACTCATCCATAAACAGAGCAGATTTCATTGTAGTAAAGTATTGTTCTTCGGTAAAGGCAACATCAGAACCTTTGTTATTCCAATCAATTACAGAATAATGATGCAAGGCAACTCCTTCAAGTAAATTTTTAGGGATATTCTTCATCAATACTTCGGTCCAGTTATAATCTGACCCATTAGCCCCTGAAGCAATGCGATATAAACCGGCCTTATTATCCCAGGCACTCATAAAGGTGGCGTACTGTCTATATAAATTAGCATAATACTCTGGCGTCATGTTGCCGCCACATCCCCACATTTCGTTACCCACTCCCCAATAAGTAACTTCCCAGGGATTTTCTCGGCCATTTTCGCGTCTTAAATCGGCCATGGGGCTTGTACCATTATGGTTTACATATTGTACCCAATCTGACAATTCCTTAACCGTACCACTACCTACGTTTCCTGCTAAATAAGGTTCTGTACCTAAAGCCTCACAGAGATTTAAAAAATTATGAGTTCCAAAGCTGTTATCTTCGGTAACACCTCCCCACCAGGTATTTACGATTGCGGGTCTGTCTTCTTGTGCTCCTATCCCATCCATCCAGTGATAGGTATCCGCAAAGCAGCCTCCGGGCCATCTTAAATTGGGTATTTTAATCGCTTTCAACGCTTCAATCAAATCATTTCGAACCCCATCTGTATTGGGTATAGTACTTGCTTTACCCACATAAAAACCATCATATATTGAACGCCCAAGGTGTTCTGCAAAATGACCATAAATGTGTTTACTAATTATTGGAGCATCATCTGTAGGCTTTACCTGAATGTTCGCCTGTGAATTTTGTGCCTGTATGGGCTGCATACAAAATAATATAACAATTAAAATTCCTAAAAAATAGATTTTATTCATAGCAGATAAGTTAAAAATATTAAGTGTTTTTAATACATTTACAATATACTTAAAGTTATCAATTAGAATTACAGATTTTTAAAAAAATGAACTCTGTTTTATAATACCACCAGGTGATTGTCTGTAGAGAGCTATTTTTATTATTGTATATCTTGCGATTACTATACTTTTGCCTTATAAATAAAAATTAAACATTTCACATAAAAAATAATAGTATGCTAAATAGTTACAATACTGACGACAAAATACTTCTTGCGGTAGATTGTATCATATTTGGATTTGATCAAGAGCAATTAAAAATTCTTCTTATCAAACGTAACTTTGAACCAGAAATGGGAAAATGGTCACTGATAGGTGGTTTTCTAAAAAAATCGGAAACGCTTGACGATGCTGCTAACCGTATTTTATTCGCCTTAACTGGCATTAGCAATATTTATATGGAGCAGCTCTACACCTTTAGCGAAATAGATCGCGATCCTCAAGAGCGTACGTTGTCTTCGGCATATTACGCGCTGATTAATATTGAAGATAGTGATGAAGATTCTGGCGCACTATATACAGCAAAATGGTTTAATGTTAATGAAGCACCCCGTTTAATCTTTGATCACCAGCAAATGGTAGATCGCGCCATCAAACGACTTCGCAGACGTGCTATAAGTAAACCTATAGGTTTTGAACTTTTACCTGAAAAATTTACAATGCTTCAGTTACAGCATTTGTACGAAGCAATTTTAAACCAAAAGCTAGATAAGCGTAATTTTATTAATAAAATCAACGGACTTGATATTTTAGTAAAACTAGAAGAGAAAGACATGACCTCGTCCAGAAAAGGTTCATTTCTGTATCAATTTGATAAAGAAAAATACGATCAAAACGTAGAAGAAGGATTTATTTTTAAAATTTAGATCATTTTATCTTTCCCGTATTCCCCTATTTCATAACCTAGGGTGTCTACTATTTTTTTTATTCAGTTTAAAACACCTAATTTCTACCCGTATTGTTGATGCGAATTCTTAACGGAATGCTAAAGTCATTTCTTTGTTTAATAAAAATGTATTTCTTTTAAACAAAACTGTAAATTTGCTTAGCCCATTAGGCTTTTATATCTATGAATGCAGTCAAAACATCGTTTAGCATAAAAGACTTAGAAAATCTGAGTGGTATAAAAGCTCATACCATACGTATATGGGAGCGTAGATATAACCTCCTTGAACCAGATCGATCTGAGACTAATATTCGCAACTATACGTTACCAGATCTACAAAAATTACTCAATGTTGTTTATTTACTAGATCACGACTATAAGATTTCTAAAATTGCAAAAAACTCAAGCGCTGAAATTGCATCTATAGTTGCCTCTATTGTAGAAAACAGCAAGTTAGGATCTAATAGTAACGCCCGCAATTCGTTTAAAATTGCTATGATGAATTTTGATCAAAAATTATTCACAAAAACATATACCGACCTATTAGAGCAGCACAGTTTCAGAGAAATTTTCTTTCAAATATTTATACCTTTTCTAGAGGAAATAGGACTTTTATGGCAGGCAGGAGTTGTAAATCCTGCACACGAGCATTTTATTAGTAGTTTAATTAAACAGAAAATTTTGCTTCTAATAGAACATCAAGATATTAATGAAGCTACCACCGCGGATAAAACATTTATTTTATTCCTTCCTGAAAATGAAATACATGATTTAGGATTGATGTATCTCAATTATGAAATTGTATCTCACGGCTATAAAAGCATTTATTTAGGACAAAGCATACCTAATGAAAGTTTAAAATATCTGGCAAATAATCAAACCAACGCAAATTTTGTTTCGTATCTAACTGTAAAACCTAGCGCTATTAGTGTAACACAATTTGCTCACGATTTTTATAAGGATATTGAAAATAACGATGTTTCGTTATTTCTTTTGGGTAGATTGGTTCAAAATGAAGAAACTACTAATTTACCACCTAACGTACAACTAATTAAAACAGTAGAAGCCTTTAGAGCGCTTCTTTAAATTATAACTATGCCCAAAAATATTGTCATATTAGGTTCGGGATTTTCTTCACTTGCAGCTGCCTGTTATTTGGCAAAAGAAGGTCATGAAGTTAGCGTATACGAAAAGAACAGTACATTGGGTGGCCGTGCGCGTCAACTTAAAAGAGAAGGTTTCACCTTTGACATGGGACCATCCTGGTACTGGATGCCAGACGTGTTTGATCGGTTTTTTGCAGACTTCGGAAAGAAAACATCTGATTACTATTCATTAGAAAAATTAGGACCTGCTTATAGTGTGTATTTTGGTAAAGGTGACTTTATCACTATTGAAGATACCCTAGAAAAAATAAAGAAAACTTTTGAAGCGTTAGAGCCCGGTAGCGCTATAAAACTTCAGGAGTTTATAGACGATGCCGGTAAAAACTATGACATCGCTATTAAAGATGTCGTTTACAGACCCGGTATTTCTCCATTTGAACTGGTAACACCCGCAACCATAAAAAAAATAGGTTCATTCTTTAGTACCATTAGTAAAGAAGTTCGCAAGTCATTCAAAAACAAACGTCTTATAGAAATTTTAGAATTTCCTGTATTGTTTTTAGGAGCAAAAGCCACTAATACTCCTGCATTTTACAGTTTTATGAATTATGCTGATTTCGGTATTGGCACATTTCATCCTAAAAATGGAATGTTTGCTGTGGTTACGGCTATGATTGATTTAGCTAAGGAGCTTGGTGTAAACTTCAATACAGATTGTGAAGTGAGCCGCATTAGAACGGAAGGTAATCAAGCTACTGGTATAGTTGTAAATGGTAAAAATATAGAAGCTGACGTGGTTTTAAGCGGTGCAGACTACCATCATACAGAAACGTTACTCCCTAAAAATCTAAGACAGTATACTGAAGACTACTGGGAGAATAAGGTTTTCGCTCCTTCGTCTCTTCTTTTTTATGTGGGATTTGATAAAAAGATTGAAAACGTAAATCACCATACGCTGTTTTTTGATGTAGATTTTGAAAAACATGCTAAAGATATTTACGATGTTCCAGAATGGCCAGACGACCCGCTGTTTTACGCTAATTTTCCTTCTATAACAGATAGCAGCATGGCGCCTAAAGGTAAAGAGGCAGGTTTCTTTTTAATTCCTCTTGCTCCGGGATTACACGATACGCCAGAGTTACGAAACCTGTATTTTGATAAAATTATAGACCGCCTGGAAGATTTGACTAATCAAGAGGTTAAAAAAAATATTATATTTAAAGAATCCTTCTGTGTAAATGACTTTGTAGAAGAATATCACTCCTACAAAGGGAATGCATACGGTATGGCAAACACCTTATTACAAACAGCATTTTTAAGACCAAAACTCAAAAGTAAAAAAGTTGCTAATCTTTACTTTACTGGGCAACTTACCGTACCGGGACCGGGTGTACCACCTTCATTAATTTCAGGTAAGTTAGTTGCAGGATTGATTACAAAAAAAGAATAAGAAAAGAATGAAAGAGATTTTTGACCACGTTTCATTAGCCTGTTCGCAAACAGTTACAAAAATGTACAGCACGTCGTTTTCGACAGCTACCAGAATGCTTGCGCCCAGTATTAGAAAAGATATTCATAATATTTACGGCTTTGTTCGGTTTGCAGACGAGATTGTAGATTCGTTTCACGATTATGACAAACAAACCTTATTTACAAGGTTTGAAAATGATCTTGAATTTGCTCTTACCGATAAAATAAGTCTAAATCCCATTCTTAATTCTTTTCAAAAAACATTTCATCAATATAAGATTGAAAAACATCTTGTTGACTCTTTTATGAGTAGTATGCGACTTGACTTAAGCAAAAGCAAGTATCTTACTGAAGAAGAGTACAAAAACTATATATACGGTTCTGCAGATGTGGTAGGTCTTATGTGTTTAACTGTTTTTGTACAGGGAGATCGCAAAAAATATGATGAGTTAAAAGAATGTGCTATGAGCCTTGGTTCTGCATTTCAAAAAGTAAATTTTCTTAGAGATTTAAAAGCAGATCACGAGGAATTGAGTAGAACCTATTTCCCAAACACAAATCTTAATGAACTTGATGAAATTTCAAAAGAGCAAATAATAGCAGATATTGAAGCCGATTTCGCAAAGGGATTATCGGGAATTTGTAAGCTTCCTGTAGAAGCAAAATTTGGTGTTTACACGGCGTATCGCTACTACAGAAAATTATTGAGTAAACTAAAAGAAACACCCTCATTAGAAATTAAAAATGCACGTATACGTGTGCCTAACTACGTAAAAGCCTCTTTATTAGCGCGTAGTTATGTAAAATATAGATTAAACCTTATTTAAAATGCAAGCACTTCTTTGGATATTAGTTTTTATGCTAACCTTCGGAATAATGGAATTTATGGCCTGGGCAACACATAAATATGTGATGCACGGTTTTTTATGGTCACTACACAGAGACCACCATCATAAAGATCACGGCTCGTGGTGGGAACGCAATGATTTCTTTTTTATATTTTATGCTCTCGTAAGTATCGGTTGCTTTTTACTATGGCAGTATGAAAATGTATGGATAGGACTTCCCATAGGATTGGGGATTTTCGCTTATGGTATTGCTTACTTCATGATTCACGATATTTTTATTCATCAGCGATTTAAACTCTTCCGCAATGCTAATAACTGGTATGCAAAAGGTATACGCAGAGCACATAAAATACATCACAAACATTTAGGTAAAGGTGATGGAGAATGTTTTGGTATGCTCGTACCGCCATTAAAATACTTCAAAAAATAAATGAGTTTCTTAACCGCCTCTTGGAAAAAACTGTGCTTTGCCAATTATGCGGTAGATCCCTCAATTTTAAAACCCTATTTACCTGCTCATACAGAGCTGGATTTTTATCAGGGTAAGTGTTACGTTAGTCTGGTAGGTTTTCTTTTTGATGATGTTAAACTAAAAGGCATCACCGTACCCTTTCACAAACGTTTTGAAGAAGTAAATTTGCGATTTTACGTAAAGTATTTCGACGGAAAAATTTGGAAAAGAGGTACTGTTTTTATTTCGGAAATAGTAAACAAACCGGCAATAGCCTGGATTGCAAATACGCTGTATAATGAAAAGTACAGTGTATATAAAATGCATTATAAACACGATTTAACTAGTGATGAAAATTTCTTTAGCTACGGGGTTTATTATGAAAATAATTGGCAACTTCTTCAGGTAGCCACTTCACCTCAACCAAAAAACTATACCTCAGGAGGTATAACAGGTTTTATCACAGAACATTTTTGGGGTTACAGCAAAAAAGATGAAAGACAAACCTGGGAGTATGAAGTTACACATCCGCTTTGGAAAGCTTATGATGTATTAGATTATGAAGTAATTTTTGATTTTGGCGCAATCTACGGAAATCAATTTGATGACTTATCGCATCGTGATCCCGACTCTATACAATGCATGGATGGCTCTGCGATAACCATTGAAGGCAAAAAACTTCTTAAAAAGTAATTACTGTAAATCTGAAGTCTAAAGGATCTAAAGCCTCAAACAACCGTGGAATTAAGGCTTCACCATATTCTAAATAAAACTCAGAAAAATTCATCACGCGCTCCTGTAAATTCTCAGCCGGGAATAACTCATTTTGAATAGCTGTAAATCGCTGTATATGATCTCCTAATTTTTTCTTTTGAGCAGTTAATAAGCGCTTTTCTAAATTTTCTAAGCCTTTTAGCTGTTTAACTTCCTGGGCTTTTACAGCACCTAAAAAAGAAGCATCAGTTTGCTCTGCAATACTATATAACTCTTCAAACTGCTTAACTAAATGTTCTTTTTGTTTAGAAAAATCTACATCTATGTTTGATATTTTTCTAATTTTTCTATTTACAAGATCATTCTGCTTTAAGAAAATATCATCTATACTTAAATCAAGATTCGATAACTTTTGGGATTGCTTTTCGGTGATTAATAATGCAGAGTTGCGCAGCATTAATATCGGGAATTCAACACCTACTTTATCAAAAAATGATTTTAACTCCAGCCAATACGCAAGCTCTCCGCCACCACCTATATAGGCTAAGTTAGGCAAAATCACTTCCTGATACAATGGCCGCATAATCACATTAGGGCTAAATTGCTCTGGTGATTCTTCCAGTTTCTGTAATAGCTCTTCCTTAGAGAAAGTAAGTGCGGTATTATTCACATAAAAACTCCCATTCTTTTCTAAAATACGCTCTCTGGAATCTTTAGACATGTAGAACAGATTAATTTCCCGTGCATTTACCTGTACAGGGTATCCTTTACTTTCCAGCGCTTCAGCTTGTTTGGTGACGTATTTAAAAGAATGCTGCTCTAGTAGCTCCTGTTTCATAAAAGGTGCAAAAACACGCTTTAAAGCACTATCGTTTCCATCTACGATAACCAGACCGTAGTCTCCAAAAAGACTGTGTGCCAGATAACGGGTAGCATCAGCAAGATTATCGTGCTTTATATATGCCAGTTCAAACAAATCACAAAGCTCCTTTGCCAGTTTAGTGGTACCCAATTCTGCGCAAATAAGTCCTAAAATAGTATCAAGGCCTTCCGTATTAAAAACTCCTACCGCTCCTTTATCATTATCCGGAGTATCCTCGCGATTCCATTGAATTTTTTTCCCGTGTAATCTAAAATAATTGATCTCATCAAAATCGTGATCTTCAGTCGCCATCCAATAAACCGGAACAAAATCTGATGTAGGATACTGCTCTTTTAACTTCCGCGAAAGCGAAATTGTACTTATAATTTTATATAAAAAATAAAGTGGCCCGGTAAACAGATTAAGTTGGTGCCCCGTAGTTACTGTGTAAGTTTGCTCTTGACCGAGTAAATCTAATGCGCGATCAACAGATTCTGTAAGTTCTAAATGTGCATATTGTTGCCTTAAAGAGGAAACAAGAACGGCCCTGTTAGCTGCAGAAAATTGCTTGTTTTTAAGTTGCTTCTCAAAATTTTCTATCGTAGGAAAATTTGAATAGAAGTCATTTACAGCCTCGTTCTCATCGAGATAATCGCAAATAAGTTTTGAAAAATAACCGGTTTCTTTATAGGGAAGGAAATGAGTAGACATTGAGTTTTATTTACGAAGCAAATTTAAAGGTATAGATGTGTTAAGCCCGCTAAAGTTACGTTAATTAGAAGATATGACTTTATATCTATTTTAGTAGATTTACGAATCAATAATGCTACAATCTTATGAGAATTAAATCACTTATTCTTTCCTTTTTAATTACCTCTATCTGCTTTTCTCAAACTATTAAATCTCCTGAAGAATTTCTTGGTTATAAAATAGGTACTCAGTTTTCAAGACACGCAGATGTCGTAGCTTATTTTAATTATGTTGCTTCAAATTCAGACTGGGTAACCTTTAAAGAATATGGTAAAACAAATGAGCGTAGACCACTTACCTATGCTGTAGTTACAACACCAGAAAATCAAACTAATATTGAAACTATACGTACAAATCAACTTAAAAATGCAGGTATTCAAGAAGGCACTGCAAAAGCTGATAAAGCTATAGTGTGGTTAAGCTATAATGTACACGGTAATGAAGCAAGCAGCACAGAAGCTGCTATGCTTACGCTATATGAATTAATCACAGCAAAGAAAGAGTGGCTTACCAATACGGTGGTTATAATAGACCCATGTATTAATCCAGATGGTCGAGACCGTTATGCTAATTGGTATAATAAAGTAAAAGCTACTCCTTATGACACGAATCCCGATGCTACAGAGCATAACGAACCATGGCCGGGTGGAAGAGCAAATCATTATCTCTTTGATTTAAATCGTGATTGGGCCTGGGCTACTCAAGTTGAAACCCGCCAGCGATTAAAAGTGTATAACAGCTGGATGCCCCATATACATGTAGATTTTCATGAACAGGGAATTAATGAGCCTTATTATTTTGCACCTGCAGCAGAACCTTTTCACGATATTATCACCCCATTTCAAAGGGACTTTCAAACTCAGATAGGTGCCAATCACGCCAAATATTTTGATCAAAATGGGTGGTTGTTTTTTACCCGTGAACGTTTTGACTTACTGTACCCAAGTTATGGAGACACCTACCCTACATATACCGGTTCTATAGGTATGACCTATGAGCAAGCTGGAGGTGGAGCTGCAGGACTAGGTATACTAAAGGCTGATGGTTCTATTCTTACTTTAGTAGATCGTGTAGCTCACCATTTTACAACAGGAATTTCTACAGTAGAAATGGCTTCCGCTAATATTGAAAAATTAAATACGGAGTTTGCAAAATACTTTAGAAATTCTAACGTGGCTTACAAAAGTTTTACTGTCACCGGTGAAGAAGATCATCTAAAAGCGCTGGCAGATTTACTAGAGGTTCATACGATAAAATACAGGTATATAGGTGAAGGCAAGTCTACAGGTTATAACTATACCTCCGGAAAACAAGAAACCCTAAATTATAAACGTGCAATACAAATAACTACAGATCAACCTAAAGGTAAACTGGTTCACGTACTTTTTGAACCCGAAGCTGCATTATCAACTCCATTAACCTATGACATTACCGCGTGGAGTTTACCCTATGCATACGGCTTAAGTGCTGTAGGCAGTACAAAAGTATTAGCTAGCAGTACTGCAAATTCAATTCCAGCTGTGCAAAATGTAGCAGTGAAAAATGCTGCCGGATACCTTACAAAATGGAATAGTATGGCTGATGCAAAATTTTTAAGTGCTTTAATACAGGCATCTGTTAAAGTGCGCTATTCTGAAAAAGCCTTTACTATTGAATCTGTAGATTATCCCGCAGGCACACTTATTATCACCAGAAGTGATAACAGAGGTCTAACAGATTTTGACAACACACTTATCGAAATTGCAAATAAATACAGTCGCATTTTAAAACCTTCAACTACAAGCTTTGCCTCTGCCGGGCCCGATTTTGGCTCGCCAGATGTTAAACTAATAAACAATGTAAAAGTGGCTGTTTTAACCGGAGATCAAACATCTTCTTTAAGTTATGGTGCTACCTGGCAGTTTTTTGAACAACAATTGCAGTATCCTGTAACCTCAATAGATGTGTCAGATATAGATCGCATAAATTGGTCAGAATATGATGTTTTGGTGATGCCTAACGGGCGCTATAGAATTTCTGAATCTTCTCTTTTAAATTTAAAAGAATGGGTTCGTAAAGGAGGAAATTTAATTGCTATAGATGGCGCTTTGAAAGTGTTTGCAGGAGAAGAAGGTTTTGGACTTAAAGAATTTGAAGCAGACACTAAAAAAGAAACCGACTCATTAGCTGCAAAACTAATACCTTATGCAAACCGTGAAATGGAAAGCTCAAAAAATCTAATTAGTGGTAGTATATTTAAAACTAATGTAGATCAGACCCATCCCTTGGCATTTGGCTATGCTGACACCTATTACAGTCTTAAAATAGGTGACGATGCTTACGCACTTCTTGACAACGGATATAATGTAGCTTATCTAGGAGACAATCCTGTAAGTACATCTGGTTTTGCGGGAAAAGATGCGCTGGCAAAATTAAAAAACAGCCTGATTTTTGGAGTTCAGCCTATAGGTCGTGGTACAATAACTTATATGCTAGATGACCCGCTATTTAGAGCTTTCTGGGAAAATGGAAAGTTGTTTTTTGTAAATGCACTATTTATTAATAATCCTAATAACTACCGTAACTAAATTGATACTTTCAACCTTAGAGCTTAAAATACTGGAGAGTTTAATTCTCCTGGCCGTGCTTCTACTAATAAGATACACCGTTTCTAAACTTGTAGTGAGGCGATATCTCCGTGCTAATTTTGATATTACCCGTAAGCAAATAACCATTAAACTGTTAAACACCCTGTTTTTTGTAGTTCTTGGTTTTTGTCTTGCTGTAATCTGGGGGCTTTCAGGAGCAGATGTTATTGCAGGCATTGGTTCTGTAGTTACAATTTTAGGAGTTGCCTTTTTTGCACAGTGGTCATTGTTAAGCAATATCACATCAGGATTGATTCTATTTTTTAACCACCCGCTAAAAATTGGTGATTATGTTGAGATAGTAGACAAAGATTTCCCAATGGCAGGGCGTGTAGAAAATATAACCCTATTCTTTTTACACCTGCGGAATAAAGACAATCATGTATACACCCTAGCAAATACAATTGTAGCTCAAAAAACAATGCGTATTATGAAACCCGAAGAATACTTTGAGGAAATGGAACAACTTGAAGAGGAAAAGGAAAACAAAAACAGACCCGGAGAAGAATCTGCTATAGACTAATTTATGAAAAAATACCTTATTTGTTTAAGCCTGATAACACTAGCTTTAGCTTCGTGTGAGACTAAAAAAACCGAAGCTACAAACACTCAGGAATCAACACAATTTCAAGTTGATTATGAGTCTTATACCTTAGAAAATGGTCTTACTGTAATTTTACATAAAGACTCATCAGATCCTGTAGTGGCTGTAGCTTTAACAGCTCACGTGGGTTCTGCTCGAGAGAAAGAAGGGCGTACCGGTTTTGCACATTTATTTGAGCACTTACTGTTTCTTGAATCTGAGAACCTGGGAAAAGGCGGCCTTGATAAAATGAGTGCGCGCGTAGGTGGTAGTGGTGCAAACGGATCTACCAATAGAGACCGTACAAACTATTTTCAGACAGTTCCTAATGATGCACTGGAGAAAATGATTTGGGCAGAAGCAGACAAGTTGGGCTATTTTATCAATACGGTAACTGAGCCGGTATTGGCCAAAGAAAAGCAAGTCGTTAAGAATGAAAAACGCCAGAGTTATGATAACCGTCCGTACGGACATCAGAGTTATGTGATTCATAAAAATTTATATCCAAAAGATCATCCGTACAACTGGCAGGTGATAGGTTCTCTTGAAGATTTGCAAAATGCAACTTTAGCAGATGTAAAAGAGTTTTATAATCGCTGGTATGTACCTAACAATGTAACCTTAACCATAGCCGGAGACTTTGATACCGCTGAAGCAAAAAAATGGATTGAAAAATATTTTGGAGAAATTCCTAAAGGTGAAGAGGTAACCCCTATTGAAAAACGTATCCCTGTATTAACCGAAACTAAGAATCTCTATTACGAAGATAACTTTGCAAGACTTCCACAACTTACGATGACGTGGCCTGCCGCAGCAGAATACACTAAAGATTCTTATGCGTTAGAGGTATTAGCCAATTATTTATCTAACGGAAAAAAGGCACCCCTAAACACGATTTTAGTAGATGACCTGCAGATCGCTTCTAATCCTTCTTTACGCTACTCGGGTTCTGAGCTTTCGGGAGAAATCACATTAAGTGTACGAGCAAATGCTGGTGTTGATCTTGATTCTGTACAAATAGGAATAGAAAAAGCATTCTCAGAATTTGAAAAAAATGGAATAGCAGACCTCGATTTAGAACGCATTAAAGCAACCCAGGAAACCCGTTTTTATAACAGCTTAAGTAGTGTTTTAGGAAAAGGATTTCAACTTGCTCAATATCAAATTTTTGCTGGTAACCCCGGCTATATAAACGATGATCTTAAACAAATTCAATCTGTAACTGTAGAAGATGTAAAAGCCGTTTATGAAACTTATATTAAAAACAAAAACTATATAACAACCAGCTTTGTACCTAAAGGTGAAGCTGTTTTGGCGCTTGCAAATGCATATCCTGCTGAAGTTGAAGAAGAACAAATCGTAAATGGGGCAGAAGAAACGTTTGACCCTTCATTAGTTGCTGAGTATGATCGTACACCATCTTCTTTTGATCGCAGCATAGAGCCGGAATATGGCAAAACGCCACAACTTAAAGTTCCTGATGTTTGGATGGGGGACTTAGAAAATGGTCTTAAAATTTATGGTATAGAAAATACAGAAGTACCACTTGTAAATTTTTCATTTACTATTGAAGGCGGTTTGTTGACTGAGGCTTCAACTAAAGGCGGTGTTGCTAATCTAACGGCGGGATTACTTACAAAAGGAACACAGTCTAAAACCACAGCAGAATTAGAAGAAGCCCTCGATTTATTAGGCGCATCTATTTTTGTAAGAACGGGACAGGAAGCGACAACGCTAACCGGTATTACCCTGGCACGTAATTTTGATAAAACGATGTCACTAGTTTCTGAAATTCTTGTACAACCCCGTTGGGATTCTACTGAATTTGAACTGGAAAAAAAGAAAATTCTCACCCGCCTTGAACAACAAAAAGGAGATCCCGGGAGTATTGCAGATCTGGTATTTGCTAAAGCAGTTTATGGTAAAGATCACGTGCTTGCTAAGAATAATTTAGGAACTACAGAATCTGTAAAAGCGCTTCAACTTAAAGATTTAAAAGATTATTACGCAACTCTTGTTCCTAATCTAACACGCGTTGAAGTTGTAGGAAATCTGGGTAAGGCTAAAATCGTAGCTACTTTATATAAGGTTTTGCAAAACTGGAAATCTAAAGAAATTACCATCTCAAAACCGCAAATAAATCAGCATATAGAGAAACCCATTATCTATTTTCTTGATGTACCTAATGCAAAACAATCGCAGTTGCGTTTTGGGTATTTAGCATTAGCGGCTAGTGATCCCGATTATTTACCGGCTCAAATGATGAATTATCGTCTGGGTGGTGGTGGCTTTGCTAGTGAACTCACCCAAATGTTACGCGAAACTAAAGGATATACCTATGGGGTTCGCTCTCGTTTTGACGGATCTGCCTTACCGGGTCCATTTATGATTTCTAGCGGTGTACGAAGTAATGTAACTGCAGAAAGTACACAACTCGTTCGTAATATTATGAATGCTTATGCCGAAGATTTTAATGAGAAGGACCTTGAGATTACTAAAGGCTATTTTCTTAAAAGCGGTGCGCGAAACTTTGAAACCCCTTCTGCTAAATTGGGTTATTTAGATGAAATCGCTACGCTAAATTTTAAACCTGATTATATTTTAAAACAGCAGGAAACAATAAAAAACATAACACTATCCGAAATTAAAGCATTGGCCAAAGAATATGTAGATCCTTCAAAACTGATTTATGTGATTGTAGGTGATGCAAAAACACAGCTTAAAAAAGTACAGGATATGGGACTTGAGGTACAGCTTGTAGATGAAAATCTGGAACTACAAATGCCTTTAAAAAAATAGTTTTAAGAAACATATACTTTTGAAAACTATAATTGTAGTTTTATAACTATAATAATAGTTTTTATTTGATAAAGGTTTTTTGGTTTTTAGTCCTACTTGTTTCAATTACTGGTTTTAGTCAATCGAGATTAAGTGGCTCTGTCTATAGCGCTAACGACTCCACTGCTCTGGAAGCGGTTTCAATCTACTTTGACGGTACTACAATAGGCACTATTACAAACAAAGAAGGTCATTTCACTCTTACTATTGAAGCAGGCATAAAAAGTCCGTTAGTGATTAGTATGATAGGTTATATGCCTGTTTATGTATCTGATTATTTAAATACAAATGGAAGCATTCCTGCTATTTATTTAATTGAGAATACAGAACAGCTTGATGCTGTTTATTTAGAGAATGATAACTGGTCTCGTAAACGCAAGCTCAATGTATTTAGAAAAGAATTTTTAGGCAACTCTCCGGAAGCGCTTCAATGTAAAATACTTAATGAAGATGCGATACGATTACATTACAGCAAATCGAACATGCAATTAACTGCCTGGTCTAATGAACCCTTAACTATTCAGAATAAATTTTTAGGATATACGGTTCAATATACATTAACTGATTTCTCTGTAGATTTTGAGAAAAGCCTTACTTCCGGGATTCAATATGTAACTCTCGTATATGCTGAAGGGTTCACTTTTTTTAGAGAATTAAAAAACCGACCCAAGCGCAGGTATTTAAAAAATAGAGAAAATTCATATTCCGGATCTACCCTACATTTTATGCGTTCTTTAGCTCAGGAGCAGCTTGTAGAAAATAAGTTTAAAATCTTCTATAAAAGCTTTGAGATTCCTCCCTACTCGCGTATTAATCTTAAAAAAGAAGGTGAGTATATGCAGGTAGCACTTTCCGTAGAAAAACTGAGTATTTTATTTGATAAGGAAGAGCAGTCTTTTATTCAAGCAAAAACGCCGTTTATAATTGATGCTTTTGGTAATCATTCTCCGGCAACAGCTATAACTATGGGTGGAGCTATGTCACAACAAAGATTTGCTTTTATGCTTCCGCTAGATTATAAATTATAAAAGCCATTAATTTTGTAACCAATTTACCTGGTTACCGGCTCAGCATATAAATCAAAATCTTCTGCTTCGGTAATCTTAACCCAGGTATATTCTCCGGTTTTTAAATAATGTGCCGTCGCATCAATCAAAACCTCATTATCTACATCTGGCGAATCAAACTCAGTACGGCCTACAAAGTAATTACCTTCTTTTCGGTCAATTACAATACGGTACTCCTTCCCTATTTTAGCTTGATTTAATTCCCAGCTTATTTGTGACTGCAATGCCATAATCTCGTTAGCGCGCTCCATCTTCACCTCCTCAGGCACGTCATCTACCAGATTATAAGCGTGTGTATTTTCTTCGTGAGAATAGGTAAAACAACCTAAACGCTCAAAGCGCATTTCTTTAACCCAGTCGCGTAATAATTCAAAATCTTCTTGCGTTTCACCCGGATAACCTACAATTAACGTAGTTCTAATGGTCATTTGCGGTACTTTCTCTCTAAAGGTCTTGAGAAGCGCATTGGTCTTTTCATACGTTGTGCCACGACGCATAGACTTTAACAATTTAGTCGAAATGTGCTGTAATGGGATATCTATATAATTGCAGACCTTAGGTTCTTCAAGCATAACGTCAAGCACATCTTCCGGGAAACCGGTGGGAAACGCATAATGCAGACGTATCCACTCAATACCTTCAACCTTTACTAACTCACGAAGCAATTTTGCTAAAGCGCGTTCCTTGTACAAATCAAGGCCGTAATAGGTTAAATCCTGTGCGATTAAGATTAACTCTTTAATTCCTTTTGCTGCAAGCTTTTCTGCTTCTATAACCAGATTCTCTATAGGCGTACTTTTATGACCACCACGCATTAGTGGGATTGCACAAAATGAACACGGTCTGTCACACCCTTCAGCGATTTTTAAATAAGCGTAGTTTTTTGGAGTGGTAGTTAAACGTTCTCCTATCAATTCGTGCTTATAATCTGCACCTAACGCTTTTAAAAGTCCGGGAAGTTCAGTGGTTCCAAAATATTGATCAACATTGGGGATTTCCTTTTGCAAATCTGGTTTGTAACGCTCAGATAAACATCCCGTCACAAAAACCTTATCAACAATACCGTCTTCCTTTTTCTGTACATACTCTAAAATGGTATTTACAGACTCTTCTTTTGCGTTTGCAATAAACCCGCAGGTGTTAATAACCACAACATTACCTTCCTCCTCGTGTACTACTTCCTTATTGTTGGCACGCAGTTGTCCCATCAATACTTCACTGTCATAAACGTTCTTAGAGCAGCCCAGGGTTACTACGTTTATTTTGTTCTTCTTTAGGGTTTTAGTACGCATAAGGTTATTTATTTCGGGGCGCAAAGATAAGATATTTTAAACCTTTTAAGTCTTAAATTGCTCTAATCTTAAATTCTGTTGATTTATGAAATTTATAGTCGCTTTATTAGGACTGTCGTTACTTTGGTCGTGTTCCTCAGAAACAGATAACATTTATAGGCCAGAAATTGAAGAAAATCTGTACTTTCCGCCCATAACCGGCTCATCCTGGGAAACTTCAAATCCTGTTAATTTAGGTTGGAATGCCGCCGGAATCACCGAATTAGAAACTTTTCTTACTCAAACAAATACAGAAGCTTTTATAATTCTCGTAAATGGAAAAATTGCTTTTGAATCCTATTATAATGGAAGTGCTGCAACAGATTTATTCCCCTGGAATTCTGCCGGAAAAACACTGACTGCATTTACAGTAGGTATAGCCCAGCAACAAGGTCATCTCGATCTCCAAGATAAAACAACTGATTATCTAGGTCGTGGATGGACGTCAATGACTGCTGAACAAGAAGACGCAATTACCTTAAGCAACCAACTTACAATGACATCTGGTGGTGATTTTACTACAGGCAACACCGGTTGTTATGATGCAAATTGTCTCAACTATCGTTCTGCACCAGGTACCGAATGGTATTATTACAACGCCTATTACACCCTATTACAACCGGTTTTAGATGCAGCAACTCCCGCAGGGTTTGACAGCTTCTTTAAAACTGAATTAAAAGATAAAATAGGATTAGACGGTCGCTGGGTAACTTTAGGCTATAACAATGTCTATTTTAGTACGGCACGCGGAATGGCGCGTTTTGGTCTGCTTAATTTAAATAAAGGAAACTGGGATTCTACTGAAATTTTAAATATTGAATATTGGGGAAAGATGACTTCAACCTCTCAAGAACTCAATCCCAGTTACGGCTATCTCTGGTGGCTCAACGGGAAGTCAGGTTATAAACTTCCCGGTTCTACCCAGACCTTCACCGGTAAATTAATTTCTAATGCTCCCGATGATCTTATTGCAGGGCTGGGCGCCAATGATAAAAAGCTCTATGTAATCCCCAGCAAAAATATGGTGATTGTGCGATTGGGACCAGCAGCAAATGAAGAAGATCTGGGACCAACTTCTTACGATAATGAGTTGTGGGGAAAGTTGAAGGTAATATTTTAGCGAATTAAAATTTATGGATGAAAATAGTAAATCACTCCGGTATCTAAACGCATATTACCACTTATGCTGTTTTGAAAAATCTCAAAATTATTCATATCAAAAAATCCTTGCGCCTTAATTCCGTCTCCTAAAGCAATAAACTCTAGACGATTATCTACTGGATCATAAAAAATAGGACGACTAATTATCCTTAGAAAATAATTAAAATCTTTATCATAAGTATTTAGTATATCTCCTTCTGAATTGAGTAAATAAACATAAGGAATATGTCCTCTTTCAATTAAACTTAATATATAATAACCATTGGGTACTACTAAAAATTTAAATATTTTACCTGGATATGTCACCTCTTTTGAATTATCCTCCCATGTATTAATATTTATTTTTTTGAGAATTTGATTATAACTTAGCTTTTCTTCAATGAAGACTAATTCAGATGTTTCATTTAAAAAAATATAGCTCGAATAATCCTTTAGATCATATAAAGCAAATGACTTACTTAGATTTTTGGTTTCTATAAGTTTATTGTTAGAATATTTCAAGAACTTAACGTCATATTCATTATTCACAATGAAAAAGAAATTTGTAGCATCTAAAATTTCTAAGTAGAAGCTGGAACTTGGTAAATCTGTTGTAACTAAATTCTCTTCAAAGTCAAATTCTAAATCTTCGCTATTGTAAATCTGATTCAAATCAACCATAAAAGAATATAATTTTCCGCCTTCTTTATCAGTTCTATAAAATAAAACTTTATCACTTTCTGGAAATTTATATGAAGTACTGAAATTATTTTTAATCCTAAATTCCTTAAAAACTTTCGATTTATTATCTCCAATAAAATATCCGCTCCCATCTCGCTGAATCATTACCTTGTAATATATATCCAAATCTGTTTTACCATCATCACTTCTGGAGCAGCTTACAACACTTAAAAAAATTATAAATACTACTAAACAAAATTTTAAATTTTTCAAATACATATTTTTCTTATTCCTCATAATCAATAGGAGTCTTTCTCATTTTAGAAATGGTCCCATAAGCATACGCCAGTTCCAGAAGTTTTGCTTCAGACAGCGTTGGTGCAATAAAGGTAAGTCCCATTGGCTGATGGGTCTCTTTATACCCCATAGGAACTGTAATTGCAGGATACTTCGCCACGGCAGCAAAACCAGCCATATAGTTATTTATAGATAGTACCGCATCGAGATTATTTGCGTTGATAGATTCGTCAAAAAACTGTCTTCCGTTGCGTTCTAAAGTATCTTTAATCGCCGTGAATTCTTCAGTAGAGGCAGAATCGGCAAGTACTCCGTAAAGTAGTCCTTGACCGTACGGCATACGAACTAGAGAATCTTCTTTGTTATACGCGGTAATATCGTTCAAATCTTTTACAGCCAGGGTTTTCGCTCCGTATTTAGAAATATAAATCGGTAAGTCTTTTTGCATATCGAGATTCAATACCCGTAAAAACTGAGGTAAATCAATTTCTGGGCGTTCAAGTTCAATTAAAGTGGCACCGGCATCTTTTAAAGCATTTACTGCCTGAACATACAACGTATCTTCATAACTCTTATAATAACCCAGTCGCTTCCCTTTTAAATATTCAGAAGCATTAAGGTTTTTTAATGCCGAAACATAATCTGTTTTTGGAGCCTTTAAAGAAACTGCTTTAGCATCTTCATCATCGAAACCTGTCATCGCCTGAAGCAAAATTGCATTATCAATAACCGAGCGTGTCATTGGCCCGGGAGTGTCTAGCGTACTGGATATAGGAACGATTCCACCACGAGAAAGCAAGCCAATCGTAGGTTTTAAACCTACAACCGAATTTGAACTGGAAGGTGAAAGTATAGAGCCACTGGTTTCTGAACCTACTGCAGCTGCCGCAAAATTTGCTGCCATAGAAACTCCACTCCCAGAGCTTGAACCACCGGTATCATGAATTTTCCGGCCGTAAGGGTTTAAGGTTTGGCCACCAATAGCCGAATACCCACTTGGGCAATCGTTACAAAAGAAATACGCCCACTCACTTAAGTTTGCCTTTCCTAAAATTAGCGCTGCGTTTGCTTTAAGTTGTTTGGTTATAAAGGCATCTTCGGCGTTGTTATCTTCAAAAACAACTGCTCCGGCTGTAGTGGGCATTCCCGATGCATTGATATTATCTTTCAACAAAATTGGCATTCCGTAAATAGAATACATATCTACCAAAAGCTTTTCCTGTAAATCAAGCGTTCTAGCCTCTGCAACCACATTAGGATTTAATGCGATAACCGCATTTAAAGATAGGTCATTATTACGATCGTATTTTTTGATTCGGCTTAAATAAAATAAAACCAAATCTTCATAACTCAATTTGCCATCTACTATAGCTCGCTGAATTTCAGGTATTGTTTTTTCAAAAGCTAACATTTTTACTCTGGCATAATCCGCATCAGTAAATTGAGCTAAGTCTTCGTTGAAAGGCTCCCAAAGTTTATCTAAATTCAAAACTTTTGAGTCTAAAACTGCAAATTCGCGTTCTTTAAAGGTTGTGTCAGTAACAGTCTCTACAGTTGTAGCAGTAACGTGGGCATTTGTATTTTCTTTACAGGAGATTATTGCGCAAAGTGCTAGTAGAAGTAGTATTCTTTTCATAAAAATTTCAATTTTCAACTAAAATACAAAAAGGCATCTCACAAATGTGGATGCCTTTTAAATTTTATAAGTGTACTTCAAATTTTAAACTCTAAAAAACGAATCTACAAATTCAATCTTATTAAAAACCTGTAAATCTTCAATACCTTCTCCCACACCAATATATTTTACGGGAATCTGAAATTGATCACTTATCCCGATAACAACACCCCCTTTTGCTGTTCCGTCTAATTTAGTAACTGCAAGTGCAGTAACCTCTGTAGCTGCTGTAAACTGCTTAGCCTGTTCAAAAGCATTCTGACCGGTAGAACCATCTAAAACCAATAATACTTCATCTGGAGCATCATCAATCACTTTTTGCATCACCCGTTTAACTTTAGTCAACTCATTCATTAAGTTGACCTTATTATGTAAACGACCTGCTGTATCAATAATAACGACATCTGCGTCCATTTTTACAGCACTCTGCACAGTATCAAAAGCTACTGAAGCAGGATCACTACCCATTTGTTGCTTTACAATAGGTACATCTACACGATCTGCCCAAATTTGAAGTTGATCAATTGCAGCTGCTCTAAAGGTATCGCCGGCACCTAAAACCACTTTAAGTCCTTTTTTCTTAAACTGGTAGGCGAGCTTTCCTATTGTCGTAGTTTTACCTACACCATTAACGCCAACAACCATAATAACATACGGTTTTTTTGCAGGAACTGAAAAGTCTGTAGCATCACCGCTGTTAGTCTCACTCATTAACCCGGCAATCTCTTCTCTAAGAATAGCGTTTAACTCATCGGTACCTAAGTATTTATCTCTTGAAACACGGGCTTCAATACGATTTATGATCTTAATCGTAGTAGCGACACCCACATCGCTAGAAACCAAAACATCTTCTAGATTATCTAAAACATCATCATCAACCTTATTTTTACCGGCTACAGCTTTACCTAACTTACTTAAAAAGTTAGTATTTGTTTTTTCCAGACCTTTGTCTAGCGTTTCTTTTTTTTCTTTGGAAAATATTTTCTTTAAAAAACTCATCGTATTCAGGATGCATTTGTTAGCACTGCAAAGGTATTCTCTTTAAGACTATTTAGAAACCTCAAAAATAAAAAATAAAAAAGCCGTCACGCATAGCGTAACGGCTTTGAAAATATCTATAAAAGATATTATTTTTTATCTAAAAACTCACCTACAGCTTCTGGAGCCATAACAGCTTCAACGAATGTGTAAGCACCTGTTTTAGGAGATTTCACCATTTTAATGGCTTTAGTCAAACGTTTAGATCCTGTCTGTAATGTTGCTACTGATTTCTTTGCCATGTCTTATTTTATTTCTTTGTGAACAGTCATTTTATTCAAGATAGGATTGAATTTTTTCAATTCCATTCTATCTGGGGTATTCTTTTTGTTCTTAGTGGTAATATAACGAGAAGTTCCTGGTTTACCAGAAGCCTTATGCTCTGTGCACTCTAAAATTACCTGTACTCTATTGCCTTTCTTTGCCATAATTGCTGGTCGTTATACTGTTATTACTTTTTAAGAAAGCCTTTAGCGCGTGCTTCTTTAAGCACTGCAGTAATCCCCTTCTTATTTATATTTTTAAGAGCGGCAGTAGAAATTTTTAATGTTACCCACTTATCCTCCTCCGGAATGTAAAAACGTTTTTTGATTAAATTGGCATCAAATTTACGCTTTGTCTTATTCATCGCGTGAGAAACATTATTCCCTACCATTGCTTTTTTGCCCGTAAGCTCACAAACTCTTGACATGATTCTAAAACTTTATATTGTGTTACTGAAAAACAGGGTGCAAATTTACACAACTTAAACAAGTTGAACAACTTTAAACACTAGTTTTTTAAAATTTCTTTTTGAATAAGCTCAAAAGCTTTGTTCACACTCTTTGAAATCACACGCTCGCGATGATTTCCCATTTTAAATTCGACTGAAAAAACTTTTTCGGGAGTAGCTATTCCTATGAAAACGGTACCTACTTCTGCGTCTGAATCTCCCTTTAAAGGTCCTGCATTACCGGTTGTTGAAATTGCATAGTCAGATTTATACCAGTTACGCACTGCTACCGCCATGGCTTCTGCAACTTCTGCACTTACTACAGAGTGTTTATCTATAAGCTCCTGATCTATTTTTAAAAGCTCAACTTTTGAATGCGTTGCATAGGTTACCATACCTCCTTTAAAATATGCCGACGCCCCGGGAATTGCGGTAATTGCAGCTGCAATTTGACCACCGGTACAACTTTCTGCAACAGCTAATGTTTTATTTTTTAATCTAAATAAATCTGCAACTACTGCTTCAATAGATTCTGCATCATCATAGCCAATGATGATATCACCTATAAGTTCATTGAGTAAAGCAATCTGTTGATCTAGATTCTCAATCAAGACTGCTTTATCTGCTCCCTTAGTTGACAATCGTAACCGCACCTTACCCAAAGCCGGCAAATAGGCTAATTTGATATCTGAAGGCAGGTTGTTCTCCCATTCTTCAATCGTATTTGCAATCTCGCTTTCACCTACACCATACGTCTGCAGAGTACGATGCACAATATAGGGTCTGTTAAATTCTTTTTGTAATCTCGGGATTATCTCTTCAGTCAAAATTGACTTCATCTCAAAAGGTACACCGGGCATAGAAATAAATACAGTGTTACCAGACTGCAACCACATCCCCGGAGCAGTACCGTAAGTATTTTTTAAAATCGAGGCCTTACTGGGAATCATAGCCTGACTGCGATTTGCCGGTAATATAGGCCTATTAACGTGGTGCTTAAATAGGTGTTCGACATGCTCTAAAACCTCAGCATTTTCAACCAGTGTATCCTCAAAATACTCACACAGCGTATGTTTTGTAATATCATCTTTAGTTGGCCCAAGCCCCCCGGTTAGAATAACGAGATCTACAGTTTTTTCGGCAGCTGCAAGACTATCAAGAATATGCTGCCTATCATCAGATATTGATGACATTTGATAAACTTCTATACCTATTTTATCAAGCTCTTTTGCTATAAATGCGGAATTTGTATCTACAATTTGCCCTATAAGAATTTCATCTCCTATGGTAATGATATGTGCACGCATTACATCTTCCAGTCTTTGCGCATTTCTACAATCGCATTATTTGTTAATTCTATAATAGTATCTAATTGAGGCCGTATTACCGAAGTGGGTTTTCCGCTATCTGCCCAGCGCTCCATCGCTGAAATTTCACGTATAAGATCTATCCCAAACATTTCGAGATTAGGTTTCATCTTATGCGCAAATTGATAGGCCATTTTATGATTATCATTATCAATGGCCATTTTCATACTTTCTAAATCTGGCGGGATTTCAGAAAGAAAAGCCTCTACAACCGTTTTCATAAATTCTTTGTCACCACCAGACATATCTTCTAGCTGGTATAAGTCATAATGTGTAGGCATGGTTATTTAATATTTAGGGTGAATGATTCTTTGGAGTTTAGGTATCCGGTTAATTTATCATCTATAGCAACAGGCCCAACTCCTGCAGGGGTTCCGGTAAATAGGATATCTCCTATTTTTAAAGTCATATATTGAGAAACATATGCGATTAACGTGTCAATATCATAGACCATATCTGCAGTGTTTCCTGACTGTACAATTTTATCATTTTTTTTCAAATGAAAATCTATATCGCGTAAATCTTTAAAATTTTCTTTATTAATCCACTCGCCTATTACAGCAGAACCATCAAAAGCCTTAGCTTTTTCCCAGGGATGTCCTTTAGCTTTGCACTCTCGTTGTAAATCTCTTGCTGTAAAATCTATTCCTAAACCAATTTCATTATAATACTTATGAGCAAATTTAGGCGCTATATATTTTCCAAGCCTGTTTATACGCACTAATATTTCAACTTCATAATGTACCTCATTTGTAAATTCAGGAATCACAAAGGGATGTTTATTAAGTAGGACAGCAGAATCAGGTTTCAAAAAAAACAAAGGCTCTTTAGGGGTTTCGCTGTTTAACTCTTTAATATGTTCGCTATAATTCTGCCCTATACATATAATTTTCATAAACTAATCTGTAAATATTAATTTAAAAGCAGGTGCCGGAAATTTCCCATTTAAAGCACTGCCTTCTGTATTTAAAAGATCTATAGATTTCCACCCATTTATACTTCTATAAAAACATCGGGTAATGGTATTGTTAGTGCTCGTTTCGATACCCTTAAAAATTGGTGCGTACCTATCAACCTTATATTCGCGGTAACCGCTGGTGTCATTAACTTTTAATGTGTACGATTCTGAAAATTTATTTTCTTCAATAAAAATATGTTCTACGGAAACAAAAAAACCAGCCTGAGGTACATTAACTTTATAGGCACTTAAATCGAAAGTCAACTTTTGATTTCCTTCCGGCTTTGTAATAATAATATCGCTGTCTAATAAATCTCTTCCAGGTTTTCCATCTTGAGAAACATCTAAGATGCGTAATCTAAAAGTGGCCTGCTGACTAGACTTTCCTAAAATTCTATAAAACTGAATCTCAATTTCTTTAATAAAGCAAGCATCTTCAAAGCCACGGGGACGTTCATAATACCGCGCTAATGCTGAAGGATATGCACCACCACTAAAATTACCCAATCCTACAATTTGCTTCCCTCTAAATGAGTTGATACGCTTCTGCTTTTCTAATCTCATTTTATAGAGGGTAACCTCAGAAAGTTCGTTTGTTTTTTGAGTTAATGAAATAGGTTTCTCATTTAATTCCAGAGCTTTTACCACTTCTTCATTATACCCTACACAACTTACAAGAACGGTTTCATTTTTTAACTTCTCATTAATCGTAAATTTAAAATCTCCTTTAGCATTTGCAGAAGTACCTATTTTAAAATTTGAGAAAATTAAATTAGCAAAAGGTATTTTTTTTTGTGTTTTGGCATCTATTACACTTCCCTCTAAAGTAACACTTTGAGCTGCTAATGTTCCGGTAAATAGTACCAGAAAAAGTATAGCGACTCTAATCATGACTCTAAAAAAGTTTTGTATTGAGTTTACGCAATTTAATCGCTGTAAGTACTTTTTTAGTATAAAGCGGAAAATCTGCATTTTGTATCCATCCAAAATAACCCGGCTCATTATCTAAAACGTCTTCTACCTTCTTACCTTTATGCTTTCCGAAGGAAAAAATTTCCTCACCTTCTTTGTTATAGGCTATAAAACCAGCAAAATCTGCAAAGCGCTTACGCGCACTAAATTCGGCAAGACTCTTCATATTATTTTCAAGATCGTCATAGCGATCTAATTGTGCTTTTAAAACCTCATAGGTAGCGATAGTGTCTGCTTCTGCACTGTGTGCGTCATCTAGATTCTGATTGCAGTAAAACTTTAGCGCGGCTGAGAGGGTGCGTTGCTCCATTTTATGAAAGATGGTTTGCACATCTACCGCGTGCCTGTTTTTCATATCAAAATCAACATCTGCGCGCAGCATTTCTTCGGCTAAGAGCGGTATATCAAACCGGTTTGAATTATACCCGGCAAGATCTGAATCTTTAATTAGATTGTTAATTTCGTTTGCCAACTCTTTAAAGGTGGGTTTATCTGCTACGTCCTCATCTTTTATACCATGAACCGCTGTAGTTTCTGCAGGTATGGGTATCGTAGGATTAACCAGCCACGTATGTTTCTCTTCTTTCCCATTAGGAAATACCTTTAAAACAGATATTTCAACAATTCGATCCTGAGCTACGTTTATACCAGTAGTTTCCAGATCAAAAAAACAAATAGGCCTTGTTAAATTAAGATTCATTTTTTATTAATTTAAACGCAAAAGTAAGACTTAGTATTTTTAGTGTAGCTAAAATTTAAAGTATTTAAAAATTAAAACGATAGATCAAATAGCTCATTAAACAGCTACTTTAAAAACTCTTAAACACTAAAATGCCAGAGTGTTTACTCTGGCATTTTAGTTTCTATGTTTTATGTAAAAGATATTTTTAGACTTCTCTAGAACTATCCCAGGCTTCTAAATATTGAGCTACACGCTGAACAAATTGACCACCTAAAGCACCGTTTACAACCCGATGGTCATATGAATGTGATAAAAACATTTTATGTCTAATCCCTATAAAATCACCTTCTGGTGTTTCAATAACCGCTGGGACTTTACGTATTGCTCCTAAGGCCAAAATCGCAACTTGCGGCTGGTTAATGATAGGTGTACCCATAATGCTTCCGAAGGTACCTACATTAGTAACTGTATAGGTTCCGCCTTGCGTATCGTCTGGTTTTAGCTTACCTATACGCGCTCTATTAGCAAGGTCATTTACCGCCTTAGCCATACCTACAAGATTTAACTGGTCTGCATTTTGTATTACCGGTACGATAAGATTGCCATCAGGTAAAGCTGCTGCCATACCCAGATTTATATTTTTACGTTTTATGATCGTATCGCCATCAACCGAAATATTAATCATCGGGAAATCACGTATAGCTTTAGCTACCGCCTCCATAAAAATTGGAGTAAAGGTTAACTTCTCTCCTTCTCGCTTTTGAAAACTATCTTTAACACGCGCTCTCCAATTCCAGATATTGGTTACATCAACTTCGATAAATGATTGCACGTGAGCAGAGGTTTGCACAGAGGCAACCATATGCTTTGAAATCATTTTACCCATTCGGGTCATCTGAATAATCTCATCACCGCCATTAACAGAAACCGGTGTAGCAACTTTTGATGAAGATGCTGAAGGTGAAACTTTATCTTGCTTTTGAGGTTCCGCTTTTTCTTTTGAAGGAGACACTGATTGCCTTTTGCCATTTTTAGCAGCCTCTACGTAGTTTAAAATATCATCTTTAGTAACACGGCCTTCAAGACCTGTCCCTTTTATTTGATCTAATTCTTCCTGAGCAATACCCTCCTGTTGCGCTATACTTTTAACTAAAGGAGAATAAAAACGATCTCCATCATTAGAAATAGCAACTGCTGGTGACGTAGTTGATTTTGCCTCTTCTACACGTGCTGCTGCATCGTTAGCGGCAGCATCTTCGTTTGTATTTTCTAAAGAATCTGTATCGCTACTATTAGAATCAGCAGAATCTGAGGTCTCTGCACTTTCTGAAGAAGTTTCTATAATTGCAATAGTTTGTCCTACCTGAACAACATCATCTGGACCAAAGAGTTTTTCTACAAGAATACCTTCTACTTCACTAGGCACCTCACTATCTACTTTATCAGTCGCAATTTCAACCACCGGTTCATCAAGCTCAATGCTATCGCCTACTTCTTTGAGCCAGTTTGTTACCGTAGCTTCTGCAACGCTCTCTCCCATTTTCGGTAACTTAAGTTCAAATTTTGCCATATTCGTAATAAATAGATTAGTGTGCTTTATTTTTTGCGAATTTAATAAAAAATTATATTCTAAAATTAGAAAATAATTATTCGCCTACCAGATTTGAATTTCGCCGCGATCTGTTGAAGAATCGCTGCCTGCGATAAAATTACAATTTGAAGGTCGTATGCGAAACCTATTTTGATTGTTTTTTAACAAAGTCATTGCACTAATAATAGCTGTTGTTGACAGACTTTTTAAATTAAATACGATAAGCGCGTTTGAGACTAAAGCCAGCTTAACCTGCGCTAAACTTATGACCTTCAACTCTTTTTCTAAATTTAAGCGCATTGTATCTACTGACTTTACATCCTCACAAACTAAATAAAAGTTTGAAATTGGAGGTATAATTTTTTTTTTAGACCTAGGTAAGCTGTACGAAAATGAAAGAATTTTTAAAAAAAAAGCCAGAAACCAACTGCTAATTAATCCTTTTGAAAAATGTTTTTTATGAAATATATGCATAGCGCCAAAAAAGCGTTGTGCATATATTTTATCCTTAGAACTGCTTTCTCCCTTAAAATGTATTGCTGTTAGTTTACCATAATAGAAGTTAGTATATCCCTTTTTATGCAGCGTATAACTGAGATCTATATCTTCACCATACATAAAATAATCTTCATCAAAACCTCCTGCATCTAGAAAAACCTGCCTTTTGATAAACATAAAAGCTCCTACTAAAACCGGTACCTTACCTACTTCATCCTGTGCTAATTGATTTGCATAGTAGGCCGAAGTATTTCCTATTATTTTAAGGGCTGAAACTTTTATCGTTGGCAGATTGCGTTTACTTTCGGGTAGGTAATTACCCGTGCCATCTATAAGTCGAATGCCTACAGCTCCCATATTTGATTGGTTTTGAGAAAATTTGAGTAAGGTTGAGAAGCAATTTTCAGAAATTACGGTATCCGGATTTAAAATACAGATATACTCCCCTTTAGCTTGAGCAACACCCTGGTTATTAGCCTTGGAAAAACCGCTGTTTGTGGTATTTGCAATGATTTTAACCTCAGGAAAATACTGCTGCACCATCTTAACACTAGAATCTTCTGAAGCATTGTCAACCACAATAATTTCAGAATTAATATCTAAAAGCGCGCGCGTTACACTCTGCAAACAAAGTTGCAAGAAATAAGGAACCTTGTAATTGAGAATGATTACCGAAAGCTTCACCGGCTAGTTCTTTAATGAATTTTCAAAAGGAATTCTATGTAAAATACTGCGTCCTAGCGTGACCTCATCTGCAAACTCCAACTCATCTCCTACAGCGATACCACGTGCAATCGTTGATGTTTTTATAGTATATTCTTCAAGCTGTCTGTAAATGTAGAAGTTTGTCGTATCTCCCTCCATCGTTGAGCTTAATGCAAAAATCACCTCATCAACAGAACCCGATTTTACTTTTTCAATAAGCGAATATATTGTCAAATCCTGCGGACCTACACCATCTAGAGGTGATATTTTACCCCCTAAAACGTGATATTGTCCTCGATATTGGCTCGTGTTTTCTATCGCCATAACATCTCTTACATCTTCAACAACACAGACAATAGATGCATCTCGATTAGGATTTGCACAAATCTCACAAATCTCTACATCAGAGATATTGTGGCAGTTTTTACAAAATTTTATCTCGGTACGTAGTTTTACAAGAGCCTGTGCTAATAGTTGTGTCTGATTTTCAGACTGGCGTAGTAAATGAAGTACTAAACGAAGTGCTGTACGCTTACCTATTCCCGGTAATTGCGACATCTCATAAACAGCCTGCTCTAATAATTTAGATGAAAATTCCATAAGCGGTAAAGTTAGCAAACATTTAGAGTAATCAAATCGCTAATAGGTTTTCCTTAACCTAAAGCATCAAGCCAATTCCTAATCTGAAAACCAAATGTATCTGCAATTTTTGAAGAATCTAATACGCTATAGGCAGGTCTCACAGCTGTAGTAGGAAATTCTGCAGATGTCACGGGTATAACTTTAGTTTGCAGGTTGTGTTTCTCTACTATGGCCTTTGCAAAATCAAACCATGTGCAACTACCTGTATTACTAAAATGATAAATTCCTTTTGAAGATGAAGTTAACTGCGGAAGACATTTAAGTAAAAAAAATGCCAGTTCTTCTGCCCGCGTAGGAGAACCCACCTGGTCATTTACTACGCGTAAAGTCTCTAACTTGTCCGCCAGATTCTGAATAGTTTTATAAAAATTTTTTCCAAATTCACTATACAGCCAGGAAGTTCTAATAATCCAATATGCACCAATATTAGACTGAAGAATCATTTGCTCACCGGCTAATTTTGACGCCCCATAAACCGTAGTTGGTGCGGTATGAGCATCAGTTTTATAAGGTTTTGAATCCTGACCGTTAAATACGTAATCTGTTGATATATGGATAAGTTTTACATCATATTTTTCGCAATAGGAAGTCAGGTTCTGAACTCCATCTCTGTTCATCAAATAAGCATTTTCCTGCTCACTTTCAGCTAAATCTACGTGTGTATACGCTGCTGTATTGATGATCACACCTGGGTTAAAATGCTGAAGATACCTTTGTAAGCTTTCAGCATCTGTAATATCTAGTGCTTGACGGTCAGCATACTCCATCTCGTAATCAAAATCTACTGAAGCTTGTTGTATACACTTTCCCAACTGACCAGAAGCACCTGTAACTAGAACCCTTAGTGATTTATTAGACATACATCCTATCAATTACAGATTGAAAATCAAGACCTTTAGTATCTTTATCGGAAAGGTTAAATGCTATATTTTCTGGCCAATTATTAATAAAGTTAGGATCGTCAAATTTTAAAGTAAGTTCAAACTGCGGATTGTAATAATTATCACAACTGTAGGTAAATAACGTATCTTCTTCTAAAACTAAAAAGCCGTGTGCAAAATTGCGCGGGACAAATAATTGTCTTTGATTGCTTTCATTGAGTTCTATCGCATAACTTTTGCCAAATGTAGGCTCCTCTTTTCTCAAATCTACAACCACATCAAGAACACTTCCCTGAATGACGCGTATTAACTTTGCCTGACTGTAATCTCCAGTTTGCAAATGCAAACCTCTCAAAACATTTTTCTGAGATTTTGATTGATTTTGCTGTACAAAATTGGGTTTTAAGCCTGTATGTTCTAAAAAGGTATTCGCATTAAAGGCCTCAAAAAAATAGCCTCTGGAATCCCCAAAAACTTTTGGCTCCATTAACCAAAGGTCTTTGAACCCTGTCTCTATAAATTGCATTAAACTAATGTTTTTAAATAAGCACCGTAAGCAGATTTGCCGTAATTAGAAGCTATTGCAGCCATTTGTTCTTTAGTTATAAAATTCATCAACAAAGCTACCTCTTCTATACAACCTATTTTATATTGCTGGCGATGTTCTATTGCCTTTACAAAGTCTGTTGCCTCATTTAAAGAGTCAATGGTACCGGTATCAAACCAGGTCATACCCCGATTCATTATCGCCACCTGAAGCTCTTCTAATTCAAGATATCGATTATGAATACTTGTTATTTCTACCTCTCCCCGTTTTGATGGTTTTACATCTTTAGCAAATGCGACTGCTCTGTTATCAAAGAAATACAAACCCGGAATAGCATATTTAGACTTAGGCAGTTCGGGCTTTTCTTCAATCGAAAGTACTTTACCTTGCTCATCAAATTCTACAATTCCGTATCTGTTAGGATCTTTTACCGGATATGCAAAAATAGCACCGCCTTTAATCTGAGTTTGGTCTTGTAACAGTTTACTGAGTCCGCTTCCGTAGAAAATATTATCTCCTAAAATAAGAGCTACAGAATCATCACCAATAAAATCTGCTCCTATAATAAAAGCTTCTGCTAAACCATTAGGTTGTTCTTGTATGGCATACTCAAATTGACATCCTAAAGATGAACCATCTCCTAACAAATTTTTAAATGCAGCCTGATCTTGCGGTGTAGTAATAATTAATATTTCCTGAATTCCAGCTAGCATTAAAGTGGAAAGCGGATAATAGATCATAGGCTTATCATAAACCGGAAGTAATTGCTTACTTACAGCCACGGTAAGAGGATATAAACGGGTACCGGAGCCTCCGGCTAATATAATTCCTTTCATAAAACCTTATTAGGCGTTTAAATAATGGGCATCGTAATACTGCTGATAATTACCACTAGTCACATTTTCTAACCAGCTGGAATTGGCAAGATACCAATCTACAGTTAAACGCAAACCTTCTTCAAAAGTTACTGAAGGCTCCCAACCTAAAGCCTCATTAATTTTAGTTGCATCAATGGCATAGCGTTTATCATGTCCCGGTCTATCTTTAACGTAGGTAATGAGCTGTTCACTAGTACCGGCGGGATTATTTAATTTCTCATCCATTATTTTACAGAGCAGTTTTACAAGATCTATATTTTTCCACTCATTAAAACCGCCTATGTTATAGGTTTCTTTTAATGTCCCGTTAGTAAAAACCTGTTCTATAGCTAATGCGTGATCTACCACATAAAGCCAATCTCGTGTGTAATTGCCATCACCATAAACGGGTAAAGCTTTTTTATGTATACAGTTATTAATAAACAACGGAATCAATTTTTCTGGAAACTGATTTTGACCATAATTATTACTACAATTCGTTATTACATATGGTAGGTCATAAGTTTCGCCATAGGCCCGTACAAAATGGTCTGAACTTGCTTTTGAAGCACTATAGGGTGAATTAGGATCATAGGCTGTAGTCTCTGTAAATAAGCCTTCTGTGCCTAAAGAACCATAAACCTCATCTGTACTAATATGATAAAATAGATTTTCAGTAAACGGAGCCTGCCAAAACTTGAGACAAATATTAAGCAAATTTACGGTGCCTATTATATTAGTCTTTACAAATATTAAAGGATCTTTAATAGAGCGATCTACGTGAGACTCTGCTGCCAGATGAATTACCCTGTCAAATTTATAGGTTGCAAATAAAGCATCCAGATTTTCTAAATCATTAATATCTGCCTTAATAAAGGTGTAATTAGGAGCATTTTCTATATCCCTCAAATTCTCAAGATTGCCCGCATAGGTAAGTGCATCAAGATTATAAATATGATCCTGAGGTCTGTTATTTACAAAAAGTCTAACTACGTGCGAGCCAATAAAACCTGCGCCTCCAGTGACTAAAATATTCATAATCGCTCTTTTACTAATTGAAAAATTCGTTGTGCCACCTTGCCATCTCCGTAAGGATTATGTGCCTGGCTCATTTGATTATAGACGGTCTCGTCGTTTAGCAAAGTTAGAATTCCTTCTTTTAATTTTTCAGGATCTGTACCTACTAACAATACGGTGCCGGCTGTTACGGCTTCGGGACGCTCTGTCGTATCACGAGTTACTAAAACCGGCTTACCCAATCCCGGCGCTTCTTCCTGTACGCCGCCACTATCTGTAACAATAAAATGAGCCTTATTCATAAGCCAAACAAAGTCAGGATAAGCTAAGGGGTTTATTAATGAAATATTAGCAATACCACTTAGGACTTCAGAAACCACACTTTGTACATTAGGATTTAAATGTACCGGGTAAACCAGATGAATATCTGTTCTGCTTAATGCTATTTCTTTAAATACTTCACAAATACTGCGCATTCCCGATCCCAAATTCTCGCGACGATGTCCTGTAATTACAATTAGTTGCTTGTCTGAAAACGGAATATCTTTTGCAAATGATGGCGTCTCTTGTTCTACTTTACACACGGTAGTATGCAGAGCATCAATAACGGTATTACCGGTTACAAAGATGTTTTCTTCTTTAATATTTTCGGCTAGTAAATTAGATTTTGAAAGTTGCGTGGGTGCAAAATGAAAGTCGGTAAGTCTGCCGGTAATTTGGCGGTTCATTTCTTCCGGAAACGGAGAATGTTTATTAAACGTACGTAATCCCGCCTCAATGTGTCCCACTTTTGCCCCCGCATAGAAAGCAGCCAGACTTGCCGCCATTGTTGTCGTAGTGTCACCGTGTACAAAAACAAGATTAGGTTTAAAATCTTCTAAAGGGTTTTTAAGCGATTCTAAAACTCTGGAAGTTAAACTGTATAAATCCTGATTTTTTCGCATTAAATCCAAATCATAATCGGGTACAATTTCAAAAAAATCAAGAACCTGATCCAACATTTCCCGATGCTGAGCGGTAATACACACTCTAGTTTCAAAAAACGCTGCATTCTTAAAAGCTGCAATTACCGGAGCCATTTTTATAGCTTCGGGTCTGGTACCAAAAACAAAAAGAACGCGTTTTTTATCCTTAGAGTCTTCCATCTACTCCCTCTTTTAAAAAGCCTTTAACATCATACACCACGGCGTTATCTGCTTTTAGGACTTCGATATCCAGACTTTCAAATTCGGTATGTCCTACCGCAAGAACAATAGCTTGAAAACGTTTATTTGGTAACTCCTTTAAAAGTTCAAAACCGTATTCTTTTTTAACTAAATGCGCATCTGCCTGTGGGTCAAACACCGAAACATTTGCACCATATTCCTTTAAATCCTTTATAATATCTATTACGCGCGTATTGCGTACATCTGGGCAATTTTCTTTAAATGTAATTCCTAAAATAAGAATCTCACTGTTTTTTAATTTGATATCCTTCTGAGCCATCAATTTGACAACCTGCGAAGCTACATAAGGCCCCATACTATCATTAAGCTTACGCCCCGCGAGTATAATTTCTGGGTGATACCCTACCTGCATTGCTTTTTGAGCCAAATAATAGGGATCAACCCCTATACAATGACCACCTACAAGACCAGGCTTAAACGGAAGAAAATTCCATTTTGTACCGGCAGCTTCTAAAACCTCTTGCGTATCTATATTGAGAAGATTGAAAATTTTAGCAAGTTCATTTACAAATGCGATATTAATATCCCGCTGTGAGTTTTCAATAACCTTAGCAGCTTCTGCAACTTTTATAGAGGCTGCTTTAAAGGTACCTGCAGTAATGACCGAGGCATATAGCGCATCAATTTTACTGGCGATTTCTTCAGTAGAGCCTGAAGTTACCTTTCTTATTTTATCAACGGTATGAGTTTTATCACCGGGATTTATACGCTCTGGAGAATAACCTGCATAAAAATGTTCATTATATCTTAATCCCGATATTTTCTCGAGTATAGGAATACAAATCTCTTCAGTTACACCAGGATAAACTGTAGATTCATAAATGACAATATCATCTTCCTTTAAAAAGGTTGCGACAAGTTCGCTTGCTTTGATTAACGGAGTTAAATCTGGAGTGTTATTTTGATCAATTGGTGTAGGTACGGTAACTATAAATACAGAGACATTGGCGAGATCATCTGGTGATGCGGTACAGTAAAGACCAGCTTCTTCAGAATATGTTTGTTTTAAAACTGAAGTAAGCACGTAAGCATCAAGTTCACCGGTATGATCATAGCCGGTTTTTAAAGCTTCGATACGTGATGTGTTTATATCAAAACCCACTACAGAATAACGGGTCGCAAACAAACGAGCTAATGGAAGCCCTACATACCCCAACCCAATAATACCAAGTCTCATTATTCTTTATGATTTCAAATTTTTTATATACCATTCAACCGTTATGTCTAAGCCTTGTGCCAGACTGTACTCGGGATTATAACCTAATAAGTTGCGCGCTTTTGTAATAGAAGCAAGTGAGTGAGGTACATCTCCTGCACGTTCTGGTCCAAAAACAGGCTGTAAATCCTGTATTGTAGTATCGTAATTGAGCAATCTGTGTTTTAATAAATTTACCAGTTCTATAAGAGAAGTCTGTGCCGCACAAGCGACATTATAAATCTCATTTAAAACACAGTCGCTGGTTGCTGCCAAAGCTAGCAAATTTGCCTGAACGACATTCTCTATAAAGGTATAATCACGAGAAAATGATCCGTCACCATTAATTACGGGAGCTTGATGATTAATTAAAGCCTGAAGAAATTTTGGAATTACTGCAGCATATGAACCGTTTATGTCCTGCTTCGGACCAAAAACATTGAAGTATCTTAAGCCAATACTATTAAAATCATAGGTTCTCTTATACACTGCCGCATATTTTTCATTACCCAGCTTTGTCAACGCGTAAGGAGAAAGCGGCTCACCAATTTCATTTTCTATTTTAGGTAATGCATTTGAACTTCCGTAGGTTGAAGAGCTAGCTGCATAAACAAAGTTTTTTACTTTAGCTTTTCGTGCGGCATCAATAACATTTAAAAAACCTGTACTATTTACTGCGTGGGTAAGTAAAGGGTTTTCGATACTACGGGGAACTGATCCCAACGCAGCCTGATGACTTACAAAATCACAATCTGCAGTTGCAGCAAGACACGCTTCGTAATCTCTAATATCTCCTTCAATCAATTCAAACAATGGGTTTTGTTTAAATTCTAAAATGTTTTCTAACTTTCCTGTTGAAAAGTTATCGAGACACCGCACGCGAGCACCCAAATTGAGAAGGGTTTCTACTAAATGAGAACCAATAAATCCTGCACCGCCGGTTACCAGGACCAACTTATCGTCAAAATTAAAAACGTCTGAATAGATCATAAGGGGGATGATTTTGTCATCTACGAATATAGACTTTGTCCAGCCTATATTCAAACTTAACATTTATTAACATAAGGTTGTAGTTACCAATTACTTGGGAAGATTTAACATATTTATCCTGACGTCGTTAAATTTATATTAAACGGTAAATACTGCTATTTTATAGGGGTTAACAATGGTAAATTTGACTGAAACAAAAAATACACAATACTATGAATTATCTCAATCTAGATACAGCTAAAACGAAAAAAACCGTTAATGAGTTAAACATATTACTCGCTGATTATCACTTATATTATCAGAAATTAAGAAATTTTCATTGGAATATTATTGGTGAAAATTTCTTTGATCTGCATATTAAATTTGAAGAAATGTATAACGATACATTAATAAAAATTGATGAAGTTGCTGAGCGCATTCTTACTCTAAGATTTCAACCGGTAAGCAATTTGAGCGATTATATTAAGATGTCTGAAATTAAAGAATCGCCGAGTGAAATTAAGGATAGTGAAATGATTGAAATTTTACTCGAAGATCACGGCACTTTACTTGTTCAAATGCGCAAAACTGTCGAAACTGCAGATGCCGGAGGTGATGAAGGAACTATAGACTTGTTAGGCGCCTACATTAGAGAATTGGAAAAAACAAGCTGGATGTTAGATACCTGGAAAATGAACAAAACTTCAAACCATAAAAAATCGTAAATTATTAAACAACACTAAAAACACTATATGTATATTTTACAAGAAGCAGCTGACAAAGATTGGGTATTTGCCGGATTTGATTTTCATAAATTAGTAGATAAATTACAGGGATGGGGTGAGAGCTTTATTTTAAGACTTCCCAATTTTGTAATAGCCGTTTTGGTTTTTATCGCCTTTTGGATTTTTGCTAAATATGTTTCAAAATTTGTACGCAGAATCTTAATGCGCACAGTTAAGCAAGATTCTATACGCGTAATGGCCGGTAAGACTTCTTTTGCGGTTACTGTTCTTGTAGGCTTCTTTGTTGCATTAGGTATAATGGATCTGGATAAAGTTCTTACTTCTGTACTGGCCGGTGCCGGTGTTGTAGGTCTTGCCATAGGTCTAGCCTTACAGGGAACGCTTAACAATACATTTAGTGGTGTTATACTTAGCTTTATGCCCAGACTACAACTGGGTGATTGGGTAGAATCTAACGATTATTCAGGATTTGTAGATGAGATTACCTTACGTAATGTAACACTTAAGCAGTCTGACAATAATTATGTTATTATACCTAACTCTAACATCGTTGATTCTCCTTTTAAAAACTGGAGTCAGACTGCACGATCACGTGTTTTTATAAATTGTGGTGTGGGTTATGAGTCTGATCTAGAGCAGGTAAAAAAATTAACTTTAGAGACATTAGCAGCAGAATTTGAGCAATCTCCCGGCGAGGAAATAGAATTTTTCTATGAAGAGTTTGGAGACAGTTCTATAAACTTTGTTGCGCGTTTTTGGTTTCCGGTTACTAAGCGTAGAGATATGCTAATTGCACAGGATAGAGCTATTATTGCCATTAAAAAAGCGTTTGATGCTAATGATATAAATATACCATTCCCAATACGTACATTAGATTTTGGTAAAAATAAATTTAGGTCTGAGACAATAAACATTTCAAACGCTAATGGTTCAGATTTTAGCCAGGAAAGCTAATGATCTATATCAAGTATATACTCGTAACTTTATTATTGGTAAGCTTTACTAGTTGCCAAAATTATGGCGAGTTAGCTAAAATAGGTAGTCTTACCCGAGATCTTGCTGAGGTTTCGGGTATTGCTACATTTAGCAATGATTCACTTATTTATGCTATCGCAGATCACGGAAATCCTAATAGTATTTATGGCATTACTAAAACCGGTGAAATTAGACGTGAAATCGTAATTAAAAATGCACCTAATGAAGATTGGGAAGATTTAGCTACAGATTATGCCGGTAACCTCTATATCTCAGATACAGGCAATAATGAAAATGACCGTAAAGATCAATTCATTTACATTCTAAACAACTTTAAAAATTCAATAAAAAATTCTGATACACTTAGTGCTTCTAAAATTGTTTTCACACTTTCTGATCAGAAAGAATACCCACCTAATTTAAGAGATCTTAATTTTGATATTGAAGCGCTTATTTATAAAGATGCTTATCTCTATATGTTCACCCGTAATCGAAGTCGGAATTTTGATGGAGTTACTAAATTATATAAGTTACCGGCACGAGAAGGCGCTTATGAAGCTCAACTTATAGCTAAATACACCGTTTGTGATGATTTAGAAACCTGCGCAATAACGGGAGCATCATTGTCTCCTAACGGAAAAACTCTTATTCTTTTAACGTCAAGTAAAGTGATTAAATTTTCAGGATTTAAAAATGATGATTTTTTCTCCGGCTATGTAGAATCTATTCCCTTCGGAAATACTTCAAGAAAAGAAGGTGTAACGTTTAAAAATGATTCTACGCTATATGTGGTTGATGAGATAAGAGCTCAAACGGGTGGAAATCTTTATGAATTTAATTTATATTAGATTTCAAATTTCAGTTTAAGCTGAATTTGCACCTACAACAATCTTCTTTCAATTTCGTTTTATAGTATTTTAGCACAAAAGCATGCTATACTATGACTCCTGAGCAAATCGAATCTTTAAAGGCTGAAAATGAAAAACTAAAATCCATACTTGGTGAGCAAGAGGAACGAAAGAAAAAACGCCGAAGTCTGGGCTGGAATTTTCTGAAAAGATCCTCCGGTTACGTACTGGGTTCCCAGCTTAAACAAAGTATAGAACGTTTTCTCGAGGAGATGGCAGAACAGCAACGCGTCTCAAGAGAAACACTTTCAGACTTACTTACGAGTATCATAATACGGCTTACTCGTGTAGGTTTTTTGCTGGTAATAACAGCAATTCTCCCTTCTATTCTTCTTATTTTTCAAACTTATTACCTTGCCAAACAAAACACGCTTATTACAGGACAAAGCGAAATGTTTAGACAGCAAAATAACCGTCTTGATCAACAAACTTATTTACAGGAAGCAGACCGTCGTGGACAAACGCTTTTGTTAATGGATAATATGCTGAAAGAAATTAATGATGAAGTTGCTCGTGACCCACAGAATAAGTTGAATGATGCCACGGCCGGGAGATTAATTGCTTTGAGTAAAATTTTGAAACCTTATCGCTATCTCGAAAACGACAGTTTAACTAAAAACATTGTAAGCCCAGAACGCGGCTATCTGTTAATCTCACTTCTCGAAACAGGAATAAATTTAAGAAATAGTGCCAGATCACGAGCTAATGGAATTCTACTCGAGCGACTCGATTTTACCTATTCCGAATTACGTAATATCGCACTGAAGAAGGCAGATCTAATTGAAATAGACCTCTCTTTCGCAGATTTGAGAAACTCAAGTTTTAACGGTACAGATTTTGAAAAAGCAACGCTGCACAAGGCTGCAATGTCTGATACAGACTTAAGTTATGTAAGTTTTAAAAATGCAGATTTGAGTAATTCAGATTTACAAAATGCTATATTGGACCACGCCAATCTTCAAAAAGCAAATCTGGCCACAACAGATTTACGTAACGTAAGTCTTTCTAAAACCACTTTGAAAGACGCCGATTTTACTAATGCACGTGTGCACAAAACGTTTGAAAGAGATGCAAAAATGCAATTGAATGAAGACCAAAGTTCCTGGCTGTTTAGCAACTTTAAAGTTGAAGAAGTAGATGATGACCATTATCAATTACTTCCTATAAAAAACTAAAAAAGAGCGTATTCTAGGGAATACACTCTTTTTTAAGTCTTGACTATTCGTATTATTTTTTCTTTAAAAGTTTCAGCTGAAATAAATCTTTACGACGGTCATTAAGATTGTGCACGCTTCCAAATTGATTTAATTCTTTTAATAAATCGAGATCTACATCTGCCACAAGAATCATTTCTGCATTAGGTGTAGCTTCTGCTTTTACCCCGTTAGTAGGAAACTGAAAATCACAAGGAGTAAGTACCATACTTTGTGCAAATTGCATATCCATATTATGTACTTTAGGTATATTACCTACGCTACCTGCAATCGCAACATAGCATTCGTTCTCAATCGCTCGTGCCTGTGCGCAATGACGTACCCGGCTGTATCCATTTTGGGTATCTGTAAGAAAAGGAACAAAAAGAATATCCATCCCCTCATCTGCAAGAATTCTACTTAATTCAGGGAATTCAACATCATAACAAATTAGAATTCCTATTTTACCACAGTCTGTATTAAATGTTTTTAAAGCATCACCACCAGTCATACCCCAAACTTTAGCCTCATCTGGTGTAACGTGGAGTTTGTAAAATTTCTCAACAGTACCATCGCGCTTGCATAAGAAGCCTACATTGTATAGCGTACCATTTTCTATATACGGCATACTACCAGTAATAATATTGATGTTATAACTCACAGAAAGTTCAGAAAAACGATCGCGTATGCGCTCTGTATACTTTGCCAACTCACGTATCGCATCGGGTTCAGAAAGATGGTTGTATGCAGCCATAAGCGGTGCATTAAAAAACTCTGGAAACAATGCAAAATCTGAGCGATAACCCGAGATAGTATCTATAAAATATTCTGCCTGCTCAATAAGCTCTTCAAAGTTTTTATAGGTACGCATTTGCCATTGCACCAGCCCCAACCGCACTACTGTTTTAATAGCATTCGGTTTTTTTATGGGCTTTTGATAGTAAATATTATCCCATTCAAGCAAAGCTGCATAATCTTTAGACTGCCTGTCCCCTTCTAGATAATTGGTAATTATTCGTTTTACGTGAAAATCATTACTCAATTGAAAATCAAGCACGGGATCATTAATTTCCCGTGTGCGTACTTTTTCTATGTATTGCTTAGGGGTAAGATCTTTTGCATACTGATGATAATTAGGCAATCTACCTCCAAAAACGATACGTTCCAGATTCAGGTTTTCGCACAATTCTTTACGGTAATCATAAAGTCTGCGACCTATACGCATCCCTCTGTACTGGTGTGCAATAAATATGTCTATACCATAAAGTACATTTCCTTTGGGTGTGTGTGTACTAAAGGACTCGTTGCCTGTAATCTGGGCGTAGGTATGCGAGTCTTTAAACTTCTCATAATCAACAATAATTGACAATGCACACCCGGCAATCTCGCCATTAACTTTAACTACAACCTGACCTTCCGGAAAAATGGATATTAGTTTTTGCAATTCTTTCTTCTTCCAGTAAGGGTCTGGTATATTAGGATATACGGCAATCATTATTTCCTTCAGTTCTTCAAAATCTTTCAGCTTTAAATACTCAAGGTTAATTGTATCTACGCGATCTGGCTTATCCACGTTATCTATATCTATATTTTCCATAATTAGTTATATGCCTTTCGGCGAAATTTTCAATTAAAAATTAAATCCAAATCCAAAAGAAACCCGGAAGCCTTCTTCAGATCTAAAAAGATTAAATGTACCACTTAACGCATCTGCGCTGTTTACCCAAAATCCTACACCATACGAATCGTGCCATATCTTAGAATTCATATCATATTCTGACCACACTCTACCTACATCATATCCTGCAAAAACACCTACCTGTAGCGGTAAGAAACCGGTTTTAAACGTATCAAAAGCATATCTTAAATCACCCGAAGCAGAAAAAGAACGCTCGCCATTAAATCGCTGAAAACGATACCCACGCAATCCTGTATTTTGGCCTAAAACCGCTGCCTGATAAAACTCTGTATTATCACCAAATCTAAATTGACCCCGCGCCGTAGATTTTAAAACTAATTTCCTATTTGCGCTTATCGCGTTATAAAAACCTAGACTTGGATTTAAATATGCAAAACGTCTACCTGTTTCGGTTAGACTGTTTGTCAAACCACCATTCAAAATAAAATCCATACCACGGGAAGGTGCAAGTGCATTATCTTTGCTATGGTACTCATAACTTGCGTCTAAAGTCGCAAAAATTTTACGTTCATCTTTTATGACCTCATCTACCGTATCTACAAATCTTAGCTCATTATCTGCAATTTCAACACCTTGAAATAATGCACGTACTGAAAAAGTACTACCATAGTCTGAATTTTTAAGTAATCCTACCGAAGCTCCCACCTGACTTAAACGCACCCGATTATAATCAAGACCTAGTTCGTCATCAAAATTTTCAGTCTGATTGCCATAACCGAAGAAATTCAAAGCAAAGTTAGGAGTGGTATAACGCCCTCCTAAAATTAAGTTCCAGTTGTTTAGTATACCTGCAAACTCTCCTTCATAGCTCAAATCAAACCCGCTGGTTGCAAAAAAATACCCAGCTTTAAAACGGTGTTGTTGTGAAAACGGATTTTGATTAAATCCCTGAACCGTATACACATCAGATAAACCAAGGCTTATCCCGTTATCAGGATTATATCCAAAAGCCGGTGTGATGATGTTTGTGCGTAAAATTTGCTTTTTATAATTGTAGGTATTGTAATCGTAAACGTCTGTGAGTCTAAAATTAGCACCACCTTTTTCTTCGATGGTATTGGGTAGACTCTCGTGGTCATAAACCTTTAAATGCTTACCATTTTTAATGTTATACACATCATTATTTTGACCGCCTATAATTCTCATAAAAATAGGATCTCTGCCTGTCCCTACGACTTCAAAAACATCATCATCGTCAAGACCGTAAATCCATAATTGTTTAGTTTCACTAGTTAAATACGTACGATTCTTAATCAATTCTTCTTTTTTCCCATCTATAATTCTCCACACCTTTACGGTTGTCTGGTCATTCTCTCGTGTGATTTCAAAATAGTCATCTTTATCTGTACCGGTAACCATTTGCAATTCTGCCAGAAAATCATAAAATGTATTTGCTATATCTACCAGATTATCGCGGCGTCCTTTGAGACTGGTTTTTATTTGATCTATAGATTTTCCAGAACGCACTTCTGCAGGAAGATCATTAAAAGCATCTTCTATCACTGCATCTGTAATATGTTCTTTAATATAGGCTGCCTCTGCAACCCATTCTGCGCGGTCTGTCTGTTGTGCTAGAGCCCTATCTAGTTTAACCCCTGCATTATTAAACCATTTAATATCATTAAGATTCTCATCATAAACCTGAAACTGGCGTGCTGCACCAAAAAGAGTACCTGCAATATCTAAAATAGCTCCATCAAAATTTGTAAAAACCTGGTCCCGATCACGAGGAATAGGCACATAAACGTCTTTACCATTTTTGTCTTTAAATTCTGCCCAGCGCCATTGATCATTATGACGATCCCAGTCACCTATAAGCATATCAAACATACGCGCACGTACATAAGCCGGCTCGTCGATAATATTATCTTCATCACTGCGTAGTTTATTAAGAATATCATCTGTACTCTCTATATCATCAGGGTAATTAAAAACAGCCCCATCAAATTCTTTTGTAGGTCGCTCAACGATCATATAAAGTTGATCGCCGTAATTTTCATTATATTCCTTTAAAGCAGGTTGCTTAGGCACGTAAAACAGCCTGGGGTTTGTATTTAAAACATTAACTGCACTACTTAAACGTGGTATTGCAAAAGCTCCATAAGGATGTGCCGCTGTATAAAAATCCTGTACTAAAGATTCTGGTAATGTATTTGCTAAATCTTCTTCTACATCTGCGTTTTGTTTTAAAACAACCTTTTGTAAAAATTGAACGGCACTTTTCCGCAAAGCGCGCATATTGTATTCTTTACCAGTTTTATCCTGAAGTCTTAACGAAATTGTCTGGTGACCACCACCTTGTCGTACGACTTCAAGACCGCCATATAATGTATCTAAAAGCGCTACAGGTGCAGTAACTTTTTTACCATACACATCTCGATAATGCTCTCCCCAGATTTTATCAAAAACATCAGACTTATCTGTATCCTCTACATTATAAACCGATGCCTGCACAGTTTTAGGAAATTGAGTTGTTAAACCCGAATAATCATTTATTTCTGTAGGTGGAAAAACTTCTTTCTGAAAAATTAGCTCCAGCTTCCCTGAATCTGCATTTGGACCAAAAAACCGAACCCAGGATGAGCCATCCTTAAATACCGTAAATACGGAAAAACCTTCATAGTCTGAACTAAACAAACCATCATTACCTAAATATGCGTAAGACGATTTAGAACCAGATCCTGAAACTATTTGACGCACCTCCTCGTGTTCTATATATTGAAGTCCGTGCTCATGACCTGAAGCAAATAACAGTTTAGGACTGCTTTGACTCAATACCCGAATCCTTTTCATCAATTCATTATACTTCTCATTAAAACGATCTTGCTTAGAAACCCCGCCCTGTGTGCGTATTTGTGTTACCAATGATGCTAATATAGGAAGTGGTATTTTTTGTTGTGAGGGGTATAAATGCTTGTCTAAAGCAAACTTACCTCCGTGCACCCCGTTAGTATACATAGGGTGATGCATTACTATAAGTGTCGTTTTCTGTTGGTTCTTTTTTATTTCACTTTCTAACTCCACAAAAAACTTCTCACGATCTTTTATGTTATCACACTTGGTATTTATTTTGGGGTTTTTATCCCAATCCTCAAGATACCACTGCGTATCTAAAATGATCATATGCACCTTATCATTGAGATCGTAGCTCATTAAAGGGCATCCATTTTTAGGTAAAAAAATATCTTCGTTATTTGTAATTTCCTTTAGATAATCTTCTTCTCTATTCAAGCCATTTAAACCATCATTATACCAGTCGTGATTTCCGGGAATAAAAATTGCCTTACCCTCATACTCTGTTAATGATTCTACCTGAGCATCTAGTCTGTGTTGTGCAAGAGCTCTACCGGCATCAGACTTAGGGGGCATTCCTACAGGATAAATATTATCACCTAAAAAGATGGCAAAAGTTCCTTTAGTTTTTTCAGTCTTCAAATAATTTCTAAATAACTCCAGACCTACTGTACTTTCTCCTAATTCTGCATCACCTGCATCGCCAATTAGATAGAAGGTATTTTCTATTTCTTTAGAAGAAGGAAAAACACCCTGCTCAACATCTGCTTTATATCTTGTCGTATAAGTCGCACACGCTGATAAAACAAGGGATGCAAGAAGTGTTAGAACTATGTTATTTTTTGTCATGAAAATATTATTGGAAATTCTTTTTTGTACTTTTCCTTCACTTTAATATGTATAAATATATGCCTGAATCTGAAGAAAATATTTCGAAATCTATCTCAAAAGCAGATCAATTTGTTTTAGAACTTTTTAAGGAAAAGCTTCCTAATAGCTACTTGTATCACAATTATAATCATACCGCAAGAGTTGTTAAAAGTACTAAAGAAATCGTCGAAAATTCTCAAATTAATGTTAAACAGAAAGAGGCATTATTACTAGCCGCATGGATGCATGATACTGGTTATGTTGAGAACAGAGAAAATCATGAAGATGCCAGTATTGAGATTGCAAAAAGGTTCATGGCTTCAGAAGATATCGACTCTGAGGTACAAACAATGGTTGTAGAATTAATTGCTTCTACAAAAATGGGTGTTGAACCTAAAAATGATCTGGAGCGTATTTTAAAGGATGCAGATGCTTCGCATTTTGCTAAAGATTATTATGCACAAACCAGCGAATTTTTGAGACAAGAATTAATACTTACTAATACTCAAAAATTCTCTCCAGATGAATGGCGCGAAGAAAATATACAGATGTTTACAAACAAACATCGTTTTTATACAGATTATGCAGCACGCAACTGGAAAAGCCAAAAAGATGAAAACCTAATTGATCTTCTTAAAAAGGTTAAAAAGAAACGAAAAAAATATAAAAAAGAAGAAATTAAGGCAAAGCTAAAAGCTAAATATAAAGATGAAAGTCCAGATAGAGGTGTACAAACGCTTTATAGAACAACCTTACGGAACCATATAAAATTAAGTGACATTGCAGATACGAAGGCAAACATACTACTTTCTGTAAATGCGATTATTATTTCGCTCGCACTGTCTAATATGATTCCTAAATTGGACGCACCAAGTAACCGTCATTTACTAATACCAACTTTAATTCTTGTTGTTTTTAGTGTAGCATCTATAATAATGTCTATCCTTTCTACACGCCCTAATGTGACTAGCGGTGAATTTACACGTGAGCAGGTAAAGAAAAAACAGGTGAATATTCTATTCTTTGGAAATTTTCATAAAATGAAATACGATCAATACCAATGGGCGATTAATGAAATCATCTATGATAAAGACTACATCTATGAGGCCCTTACTAAAGATTTATATCTATTAGGCGTCGTGCTTAATAAAAAATATATGCTTCTGAGAAAAACCTACACCGTGTTTATGGTAGGTATTATTGTATCTGTAATCAGTTTTATAATGGCATTCTGGTTAATCTAGAATTTCCATTAAATCTTCATATGTTATTGTCTCTTCAGCTCCCTTTCGAGGGAGCTTTGACGTATATAAAACCTCAACACGTATCGCTTTTAATCCTACAACTCCCTGAACATCCTCTAGCTCTACATATTCTATTTTTGGTCCCAAATATTCTTTACGTTGCAGGTACTTAATATAACGCGTGTATTCTTCAGCATCAGAATCCTGAGAATAAATAATCGCAATCTGTCCCTTCTGAGTAACACGTTGATTTGTACCTTTTACTAAAGCTTTATCAATACGTTTTTTGATAATTTCGTAACGTGCATTGTACGTCCCGTCGACATCAAATTTCTTTTCATCCATTCTATATCTTATAGACAGGGTAGTACTAAAAACCAGAATTAAAGATGCTGCATCAAGTTGCAACTCTGCTCCTTCCTGTTTGTGATAGAAATTATTTTCCATCTCGCACATCGTGCACAATTGCCATAATCTCAAATTATACAGATAAACCTTATTAAACTTATTATTAGGTGTCATTGATGCACCTATGTAAATGTTATGATCTACACCGTCTGTCTTATAACGCTCAAAGTAATGTGGAAAAATAAGCTGTGCTTCCTGTTGCCTGCGATCTAAGAAAGTTGCCATATTCTGGTTAATCAACTGTACCGTATCATCGTAGTTTTTTCGGTTTCTATAAACCAAACCGGTTTCTGTATTTAAAGCTTCTTTGTAGGTGGTTATCGCCTCGTTTAATTCTGGAATATTCGTATTTAAATGATTTAAGAGTGGATTAACTTCAGATTGAAGTAAAGTAAAAACCTCATTCTCTGCACTTGCGTTTAGAGACTGCTCTATATTTAAAGTGAACTCTTCTATTCTAAATTTTACCTGCTCATAAATAGGCATAGGCGCTACTTCTAAAGCTAGGTTTAATATAGAATCTACCATATTAAGCTGAATCAGAATATCTTTCTGAATTGATTTATTACGCTCATCTGAAGATCCTACAATATCTATTTGCCCATATAAAGGATATACATCTTCAAAAGAAATATCTTTAAATGAAGCAAATTTACCATCATCTTGGTTGGCAATAAAACGCCTAGCCTCTTCTTCAAAAACCCATAGAACACTGGGGTGAATACTGGTGCATTCGCTTTGAATTACAGCTTTTATTCTATTTTCTAAATCAAAACGCTTACGCTCAAGAGTTGATACTATAAAAGGCATTACCTCATCAAGCTTTGTTGCATTTAAACTGTGTAATTTATTACGCTCGTCTGAAGCTAATTCTAGAATACCCAGTAGTTTGTTTCCTTTTGCTATAGGAGCTAAAATACAGCTTTGTATATTTTGACTTAGCAAATTTTCAGCAAGTAAACTATGTCCTGTTTTATCTGCATACTTTTCTGTATCTGGTATTACAAAGTATTTTTTATCACGTACTAAGGCATTATATGACCCTTCACACATACAATTATTGCACTTGCTATTAAGCTCATCATTCAAAATAAAACTTTCGGCAAGATTGCCCTCCATTTTGACAAAACTGTCATTTTCAGAATTGAATTCAGTAAAACCTACCCGTAGATTGGGAATATTAAAAATAGACTGAAAGATTTCAGTAAAATGCTTTACACTACCTTCTTTAAAAGATTTATCAGAAAGCAAGGTGCTTTTTAAATCAGATATAGAATCATCTATAGTTACATCTGTAAGACTCAAAATTGCAATTCCTTTCATCTTCCAGCTTTGCGGTGGAAAATACTTCTCCCACATCTCAAAATCATCTACATTGGCAATTAATTCCTCTGCTATTTCCTGAGTAATTTCAACTGCATTTTCGGTAGGTTCCAGATAAATAAAATCTGCATTTAACGTCGCCCGGTAGCTTCTCCATATTCCATTTTTATCAGGAATATCATAATACATTGGCTTGATAAAATCTATATCATAATTATAGTATGTATTCAAAATGATTACACAACCCATTAGATATAACGACTCTTGATCTAGATTACGCAACTCAAAATTAAAATCTGGACCTGCATTTTTTAATATAGAAGAAAATCGCTTTGTAGGATTGAACAAAACATTATGAAAAGGAATAGAGGCAGACTTAATTTCATTGCGCGTTAATACAGCAGGAAATAAATTATCGAGCAATATAGTCGTGGCTTCCTGATATTGATCAAGATTATCAAAATCATCAATACCTTCAATAAGTTCAGGGTAGGAAGCAGCGTAATCGATAATTGACTGCAGGTAATTTTTTGTAATTGTGCTCTTAGATTGTTCCATACGTTTCTCTAGCATCTCTAAAACCTTAGAAAAACTCAATTCAACAATAAATGGAAAATTCTTTAAATCATTCATGTTCAGCACAATTTAGTATATAAAGTAGTCAAAAATCTAATGATAAAGACTCATTAGTTAGTCTTTAACAAACAATTAAACTTACAAATACTATCTTATTAATATTCAAAAGCTGTACGTATATGAAAACGCCGACAAGACCTCTATAAAATTACAAAATCCCGTATATTGCAGCCTAAATTAAAAAAATAACAAATGAATAAATTTTGTTTAGTACTAGCAACTGCGCTTTTACTTATATCTTGTTCTAAAGAAGCTGATTTTAAGATTGTTGGCACAACTCCAGATATTAAAAACGGCACCAATGTATTTCTTCAAAAAATAGATGAAAATAACAGACTTGCAAATGTTGATACCACTGTAGTTAAGGAAGGTAAATTCAGTTTTGATCCCGATCAGGTAACTAGCCCAGAAATGCTAATTCTAAGTTTTGAAAACTTACAGGGTAATATTATTCTTATTGCTGAAAATTTAGAAATTACTGTTGATGCGTATAAAGACAGTTTATATACGTCTAAAATTAAAGGTGGTGCAGAGAATGATTTTTTTAAGGTTTACTATGATGATGTAGTTAGCTCAAATAAGGAAAAGCAAAAACTACAACAAGAAGGATCTATGGCTATGCAAAGTGGGGACACCTCAAAAGTTGCAGTTATACGTAACGAATTTGAAGCTATAAACAATGCAGATAAACGCAGACGTTTAAAATTAGTAGAAGAGCATCCTGGTGAGTTTGTAAGTGTAATTATCTTATCTGACCTGGTAGGCACACGTATCATTGAGGCTACTGAAGCTGAGCGCCTTTTTAATAGTCTTGATAAAGGACTTCAAGAAGCAGACAAAGGTGTAAAATTAAGCGAAATGATTGCGCAGCTGAAGGCAGCAGAAACCGCAGCTGCTCAGGCAGAAGTAGGCAACAAAGCGCCAGATTTTACTGCACCCACCCCAGAAGGTTCTCAATTATCATTAACTGAAGCTATGGGTAAAAAATATACAATTATAGATTTCTGGGCTAGCTGGTGTAAACCGTGTCGCGAAGAAAATCCTAATGTTGTTGCAGTATATAACAAATACCACGAGAAAGGATTAAATATCATTAGCGTTTCTCTAGATCGCGCAGAAGCTAAAGAAAAATGGTTAACCGCTATTGAAAATGATCAAATGGATTGGTATCATGTTTCTAATTTAATGGAGTGGCAAGATCCTGTAGCTCGCAAATATGGAGTAAGTGCAATACCAGCAACTTATTTAATTGATGAGAACGGTATTATCATCGAAAAAAATCTTAGAGGAGAAGCACTTCAAACCAAAATGCAAGAACTTTTGGGCGAAAGTTAATAGCTTAATTTGTGATAAATAAAAACGCCTTAATCTATGATTAAGGCGTTTTAGTTTTAACTATAATTGGCTAATAAAAATCTCAATTTTTAATTGACATCCCACCAAAGTTTTGTTCCTCCGGTATCAGGACCTTTTAGCAAATTGACAGCTTCATTGACAGCCTCTCGATTTGAAGAAATCTCGTTAGTTACATAAATCACTCGTTTCATTAAGTCTGTCCCTACACCAGCATCTTGATTGTCTGTATTTAATAATGGGTAAATTACAGTCTCGTCTGTTCTTCTTAAATCTGCCCAGGATTCCCAGGATTCTGGAAATAATGCCAGGTATTTTTGAACTGCTATTTGTGTGCGTTGATTAGCTTCATTATCAGACCAGGCTACAGGTTGAGAGACAGGAGGGGTACCTAAGTCTAGATCAGGATACGTATCTTTAATAACAGGAACTACTGGAGTTGAAGTACCACTTATATAATTCTGAATAGCTTGAGCATCGTCAATATTCCACTGGTTCATAGATAAGCGAATACCTTCTTCATAAAGATCTTGCGCATTACCATTCATATTCCAACCATTAAGCGCGCCTTCTGCTCTATTAAAGTAAGATTCTGAGGCCATAATAATTTCAATATCTTTAGTTTCCTGGTAATCATTCCCCAATACAGCATCATTAAATTTTGAAAATGGCGTCGTACCAAACTGATCGTTTAATCCACCTGCTGGCTGACCTCTATATTCACCATCTGTAGCAGGTACAAACCATACTGATAGTCTTGGATCATTGTATCCCTTTAATAAACTCTCCATAGATGCTGTCATAACATAACCCCAGCTATTAACAATCATGTTTAAGTTATTTGGAGTTATATTACTCACTTCAAAATAAGCACTCTCAGAATTGTTTAACATTACACCATTTGCAACTGCCAATTCTGCCTGAGTTTTTGCTTTATCTGGCTGTACATCAGATATTCTCAATGCTAGACGTAGTCGTAAACTATTCCCAAAGACATTCCACTTCTCAATATTACCATCATATATTCTATCTGAAACCTGAAATAAAGCAGCTGTTGAATTGGTAGAAGCACTTAATGTTGCATTTGCCTCATCAAGAAGGATAAAGAAATCTTCATACATAGATTCTTGAGAATCGTAAGGAACAAACTCTTTACCCGATCCTGCTTCTGTGTATGGAATAGGACCATAATGGTCTGTCATTTGATTAAACATAAACACTTTCCATATTTTTAAAATCGCCAAAGCCTCTTCATCACCTGCTGCAGCTTTAAACGCATTATTGAGTGCAGGAACTGCAACTGTGTAAAATCTTAACCATCCACGAGATTCAAAACCTCCAAATGCATTACGATCTGTACTAAAACCTGCATTAAGGTACTGAACAAAAGTTGAGGATATGATACCCGTAGCTATACCCCAGGTACCTTGATCATCTACTCCCGGTGAAGAATATGATCCATTATGAATCCCACTATATTGAGCAGCAGCAAAGGCTGCACCGGCAAGACTTGCGTCTAACTGATCTTCAGTTAGCGCATTGTCGTTAGTATTAATTTCATCAAAATCTTCTGTACAACCATATGCCACAGTGGCTAAAATGGCGACAGCAATTGCTTTAAATTTTATATATTTTCTCATCGTATATTTTTATTAAAATCCAAATTTCACACTTACTCCATAATCCCTTGTAGATGGGATATTAAAGGACTCTATACCTTGTAAATTACCAGTACCTGCTCCTTGCTCTGGGTCAAAAAATTCTGCCTCATTAAGTAAGAAGAATAAATTTCTACCTACTAAAGAAAAGTTTACGCTCTTAAATGGAGAATTTTCTAACATACGTTGTGGCATTGCATAACCAAGAACCAACTCTCTCAAACGGATGTTTGTAGCATCATATACAAACGGCTCTGCAATAGGAGTTCTCTGACCTATAGCCGTCCAGTATTGCTCTGCGCTAATATTTGTTGTGTTTTCTGAAAAAGAACCATCTTCATTTGCTACTACACCATCTACTACTAGACCATTCTCCCGACCTGCTAGCGTAATGCTATTTACTCCCAGACCTGCTTGTCTTGCTTGAGTATAAGAAATCACCTCACCACCTATTCTTAAATCAATAAGAAAGCTCAACGAGAAATCTTTGTATCTAAAACTGTTCTTTAAACCACCCGTCCAGTCTGGATTAAAGTTGCCAGCCAGTACATCAAAACTGTTTGTAGCTAAAGGAATACCTGCAGAATTTACTATGATCTCTCCAGCATCATTTCTTTGGAAACCTTTAATGTATAAATCTCCATATTGACCGCCTTTAACAACTTTACTTCTTACCAATCTACCTTCTCCTAAAACAAGCTCTTCCCTATTTTCAAATATTGAAATAATTTCAGAATTGTAAGATGCGTAATTGGCCAGTATATCCCAGGAGAAGTTTTCTGTTTCTATAGGGGTTGCATTTAGCGTAATCTCAATACCGCTATTTTGTATCTCACCTCCATTAACAACTGCTTTAGAATAACCTGAAGATTCTGGTGTGTTAATACTAAAAATTTGATTTTTGGTATTGGTTTTAAAATAGGTAAAATCTAATCCCAATCGGTTACTTAAGAATCTAAAATCTGCACCAAATTCTACTGAATTTGAAATTTCTGGTTTAAGATTAGGATTTGCAGCTGTAGTTTGGCCATAAAGCATACCGCCATTTCCACCTATATACGAGAGTTGTGGACTTAATTGATAAGGATCTGTATCATTACCTACTTCAGCATAAGAAGCTCTTACTTTTGCATAGGTAATAAATTCTGGCAACTCCACCATTTCAGAAATCACACCCGAAAGACCTACAGAAGGATAAAAGAATGATCTGTTTGCTTCTGGTAGTGTAGACGACCAGTCATTACGAGCTGTAACATCTAAGAATAATCGATTTCTAAATCCTAGTTGAGCAAAACTATATAAAGAGTTTATTTGCTTTTCTCTTTTAGCAGAAGTCGAATTTAAAGATTCTACATTAAGCAATGCAAAAAAGTTACGCTTACTTAATACACCGCCAGAAGTTAAAGAAGAACTCTCTTGCTTTAATATGTTTGCACCTGCATTTAAGCTTAAACTAAAATCTCCAAAATCTGTATTATATGATAAAAGTGCATCAGAGTTTAACTCACGTACAGTCTCATAATATTCAGAGTAAGAGCCTAAATTATTATTAAATGCATTTGTAGCATATCTATTTCTAAATGTTTTACCGGTAGACTGATCTATACCAGTACGCACCTGCAAACTTAATTTATCAGTAAAATCATACTTTAATGAAGCAAGACCTATAAATCTATTGGTTTTGTCTGTACGGTCGTCATCACGTAAAGCTGACCAATATGGATTTCCTCCCGGAGCACCTACCTCATCTAAAAAGTAATTGGTTTGCAATAGACCTGCAGCATCAACATATTCAAAGTCTTTATATTGATCAAAAGGTAAACTACGTGGTAATAAATATGCTGAAGTACCTACAGACTCTTCACCTGTTCTTAATAAATTATCTATATCCTGTATGATATAATTAGTTTTAACATCAAGTGAAAGCTTATCGGTAAGCTTACTGTTTAAACGCAAATTGGCATTATGTCTATTTAGTTTGTTTCCCCCTACAATTCCTTCGGCAGTAGTATTTGTATAAGAGAAATAAGCTTGAGTTTTTTCTGTACCCGTAGTTACAGATACTGTATTTGCAAGATTATAACCAGTCTGAAAAAAATCTATAACATTATCTGGCTGCGGACTGTAAGCATAGGTTGCAGGACCGTCATAATCAGGATTTCTAACAAGTTGCCAAGCTTCAACCTGGCTACCATCTAACCTACCACCCCAGCTAGAACTTGAATTTGCAACATAAACACCATTGGTTCCCTGACCATATTCATTTTGTAAATCAAGTAAGTTATATGCAGAAGAAGCCATAAAGTTAGAAGATACCGTTATACTTGTGCCTTGAGATCCTGTACCAGACTTAGTTGTGATTACAATAACACCATTACTAGCTCTAGTACCATAAAGAGCAGCTGCAGAAGGACCTTTTAATACACTAATGCTTGCAATATCATCTGGGTTAATATTTGCAATACCACTAGGCTGGGTGGTTCCACCTGTATCAATGTTAGGATCACGAGCATCTGCTCCACTACTTATAGGCACACCATCAACTACATACAATGGCTGATTATTTCCTGTAAGCGATCGGTTACCACGTAAAGTAATTCTCGAAGCACTACCTACACCATTAGAAGTAGTTGAAAAGTTAAGACCTGCAACTTTACCAGAAAGTGAGTTTGCAACGTTTAATGATCTCGCTTCAGATACCTCATCTACTTCAATATTCTGAGCAGAGTAAGTTATAGCTTTCTTTTCTCTCTTAATCCCCAGCGCGGTTACTACCACCTCTCCCAGTTGTTGTGCATCTTCTTCCATCTGCACATTAATAGTCTGTTGACTATTCACTGTAATATCTTTTGATACAAAGCCTAAAGAAGAGAATGTTAGTACAGCGTTCTCAGTTGTTAGGTTAATAGAGTAATTTCCATCAAAATCTGTAGAAGCACCATTACTTGTACCCTTCTCGATCACATTTGCACCCGGAAGCGGCATACCGGTATTGTCTGTTACCGTACCGGTAACGGTTTGTGCAACTACCCCTTGTATAAAGAGTAGCAAAACAAACCCAAGCATGTACTTTAGCTTTATATTCATCTTGTTTAAGTTTGAGTTAATTAATTATTAAAATTTTAATTCACAATAAAGTTGTTTATAAATCAATGTTGAGAGAAAGAATTTCGACATATAACATCTGCGGATAGGCTAATGACGTGACAATTGAAATTAAAGGTGTTGGAAAAGATAAAACGCTTAATAGATATAGCGTTAAAAGAGCTTTCTAAAGTTATTTATAGACTGAATTTGTTAAATAATTGATTTTTATTTAACAAATTGAAAAATATAGAAAGTAGTGTTTAAGTAATTGATTCAATTGCTCTGAAGAAAATTTAGAGCTTCTATAATGGTTTTAAAAGAAATCTTACAAGGGTAAGATATAAATTTAAATTCAGGTCTTGCTTTTCTCAAACTTGTTTTGCAAAGGTTTAAATCTGATTTGTCTTGTGTTTCATTTCTAAAAGCAGAAGTAAAACAAAAAGTATTTAAAACGCATACTGAAAATTAATTCTTTGATCTAAAAAAACCCGATTCATTACTGAATCGGGTTCTATATATTGTTTCTTACAGGAATTATTATGCTTCCATTGAAGCCTGTACTCCTGCAGATAACCTTTTATATGTTCCATTCACTAGACGCTCTCTAATAGCATCAAATGCAACTAAAGTTTCTTCAACGTCCTCTAATGTATGAGAAGCTGTAGGTATTAATCTCAATAAGATTAATCCTTTAGGTATTACAGGATAAACTACTATAGAACAAAAAATACCATGGTTTTCACGAAGATCTTTTACTAATGCCATTGCTTCAGGTATACTACCTTTTAAGTATACAGGAGTCACACAACTCTGAGTAGTACCTATATCAAATCCGCGTTTTTTAAGACCGCTTTGTAAAGCATTTACATTCTCCCACAACTTACTGCGTAGTTCTGGCATAGAACGTAACATATCTAAACGTTTTAATGCACCCACAACTAACTGCATCTGCAATGATTTTGCAAACATCTGAGAACGTAAGTTGTACTTTAAATAATCTATTATTTCTTTATCTGCAGCAATGAAGGCTCCAGTACTTGCCATAGACTTAGCAAATGTTGCAAAATAGACATCTATTTTATCCTGTATCCCTTGCTCTTCTCCTGCTCCGGCACCTGTTGCACCTAAAGTACCAAAACCGTGTGCATCGTCAACAAACAGTCTAAAATTGTATTTTTCTTTAAGCTCAACAATTTCTTTTAAACGACCTTGTTCACCACGCATTCCAAAAACACCTTCTGAAATAAGAAGGATTCCTCCACCAGTTTGCTCTGCAAGTTTGGTTGCACGTTGTAAATTCTTTTCGATACTTTCAATATCGTTGTGCTTGTAAGTAAAACGTTTACCCATATGCAGGCGTACACCATCTATAATACAGGCGTGTGCATCAACATCGTAAACGATAATATCATCTTTAGAAACTAAAGCATCTATGGTAGAAACCATACCTTGATAACCAAAATTTAAAAGGTAGGCCGCTTCCTTATTTACAAATGCAGCAAGTTCTGTCTGCAATTGCTCGTGTAATGTAGTGTGACCGCTCATCATACGTGCTCCCATTGGATACGCCGAACCGTAATCTGCAGCTGCTTCAGCATCTACTTTACGTACTTCAGGATGGTTTGCAAGCCCCAAGTAGTCATTAATACTCCAGGTAATAACATCTTTACCTCTAAATTTCATTCTGTTAGAAATAGGCCCTTCTAATTTTGGGAACACAAAATATCCCTCTGCTTGCTCTGCCCATTTACCTAAAGGACCTTTGTCCTTATAAATTTTGTCAAATAAGTCTCTCATACATCAATATTCCTACAATAACACATTGCTATGCTTCTTGTAATTCATTCTAATTTCTTATCAATTTAAGGATTATGTATTTACAATGTCGCCTAAAACGAACCTATAAATAATGCGCGAAAATACACTATTTTACAAATTCAATTTTATCAACAGCAATTTCGTTTTGACTATCAAAAAAGCCCTGCTCATTCATCCAATCGTCGCTATAAATTTTACTCATATAACTTCTACCATGATCAGGAAAAATAATAACTACTTTACTATTTTCATCAAATTCTCCCTGTTCTGCCATTTGTAGTGTTCCCTGCAAAGCAGCACCACTTGTATAACCTACAAATAACCCTTCAGTTCTTGCTATTCTACGTGCAGTATGTGCACTATCTTCATCAGAAACTTTTTCAAAATAATCTATAGCATCAAAATCTGTAGCAGACGGGATTAGATTTTTTCCCAGTCCTTCTATACGGTACGGGTAAATTTCATTTGTATCTAACTCTTTAGTCTCGTGATATTTTTTAAGTACGCTTCCAAAAGCGTCAATCCCTAAAATGCGAATGTTTGGGTTTTGTTCTTTAAGGTAACGTGCTGTACCAGATATCGTTCCACCTGTACCACTGCACGCAACTAAATGTGTTATTTTACCTTCTGTTTGTTCCCAAATTTCGGGGCCGGAAGATTTGTAATGCGCTTCGGCATTTAATTCATTAAAATATTGATTAATATAGACAGAACCTTCGGTCTCACTGTGTAAACGTTTTGCTACCTGATAATACGATCTGGGATCATCTGCGGCAACATTGGCAGGGCAAACATATACTTTAGCTCCCATCGTACGCAACGCATCAATTTTGTCTTTTGAAGATTTTGAACTTACAGCCAGTATGCATTTATATCCTTTAATGATACTTACCATTGCAATACTAAAGCCGGTGTTACCAGATGTAGTTTCTATAATTGTGTCTCCAGGTTTTAAAATACCTTTGCGCTCTGCATCTTCTATTATGTATAATGCTATACGATCTTTTGAAGAATTACCCGGATTATATGCTTCTACTTTAGCAAAATAAGAACCTGGAAGGTCTTTAGTAATTCTGTTTAATCGTATTAGGGGAGTGTTCCCTATCAACTTCAAGACGTCATTATAAACGTTAAGGTGTTCTTTCATAGAAGAATAATCGTTTCGAGTGCTCTTTTAGTATATCCTAAAACCGTTATTTAAACCTTGCAAATTTACGGGAAATATTTGAATTACTTTGATTTTCCTGCTAAATCAATTAAAAATGCATAATCCTGCGCTGTCTCCTTCAAGGCTTCAAAACGTCCTGAGGCGCCACCGTGTCCTGCATCCATATTTGTATTGAAGTAAATTTTTGTATCTGCAGTGTTTTTATCCCGCAGACGAGCAACCCATTTTGCCGGTTCCCAATATTGTACCTGGCTATCGTGATAACCTGTCGTCACCAGGATATTAGGGTATTCCTGAACTTTAACCTGATCATACGGTGAATACGATTTCATATAATCATAATACTCCTTATCATTGGGATTTCCCCACTCATCATATTCTGATGTGGTAAGTGGTATACTATCATCAAGCATTGTAGTTACTACATCTACAAAAGGTACTGCTGCAATAATACCGTTGTATAAGTGCGGTGCCATATTTATTACAGCTCCCATAAGCAAACCTCCGGCAGAACCACCATAAGCATACAAATTGTCATTACTTGTATATCCTTCTGCTATTAGATATTCTGAGCACGCTATAAAATCTGTAAACGTGTTCATTTTACGTAATAATTTACCATCTTCATACCAGTGCCTTCCCATATACTCTTCGCCGCGTATATGCGCAATTGCAAATATAAAACCAGCATCAAGCAAACTCAGACGTGAGGTAGAAAATGAGGGATCTGTTGTGATTCCATAACTTCCGTAGGCATATTGTAGTAGAGGATTGTTTCCATCTAACTGAATTCCTTTTTTATAAACTAAGGAAATCGGCACTTTTACGCCATCTTTAGCTGTAGCCCATATTCGCTTAGACTCATAATTTTCTTTTTTAAAGTTACCCCCTAAAACTTCAATTTCCTTTAAAACTTCTTTCTCTTTTGTAACCATGTTAAAAGAGATTACTGAAGGAGGCGTATCTAAAGAATTGAACGAGTAACGTAAAAAGTGCGTATCAAAATCTGGATTAATACCCGTATAAGCAGTATAGGTCTCACTATCAAAGGGCAGATAATAATCTTCTGTACCATCCCAGCGCTTTATATTTATTTTATTTAACCCATCGTTACGCTCTTCTACAACCAGAAAATCTTCAAAAATCTCAACATCTTCCAGTAAGGTATCTTCTCGATGTGGTATTACCTCAACCCAATTCTCTTTTGAAGTTTGAGAAACGGGTGTTTTCATTAATTTAAAATTGGTCGCATTGTCTTTGTTAGTGACTAAATAAAAATAATCTTCAAAATGCGAGACACTATATTCTAATCCTCTAGTACGTTTTTGTAAAATCTTAAATTCAAAATTAGGACCTTTAGCTTCTGCATATAAATACTCTGTGGTAAGCGTACTTGAAGAACCTATAAACAAATATTCCCTAGATTTAGATTTAAATACACCTACATCAAAAGTTTCATCTTTTTCTTCAAAAACTAAAATATCTTCAATAGCTTCTGTACCTAAAACATGTTTAAATATCTGACTACTTCTCAAGGTTTGCGGATCTTTACGCGTATAAAAAATAGTTTTATTATCACCGGCCCATACCGCTCTTCCTGTAGTATTCTCAATACGTTCAGAATACAGCTCGCCGGTACTTAAATTTTTAAATTGAAGCGTATATTGTCTTCGGCTCACAGTATCAATACCAAATACGGCGATTTCATTATTTTCTGAAATTGAGTATCCTGCCTGATTAAAATATGAGAAGCCTTCAGCCATTTCGTTATTATCAAACATTATTTTCTCTGGCGCCAGCATCAATTCTTTTCTTCGGCAATAGAGTGGGTAGTTCTTCCCCTTTTCGTATTTCGTGTAATACCAATACCCATTATATTTAAAAGGCACACTCTCGTCATCCTCCTTAATACGGGCTTTCATTTCCTCAAACAACTTTTGCTGCAAAGGTTTTGTATGCGCCGTCATCTCTTCGTAATATTTATTTTCGGCTTCTAAATAGGCAATGACTTCTGGGGCATCGCGCTCATTCATCCAGTAATATTCATCTATACGTATGTCACCATGCTTTTCTAATTCGTATGGAATTTGCTTAGCATCTGGTGGTAAAATGAGATTTTTCAATGTTTTTTCTGTTTATTAAAGAGTTGGCAAAAGTAAAGGTAATCGTAGATATCTTATGCATATTTTAAATATTCTTACCTTCAAGTTAGCCTGCTAAATTTGTATTTTTGAAACTTAACTTTAAAAGAATATTATGTTTGGAGATATGATGGGTATGATGGGCAAAATCAAAGAAGCTCAGCAAAAAGCCGAAGACACAAAACAACGCCTAGAAACGGTTTATATTGATGAGAAAAGTAGTGATAACCTCATAGCAGTAACCGTAAGTGTTGCTGGAGCTGTCAAAAAAATAGATATAAATGATGAGCTTCTTAGCGATAAAGAACAATTAGAAGACTATCTAATTTTAACTCTAAATAAAGCTCTAGCACGTGCAAAATCTAGTTATGATCAAGAATTAGCTGCTGTTGCTAAAGAAGGAATGCCAGATATTCCCGGTCTAGATATGTTTAAATAAGAAATGCTGCAAACTGTAATACATTACAGCTTACATTTTATAGCACCCGGGTTAATTGCCTGTGTGTTTTTTAGAAAAAACTGGAGAAAAGCCTGGCTGATTATGCTTTTAACAATGGCTGTAGATCTTGATCATCTATTAGCTAACCCCATCTTTGCCCCAGATCGCTGCAGTATTAATTTTCACCCCCTACACACCTACTGGGCCATTGCAATTTATCTGGTTCTTCTTATTTTTCCTAATACCCGCGTGGTTGCCACAGGACTTCTATTTCATATGGTCACAGATTATCAGGACTGCCTGTGGCTTTAGCGTTATCTTCTTTAAATTATGATTAAAAACATACATCACACTGCCATAATTTGTTCAGACTATAAAAAGTCTAAACATTTTTATACTGAAGTTTTAAATCTTGAAATCATCAAAGAAACGTATCGCGCAGAGCGAAAATCTTACAAATTAGATCTCGCCCTTAACGGAAACTATATTATTGAATTATTTTCTTTTGAAAACACACCTAGACGCATTTCAAGACCAGAAGCTTGCGGACTAAGACACCTTGCATTTTCCGTAGAAAATATTGAATCTGCAGTTGAAGAACTTCAAGCTAAGGCAATACCTACTGAGCCTATACGCATAGACCCTATAACCGGCAAACGTTTTACCTTTTTCTCAGACCCAGATGATCTCCCTTTAGAATTATATGAGATTTAAACTGCTATTTCTTGTGTCTTGAATAATTCTCCTACCAGCTCATACGATTTTAATCGTGCTGCGTGATCATAGATATGGGAAATCACCATAATCTCGTCTATTTGAGTTTCTTTTTTAAACTGCTCAAGCTCCCTGGCTACCTTTTCTTGTGAACCTATAAAACTGTAATGCATCATTTGTTCAATTTGCATTTTTTCAAGTTCGCTCCATTCTCTTTCCATGCTATCTACTGGTGGCGATAGTGGCTTTCTGGTATTTCTAATAACGCCCAGCATAAATCGTTTAGCACTGGTCGCTAAACGCTCTGCTTCTTCATCTGTATCTGCTGCAATTACATTAACGCAAGCCATCGTGTAAGGCTCATTTAATTGTGCTGAAGGCTCAAAATTTTGATGATATAACCGTAGTGCATCGTGTAAATGGGTAGGAGCAAAATGACTGGCAAAAGCATAAGGCAAACCCTTTTTACCTGCTAACTCTGCACTAAAGGTACTTGATCCTAAAAGATAGATTGGTATATCTAAACCCTCTCCAGGGGTAGCGCGCACCGGCGCTGTTGCATTCTCAATCGAGAAATAAGTTTGCAGTTCATTAATATTGTTAGGAAAATCCTGTACGGTTTCCTGTCTATACCTGCGTAGAGCCATTGCCGTACGTTGATCTGTTCCGGGAGCTCTTCCTAAACCCAAATCTATGCGTCCGGGATATATAGTCTCAAGTGTGCCAAATTGTTCAGCAACGACTAACGGAGCATGATTAGGAAGCATAACGCCTCCAGAACCAACTCTAATTTTCTTGGTGTTTCCTGCGATATGCCCAATTAATAATGGGGGTGCAGAGCTTGCAAGACTCTCCATATTATGATGTTCTGAAATCCAAAATCGGGTATAACCTAAATTTTCGGTATGTTGAGCAAGGTCAACACTACGATTTATAGCTTCAGATGTAGAGGCACCCTGTACTATAGGCACTAAATCTAAAACTGAAAATTTAGTATTTTCTAATATGTTGTGTGCATTATTTTTCATTGTTAATGAGTCGGTATAACTAGAAATACCTTACTAGAATCAATACTTCATCGTCATATATTCACGAATAAAAAGTTAATTTAGTGGTCTCGCTAGCGTAGACTAGTTAAATTAATATTTTTTGAAACGGCCAACATGAGATCAGTGTATTTGCTAATAATCGTTTTGTTCTTTAATAATTGTAAACAAAATGAGGTGTCTAATCAAAAGCACATAGAGGAATTAAAATTAGTAGCAGGATGTTATGGATATGATAGAGAAGGCACTACCATAACATTTAGAATTTTACGCGTAGATCCGCTGGTTCAGGGAACACTAATTTATAACTGGGCTGAAAAAGACCGAAACTCTGGAAGTTTTGAAGGAACACTAGATGATGACATCATTTTAGGAACGTATACGTTTATTTCTGAAGGAATAGAAAGCACACGTGAAGTAGCATTTAAGATTGATGATACTGTTTTACTAGAAGGTTTTGGAGAAGTTACTAACGTAGGTACAACTACAGTTTTTAGGGATAAGGCAAGTTTAAAATTTATCGAAACGATTCCTCTTGAATTAGGAAAGTGTCTAAACTAAAACCGAATACTAAATAATTTACCAGCATATATCCATAAAATTAATTTGATGGACTTAATTTATACTAGTAAATTGTAATTGTAATCGATTAACGTTATGAATTAGTCTTCAAAATACTAGTATTGGTTAGTATTCTGAATTATTTTTACTAAAAAAAAAGCGTTTAAAATCAACACGTTAAAGATTTTTTTTTTACCTAAGCCCAACACATATTCAAAAAAATAAATGAAAAAGAAGAGACCCTCTTTAAAAGATATTGCCGAAGTTTTACAAGTTTCAACAACGACTGTTTCTTTTGTACTTAACGGAAAAGGTGAAGAAAAAAAGATTTCTAAACAACTTATAGCTCGCGTAGAAGATTACCTTAAAGAAATAAATTACAAGCCTAATCTTGTGGCAAGAAGTTTACGCACAGGCAGCTCTAGAGTTCTTGTATTTATGGTTGAAGATATAAGTAATTACTTTTTCTCTAAAATAGGTAGAATTATTGAAGACATCGCATATAATAACGATTATAGAGTTCTTTTCTGTAGCACCGAAAATAACACTAAACGTGCTAAGGATTTAATACAACTATTTCAAGAACGTCAGGTAGATGGTTTTATAATAGTACCTCCTCCGGGTATTGAATCAGACATTTCAAATCTCATTGAAAATGATATTCCTGTTGTTCTTTTTGATCGTAAAATAAATACTTTAGACGTAGATTCTGTAACCTTAAATAACTACGAGGGTGCTACCAAAATTACAGAGCACTTAATTGAAGAGGGCTATACGAATATTGCTTTTATTACCATAAATCTTAATCTTATACAAATGGATGACAGGCGTAAAGGTTATCTTTCTACATTAAAGAAAAATAATCTAAAGTCTAACATTTTAGAAATACCCTACGAAATGGCACACGCAGATAATTGTAATGCTGCTATTTCAAAATTTTTATCTGAAAATCCGCAAATTGATAGTATCTTTTTTGCAACTAATTATCTTGCACAGAATGGTCTAAAAACTTTGTCGAGACTTAATGACAAATTGATTAAGACTTTAGGTCTAGCCAGTTTTGATGACAATATATTTTTTGAAATGTACTCACCTTCTATAACCACATTTGCACAACCCATCGAACAAATGGGAGCTCAATTAATGAATACAATGTTGGGGCACTTAGAAGACAAAGATAAAACGACAACTAAGAAAGCCTATGTACTTGAAGGAAAACTTATAATAAGAGAATCTTCCTTAAGACGAGAAACTATTAAATTATAAGGTTATTCAAATGCTTTTTTTTGAAAGTTGACTTTCTTTTGTTCATAAATCGTATTAAGACCCCTGGTGAAAGTATCTAATTCACGAGAAACTGTTTGTATATAATGACTATACTCTCTTAATTTATAATCTGTTAGACATTCTTTTTCATTTTCGATTAGATTAGCTAATCCCAATAAATTTGTAACCGGGCTTCTTAAAATATGTGATATATCAAAGCTTATTTGCTCCATCGCACGTTGATATTCTAATTGCTGCGTAATATTTTGAAAAGAGCCAAACCAGCCATTTTTTTGACCATTAAAATAACAAGGATTACCCTTAGCTAAATACCACTGAATTTCACCCCTGTCATTTAAAATTCTGAACTCAAATTCAAACGATGATTGATTTAAACAAGCCTTTTTAAGCTCTGCCTGAAATAAAACACGATCTGAAGGATATACATACTTTAAAAAAGCTTCGGGCTTCTTAATTATTAATTCGGGCTCTATGTCTTTATGCAGATTTTTTATTCCCTTACTTACAAATTGAAAGCTAAATGTAGATCTACTTAATTCAAATTGAAATAACACTCCCGGTGCATAATCTGTAATTTGCCTTAGATATTTTGCATCATAATTTATTTTACTCTGCTGTTCTATAAGCAATTTGCGAGAGTTGAAATGATTCATCACTTTTTTAGAGAGAAGTTTTAAAGATTTAATTTTATCATCGTTGAGTTGCCCTGGTTTAGTATCAAATACGCAAATAGTACCTAACACAAAACCTTTAGGAGATATTAAGGGAGCACCTGCATAGAAGCGTATTTTAGGGCCACCTATAACCATTGGGTTTTCTTGAAATCTCGAATCTTCTAACGTATCGTTAATCACTAAAACTTCATCTGGGTTTTTTAGGGTATATTGACAAAACGAAATATCACGTGGAGAATCTACGATATCGACTCCTACTTTGGCTTTAAACCAATTGCGATCTTTATCTAACAAACCTATTAGCGCTATAGGCTTGTCACAAATTACAGAAGCTAAAAATGCCAAATCATCAAATACTTCTTCTTTAGGCGTATCTAAAATATGGTAGTTTAAGAGCTCTTTTAATCTCTCTATCTCATTCATACAATTACAATTTAAGGCTTCCTTAAAGTTATACTTAAAAGGTACTTATACCAATTTTGATTAAGAACTAAATGGATTTTATAAATGGCCCAGAACTCAAAAAGTAAGAATTAACAAGTTAATTTTATAAACCTCATTCAAGAACGGCAAGTATTAAAAATTCCGTGAAAAATGAAGTTTTTAGTTTACACGACCATTATTTAACACAAAAAAATATCCCATTTTTGGAGCTATAATTTTTACTTAAGACTTATTTTTGCCACGTGAAAAATCTAATCCTCTTATTTGCTTTTTTAATGGTACTGCGTCCTGCATTTCCATTTATAGAGTATCTAATTGATTATGATTACATAAGTACCATTCTTTGTGAAAACAAAGAAGTTCCCGAAATGAACTGTAATGGTAAGTGTTACTTAATGAAATCTCTTGCTGAAGCTTCAGAAAAAGAATCTACTCAAAAAAAGAAAAATAATTCTGCTTCCGTAGAGCTTCTGCCATTTGTTGTTACAGATTCTAGTTTTGATCTTTCAACAGATTATTTAGAGAATACATCTGTTCAATTTCCTGTTGTTTCAGAATTTTTAAGGTCTCAAACCTCTACTTCCCTTTTTCGTCCTCCTATCATTTAATTTGAAATACACGTTTTTTTCTAATTAAATAATATACTCCATGAGCATTTTAAAAAAATCGCTTGTAGTCATATCTATTGTTATTACAGCAATATCTTGTAATAATAATACAGAACTGCAAGATCAATACAACTCCTTATTTAAAGAAGTTATTGCCGTGCATGATGAGATCATGCCAAAGATGAATGAGCTTACTCAGTTACAAGAACAAATTAAAAACGATACTACCGCTTCGCCAAAATTAAAAAATGAAGCCTTAAAAAAACTACAAAAATCTGATGACCGCATGATGTCCTGGATGCACAGTTTTACAGACTCATATGTAAAACAACGCATTCCTGTGTCAAAAATGTCTACTCAAGAGCTTGAAAGTGGTATTAAAGGCCTTCAAACAGAACTTGAAGAAGTAACCAATCTTAAAGAGTTTACCTACGAGAGTTTAAAAACAGCGAAACAAGTAGTCAATTAATAAGTAAGCTTTCTTGAAACTTTTCTGGCCTTTTTTTGCTGCATTACTTATAATGCGGCCTGTCATACCTGTATTAGACTATATAGTCAATTATGATTATATAGTAGATGAGTTATGCGTTAACAGAGACAAACCAGAACTTAGTTGCAATGGTAGGTGCTACCTAATGCAAGCTCTTGCAGAGGAAGCTTCAAAGAAAAAAGATGCTGAAGAGCGGGGTGCCAAAAACAACTTAAATATTATAGTAACCTATTTCATTAATCAAACTTTAAATTGGGAGTTTGACATTATAACCCGTGAGTCAAATAGTCTAGCTAAAGACACCTATATTTTGCACGAATCTTCAAATTTTAGAAGCAAGCTCATTAAGCCGCCCATTACATTCTAAATTATATTAAAAAGTATCACCTATCGCTTTTCTCAACTTAGAAGAGCAGATTGAGTGTGTTATAAATTTGATTTTAAAAACAAACGTATCCTAGCAGGGATACTATTTAACTTATATAATTTTAGAATGAAAACTATTAAAACATTTAAATATCTGGTTTTAGGACTCGCTCTTAGTATTACCTCTTGCTCATCTGACGACGATACAACAGAAAGTCTATCAGGAACAAATAATCTTATAATAGAATTTGATAATAGTGTAAATGGAGATGATTTATTGCTTAACTCTTCTACTTATACAAATGGTAATAGTGAAACACTTAGCATAACCCGTTTTAACTATATCGTAAGTAATTTTGTGCTTATTGATGCTGCTGGTAATGAATTTACCTATCCTAAAGATGAGAGCTATTTTATAGTTAGTGAAGAGATTAATCTCAATGAAATAGAACTGAAAAACATACCTGCAGGTGAATATGTAGCACTACGTTTTGGTGTAGGTGTAGATCAAGAGAAATATCTACAGGGAGCAGAAGGGCAAGGTGATTTTCTGCAACTGGCAGAAACCACAAATATGATGTGGTCTTGGCAGGCTGGTTATAAATTTTTAAACTTTGAAGGTACTTTCACATCATCTACAATTACTGAAGCGAAAGACTTTAAAATACATATGGGTAGTCATGGAAGCAGTCTTGACAACTATAGAGAACTTACCGTTAGCTTACCTACAAAAGCTCTTGTAAGTAGTAATCTAAGCCCTATTGTACACCTTGAAGTAGATGCCAATCAAATTTTAGATGGTCAAAATAAAATCTCACTTTCAGAAAAATCTGTTGTCATGGTTGATGAAGTGAAGAGTCCACAAATTGCCGTGAATGCTGCTACCATGTTTCGCGTAGATCATGTGCATAATGGTGAAAATCACGATCATTAATTAATACACTAAGTGCGGTGTGTAATGCACCGCACTTAATCTAATATTATGAGAATATTAATTAAGCATACTTTAGTGTTGCTGTGCATTCTACTCTTTATGTCCTGCACTGCAAATGACGATTCAGATTATAGTGCATTAGATGAAAACCTAACGGTTACTATTCCTGCAAATTTTCCTGAAATGAGTTATAACCTTGCTTCAAATTCTCCAACTAAAAATGGATTTGAATTGGGCAAAAAATTATTCTATGACGGAAATTTATCTGCAAATGGTTTTATATCCTGTGGTTTTTGCCACGAGCAAAGTTCTGCATTTACACATCACGGCCATCAATTTAGTCACGGTATAGATGATCTTGAAGGTACGCGCAACGCTCCTGCAATTCAAAATATGGCTTTTCAAACTGAATTTGCCTGGGATGGTGCCACTTCGCACTTAGATTTATTTCCTATAATACCTATTACAAATGAAGTAGAAATGGGTGAAACACTCTCAAATGTTTTAGCAAAACTTAAAAATAATAGTGAGTACCAGCGTCTGTTTGCTTCAGCTTTTGAAAATGGTGAAGTAAATAACGAGAATTTTCTCAAAGCACTTTCGCAATTTATGGTGATGATGATTTCAGCAAATTCCAAATATGACAAGTTTGTGCGTAATGAAGAGGGCGGTGAATTTTCGGCATTAGAAAAAAAAGGTCTTGCTCTTTTTGAATCTAAATGTTCGCATTGTCATAAAACCGATTTATTTACAGACAATACCTTTAGAAATAATGGACTCCCACCCTACCCTGGCCTAAATGATTTAGGGCGTGCTGAAGTAAGTGGACGTATTTCTGACAATTACAAATTTAAAGTACCTAGCCTGCGCAATGTTGCTTTAACAGCCCCTTATATGCACGATGGCCGTTTCGGAAGTTTGCAATCTGTTCTTAATTTTTACACAAACGGTGTACAAGATTCTGAAACCTTAGATCTGGTTTTAAAACAAAACGGAAAACTAGGTATTGCTCTAAATGCAGACGATCAAGAGGCGTTAATTGCTTTTTTGCAAACACTAACAGATACCGAATACATAAACGACAAGCGTTTTTCAGAATATTAAAAAATATAAAATGAACTTACATATATTTAAAATAGTAATGCTGAGTTTATTCTTAGTGATAACAACTTCCGCGATAGCAAAATCAACTACCGCATTAGATTCACTAAGTATAGATACAAACCCGTTTTATAAATACACCTTAGAAGATTGTGACTTTTGCGGCTGCGGAAGTTCTGGTGGCGGTATGGGATACGGAACTGTGGGCAATGAAAATTTTATAGGAGTGAGATATATCTATCAACAATATCAATCACGTGACGGAATTTTTAATAATTCGCCCTGGGTAGAAGAAAATTTTAACACACTCCAATTATGGGGAAAAATCCCGGTTACTAAAAAATTGAGTTTGACCGCAATTCTACCGTACCACTTTCATAACCGCAATTTTGCAGATAACACATCACAAAATATTGAAGGTTTAGGAGATTTAAGCATTTTGGGATTCTATTCAATAATAACCCCGGTACCCGATGGTTTATTTAAAAATCAACAGTCAAAATACAAACACAGTTTAGAATTGGGTGGTGGTATAAAATTACCTACAGGAGCGTATAATCGATCTAATAATGAAGGTAGTGTAAACCCAAGTTTCCAGGTAGGCACCGGAAGTTTTGATTACATCCTTGCAGCTAATTACTCGGTAGGATATAAAAATTGGGGATTAGGCTTAATGACAAATTATACTATAAAAACCGAAAATAAGGAGGATTATCATTTTGGTGATCAATTTATTTATGGCTTAAATGTGTCTAAAGTGTACAACACTTTAAAGATTGATAAAATCATACCCTTTATAGGTCTGGCAGGTGAAGTCTATTCTGAGAATAAAAGTTATGGATTGAGAGTGCCAGATACCGAAGGATCTGTTCTATTTGGCAGAGTAGGCACTGAAGTGACTCTTAAAAAATTGAGTACAGGGATAAATGTAATGCTTCCTGTAAGTCAGAATTTAAATGCAGGTAAAGTAGAAGCTAAATACAGGCTGGGAATTCACTTAAATTACACATTATAATAGTCAAAAAACTTAGAAACTAATTAGCACTTTAAAAGCCTTGATGCAGTTTTACAACCGAATTAAGGCTTTTTAATAATTCTTAAAAATTCTAATACTGAATAAAGCTTATTTAAGGTCATAAATTTATTTAGAACTAGTTTGGTAAAAATCAAAGTGATTCAACAAATTGAAATATAATGCAGCCCCTTTTATAACTAATATACTCCCACTTCTCCTAGTACCATTACAAGGAGATTGTTTTAGAAATACTCATTTAATAGAACGAGAGAATTTAAAAACCTTTTCAAGTTATTAAGATCGGATGGTTTTTAACAACGTAATAACGTCTTTCACTTTAGCTTCAATCGCTTTATAATCATAGCTCCCGTCTGAAGATTTACCAATTAGTTGAGAGCCTAATCCAACACAGGTAACACCTGCATCAAACCAGGATTTTAAATTCTCTTGAGTAGGAATTACACCACCAGTAGGCATAATTGACGTCCACGGTTGCGGACCTTTAACTGCTTTTACAAACTCAGGACCATAAATAGATCCCGGAAATAATTTTATAATCTCACAACCCAGTGCTTCGGCATCATTAATCTCTTTAACAGAACCACAGCCGGGTAGCCATAAAACTTTACGATTGCTTATCACTTTTTGAGATAATCCTAAAATGATATCGAGCAGATTTCGCTGTGTATAACCGCCACTATATTATGACTGTATTTCTTCTTCAGAAATGACCTCGAGATTATGGGTTAACGCTAATGTTGTCTCGTGCAATACCTATAGTATTTTTCAGTAGATAATGAATTGCGATCTTTATGTGCATCTATAATAGCGTTATCAACCTAAAGCACTTTTTCAATACTACGCGTGATTAGGTTCGTAATAATGGAACTCTTGCGCTACTTTATAGGTTTGTCATAACACTGTAAGTTCGTTGATTGAACCTCTTTAGCATGATATTATATCATGTAAAATAAAAAAGCCTGTAATCAATAGATTAACAGGTTTTTGATGCCCACTGTAAAGTAGTTTGTCGGGGTGGCAGGTAATTTGAAAACCTCCTTACCCCCTATTTTTCCTGTATCTAACAGATGAATTACTGGGTCTATTCACCGAATAACTCACTATATTTTAAAGAACATTTAAAATGATCTAATTTGATCGTCTTTGATAGTGTCAAAAGTATAATAAATAATCTAAATCCCTTAAGGATAGTAGGGTTGAGGTCAAATAATCCCAGAAAGGTTTTTTCTCAAATTTAATTTCATAAAGTGTACTACGTCCCTCTCCTACAGGAATAAAGAGCTTTTTATTTAGTGGCTAAAAAATGATGCTTCCTACAAAAACTAAAAAAGTGAACTTTTCCTTACAAATATTATCTGAACTTAATTTAAGCTGAAAACTTTTCACAAATAAAAGAGCCTCATTATTTTTAAGTTAATCAGTTCCGTATCAACTTTAAACTGGTAGTTACCCCAGAATTAGTAATTAATGTAAGCAGGTAGATACCTGTATCTACATTTGATATATCTAGTGTATTATCACCCGTATTTAATGGTATTGATTGCTTAATAACTCGTCCTTGTAAATCATGAATTTTTGCAATTGCAGGTTCTTTTACAGTTAACGTGTAAATTCCGTTGTCTGAAGGATTGGGATATGAACTAGCCTCCACGTAGTTTTTATCAGCAATAGAAAGAGAAGTGTTTCTAGTCCAGTTAATGTTATCAAATGCAATAGCTAATTTTCTAAAATCCTGTCCAGGTTCGGGGGTGCTTGCATTTCTAATGGCGATTACAACATCTCCCTCTATATTAATATCATTAACTTTAAAAATATAAGTACGCTCTCCTGTATGTTGCATAGCTCCCACAACTTCACCATTTACAAGTAATTCTACTTTACGCTCTTCGGTGATGTCCCAAAGATTTTTACATTCAATAGAAAATGAGTTTATACCTCCACTAATAGGATTTGAAGTTATACCGGTAACCCCTTTTTGAAAATAAACTTCTTATGATGCATCTATATAATCAGTTACTCCTTTTGCATTCACATTCCATACAAAACCATTATCTCCTGTGTAGGTCTCACTTCCCCATCCATTTAAAACCAAATTATTTATAGTTTCTGTATAATCTGATTCTCCCACACTGGGATACCACTGTTGTTTTAATTCTTCAAATTCTAAAATTGCAGCATCAATCCAGGCTGGTTTTGTACCTAATCGGTGTTCTAATTGTGCCTCATATAAAGATTCTGGATAGACCTTTGTACCGTTACTTTCTTCATATTTTATATTGTCTTGCAAAAAAGTAGTTTCAGTCCCGTGAAACCCTACAATTATAGGATTTGCTACCACTGCAGCACAATAATTACAAAACATCCAAAAATCATAATCGGTTACAGCCGGACCTTCTTTGCTGAGATTCTAAAGTGTTAATCCCCCCAGATGGTTAGGCAGATATGCTGTAGAACCACCATTACCTACGACATTAAATTCTTGATATACATCAAAAAGGTTAGATCTGGGAAAACTACCGTGAAAATCGATACCTCTACCATAAATAGACTCTACTCGCCAGGCAACAGACCCGGTAGTAGCACCAGACATATTAATCCCATGAAATTGTCCATTATTAGTATTGTCCCAGATAAGACCGGCTAAAGATCTGGATGCTTTAGCTATATCTACGGTACTGTGTCCTCTATTACCATCTAGAAGCAACTCAACAAAAGACAATGCATAACAATCTACCGTAGATGCAATTAATGACACATTTGAAAACCGAGAACGTCTCACCCAACTGTGTGCAGTATTTGTAAGGCGAATAACTCGCCATCCTGCATCGTGTTCATAGTTTTTATGATGAACAAACGGACCTCTAAATTTGGCTTTAAAGTGTATGTCTTCAAAACCCGATTCTTCAATCATATTCCATCCCTCAATCGTCCAGCCGTGAGCAAATTTTATATCATTTATAAATTCGTCTTTAAAATAAACTTTGTTTCCTGTGATATGATCTATCTCGTGAAACTCTTTTGCTTCTACTCCGGTTTGATTAATACTCGTCCATATACTATTTAACGGGGTTTTACCGTCAAGATACAGATTATTGGCGGCTGTATTAGGAGCCATATACAGGCGCACATACTTATAACCATTTAATACACTTACATCATCTACAGTTACATAATTAGTTCCTTTGTCACTGTCTGCAGTAAGGTTAGCAGGAGCTGAAGCATTTTCCGGAGTTACAAATTGAAACATAGGGTTACACTCCCATTCCCCTGTCATTCCCGGCTCTTGAGCCATTACATTTTGCATAGTAATTACCGTGCCTCCTTGTCCTGAGCCACTGCCCTTTAAAACAATGTGCGAACCACCAATTACTATTGACGCATCATTGCCAGCAGTGGCATTGACAATAAATTCACCTTTAGGAAAAAACACAACCCCACCCCCAGAATTTTCTGCAGCAGTAATTGCTGCTTTAATAGCAGCTACATCAGATAAATCATCATTTGCAATTGCACCATAATCGGTAACATCATATACAGGAGCATTGCTATCTGGTATGGCTTCTTCTCCCAGTTTATAGCCTGCATAACTATAGTTTGGCAAATCCGGAACTTCTGAATCATTGATTTCCCCAATGTATTTTTTCCAGATTTGAGGTGTTTCCTGAGCAGTTAAACCGGTTGTGCAACACAAACTAGTAACCACAGAAAACAGTAGATAATAAATAGTTTTTTTGTACATAATGATGATTTTATAGAGAGCTGATTATACCTTCATAAATTAAAATTGAGCGCGTTGAAAGGTTTAATTACTTAATTAAAAACATGTTTTGCGTAATTAAGCTCACGCGATTCATAGTTTTTCTTAAACTTAGTTAGGCGAGTTAAAAACTCTTCATAATTTTTCTCTTGGTCTTTAGGTGACCATGCAACCTCAGCTAACGCAGTCATTCTAGGTAATAACATGTATTCTGCATAGTCTGGAGTACTTATATATTCAGTCCATAAATTGGCCTGAATGCCCAAAATATTTTTTTGCTCCTCTTCTGACAGTTCGGCTGGGATAGGTTCAAAAGTGTATACATCTTTAACCGTATTAGGACCTCTTCCTCCTATTGTTAAAGGTTCGTTTATGGTATCGTTTACTTGATAATAATCAAAATAATAGGGCTCTCGGGGTGTCATAATAACGTCCTGACCTAGTTTTGCTGCTTCTATGCCACCAGTCACTCCACGCCAAGACATAACCGTAGCATTAGGTGCTAACCCACCTTCGAGAATTTCGTCCCAACCTATAATCTTCTTTCCTTTTTTATTTACAAAAGCCTCCATATGATGAATGAAGTGACTTTGTAAACCTTCTTCGTCTTCGAGCTCTAATTGTTTAATTTTTTGCTGACAATCTGAACAGCGTTTCCAATTATCTTTTAAACATTCATCACCACCTATATGTATATAAGCAGACGGAAACAACTCCATCACTTCGCTTAGCACATTTTCGTAAAATGTATAGGTGCTTTCCTTGCCTGCGCATAGCACATCCGATTTTATTCCCCACGATTCCTGTACCACTTTATGCACTCCTGCATCCATTTTTTCTTTGGTCTTGTCAGAAATTATATTGTCATTCATTTTAGTTTTCTCTTCAGGAAAACAACTTAAAAATGGATAAGATGCGATTGCTGCTCCATTATGACCCGGCATATCTATCTCAGGGATAATTGTAATATGTCGTTGTGTTGCATAGTGTACAACTTCTCGTATTTGCTCCTGGGTATAAAAACCACCGTGCTTTATATTATCGCTTTCTTCACCGGGTGTTCTACCTATTTCGGTACCATTACGCCATGCACCTACTTCGGTAAGTTTTGGGTACTTTTTAATCTCGATTCGCCAGCCTTGATCTTCGGTTAAGTGCCAGTGAAACGTATTCATTTTATGTAAAGCAATTAGATCAATAAATTGTTTTACAAAGGCTACATCATAAAAATACCGTCCCGTATCTAGCATCATTCCGCGATAAGCAAAACGTGGGGCATCGGTAATTTTTACTGCCGGAATAAGTTGGTGCTTGTTACCGTCTATTTCTTTTTCTAGTATGAGTTGACATAGTGTTTCTACCCCATAAAAGAGTCCTTTTGTAGTTTTCGCTTTAAGCGAAATAGTATCATAATTTACTACTAGTATATAACCTTCTTCTTCGCTAACCTCTTCTGAAAGTGCCAATACAATACGATGTTTATTATTTTCTACATCTTTAGCAGGTGTAATAGAAAGTGCGGCAGTATTATTAATAATTTCTGCTAGATAATTTGCCTCATTAGTTGCTGATGCAGCTGCCTCAATCACGGTATTCTCATCTAAGATAAAAGCACCCTGCTGTGGTGTAATTTGTTGAGGAGCAGGAATAATTGCATAGGCATCCTCTTCTAATTTGAGGGACTTATAAGCATCATATTCATTAGAATTACAGCTATAGAGAAGTATACTTATAAGTATAAAAGCACCATATCGTGTAGCGGTAGTAATCTTGTTAAAATTTATCATAGCATTATCTTTTAAATATGTTTATAGGTATTTATTTTTCGCAACGCCAGGATTGCTATTATTAGGGTGAAAGAGGCACCCAAAATGTAAGAAAGTGTATTGTCTAGCTGTAACCCTTCGGGAGCTAGTAGAATATAGCTGCTACATACAAGTGTCATAAAAACTGAGGGAATGAATACAAACCAATAGTTTTTTTTGCATTGTGCCAGGTATATGGTAATCATCCAGAGCACCATCGTTGCCAGCGTCTGATTACTCCAGGCAAAATAGCGCCATATTACATCAAAGTTTACTTGCGTTAAGAGTATCGCAATTGCGAAAATCCCAAGGCTCAACAACAGTCTGTTTTTCACCTTTTTTTGATCAAACTTAAATGAGTCGGCAAGAATTAATCGTGCAGATCTAAAAGCTGTATCACCAGATGTTATAGGAGCTATAACGATACCGATAAGTGCTAAAAATCCACCGTATTTACCCAGTAAATTGCGGGTAATCTCATTTGCCGCCCAGGCAGCATTGTTATCATTTGCATACATCGCCTCGTTTAATCCCGGTACTCCTCTAAATACGACCATTGCTGCAGCTGCCCATATTAAGGCAACAATACCTTCGGTAATCATCGTACCGTAAAAAACGCTTCTTCCTTGTTTTTCATTAGTCATACACCGCGCCATTAATGGAGATTGCGTAGCATGAAAACCTGAAATAGCCCCACAACTAAAAGTTATAAAAAGCATGGGAAATATAGGCGTATCTTCGGGTTGCAACGTCCCATTTTTAAATTCAGATAAGGTAAGCTCAGGAATAGAATAATCATTTATGAGTAGTGCGCCAAAGAGTCCCAACGCCATAAGAACCATAGCAACTCCAAAGAGTGGGTAAATCTTACTGATGATTTTATTTATGGGTAGAATGGTAGAAATTATATAATAAGCTAAAATGATGCCTATCCACATTTGTATTCCCAGTGCATGGGCAGTCATCCCATCTATAATTTTTGCAGGACCAACTACAAATACAGTACCTACAAAAATTAGAAGAATGAATGAAAATATTCTTACCAGGTATTTACTTTTAACTCCCAGATAAACTCCAACGACTTCGCTAATGCTTAAACCCTTATTACGCAAAGACAGCATTCCCGAAAAATAATCGTGTACACCACCTGCAAAAACACTACCTAGTACAATCCATAAAAAGGCAGACGGACCGTACATAGCGCCAGTTATGGCCCCAAAAATGGGGCCTAAACCAGCAATATTTAGAAATTGTATTATAAATATACGCCATCTGGGTAAAGGCATATAGTCCACATCATCTCTTAATGTTACAGCAGGAGTAGCTGCATTTGTATCTATATCAAAAATGCATTCTACAAGTTTGCCATAGGTAAAATAACTTATCACCAAGACTACTATTGCAATACAAAAAGTTATCATAGATGATTTTTTTAACTAAGAGATTGTACTATCAGCTTAACTGACAATGATTAGTATCCTGAATTTTGAGTTAGATTTGGATTTAACAAACGATCTTCTTCGGGAATTGGAAATAAATATTGACGCTCAGGAAATGTAATTACATTAAGTGTACGGCAATATCCTGCGTTAAGAAGTCCTGTAAAATCCGGTAAGCCATCTTCATCTATTTCTGGTGTTTCACCCCAGAACCATAAATCTTTATCTACCAGGTCACTCATTAACGGACCGCTAGGAGCAACATCTGTATTTGCATCTGCAGTAACATTTAGCAAGCCATAAGTAAAGCCTGTAAGCGCTTTTTCTGCCAGTTTCCATCGTATTAAATCCATATAGCGACGTCCCTCAAAAGCTAGTTCTGCTCTACGTTCATTACGCACTTTATAACGCAACTCTTCTTGATTTGTCGTTGTAATTTCTGGATTTACAAATGATGAGTTTGCATAGGCTCTGTCTCTTACAGCATTTAAAGCTTCTAGTACCGATTGATCTATCTGGTTAAGTTCAATTTTTGCCTCTGCATACATGAGCAATACATCTGCATAGCGTACAATAATTAGGTCTGGATCTGTTCTGTAATCTTTCCAGTCTTTGGTAACTCCTTTTTTAAACACAAGACCGTTAAAGGCCGCAAATGCACCTATTGAACGAGTATCTTGGTTACGCACATCTACATTATTCTCATAATCACGCACTAGTTTTGCTTCAGGATGTGGGTTGTACTCGATATCCATAAAGTTTGACCCTGAGTCTGGCGCAAGACCATCTCCATCTTCTAGTGAGCCAAAAGGAGCTATCGTAGCTAATAATCTTGGATCACGGTTTTTAAAAGGATTTTGCGGATCGAATAACGGAGACTCATCTATAGGCAACCCATCTGTACATTCATATGAAGCAAGAAGTTCCCAAGTAGGATTACGACCTGCATACCCCCCGTGATTACGTGGTAAAAAGTCACGTACATTGTCATTTCTAATGATATTTAAATCGGTATTACGAGGAATATGGAATATGGTTTCTACCGAATTTTTTGTAGTAGGGGCAAAAAGCTCTGCATAATTGGGATACAATTCATATTCATCAAGATCCATACAATTTTGTGCAGCTGCAGCGGCAATTTCATAATCACCCATATACAATGCTAGACGAGCTTTCATTGCATAAGCTGCACCTTTAGTAGCATATTTTAATCCATTATAAGAGACCGGCAAATTTGCAGCTGCATTATCATAATATTCATAAAGCTTTTGCTTTATAGTCTCTTTTGATGTACGTTCTACTACAAAAGACTCATCTACTGTAAGCTCTTCTTCATAAAAAGGCACATCGCCAAAATGGGTGATCAAATAGCTATAAAAAGAAGCCCGTAAAAAGTTTGCTTCTCCCATAAATTGACTAGCCTCAACCTCATTAAGAACGGTTTGATTTTCCAGTTGATTTACAACTTTAAGTACACGAGCAATCCCTTTGTATAGGTTAGACCAGTCTGTATTAGACTTTGCATACTCTGAAGATATATTTCCTGCTTTTACAGCATTGAGTACATCACGGCGTTGCCAGTCATCATCCATCCCTTCATAAACCTCATCTAGTGGCCAGAAAACCTCTCGGTACCCCTCATTAAGTGATTGTCTAAATTGATCTTTGCTTTGATACCAGGTAGCCGAACTTGCTGCATCCTGCTGTACAAGATCTAACTCGGTACAGGAGTTAAGAAGCAAACCTCCTAATATTAAAAACGTATAATAGGTATTGAATATATATTTTCTCATCTCTGTAATTTTTAGAAGTTAGCTTTTAAGCCTAAAATGAATGATTTGGTAATTAAGTACCCGCTTTGTTGTTCTGGGTCTATACCGTCTGGAAGGCTGTCAAACGTAAAAAAGTCATTTCCTGAAGCAAATATGCGTAAGCTTGTAAATGGTGCATTAGGTATTGCACTGCCTGATAAAGTATAACCCAGTGTGATATTCTTTATACGTGTATAGGCGCCATTTTTAAGCCAGAAATCAGAAAAACGATAGTTGTTACTAGAAGAACTTTCTGATAATCTAGGATATGTAGCATTTGCATTTTCTGCTGCAGTATTATACTCGCTATAATAATTACCATCATAGATTGTATTTACCGCTTGCCAGTTATATAAAAATGGACGTATGTAATTTTGAGCCAAATAAAAACTTTGTTTTCCTACACCTTGTACCGTTAAACCAAAATCAAAATTTTTGTATTTAAGATTTAAAGTACCTCCGTATTGATAGCGTGGCAAAGAACCTCCCAGATACTGTTTGTCTAGCTCATTAATAACTCCATCTGGCACACCGTCTGGACCACTTATATCTTTATAGCGTACATCACCTGGTCGTACTGACGCACTGGTAACAGCAGAGTTATCTACTTCTTCTTGGGTTTGATAAATACCATCAGATACATAACCGTACCAGGTTCTAAACTCTTGTCCTTCTTCTGAAATTACATTACCAGATATTAAACGTTTTCCGTTAATGTCTCCTACAATAGATTTAGAATCAAATACATTAGCAGAAACGGAATATTGTAAATCTCCTATTGCATTTTTATAAGAAAGTGCAAGTTCCCAACCTTTTGTATTCATACTACCCACATTAACAGTAGGATCTTCATAACCTATTAATGAAGGAATACTTAAATTAAGTAACATATCATCTGTATCCTTTATAAAATAATCTGCTGTAATAGAAAGTGAATTATTAAACATCGACAGGTCTAGACCTATGTTTTTTGAAATAGTCGTTTCCCAAGTCACATCTTCAACTGCAAGAAAACGCTGTGCTGCAGAACGTACAGCTTCTGCATTGCTTCCGTTTGCAATTAATGCGTTACTAAACTGCAACACAGATAAGTATAAGTAATTACCTAGACGATCATTACCTAGTGAACCATAAGAACCACGTAGTTTAAGAAAAGAAATAGTCTCACCTAACGGACTCATAAATTTTTCGTTTGATAGTACCCATCCTGCAGAAACAGAGGGGAAAGAACCCCAACGGTAATCTTTACCAAATCTTGATGAGCCATCACGCCTTACATTTGCCTGTAAATAATACGTATCATTATAATTGTAAGCCATTCTTCCAAAGTATGAGATATAGGCATTCTCTGAAATTGTAGAACCGTTATCAAAAACTCCATCTATAGGCGCCTGGCTTAAATAAGGATAATCTGCACTTACAAATTGATTACCACGCACACTTAAAGTTTCATAATCTGCATCAAATTCCTCGTAACCCAAAACTCCACTTAATGAATGCTTACCAAAATCTTTATCATAATTAACAAGGGCTTGTGTTGTTAAAGTGTTGTCATTTGTTCTGTTTTCCAGCAAGTAATTTTGACTTGCATTGTGTCCCGAAATATAAGCAGGTACTCCAGTTTGATTAGGATCATCAAAATCATAATAAGGAATCGCTTTATTAAAGAATTTGTATTTATTAAAATTGAAATTTGGCGCAATATTCACCGATAATTTTAAATAATCTGTAGGCTTATAATACGCTCCAACTTTACCATAAAACAAATATGATTTACTTGTTTGAAAACCTCCATTTTGTAAAATAGCATATACATTTTCGCCAGATTTGCCACCAGCAAGTCTTCCATCTTCCCATATAGCCGGATAATTTGGACCAGAATTTAAAGCCAGATCAGTAGGATCTATAACAGGATTATTATTTGTAGTAAGCTTTAACGCAAAATCTACATTTGCACCTATTTTTTCTGAAATCTTAATATCATTATTTATACGTGCGGTATAGCGTCTCCAGTTGCTGTGATCATACAAAGCATCTTGATACTCATACCCCATAGTAAGACTAGACTTAATTTTTTCTGAACCACCACTTACTGCAATATTGTGTCGGTAACCATAAGAAGCATCATTTAAGATAAGATCTTTCCAGTTTGTATCTGGATACTGATCTGGATTTGCAAGATGATTTGCATCATAATTTGCAATAAAATCTGCAGCCCATGTTGGATCTTCTACTCCGGTATTTCCGTTATCATTCCAAGCTTTTTCGTTATCCATTTCAAAATAACGGGTAACCCCAACATTTTTACGGTTTTCAGTAGGTGTATTCATTATAAATTCTCCATTATAAGAAACTTTATAAATACCTTCTTTACCACGCTTTGTAGTGATAATAATTACACCAGCAGCAGCACGTGACCCATACATTGCAGATGAAGCACCATCTTTTAATACAGAGATACTTTCTATCTGATCTGGATTTACATCGTTAATATTATCTACCGGCACATCATCAACTAAAATTAAAGGCGAACTGTCTCCTTGTAAAGTGGTTATACCTCGAATATTAATTGTATTACCTGCACCTGGAGCACTGCTGCTTCGAGTAACACTTACCCCGGCTATAGCTCCTTGTAATGCATTAGATACATTTGTTACATTTCTAGAAGTAATATCATCCCCTTTTACAACACTTATAGAACCTGTAATATCTTTTTTAGATTGAGTACCATACCCTACCACTACAACTTCCTCAAGACTTGATACATTTTCTTCAAGTTTTACCGAAATAGTTTTTTGACCATTTACAGGTATTTCTTGTGCTAAAAAACCAACGTAGGTAACTTTAATTACTGCATCATCAGCTGATAGATTTAAACTAAATTTTCCGTCAAAATCAGTTTGTGTACCAGAAGTAGTTCCTACTTCCATAACCGTTGCTCCAGGTAATGGCATCCCAGTGTTATCGAGCACAGTTCCAGAAATTAAAAAAGATTGTACCTCGTTTTGAGAATTATCTTTTTTAGAATCTGCAAATACTTGACTTTGGCAAACAAGCAATAGCAGACCCATTAATACATAATGAACAGGAAATTTGAATTTGAAGAAATTTGCTTTGAGACAATTCCGTATTGCAGGTTGATTCATAATTATTGATTTTAGATTTGTATTCGTGTTTCTTTAGATTATTTGATGTATTTGTTTTCGTATTCTCAAGGTTTATAAAGAGTAGATTATGATTCCTTGCCCAAAATATCAACAGCTACTTTGTTAATATTTTACTAATCTACTAATAATTTTTCAATTATGTGTTCGAACACATTATTTTTTTGTAATTTTTATTTAACATATCGTTATCGCACTAGTTAATTTTTAAATATAATTTTTTGGGACTATAGTAATGTTAATAGTTCTTCACAAAAATGTAATCGTAAGTTTTACCGTGTGTTGAATTCACATGTACAATGGTGTGCTTCTTACTATATTCTATAGACACCTCTTTAGTTTTATTTACAATGTTCCATTTTCCTTTTAGATTAAATTTTAAAGGTAAAGGATGGCTCAATCCATTAGTATAATCACCCGTTTTATCATAAAAATTAAGATCGGGCTGTACAATATTAATTTGTCGGGTTTTTTTATCTACCTCTTTAATTAGTATTAGTGATGGTAAACTAACTTTTTGCAACAACTCCTCTTTTAAATCTAAACTGGCATCGTAAATTGCATATCCGGTAGATTGTGAGATTTTATCATAAACAATATGTGCCTGATTATCTGCTCTTTTTATTTTAAAACTAACATCTTTAAAGGCTTCTGTTTGTATACTTTTTATTCGCTCTTTACTTATAAAAGGATAAATGACATATTGATAATTTGCCTGTTGTGGTGCTTTCCCATGATTAATCCAGGCAACGGCATAATCTCCTTCTGTTTCTTTAACCCCATTTCCTTTAGGGTTCATTTTCCCTGTATTGATTGAATATTTATTATGATATGATTGTTGATGACCTTGTTTTAAATGTACCGAGTTATCTGAAAGTATGTGATAAGCATTTCCAAAAGAATCTATCAACCAGTCTTTTTGTTTTGAGGTTTCCCAATGCTTATCTATAGGCGATTTATCTAGTGTACCTGTGTATTTGCTAAAAGGCTGTTGTATAGCATACTCAAGGTTGTTTTGAAACAATACCGTTTCTACATCATGATTTGCATCTACACTTGAGATATCACTTCCTATACAGATTAATTTATCTCCAAAAGAAAACACCGATTTATGTGCTTTCAATTTTCCTGAAAATCCATATGCTCCGCGTTGTCCATCAGCATTAGAACCCCTGCTTTCATCAAGAATCATTGCAAAAACCCCATTATCATCTTGCTGTACTGCTCCTGCAAAAGTTTGATTTGATTTAAACATCAACAATGATAAATCTGACTCTAATTTATCTAACGGAAGATTTATAATCGTAGCTCCGGGATACCGATTCCAATCCCAGCCTAACTGACTGTACCCACTTTGCTCCTCGCCTTTTTCAGATAGTAATTGAATGGTTCCATTTGCAGGGTATCTTCCATATCGATTAGAAGCAATATAAATTTCTGATGCCCATACATACTTACTGTAACCTTTTAGTATTGCAGCCCAAGTATTGCGACGATGTATCGCCGTAGCAGCATAGGGTAATGTATGATATCCCGGTAGCTGCTCTGGTTTTAAATTATAGTGGTTTGTCAAAACCTCTTTATTTTTAGCATCTTCATTTCCCCAAAGTCTTAAATAAGCACTCCCAAAATCTGCATCAACCTTAGCGGTATGCTCAGGATTTCCCGAAAAAACCATATCCAGAAATTGAGGTTGTAAAAATTCAATCGAGTTATCTTCTAGCGGATGTCTTCCCGCATTAGCAAATCCAAAATCATAGGTATTGCTATATAAACGTGTAGTTAAAAGTGCTTTTTTAAAGTTTTTATGACCTGCAGTTCCTATCTGAAAATGCGTGCCGGCAAGCGTTCTAAATACTTTTGGTAAGTTTTTAAAAGCGCCCATACCATATGCTGGGTAATGTCCGCCGTGATGCCAGGAAGTACCATCTACCTTAAAAACTCCATGTACATCATCCTGAGCCAATGTGATAGACATATACTTACTATAATGCTCAAGCAATGCGGCTATTTGCTCAGGGTCTGTACGCATATAAATAATCATTAAATGATAAAATGACTGTGTATTGAAGTAATCAATATTTGCAACAAAATCCTTTTCATCTGCCAAGATTTTACCCAAATTAAAAACCCATTGCATACTTGCTCCTACATCATTAAGTAACTGCGCATCTTCAAGAGGTTTTCTCATAATAAAAAAAGCTACAGCAATATCTTCAAGGCTATAACCTATATGATGTCGAGTACCTCCAGAAGCTCCTGCCTGCCATCCCTGATCTAAAAAATAGCGTGTTGCTGTAGTAAAATAATCGGCTATTTTAGCTTGAGTTACAGCATCAGACACACTATAAATTTGTGCCAATTGTAACATAATCTGACCAAATCGATGCACCTCAATATAATCCTCATCATATTTAGGGGTTTCGTCAAAATAAGTCTCACTATTTCTAAAGGTTATAGGTCTGCCTTTAATAGTTTCTCCTTCTACAAGCGCTAGTTTCTGATAAACTTGAGTAGCATATGCTAATTTATCATCTAGTGTATCTGCACTTTTTAAACGAGCTTGTAAACGCGCTTCAATAGTATCAAGTTCAGCTTGTCTGGATTGTGATAAACTCTTAACGGGCAATTTTAATAAATTGTCATAATAGGCTAAAGACGGCATCCAATGATCACGCTCGGGGGCGAAATTTTTCTTTATAAAAGGAACTAAAAAATCTGGATAAGCATACCGATCATCTTGATATTGAGAGAACACCAAATCGTCTAGAAAAACACGTCCTTCAACTACATCGATTGCTTGAATTTTAAAAGAGGTAAATTTAATTTGAGTATTGGGTTGTGGAGCATTCCCTTGCATTTCATAAAATGGCACCCATACGGTGCGCCAACCAGTAAAGTTAAGCGGTATATCAAACCAAACTTCTTCTTGATTTGCTTGATCTCCATAAGATATACGCAAACTACCGGCTTGAATTTGTTCGTTATAAATCGATAAAACTACTGTAGGGCTGTTTGGAAAATAATCTCCATAAGCCAACGGACTTTCAGCTTCAGATAAAATTTTAAAATTATGGGTTTGTAAATAGCTCGACTTTTTAAAATCCCATTGCAATGATTTTTTGCCAAAATGATAATGCGTATCGCTTAGCGCTATCTTACTGTTTGCATCTTTATCAAATTGTAATAATACTTCTGGATTCTCAAATTGAAGTTTTACAGGAGTTGTATCCTGAGCATAAAGCCCAGGATTACACTCCATAAGGATTAAGAATAAAAAGCCAAATAAAAAACTATTCTTAAACATATAAAATAAGTTGTTACTTAAAATTCACAGATGTATTACCAGCACCTTTTAAGCCTATATCTACAGGTTCATTAGTTTTCCAGTTTCCTCGTGTAAAATCTGGTACATCTACAGAGTTAGATCTATTTGCAACACTATACTCACTTAGGGGAGTTATAGCGCTCCATAAAGCAGCATCATATACATCTTGATCGAGCGGTAATCCATTACGAAGACAATCTATAAGGCGCCAGTCCATAATAAAATCCATACCACCGTGTCCTCCAATCTTTTTGGCTAGCTTTCCTACTTTTTTTACAATTTCGGGTGTGTACTTATCTTCTACTCCACTCATTTCTTTATCGGTAAGCCAGATGTCGTTTACCGCAATTTTTCCCGGGGTTGGCCACTTTTGGGCGAATGCCTTTGTACCGCTAATCATATGTATACGTGAGTAGGGTCTTGGCGAACTCACATCATGTTGCACCATAATACTTCTACCCTTTTTAGTCTTTATAAGGGTGGTATTGATATTGCCTCTAAAATTTTTATTGGCATAATCAGAAAAAAATGGATCTGTTTTTGCACGATTTTTAGCACGTTGCTGCATATCAAAATCTGCCGATGACAAAGAGTTTAGATAATCCATTTGATCACCCCGATTTATATTCATAATCTGGCATACAGGTCCTAGACCATGTGTAGGATATAAATTACCATTACGGGTAGCGTTTTCTTCCAATCGCCACATGTTTTGATACCCGTTTTCTTTATCAAAATTAAGATCGAGCAGGTTGTGAATATATGCGCCTTCGCCGTGTATGATATCGCCAAAATAGTTTTGACGCGCCATATTAAGCGTTAGTAACTCAAAGAAATCATAGCAACAGTTTTCTAGCATCATACAATGCTTTTGCGTACGCTCTGAAGTTTCTACCAGTTCCCAGGCTTCATCAATTGTTTTGGCAGCTGGTACTTCTACAGCTACATGCTTACCGGCTTCCATCGCATAAACAGCCATAGGAGTATGCCAATCCCAGGGTGTAGCGATGTATATTAAATCTATATCATCGCGATCTACCATTTCTTTCCAGGCATAGGCGCTGCCGTAATACAAATCAGGTTCGTGCTTGGTATCTTTTAATAATTCTTTAGATTTTAAAACACTTTTTTCGCGCAAATCACATAAGCCTTTTATAGAAACTCCTTCTATTAAACTCATGCGCTTTACCGCTCCAGGTCCACGCATTCCCAGCCCTATAAAACCTATACGAACCTCATCAATTTTTGGTGCTGCAAAACCAGACATATTAAAAGAGGAAATACCCGGGTTTAAACGTTTAGAATTTTGCAATGATAAATCAGCTTCTGCAGACCATATATTTCCTCCCATTAGGCCTACTGCACCTATAGAGGTTAACTTCATGAATTTTCTTCGTTTATTTTCCATTTTAAAGGGCTTTATATTTTAACTATATATTTATTAAATCTGGTTTTCGCGGTAGCAACGCACTTCAAATAATCTGGCTAGTTTATCTCCATGAGTTTTACTTACCGTAATGCGTAATGCCTTTACCTTAAGATCATCAAAACTGTGACTAGCTAGACGCAAAAAGTTATTTTCTACCTCTATAATTTTTTTAGCTCCGTTGCTGGTTTCTGCTTCTATGGTATAGCTTTTAATCGTTTCGGGTTGTGGTCCGCGCACCTGATCATTATAAACCCAATCTTGTGGAGACATGCGTAAAAATCTATCAAGACCTGTGTCAAACGTAAGCTGAATATGATTAAGCGTTACCGCCTTTTTCCAGGACAGTTCAATCCACTGTGAGCCTCCTTCTAGCGAAGCACGCCATTGATGTACTTTGCCATCTGCTATGTCTCTGTTTATCCCGTCAATTATTTTTGAAGCAGTACCATCCTGAGTTTCAGAAGAACTTTTTACTTTAGCATTCTTAGCCAAATCATTTTTATCTTCATTACGTATTCCTAGAATTGCTTGATCTTGCTTAAGTAGCAATTGCTGAAATTTAAACATTTGCTCTGCGGTAGTTGCTAAGCTAAGCGGAGTTAATTTATGGTTTAAACAATATGCCATTGCTGTACCTACTGCCTGCCCTAAAGTTGCACAAGTTGCCATAACACGTGTAGATGATAAGGCTACGTGAGATACACTAATATTTCTGCCTGCAAATAATAAATTCTCAATATTTACACTAAAAAGTGATCTAAACGGTATCGAATAAGGTTCTTTTAACGGGATAGAAACATAAGGTACATCACCTGTAGTATCCATTCCTCCCGGCGGATGATCATCAAGTGGCCATCCTCCATAAGCTACTCGGTCTTCAAACAGTGTGGCCGCCTGTATATCTTGTTGTTTCATAATATAAGGACCTACAATACGACGACTTTCGCGCTTACCAGGAATCATACCTACCCATGATAATGCCCAGTTTGCAGATTCTGGATGATTACCCGAATTTTTTATATAATCCCATACTCCAAACAAGGTTGCCAGTAAATCGTGCCTGTTTTGCTGACCGTCACTAATTATATCTATAGCTCCACCAAGTTCTAACCACCAGTACCCATACTCATAAGAACCTATATTACGATGTACAAAATCCTTAGTTGTGTATTTACGAGCCCAACTAGGTGGTGTATAAGGCATCTCTTCCTCATGAGGTTGTGCCATAAACAGGATACTGTTACCCATTGTTTTTTGATCTGCAACATCTACAGCCAATGACTCATCAAAAGTTGATTTTGCTTCGCGACCCCGCATACACTTTGCTCCGGTTTTTGCAGCAAGTGAACCATCACCTGTACAGTCTGTAAAATAGGTAGCGGTTATTTCTGAAATTTCTTCGGTAGGAGAACAGATTCCCCATATTTTCTTAATAGTATTATTACTTACTTCTGCATCGTAAAATGCTGTATCTAACAGTAGAGTTATATTAGGTTCAGAAACTATTTTATCATACAATACAAAGTCCCACATTTCATAAGAGCGCTGAGGGTTTGTTACCGCTTCTGTTAAAACCAGCTCTTCAAGAATACCTGTTTCTCGCCATACTTGTTTAAGCTGACTAGCTCCAGAGATATGCATTCTTATCTCACTACTGGCATTACCTCCCAGTCGTGAACGATCTTGCATTAAAAGTACTTTTTGACCGTTACGCGCTGCGGCCAATGCTGCACAAATACCAGACATTCCACCGCCTACGATACAAACATCTACGTTGTAAGTAACTTTAGTATAAGCTTCCGTTTTTGAAAGAAATTCACCTCTATTAATCGTATTGTTATCTCCATCAAAGGAGAACTCGCTGTTATTTGCAGCAAATAAAGTACTTATAGGACCTCCCAGAGCAACGGCTCCTGACCCTATACCTAATGTTTTTAAAAACCCTCTTCTCTTATTCATACTGTTATTTTTAAACCGTTTATTCAGTTTTACTTTTTAATAATTCGTTAGCAAATGGAGCAAACGTATTGTTAGTTTCTGCAGCTATTTTTTGTAATGTTTCTATTTCTTTATGGCTGAAATGGGCAATATTATTTTTTAGAATTGAGGTTAATTTTTTAAACTGACTCTTTTCTAAACTAACGTATTGATCTAATAAAACAGCAGTATTTGAAGCACTCAGCTGTGTAGCACTCAAGCCGTTTAATATTTCATTTTGCATTTCAAAACCAGTAGTTGCAAGCAAGCTTATAAGTTCTTTTTGTAGGGATGCATCCAGCCACATTTCTTGAGTGATTTTCGCAATTGCGAAATAAGGAACGTAATCTATACCGTCTTTTGCAAGTTGTATTAAAACTTTAGGGTAAATGTTACTAGTTGTATCAAGATTTCGCAATGCATAAAGTTGTAAATCTTTACTAGAAGAATGTGCCATTTTTAATAAAACAGCTTCATTACTATGTGCTATAGTATAAGCTTTAATTTTATCTGCCAAAGTACCGTTTACAATATTCCATAAGGTATGTGTACTATAAACTGCTCCCGGCACCACACTACTTTTTAAAGCAGGATAGGTTGCCCCTACCACAGCATCTATTAATGGAGAATACAAGGTTTTACTCTTATCGACTAAATCATCCGGATTATAATTAGCAAGTGGCGAAGTTTTATCTGCTAAAATCTTACGGAGTTTACTGTGATCTTCAGCAGTAAAAAGCTCGTGCTCGTATTTTGTAAAAGGATCTGAAGCTACCTCTTTATAGTTAACGAAGTTGCCTAATAAATCCCAATACAAATGTACTTTGAGATCGTAACAAATTCCTTCTTCACAGACTGGGGTTTCGATATAACTATAATATTGATCGGGCAAAGAGTCATTATCATAAATAAGATCAATTTCCACAGGAATAGAATCTTTTATAAAAGCTTTTATAACGGCTTTATCAACTTTATCATTAAAAAATAACGGTTCTGTATATGCGCTCATATATATAGCCGTACTTATCAAAAGAAGTAAAGCCAGTAAACGTGATATATAGAAGCGCATATTTTGCAATGTGGTAGCTTTTTAAATTAAATCTGTTATCGTTTTTATCATCAATTGAGCAAGTTCTTCTGCTTGTTTTGGTGAAGCACTCTCTGCATAAATGCGTACAATAGGTTCTGTATTGGATTTACGCATATGCACCCACTCTTTATTTTTAAAGATTATTTTAGTCCCGTCGATTGTATTAACTTCTTCGTTGGCATAGACCTTTTGTATCTGCATTAATAATGCATCAATATCTGTAGCTGCAGGTAACTCTAATTTCTCTTTGGCTATAAAAAATGCAGGATAAGAATTACGTAATTCTTTACAGCTTTTTCCGGTTTCGGCGAGATGCGATAAAAACAGAGCAATACCTACCAAAGCATCACGTCCATAATGTGATTCGGGGTAAATAATACCTCCATTCCCCTCTCCACCTATTACCGCTTCCACTTCTTTCATCTTGGTAACCACATTTACTTCACCTACTGCGCTGGCAAAATAAGGTTGGTCATAGCCTACAGATACATCATTAAGTACGCGTGTTGAAGACAAATTAGATACTGTAGTTCCCGGTGTTTTACCTAGAATATAATCAGCACAAGCTACGAGTGTATATTCTTCCCCAAACATAGTCCCGTCTTCATTTACAATAGCCAACCTATCTACATCTGGATCTACCACAAATCCTAAATCTGCTTGCTCCTCAACTACACGTTTAGAAATAGCTGTTAAATGTTCTGCCAGGGGCTCAGGATTATGTGGGAAATGTCCCGTAGGCTCACAGTACAATGGTATACAGGTCACGCCTAATCGTTCTAATAACGCAGGGATAGCGATTCCTCCCGTAGAATTTACGGCATCGACCACAACCTTAAAATCTTTGGCTTTTATTGCTTCAACAGCAACGTGTTCTAAAGCCAATACTTCATCGATATGCGCCTCAATTGCATTCGTATTTACAGAATAACTACCTAAATCATCTACTTCAGCAAAATCGTAAGCCTCTTTCTCAGCGAGTGCTATAATTTTACTTCCTTCTTCAGCATTTAAAAATTCGCCTTTATGATTAAGTAATTTTAAGGCATTCCATTGTTTGGGATTATGACTTGCGGTTACAATTATTCCCCCATGTACCCCTTCTCTTACGACCGCTAGTTCTACTGTAGGTGTGGTAGATAGTTCTAAATCTATCACATCTATTCCCAGCCCTAGTAATGTGTTGCTGATTAATCCGCTTACCATACTACCAGACAAACGGGCGTCACGACCTATTACTATTTTTATTTTTTGGTTTGTATTCTCAGCTTTTAACCAGGTACCGTAAGCTGCTGCAAATTTTACAGTGTCTAGAGGTGTTAAGTTATCACTCGTAGCACCGCCTATAGTACCTCGTATTCCCGATATTGATTTTATTAATGTCATTGTTATTCTATTAATATTCCCATTTTACAAAAGCTTCCATTGCTGCATAATGCGCAAGTCCGAGCTTGTCATACAACTCTGCGGTCTCGCGGTTACGATCTTCTGCACGTTGCCAAAACTCTCTACTGTCTGACCCTTGAAAAACAACTCCGTCTTTTTGGGACTGGTGCTTAAATATTCCAAAACGCTTTTCTATTACCTGATCTGGTCCCATAGGTACCGCCATATCAAACTCGTCAATACCCCATTCTTGCCATGCACCACGGTATAACCACAACCAGCAGTCTTTCATAAAATCTTTATGCTTGATTTGTTTCAAAGCCTCAAAAACAGCATCAAGACACACTTTGTGGGTTCCGTGCGGATCTGCAAGATCTCCAGCTGCGTAAATTTGATGTGGCTTAATTTGCTCTATAAGATCTATTGTAAGCGCTATATCTTCAACACCTAATGGATTTTTTTCAATTGCTCCTGTTTCGTAAAACGGCAAATTCATAAAATGAATCTGACTATCGGGTAAGCCCACAAAATGGCTGGTAGCTCGAGCTTCTCCACGACGAATTATCCCTTTAATTTTTCGAAGTTCGGGAATGTCTATACCTCCTATTTCTTTGGTTTTTAGAAAATCAAAACTCTTATTATAAATACTTTGCGCTTCGTCACAAGAAATACCAAATGCCTCATTATAATCTGTGATAAATTTTGCAAAACGTATCGCCTCATCATCGGCTACTGCTATATTTCCTGATGTTTGGTAAGCCACATGTACTTCATGTCCCTGCTCGTGTAATCGCTTAAACGTGCCCCCCATACTTATGATATCGTCATCAGGATGCGGACTAAAAATTAACACGCGTTTTTTAGCTGGCAGTGCTCGCTCTGGTCGCTTGCTATCATCTGCACCCGGTTTTCCTCCCGGCCAGCCCGTAATGGTATTTTGTAGTTTATTAAATATGCGTATGTTGATATCGTATGCCAGGCCCATTTGTGCCAGCAAATCGCTCATTCCGTTCTCAATATAATCTGCATCGGTAAGCATTAGAATGGGTTTTTCTAAGCTTATGGCCAAATCTAAAACCGCTTTACTAATCAGTTTATCCGTCCAATTTACTTCTTCTACTAACCACGGTTTGTTAATACGGGTAAGCTTAGACGCAGCCTCTTTATCCAACACAAAATCTACATGTTGATGCTCTTGTAAAAAAGATGCCGGCACAAGATTAGTAAGTCCTTCTTCTACTGCTTTTGCAATAATTGCAGATTTACTTTCGCCCCAGGCTAAAAGTATAACCCGCTTAGCCTCCATTATTTTATGAACGCCAAGTGTAATTGCCGTACGGGGTGTGTTTTTTAAGCCTTCAAACTCTTTACTTGCAGCAATACGAGTACTGTGGTCTAGTGCTACCAGGCGTGTTTTAGAATTTTGCAAAGATCCAGATTCGTTAAAGCCTATATGACCGTTACCTCCTATTCCTAAGATTTGTAAATCAATCCCTCCTACTTTTTCGATTTGATCCTCATATTGAGTACAAAAACCAGCAATCTCATTTTTTGCAAGCGTTCCATCGGGTATATGAATATTTTCTTTTAAAATATCTATATGATCAAAAAGCTGCTCATTCATAAATCGTACATAACTGTGTATCGATTCTGCCTTCATTGGGTAATACTCATCCAGATTGAAGGTGATTACATTTTTAAAACTCAATTGTTCTTCTCGATGTAATCGCACCAGTTCTGCATACAAGCTCTTGGGCGACGAGCCCGTTGCTAATCCTAATACACAAGTTTTATTTTGGCTTTGCTTTTCTTTAATAAGTGCAGCTATTTGTTGAGCTACTGCTTTTGACGCATTCGTGGAATTATCAAAAACATGAGTATTGATTTTCTCAAAACGTTTTTCAAATTCGGTAGCAGTGTCTATTGTACTAGTGAACATTCTTGTTTTCTTTTTATTGTTTTTATTTTGACCAACTTTTTATGCGACATCCCCAAATTGCAAATAACAGGATGATAAGGTAACAAGGGATTAATAAGATGTAACCTGAGTTTGCTGCTTCTCCCGCAGCAACTGCAGCGGTAGTTCCTTCTTGTATTAAATCTGCTTTATTGACATCTACAAGTCTACCGTATAACGGTGGAATTAACGCACCACCAGAAATACCCATTACCAGCAATGCAGAACCTGTTTTTGTATGTTTTCCTAGATTACTAAGCGATAAAGGCCATATTGCAGGCCACACCATTGCATTTGCAATACCTAATGCCGCAATTAGTAATACCGAAGTAAATGCTGTGGTATTAATGATTAACACACTTAATACAATACCTAATGTGGCACTTATAATTAATGCGTTGCGTTGCTCTATGTACTTAGGTATTAAAAATATTCCTAATGCATAAGAGCAAACCATTGCAAGCAACGTATAAGAGGTAAAAAACTTAGATTGTTCTGCAGGAAACCCCTGTGCCAAACCGTAAGAAATGATACTATCACCAGCAATAACCTCAACACCTACGTAAACAAAAAGTGCTAAAACCCCAAATAGCAAATGCGGAAAATGAAGTACCGTTTTTTTTGAAACTTCTGCTCCCGGTTCATCAGATTCGGTAGCTTCTAGCTCGGGTAATGGTGCTTTACGTATGAGCAGTGCAAAAATAAATAGGCATATAGCCATAATAATATAGGGCCATACCACGCTATCTGCCATTTGATCTAGTAATACATTTTTCTCACTAGTTTCAACAAGCTTAATTTTATCTTGAGTTGCTTCAATCCCCGAAAGTAATAAAGCACCAAATATCAGAGATCCCAGAGCACCGGCAACTTTATTAGAAATCCCCATAATAGCAATGCGTTTTGCAGCACTCTTAATAGGACCCAAAATGGTGATATAAGGATTTACCGCTGTTTGTAACAACGTCATTCCTGCTCCCTGAATAAATATTCCTATGAGAAAATAAGAATATGTACGTGCTTCTGCGGCCGGCACAAAAACCAATGCTCCTAACCCCATAATAAATAAACCCAGTGACATCCCTTTGCAGTAGCCTATTCGTTTTAATATGGCAGATGCCGGAAGCGCTATCACCACAAACGAGATGTAAGATGCAGATGCAACCAGATACGACTGCTGGTCGGTGAGTTCATTAATAGCTTTCATAAATGGAATAAGCGCCCCATTTATCCAGGTTACAAATCCCAGTATAAAAAACATTCCGGCTATGATAGCAATTGAAACTTTTTTTGAATCCTGTGGTTCTTTTATATGTGTTGCAGTATCGGCCATTATGCTTGTTTTACTTGTGCCAGCAATTCACTTTCATAAAATGCTACAGTTTCTTTTAAACCTTCTTCTATAGAATACTTTGGTTTAAACCCTTCTTTCTGAAATTTTTCTGGATTTGCCTGAGAGTGCTTTATATCACCAGCTCTCGTTTCTTTAAATAGTATCTCAGACTTTGAATTGGTTATTTTGATAATAAATTCTGCCAGTTCCAGTACAGAAGTACTGTTTCCTAATGCCACGTTATAAACCCCTTTACCTGTTTGTGATGCTAGTAAATTTGCTGCTACAACATCTTTTACATAGATAAAATCACGCGTTTGCTGCCCATCACCATAAATTGTAAGTGGCTTGTTTTGCAATGCATTTAAAATAAAAATAGGAACTACTGCAGCATAAGCCGACTTGGGGTTTTGACGCGGACCAAATACATTAAAATAGCGCAAAGAGGTGGTAGGTACATCAAACTGATTGCGGTACATATCGAGGTAATACTCCCCATCAAGCTTAGTAATAGAATAGGGTGTTAAAGGTTCTGGTGTCATCGTTTCTACTTTGGGAGAAACCGGATTATCACCATAATTTGCTGCAGAAGAAGATAGGATTACTTTACAATTTCCTGCCCTTTTTGCCGCTTCGAGAATATTAATTGTTCCCTGAGCATTAATTGCATTACACTCGGCTATTTTACTTATAGATTCTGGCACACTAACTAAGGCCGCAAGATGAAAAATCGCTGATGCACCGGTAACTAATTTATTTACAGTATCGATATTTCTAATATCGCCTATCTCAAATTTTAAATTAAAAGGATCGATATTTTTTTGAAATCCAGTGCGTAAACTATCCAATACAACAACATCATGACCTTCTCCCACAAGATGTTCTGCAATGTGACTTCCTATAAAACCGGCCCCACCCGTTATTACATATTTTTTCATAGCTGTTTTACTTTTACAATAGATTTACTCAGTTTTAAAATCTCGTTATATTGATCTTCAAAACTTTCGATAAGTTTAAATTGGTTTTTAGCCCGATCTAGATTGTGCTCGTCATACGAAGTTTTATAATACACATCGCCCGCCAGATAATCTGTTAGAAATCGTAAACCCATTATGAAGATTATAGTTTTTGCGCCTAGCGGCAAAAATTGGATTTCAATTTCTGTTAATGAGTCTCGTAATTCCTCTAAAAACCCCTTGAGATATGCTTCATAGTAATCTACATTAAAGGATACCAGACTTAAGTCTTTTTGATCCTCTTCGGCAGTATTGCAAATGGTACGTATTGCATCTCCAAAGTCATTATGCACAATACCGGGCATTACGGTATCTGTATCGATAACACACAAACCCTTATTATTTGCGTCAAACAGCGCATTCGAAATTTTTGTATCGTTATGAGTTACTCGGGTTGGAATTTTACCTTCATCCTTTAACTGCTGTAATAAGACCATTTCTTCTTGTAATGCCGCTACCTTTTCAATTTGAGAAGCTGCAAGTTCTAAGCGCGTTGCAGATGCTTTTTTCTTTGCCTGCTCAAATTGCAATAACCGTCTGGGAACATCGTGAAATCCCGGAATTATTTCTACCAATTGGCACGCATCAAAGTCACTAGTCTGACTGATAAATTTACCAAAGAGCTTTCCGCCTTCATAAGCAATTTCTTTATTTGTAACCGTATCAAACGAAACACTCTTTGCTATGTAGTAAGTTAAATTCCAATATTTATTGGAAGCATCTTGATAATAGTAAGCACCCGTTTTGGCAGGTAAAAAAGTAAGAACACGTCTGTTTTTTTCTTCGGAATCTAATTCTGGAAGTTTTGCAGCAAGATGCTTACTCACCTTAACTTTATTATTAACCAGCTCTTCTACATTATTAAAAACCTCATCATTTATACGCTGCAATACAAATTGTTGTCCTTCGGCAGTGCTTATAAAATAGGTATCATTAATGTGACCACTAGAAAATTCTTCTATATCAGTAATTGTGCAGTTATGATTAAACGCATTAAAAACTGAAGCTATTAATTCGTTTGTATTTAATCCCATAAGTGCACCGGGTAAACTGTGTTATCTTTTAATTTTTTAATTTCTGTTTGCGCAATGGCTTTATCTTCTTTATAAGTTACTCCAAACCATTTTTCGGGAGTACTTAATACCTCTACACTTACTTTATCAGATTGTAACATCTCATTTACTACGGTAGGTATAAAAAATTCGGCTTTTATATTGCCTTTACTGCGCTCCAGAAATTCATTGAAAAGCTCCCATCCAAATTCAAAACATTTAGGCGTAAAACCCCAAAAGTTCATAGACACAAATGTCTCCGGATCAATAGGCTCTAAGCCACCACTCTCGTTTTTTACTAAAATTTTATCCCCTTGTTTCTCAATATGTGTACGTTCGGTCACATCCTCGAGATAGCCATCTTTAGAGACTTTACATTCGCCACGAGAAACATACCCGTGATTTGATACTGTATTCTTAAGCTGAAAAGCAACCATATTAAAATGATAAGAATCCCTATCTATATTATTTAGAGCATTTGCCATTATTATAAAAGACTCTCGCCCATAAAAGTCATCTGCATTAATGATTGCAAAATTTTCTTTTACCACATCCTTAGTTAGTAATAAGGCGTGTCCTGTTCCCCAAGGTTTAGTGCGATTAGAATCTACATAGAGATCTGGCACACGGTCTAATTCTTGAAATACATAATCTACCTCAGCTTTACCTTTTAATTTAGGTTCAAAAACCTCCTTAAACTCTTCTAATAAATTCTCTCTTATAATGAATACAATTTTTTTAAACCCAGCCTCAATTGCATCATAGATCGAAAAATCAATTATAGTATCCCCTTGCGGCGAAAATGTATCTAGCTGTTTTAAACCACCATATCTACTCCCTATTCCGGCAGCAAGTATGACAAGTGTAGGTCCTTTAGAATTTTGCATTTCTGTTGACATAAATGTGTTTTTCAAAAATTTTGGTTGATTGTTAATAGTTTTCCAAACTTGAGTTTAAAAACCTGTATTAACACGATTTGATTTCCTATTAATTTACAAATCATAAAATCCTGTAAATCAGTTTATTATTTAAAAGATTATTTGTTCTCACACGTTATTAATCTTTAAATCTGGTACAATTTATCTAAAAAGAATGTGAAAAAAAAGCAATTTCAATAAAAATGTGCTCGAACACATTAAAAAATGTTATCGAGCACAAGTTAGTCTGATAATTCATATAGATTATTATCTTTGTCTTAATGAAAGAAAATTACACCATTAAAGATATCGCAGAATTAGCTGGCGTATCTAAAGGCACTGTAGATCGTGTAATTCATAAGCGCGGAAAAGTATCTCCTAAAGCTTTGGAACAGGTAAATAAAGTACTTGATAAAATTGAGTATAAACCCAATCCTATTGCAAAAAGTCTTAAAAATAATAAGATCTATAATATTGCCATATTATTACCCGATGCTGATGCAGACCCCTACTGGCTTCCCTGTTATGAAGCTATAAAGCAGGTTGAGCAGGAATTTAGTCATTTTGGTATTAAAATAAATAAAGGTGTATTTAAACCAAAGTCTACAAAATCATTTACCAAAGCTGCCGATCTAGTCATAGCCGAAAAACCAGATGCTGTATTAATGGTTCCGTTATTTTATAAGGAAGCAGAGCATGTTGCAAAAATGTGTGTAGCTGCAGGTATTAAAATCGCTACATTTAATAATTATATTAAAGAACCACAAATTAACCTCGAGATTGGTCAGGATTTGTTTCAAAGTGGACGTGTTGCGGCAAAGTTGTTTAATATGCTATTAGGAAATAAAGCTACGCTAGCTGTTTTGCATATAGATGAGGCCTTTCAAAATGCCTCGCATATGCAGGAAAAGGAACGCGGCTTTAAAGATTATTTTGCTCAAAAAGAATTAGCTTTTACCATTAACGTTCACAACATTAAAAAAGAATCTAAAATTCCGTTTGACCAGACTATAGAAAACTTTTTAAAATCTATTGATGACGTTGACGGATTATTTGTTACAACTTCTAAAGCCTATTTACTAGCAAATCATATTGCAGCTTATTTACCAAAAAGTTTAATTATAGGTTATGACCTCGTGGCCGAAAATATCAAATACTTAGAAGAAGACAAAATTGCCTTTTTAATACATCAAGATCCTAAAAAACAAGTGTATTTAAGTTTAACCAATCTGATTGAGTTTTTCTTATTTGATAAGCCTTTACAAGAATCTTTAACGCTTCCTATTGATATTATCAATACCGAAAATTACCCACAATACTTAAATTAAGATTCAAAGCGAAAAATTCCAAAAGAGTCTGCTATATGAAACTCAGGTTCTGGAGTTTTGGGATTTACCCAGGTAATCCAGGTGGCTTGTTTGTTACCCTTCTCGTCTTGATTATATTTAGCTCTGTAAACACCAATTTCCATAAAGGTACCTCGAGCATCCTGTTTTAAGAGATTAAGTGCTTTTAGCGATTTTAGACTAATTTTTCCTTCTACCTTAAAGTGATCTTTTAATACAGAAGATTTTACATCAATTTCGCCTTCTGGCCAATTCCAACTTAAGTCAAAATTTCGATTAGGCATTGCTTTAAAATCCATAATACGCGGCTGTGTATCAATCTCCAAACAGTAATATGGACTCATTTGCGCATCTGCTCTCATAAACAGTTCTACGCGATCTGATTGGGCTATGCTGGGTTTAGAATCGTCTTTTAATTCGGTGAATACCGAGTCATCTTCAACACTAAAACTAAAATAGAAATAGTCTGTGTCATATAACGCTTTAAATGTTATAGGTTTTATAGGCTGCTCATCCCAGGGTGATACAAAGTGCGTAAGTGCATTAGCTTGTGCCCATTGTGCTGCATCTACCCTACCGGTAAGTTTTACTAAGTTTTTTTCTATTTGGTTTACACGATATACGGGATCATTCATAAATCTGGTTATTTCTTTTTTTTTGAATAGTAGGTTTTTATTCGCAATAACGCTTCCAGATAATAATAATCTGCATAGTTAAGCGGCACATCAATTTCATTATCGTGTGGAATACTGCCTACACTATGCTTAAGTAAAAAGTTTTCATTCGTATTTAGTTCTGCACGGTACGCAGGAGTTGATAAGGTTTTAACAAGATTTAGCGCTTCTTGTTCATATTTACCAGCTGTAAAATTGTTAAGTGACACCAATGCTGAAGCTGTTACAGCTGCTGCTGAAACATCTCTGGGTGTTGTTTCTTTATCTGATGTGTGGTAATCCCAATAGGGTATTCCATCTTTAGGGATTTCTGAAGCATTTAAAATATAGTCGGCAATTTTTTTAGCCATATCAAGATACTTTTGATCCTTAGTGTATTTATAACACATCGTATACCCATAAAGTCCCCAAGCTTGACCACGAGCCCACGAACTAGAATCTGCAAAGCCTTGCGCTGTTTCTTTTTTGCGTACAGTACCTGTAATTGAATCATAATCTATAACATGATACGAGCTGTAGTCATCTCTAAAGTGATGTGCCATTGTTTTATCTGCATGTGCAGAAGCTATCTTAGCGTACACCGAATCTGAACTCATTGCAGTTGCCTCGTAAAGCAGTTCAAGATTCATCATATTATCTATAATCACCGGGTATTCCCAGCCTCGTTTTGCTTGCCAACCTCTATCTGCATCCCAGCTTTTTATCGCACCTACTTTTGGATCAAAACGATTAGCCAAAGTTTTGGCTGCATCCATCAATACCGTTTTATATTCGGGTTTATCGAGCAAGCGATAACCATTGCCATATGAACAATTAAAAACAAAGCCTAAATCATGATACGCCGGTAACTCTTTGTGAGACTTATATAATCCCTGAAAGTGCATCGCTGCATCTTTCCACTTATCAGCTCCCGTAGCTTCATATAGATACCAGCAACTTCCCGGAAAGAAACCTTCGGTCCAATCAAATGAAGCACTATCTATAAAATATATAGAAGAATCCTTTTCTAAAGTACGGGGATTTTGGTTTTTAGCTTCTGCTTTAACCAGCAAACCACTAAGTTGTTTATCTGCAAATTCTAATTGACTTTCTATAAACGCGATATGATCATCAGGAGTTTTTAAACTTTCGGCCTGTTTTTTTTGTTTACAGGATACGGTTAAAAACGCACTAAAAAGCACTAAAACTATTCCGATTCTTTTCATCTAAAAAAGTATTTAATAAACTAGTATAAAGAAATTAAAACCAAATTTTAAAAGCATAGTGATAACCATCTTGCTTTAAATAAGGCTACTTATAGATAAAAAGATTGTAACGTGTGAGAAAAACAATCTGAAATATTATGTGAATATTTAAATCGTCTTGAGTCAAAAATAAAAAAAATAGTTTAAACTATATGTTGAGCACAATAAAATAATGTTTCGAATTATTTCTTTATATAAGGATCTAAATTAGCAAACTCCCATATCTTAAAAATTAAACTAATGGAAAATGTGATACGGGTTTTTAAAGCCTGTCGTAAGAAGGTTTCTACGGATTCAGAGTTCAACATCTTATAGAAAAAGTCTTTTATGATATAAAACATCTAATTCTATTTAACTTCTTGTTGCAGCCCTCTTGTCCTGATCATCTGATCCAATCTTCCCATATCCTTACTAAGCTTATCTTCCATAACCCTCACATAAATCTGAGTAGTAGATAACTTGGTGTGTCCTAAAACTTTAGAAACGGTTTCAATGGGAATGCCATTGGACAGCATAACCACTGTAGCGAAGGTGTGCCGGGCAGAGTGAAAGGTGATTTTCTTTCGAACTCCAATAGCCAGCATGATATCCTTTAAATACTTATTCATTTTCTGATTAGAGATCACTGGAAAGACCGCATTTGAATCCTCTAAAATATTATGTCCTCTATATTTCTTTAGAATCGTATTTGCAGAGTGCAACAAAGGTATTTTTACCGACTGCTGGGTTTTCTCGCGCTTGGTATAAATCCAATCTTTACCGTCCACTCCCTTGACCAATTGATCTGTGGTCAGTTCTTTTAAATCTATATACGATAAACCGGAATAGCAAGAAAACAAAAACAGGTCTTTCACCCGTTCGAGCGATGCACTTTTGAAAAAGGTCTCTTCCAGTTTATGCAATTCGCGTTCCGTTAAAAACTGGCGGTCATTCCTCTCAAATTTAAAAGAATAACTGTGGAATGGATTTTTAACCAACCATTCCAGTTTAATAGCTAAGTTCAGGAGCTTTTTAAAGCGTTCTAAGTGCTTCATCGTTCCATTTGGTCCACATGGTTTCTGTCCTTTTTTGGGTTTAACCTTACGCAGGAAATCTTCAAATTCGGTTATGAATTGATAATTGATTTGCTTTAAGTATATGTTGTCGGTTTTCTTTATTACTTTTAAGAACCGGGAAAGGTATTCCGCTGTAGTATAATAGTTCTTAAGCGTACCCCACTTGAGAACCCCTTGCATTTTGTTATTGTGATAGTCAATGATATTCAACAGCGTCATATGATCCTCGTCAAAACCTAAATAATAAGCTTTGATTCGATCTGCTGTAATGAGTGAGTCTTTATCCAAAAGCTTTTTATGGGCATCCAGCAACTTGGAGTATACTGGTCTAAATTACTGTTTAAATTTTTTGCTTTTGCTGTGGTTCCCCGGACTCTTCCCTTGGAAGGATCCCAATTATTCACTGAAGTTTTTCTTTTTAAGCTCATTTCTGAGCATTTTCCATCTACGGTTATCCGGGCGTAAATAGATAATTCCGGTTTGTTCCGATTTAATTTTCTAGTGAAGAATAATACGGAAAAGGTAGTAAAATTAGGCATTTCGAGCGTCTTTTAATGAAACATTAGTTTTTCAAAGACGAGAGTCAAACCTTTCAAAATGTTCTTCTAAGATAGTGAATCGATGTTAAAAAAGTATTCACCGAATCATTCACTAAACTGCTTGATATCAAACCCTATCAATTGATAGGGTATAAAACAAAAAAACCTGTTAATCTATTGATTAACAGGTTTTAGATACCCACTGTAAAGTGGTTTGTCGGGGTGGCAGGATTCGAACCTGCGACCTCCTGCTCCCAAAGCAGGCGCGATGACCGGGCTACGCTACACCCCGAGGTGTATATTTAAAAAGTTTTGCGGAGAGACAGGGACTCGAACCCTGGCGACAGTTACCCGTCGACAGATTAGCAATCTGCTCCATTACCACTCTGGCACCTCTCCTTAAGAACGAAGCGTCTCTCTCAAAACGCGGGTGCAAATATATATCTAACTTTTAAATCAACCAAAGGTTTTGAAAGAATTAATTGCTTTTTTTTTGACTCATTTTTTAATAGCCTGAAAACAAGATTATCACCACAAAAATTATTCTGGATATTCTATACGCAGATGGTATATATTATTCAATTTTGACTTTAAAACCTTCTTTATCGTTTGTATTTCTTTAAACGTAATGTTGGCATTTAAAAACTGATTATCGTCCATCTGCTTATTAACAATTTTCTCTACAAAAGAATCTATTAATACTGATGTTGGATTTTTTAAACTCTTACTCGCAGCTTCAACACTATCTGCCATCATTAAAATAGCAGTTTCTTTACTAAATGGTAAAGGACCTGGATATCTAAAATCTTCAATCTTTACATCATCATCCTGTTCCTGCGCTTTCTTATAAAAATAATAAACAGTGCTGGTGCCGTGGTGCGTACGTATAAAATCAATAACGCGATCTGGCAGGTTATTTTTACGAGCTATTTCAATACCATTAATTACGTGATCTATAATAATACGAGCACTTTCATAGGGAGATAAATCTTCATGGGTATTAATACCTGTAGATTGATTTTCTGTAAAATCTGTAGGATTAGCCATTTTGCCTATATCATGATATAACGCACCTACTCGCGTAAGCATTGAGTTAGCTCCTATTTCATTTGCAGCGGCTTCGGCAAGGTTTGCCACATTTAAACTGTGATGAAACGTTCCAGGGGCCTTATTTGCTAAATCCTTAAGTAATTTTGAGTTGGTATCTGTTAACTCAAGAAGTGAAAGATCACTTACCAGACCGAATATCTTCTCATATGCATATATTAAAGGTTGCACAAAGAGTGTTGCAAGCCCTGTAATAATAAACATACTAAATGTCTCCCATTCGAGATTGTCTACCGTTCCTTCATGAATAATGTGAAATGCAAAATAACCTAATATATAAATAAAGGTTATTTGTCCTACCGAAATGAATAAATTAGCCCTCTTATACAATTCTGAAACGGTAAGAATAGTGACGATTCCGGCAATTACCTGCAGAAACATATATTCTGAAGTGTTAGGCACAATGAAGCCTAATAAAAGAATAGCTATTACGTGTGTAAACAAACCCAATCTAGCATCAAAGAATGCCTTTATAACCAGCGGAAGAATACAAAGTGGTACGACATAAACGTAATTTGCGTCATACTTAACAATAATTGTGGTTAACAAAACCATTAAAATTATATTGAAAAATATGAAAGTCACTTTTGTATTGTTTTCAAAAACTGCCTCTCTGTAATTACGTATAAACAGCAATAGCATTGTAAGTGCTACCGAAACTAAAAGAACATACCCAAATACGACCCAATTGTACTTGCTCGCCGTCCAGGTCTGAGACTCATATTCTGCCTGTAGAGACTTCAAAATTTGATAGGTGTTTTGCTCTACAATCTCTCCCTTGGCAACAATGCGACTTCCTTTATTAACGACTCCTTTAGTAGGTGCTATTTTACTAAGTTCTGCGCTTAACTCCTTATTAGTAAGTTTTTCGTCATAAACAACATTAGGTTGTACTACATCAAAAAATAATTCTTTAAATCTATTTACAGCTTGTACGTAAGGTCCGTTTACTAATCGCCTATTGATTAAAACAGTAATTTCTGCAGTAGTATTTAAATTCTCAATAGAAGTCTCTTCAATTTCATTACCACGTCGCAGATATACTTTTCTTCCATCTTCAAAAGAAGCAATGTCACTTATAACTCCGTATTTATAAATATCCTCCAAAATTTTTGAACCAAAAGCCTTTAACTCTTTCTGCCGGTCTCTAAATATTGAATCTGTAAACACAGACGCAAACTGGTTTTCATAAGCTGCTTTAGATTCATTTGCTATATCCTGATCATAAATAAAATAAGGAATGATATTATTTTCAGCTTCAGAACGCTCACGCTCTAACTGATCTTCACTTTTTAAGATAGCAAAATCCACTGGTGCATATAAATTATCGTACTGCCAGGGTTTATTCTGTTGAAAATCAAACTGAAACTTTCCGCTCTTCGGAAAAAGATATACAATAAGAATAGTGCTCACAATACATAACAAAATCTTGTATAGCGATCCTTGATTTTTGTAAAACCTATTTAAAATATCTTTCATATTATTAATGAAAACAATAGTATTTATAGTGTGAAGCTAGAAAAAACATTTTAAGCCAATCCATAAGTCAAAATGCTCCTTTTGAAAACTGCGAGCATTAAGATTAGGTACTTTTTCAACTTAAATTCAAGAGTAAAAGTACTAAAATTAAATGGTTGAGATTATATACAGGTCTGTTGTCCAATGATAACGTTTTCGTAATAAAATGCCTAAATTTACGCAGCTTAAAATTTTAAATAAAAAATCAATTATTATGCATAAAGAAGTTGTCATCGTATCAGCTGTTCGTACGCCTATAGGGAGTTTTTTAGGAAGTTTATCATCCTTAACTGCTGTAAATTTAGGTACAGCTGCAATTAAAGGTGCATTGTCTAAAATTAATTTAGACCCAACCCTGGTTACTGAAGTTTTTATGGGTAATGTGGTACAAGCTGGTGTAGGGCAAGCTCCTGCTCGACAGGCTGCTTTAAATGCAGGAATACCAGACACTGTCCCATGTACAACTATTAATAAAGTGTGTTCTTCTGGGATGAAAGCAGTAATGCTTGCAGCGCAATCAATCGCACTTGGAGATAATGAGATTGTTATTGCCGGTGGTATGGAGAGTATGAGTCAAATTCCTCATTATGTACATATGCGCAACGGAAACAAATTTGGCCCGGCAACACTTATAGACGGAATGCAAAAAGATGGTCTTGTAGATGCTTATGATGGTAATGCAATGGGAGTATGTGCAGACCTATGCGCTAAAGAATATAATTTTTCTAGAGAAGATCAAGATGCGTTTGCAATTGAAAGCTACAAGCGCTCTGCTGCCGCCTGGGAAGCCGGTAAATTTAAAGACGAGGTAATACCTGTAGAAGTTCCGCAGCGTCGCGGCGAACCTATTATTGTTAATGAAGATGAAGAGTTTAAAAATGTAAGAATAGATAAAATTGCTGGTTTACGTCCCGCCTTTTCAAAAGATGGCACTGTAACTGCAGCTAACGCTTCTACCATAAATGATGGTGCCGGTGCGGTAGTTGTTATGAGCAAAGAAAAGGCAACTGAATTAGGCCTTGAAGTCTTGTGCACAATAAAAGGATATGCTGATGCAGCACACGAGCCAGAATGGTTTACAACGGCGCCTTCAAAAGCTTTACCTAAAGCTTTAGCTAAGGCAGGAGTTAATCAGGATGAGATTGATTTCTTTGAATTTAATGAGGCGTTTTCTGTTGTAGGTTTAGCGAATATGAAAATTTTAGGCTTAACTGCAGACAATGTAAATATTAATGGTGGCGCTGTATCACTTGGTCATCCTTTAGGTTGCAGTGGGGTGCGTATTTTAATTACACTAATTAATGTCTTAAAACAAAATAATGCTAAACTAGGTGCTGCAGCTATTTGTAATGGTGGTGGTGGTGCTTCGGCGATGGTAATTTCCAGGTAATAATTTACAATTTAGTTCAGATGTTAATAATCTCATTGGTGGGTAAAAAGCATTTGAATTACTTTTACAAAAATTTCAAAACCGCCTGATGAATTACGGCATTTGCCCATTAAGTATTGTTCCTATGCGTTTAGAGCCTGCAGACCAGGCTGAGATGATTAACCAAGTACTTTATGGTGAACATTTTAAAGTACTCGAAATTCGTAAAAAATGGAGTCGCATTCGCCTTGCTCACGATAAGTATGAAGGGTGGATAGATAATAAGCAGTATAAAGAGATTTCTGAAGATAATTATGCTGCCGCAGAAGATAAACAGCCGGTACTTGCCAGCGATTTATTACAAATGGTAACATCTTCAGACTCTCATATTCTTAGCATTCCATTGGGAGCTCAATTAGCAAATCTTGATTTAACAGGAGATTTGTATGAAGGTAATATGGCAGGTTCTGTAAATGATAAGTCGTCTTTTATAAATACAGCATTACTTTATTTAAAAAGTCCCTATCTATGGGGAGGAAGAACTCCTTTTGGTTTAGACTGTAGCGGGTTTACACAAATGGTTTATAGACTTAATGGCCATGCATTGTTACGAGATGCCTCTCAGCAAGCTGCACAGGGAGAAGCTTTAAGTTTTATTGAAGAAAGCGAGCCGGGCGATCTTGCTTTTTTTGATAATGATGAAGGCCGAATTGTGCATGTAGGTATAATGCTTCAAGATAATTACATCATACATTGCCACGGGGAGGTACGCATAGATCGTATAGATCATACCGGTATTTATAATGCAGAAAAACGCACGCATACTCACAAATTGAGAGTTATTAAAAGGATAGTTTAAACATAAAAACGGGCAACTTATCAGTATTAAGTTGCCCATTTTAATATAAAGTGTATTTAGAGGATTACTCTTCTTCTTTCTGAAATTTTGCCTTTTTTGATCCTGCATAAATATCATACTTTACTAATCGTGATTCTAGTGAACCATTGTAAAGTTTAATTTTACGTGAGGTACGTAAGCCTACATGTTTAAGAGATTCAAGATTAGAAGTAATAAACCACGCTTCTGTATCTTTATAATTTTGTTTTAATGTATCACCTATACTTTTATAAAAGGGCTCCATATCAATTTCAAGACGTTCACCATAAGGGGGGTTAAATACCATATGTAAATGACGTTCCTTTTCTTTTTCAGTCTTAAAGAAATCTGCCTGTTTGATAGTAATAAATTCGCTTAATTCAGCATTTCTTACGTTCTCAATAGCTTTTTCAACAGCTGAAGGCGCCTTGTCATAACCTGAGATGGTGAAATGAAATTCACGTATTTTCTTTAGGGCAGACTCTTCAATAACATCAAACAAATCTGGATCCCAATCATGCCAATTTTCAAAACCAAATTGCTTTCTATTTAAATTAGGCGGAATATTACAAGCGATCATTGCGGCCTCAATCAACATTGTTCCACTACCACACATAGGATCTAAGAAATCACTGTGTCCTTTCCAACCTGCAAGCATTAAACATCCTGCGGCAAGAACTTCGTTAATAGGTGCAATATTAGTGGCCAGACGATAACCTCGTTGATGTAGAGATACTCCACTACTATCAAGTGATATATTACAGGTATTGTTACGTATATGAATATCTATACTTAAACTAGGGAATTTAAGATCTACATCTGGACGCTCACCAGTGTTTTCTCTAAATTGATCTACAACTGCATCTTTTGCTTTTTGAGCGACAAATAAGGAGTGTGTAAACTCCTCACCACTAATGGTAGCATTTATAGCAAACGTGTCATTAACACGCATATATTGACTCCAGTCTATGCTTTTAACCGCATCATACAGGGCATTCTCATCCTTAATAGTAAATGTTTTAAGTGGTTTAAGAATTTTAATAGCTGTTCTGCAGCACAGGTTTGCCTTATACATAAACCCCTTGTCCCCACTAAAAGAAACACTTCTAGTACCTATTTCTACATCTCCTGCACCTAATTCTCGTAATTCTCGAGCTAGTAATTCTTCAAAGCCAAACATTGTTTTGGCCAGCATTTTAAAGTTCCCTTCCATTGTAAAAATTTAGATTGCAAAAATAGGTTAATTTTATCGGTCAATTACGACTAACGCGACCAAGCCCATATTTCTATGATTTTTATACTACCCGTTGCAGCAGTTTTGCTGGGATTTATACTTGCTTTACTCTTCAAACCTACCATCAATAATGCAGTTAAGTTACTTTTAGCCTTTAGCGGAGCCTTTTTACTTTCAATAACAATTTTTGAATTTCTTCCAGAATTATACGCCTCAGGTTCTAAAAATATAGGCTTATTTATAATGGCGGGATTACTACTTCAAATACTTCTTGAATTTTTATCTAGAGGTGCAGAACACGGTCATTTGCACTTAGACGAAAATACAAAAACAATTCCATGGCTACTTTTCGCAAGTTTATGTGTACATTCTGCCTTTGAAGGTTTTCCACTTTCTCAAAATCAAGATTTAGTTTACGGCATAGTAGTACATAAAATACCTATAGCAATAATTATAAGTTCATTTTTACTGGCTTCGAATATTAGCAGAATGCAAATTTTATTTTTTCTCTTACTCTTTGCACTAATGACACCGTTGGGGAGTTACTTAGCAACCTTAAATTTTTGGTCAGAAAGTATTAGGAATGATATAAATGCGCTCGTAGTAGGCGTATTACTTCACGTCTCAACAACAATTTTATTTGAATCTTCAAAAAACCATCAATTCAACGCTACTAAATTTGGCGTGATATTATTAGGAATTGGTTTAGCTTATATGCTTTAATTATGTTCAGTAGAGAAGAATCTAAACAAATACGAGAACAATTCTGGATTTTTTTCGGAAAACGCTATCCTCGTAAATGGTTGTTATACGATACTAAAGTCAAGGAAATAAATCTAAAGTTCAGCTTTGACAATCAAAAAGCTATGGTATCTTTTGATATTGAAACACGCGATGAAATCTTTAGAGAGTTCTATTTTGAAAAATTTTTAAGTTTAAAAAATCTTCTAAAAGCCGAAATTTCTGAGGATATAATATTAGAAAAAGACTACTTACGCAGTAGCGGAAAGATTATTTCTAGAATTTATATTACGAAGTACGAGGTGAATATTCACAATAAAAAACATTGGCCAGAAGTCTTTGAATTTTTTAATAACACGATGCCTAAGTTTGAATTATTCTGGTATGAATATCAGGATATAATTACAGCCTAGATTACATCTAAAAAAATAAAGAGAAAATGAGAAATACTTCCTCCTAATACAAAGAAATGCCAAACTAAATGGTTGTAAGGAATTTTCTTAATAGCATAAAATAATATACCTATTGTATAAAAAGCCCCACCCAGCATTAGAAAATTAATACCTTGTTCTGTTGTATTCTGTGTCAAACTCTGCCAATCAAAAACAATAAGCCATCCCATTGCCAGGTATAGTAATAAAGAAATAATTTCAAAACGACCCGTAAAAAACAATTTCAAAATAGTACCTAGAGCTGCTATACCCCATACAATAGAAAATAAAAGCCAGCCATTGTCCTGTTCTAATGTTATTAAAGCAACAGGGCTATATGTACCAGCTATCAAAAAATAAATACTAATATGATCAATTTTTCTAAATAGAGTCTTCCACGGAATATGCGCAACTAAATGATAAACAGTTGAAGCAGTATATAAAAGCAATATTGATAGTGTATATAAATATATACTCAGAGTACTATACGGTGATTTGTCACTATCATTAGTAAGGAGCAAATACATCCCAAAAATACCAAGTAATGTTCCTACCGCATGAGATATGGCATTCCAAAACTCCTTATTTCTCCAGTCTAAATTCATTAGGTAAAATTACTGAATAGAATTTTTATAAAATATATTTTTTATAGCCTCACCCTTAGGGTCGAGCCTTTTGACTTTAATTTATTTAAGCTGTTGCTTTAGAAGGGATTTTCACTACTATCCCTAAAACAGTGAGGTAGTAATTTTCTGTTTTCTAATTTCTGCTTTCTATTTTCTATTTTTCTATTTTCTGTTCTCTATTTTCTCTTGTCTCAAGTCTAATATCTCAAGTCTACGATCTGAGTTTAGGGCAAAAAAA